>NZ_JBIWFZ010000004.1:155691-578913 GCF_044763325.1 Streptomyces sp. NPDC096136 | reverse complement strand
TCCACCCCGAAGGGCTTCATCGTTCGACTTGCATGTGTTAAGCACGCCGCCAGCGTTCGTCCTGAGCCAGGATCAAACTCTCCATGAATGTTTACTCGGCCAGTAAATGAATACAGCCGGTGCACACGCACGAAAGAGCGGGCCAGTCACGGTCGGAATATGACCGACTGACCACAACGTCCTCGCTGTGTTTGGTTGCCTGCCAGTGCCCGAAGGCCCGACAGGTCTTTTCAAAGGAACCTCATCCACCGGAGTGGACGGGGTATCAACTTCTGGCGTTGATTTTTGGCACGCTGTTGAGTTCTCAAGGAACGGACGCTTCCTTTGTACTCACCCTGGCGACACTCGCTGGGGCTTTCCTCCGGGCTTTCGTTCTTTCCTGCGTTTCCAACTCTACCAGATCATTTCCGCGCCGTTTCCGGACTTGGATTTGAATTCGGTGGCCGTTGGGGGCCTTTGCCTTTCGGCGCTCCACCACGTTAGCGCTTATCCCCTGCAACTCATAATCGAGCTGTCGGATTCGAATTCGGGCATGCCGAAATCGACCCCGCCAGGGGCACGTCGTAGGTAGTGGGTTGGCCGCTCCCGCGGGGTCTGCGATGGCAGTGCCCCGTTCCAGCGGCTCGGGCTACGTTAGGCGTCGCCAAAGATCGAGTCAAGTTGGGCGGCGGCGCGGCGCGTGGGCGCGGTACGGGCTGACGGTGGGATCGCCGGTGATCCAGTAGCGGTACGGATGGGCCGCGCCGGCGCCGCCCACTCCCGTGCGCGGGCCGTTCCCTACCTGGTCGGGAGGGGTTGCCGTGCCGGCGAGGAGCGACAGGGGGGAATCGGGGCCCCCGCAGAGGTCGGTGCCGTCGAGGGAGCGGTCCACGTCCAGGGCCGTGGCCAGGCGGGCCGGCCCCTTGGCCAGTTCTCGTGGGTTTCTGGCCGTAAGTCGACGTTTGGCGGCCAGGTCGGCGCCCACCGTCACCTCCCCCGCGCGCAGCAGTACGCCGCTCGCGTGGCCCGGGGGGCCGCAGACGAGGTTGAGGCTGAACCACATGCCGTAGATGAAGTAGACGTACGCGTGTCCGGGCGGGCCGAACATCGACGCGTTGCGTGCGGTGCGGCCGCGGTAGGCGTGGGAGCCCGGGTCGGCCTCGCCCTCGTACGCCTCCACCTCCGTGATCCGCAGCTCCACCGGGCCGTCCGGGGTACGGCGGACCAGGGTCCGGCCGAGCAGGTCGGGGGCCACCGTGAGGACCGGGCGGTCGAAGAAGGACCGGGGCAGGGGCGTACGGTCGGGGCGCGCGCTCATCCGGCCGAGCGTAGTGGACCGCGCGCCCGTGCAACCGGGGCCTAAGGTTCCGCAGTGGTAAGGGGTGGGACGGGCGGCCTGTCGGGCCGGCCGCCGCCTTCTCAGATCCGTATCCGTATAGGGGAGATTGACATGGGGTTCAGGAAGCTGCTCGCGAGCCTGGGTGCCGGCGGCGCTTCGGTGGACACGATCATCACCGAGCCGAACGTGGTGCCGGGCGGGATCGTCCAGGGCGAGGTGCGGATCCAGGGCGGGTCCGTGGAGCAGCAGATCGAGGGGCTGTCGGTGGGGCTCCAGGCGCGGGTGGAGGTGGAGGGCGGCGACCACGAGTACAAGCAGGACGTCGTCTTCACCAAGCAGCGCCTCGGCGGTGCCTTCAAGGTGCAGCCGAACGCCCTGCACGTGGTGCCCTTCGCGCTGGAGATCCCGGCGGAGACGCCGATCACCCACTTCGAGGGACACCCCCTGCACGGGATGAGCATCGGGGTGAGCACCGAGCTGGAGATCGCCCGCGCGGTGGACGCCGGTGACCTGGACCCGATCCACGTGCACCCCGTGCCGGCGCAGCAGGCGATCCTCGACGCGTTCCGGCAGCTGGGCTTCTCCTTCCGCAGCGCGGACATGGAGCGGGGGCACATCCGCGGGACGCGCCAGACGCTGCCCTTCTACCAGGAGATCGAGTTCCTGCCTCCGTCGCAGTACCGGGGCCTGAACCAGGTGGAGCTGACCTTCGTCTCGGACGGGCGCGAGATGGACGTCGTGCTGGAGATGGACAAGAAGCCGGGGCTGTTCAGCGAGGGCAGCGACACGTACCGCTGCTTCCAGGTGGGTCTGCACTCGTACGAGGGGACCGACTGGGCCGCGTACCTGAACCAGTGGATCGCCTCGGTCGGTTCGCAGCGCAACTGGTTCTAGTCTCGGGCCCGTAGGACTTCTTCGATCAAGGAGTACATCAGTGACCGAGCGGAACAGGGCTCCTCTTCCCCACGCCTTCCACCCCGAGGTGCCCGCCTTCACGGTGGCCAGTGCCGATCTCGCGCCCGGTGCGGACCTGGGTGACGCGCAGGTGCTGGCGGGCGGGAACGTCTCCCCGCAGCTGCGCTGGGAGGGGTTCCCCGAGGGGACGAAGAGCTTCGCGGTGACCTGCTTCGACCCGGACGCGCCGACGGGCAGCGGGTTCTGGCACTGGGTGCTCTTCGACGTCCCGGCGTCCGTCACCGAACTGCCGGCCGGGGCGGGCAGCGGGAAGTTCGAGGGGCTGCCGGCCGGTGCGGTGCAGGTGCGCAACGACTACGGGACGAAGGACTTCGGCGGTGCGGCCCCGCCGGCCGGGGAGCGGCACCGGTACGTGTTCACGGTGTACGCGGTGGACCGGGAGAAGCTCGGTCCGGACGCGGACGCTTCGTGCGCCGTGGTCGGATTCCATCTGCGGTTCCACGCGCTCGGCCGTGCGCAGCTGATCGGTGAGTACGAGGCGCCGGCGAGCTGATCGTTCTCCCGGCGTTGGCCCGGTCCTGGTCTAAATGAGGCCGGGACCGGGCATTTTTATTGCGTTGTCCCGCGTGGCGCGCGCGGCCAGAGTGGTTGCGGGCCCTGTCGCCAGGGTGGTCGCGGGCCTGCGCACGGGAGGTGGGCGAGATGCGGGACACGCTGGTGCTGAACGCGAGCTTCGAGCCGCTGTCGACGGTGTCGTTGAACCGGGCCGTCGTTCTGGTGCTCCAGGACAAGGCCGTGGTGGAGCAGTCGCATCCCGAGCTGCGTGTGCGCGCGGCCGCGCTGGACCTTCCGATGCCCCGGGTGATCCGGCTGTGCAGGTACGTCCGGGTGCCGTTCCGAAGACATGCTCCCTGGTCGCGGCGGGGGGTGCTGGTCCGTGACCAGCACCGGTGCGCGTACTGCGGGAGGCGTGCGACGACCGTGGACCACGTGCTGCCGAGGGCGCAGGGGGGCGGGGACACCTGGCTGAACACGGTGGCGTCCTGCGCGGAGGACAACCACCGCAAGGCGGCGCGGACGCCGGAGGAGGCGGGGATGCCCCTGCTGCGCAAGCCCTTCGTGCCGTCGCCGGCGGATGCGATGCTGCTCGCGCTGGGGGTGGGCGGGCAGGAGGGGCTGCCCGAGTGGCTGGCGCGCTCCGCCTGATTCGGGTCCGCCCCGTCCGCCCCGTCCGCCCCGTGCGCCGCTCCGTGCCGCGCGCGGGGCGGCGTATTTCTTCTACGTCGTTCAGCGGAGCAGCAGTTGGGCGATGGCCAGGAGGCCGACCGTCACGATGACGCCGCGCAGGACGGTCGGGGAGAGTCGGCGGCCGACCTTGGCGCCGATCTGGCCGCCGATGGTGGAGCCGACGGCGATGAGGAGGACGGCCGTCCAGTCGAACTCGGCGACGAAGAGGAAGAAGACGGCCGCGATGCCGTTGACGAGCGCGGCGATCACGTTCTTGACGGCGTTGATGCGCTGCAGGTCCTCGTGGAGCAGCAGGCCCATCAGGCCGAGGTAGAGGACTCCTTGGGCGGCTCCGAAGTAGCCGCCGTACGCGCTGGCGAGGAACATGCCCGTCAGCAGGGCCGGCCCGCCGTCGGGGTGTCCGGTGTCGCCTCCGGCGGCTTCCTGGCGGCGGCGCAGGGCGGCGGCGAGCTTCGGCTGGAGGACGACGAGGACGAGGGCCAGGCCGATGAGGACGGGCACGATCGTGTCGAAGGAGTCCGACGGCAGGGTCAGGAGCAGGACGGCGCCCGCGAGCCCGCCGACGAGGGAGACGGCGCCGAGCCGCAGGACACGGGCGCGCTGTCCGCGGAGTTCCTTGCGGTAGCCGATGGCTCCGCTGAGGGAACCGGGCACCAGGCCGAGGGTGTTGGAGACGTTGGCGGTCACCGGGGGCAGGCCGGTGGCGAGCAGGACCGGGAAGGTGATGAGGGTGCCGGAACCGACGATGGTGTTGATCGTGCCGGCGCCGATTCCGGCCGCGAGGACCGCGAGTGATTCCCAGATGGACATGGACATGGACGGAGCCATCCCCTTTGTGTGAGTGAGTCGCCTCCCCGCCATGAAGGTCGAGGGGCCTCACCGATCATGCACGAAGGGGAGGGCGGCGTCAGTCGATGGGGGGCTGTTCCCGGCGCTCCGCCGCGCTGTCGGCGCCGGGGGCTCCCTTGCCGGTGTTCTGCGGGTTGAAGCCCGTCGGGCCCCCGCCCAGGGGGCCGAAGTTGCCCATGGCGCCCGAGAGGCCCTTGAGCGCGTCCCCGATCTCGCTGGGCACGATCCAGAGCTTGTTGGCGTCGCCCTCGGCGATCTTCGGGAGCATCTGGAGGTACTGGTAGGCGAGGAGCTTCTGGTCGGCGTCGCCGGCGTGGATGGACTCGAAGACCGTGCGGATGGCCTGGGCCTCGCCCTCGGCCTTGAGGGCGGCGGCCTTGGCCTCGCCCTCGGCGCGCAGGATGGAGGACTGCTTCTCGCCCTCGGCGCGCAGGATCTCCGACTGCCGGACGCCCTCGGCCTGGAGGATCGCGGCGCGCTTGTCGCGGTCGGCGCGCATCTGCTTCTCCATCGAGTCCTGGATGGAGGTCGGCGGCTCGATGGCCTTGAGCTCGACGCGGTTGACGCGGATGCCCCACTTGCCGGTGGCCTCGTCGAGGACCCCGCGCAGCGCCGCGTTGATCTCCTCGCGGGAGGTGAGGGTCCGTTCCAGGTCCATGCCGCCGATGATGTTGCGCAGCGTGGTGACGGTGAGCTGCTCGATGGCCTGGATGTAGCTGGCCACTTCGTACGTCGCGGCGCGGGCGTCGGTCACCTGGTAGTAGATGACGGTGTCGATGTTGACGACCAGGTTGTCCTGGGTGATGACCGGCTGCGGCGGGAACGGGACGACCTGCTCGCGGAGGTCGATCCGGTTGCGGATGGAGTCGATGAACGGGACGACTATGTTGAGGCCCGCGTTGAGGGTGCGCGTGTAGCGGCCGAACCGCTCGACGATGGCCGCGCTGGCCTGCGGGATCACCTGGATCGTCTTGACCAGGGCGATGAAGACCAGTACCACCAGGATGATCAGGACGATGATGATCGGTTGCATGCGGTTCCCCGTGCCCTTCCGGCTGTCTGTGCTGCCCCGTTGAACGGAGTCTCGCAGACCCCGGGGCCGCGGGTGGGCTGCTTGCTCACATGACGACCGCGGTCGCGCCGTCGATGTCCACGACGTCGACGGACTGGCCGGGTTCGAAACTGGTGTGGGAGTCGAGCGTCCGGGCGGACCAGACCTCGCCGGCGAGCTTGATGCGGCCGCCGCTGCCGTCGACCCGTTCGAGCACGACGGCGCTCCTGCCCTTCAAGGCCTCGATGCCGGTGCGGTGTTGGGGCCGCTGGTCGCGGTGCCGGTTGGCGATCGGCCGGACGACGGCGATCAGTGCGACCGAGACGGCGACGAAGACCAGGACCTGGGCCACCGCTCCCCCGCCGAGGGCCGCCGTGACGGCGGCGGCGACGGCGCCGACGGCGAACATGCCGAACTCCGGCATCGCGGTGAGGACGAGGGGGATGCCCAGTCCGACCGCGCCGATGAGCCACCACACCCATGCGTCGATGTCCACATGGTCATGGTAGGTCGGGTGGGCGCGGCCTGGACAGGGCGCGAAGGCCATCCTCCGGGCGCCGGGGTGCGTCAGCGCAGGGGCAGGCCCTGGGCGGTCCAGCGGTCGTGCTCGTTGCGCTCGACGACCAGCGGGAGCCCGAAGCAGAGCGACAGGTTGCGCGAGGTCAGCTCCAGGTCGATGGGGCCGGCGGTGACGACCTTGCCCTGGCGGATCATCAGGACGTGGGTGAAGCCGGGGGCGATCTCCTCGACGTGGTGCGTGACCATGACCATGGACGGGGCCATGGGGTCGCGGGCCAGGCGGCCGAGGCGGCGGACGAGGTCCTCGCGGCCGCCGAGGTCGAGGCCGGCGGCGGGCTCGTCGAGCAGGAGCAGCTCGGGGTCGGTCATCAGGGCGCGGGCGATCAGGGTGCGCTTGCGCTCGCCCTCGGAGAGGGTGCCGAACTTGCGGTCGAGGTAGTCGGACATGCCGAGGCGGTCGAGGAAGGCGCGGGCGCGCTGCTCGTCGATCTCCTCGTACTCCTCCTGCCAGGTCGCGGTCATGCCGTAGGCGGCGGTGAGCACGGTCTGCAGGACGGTCTGCCGCTTGGGGAGCTTGTCGGCGAGCGCGATGCCGGCGACGCCGATGCGCGGGCGCAGCTCGAAGACGTCGCTGCCGGGCTTGCCGAGGGTGCTGCCGAGGATGGTGGCCGTGCCCTTGGTGGGGAAGAGGTAGCTGGAGGCGAGGTTCAGCAGCGTGGTCTTGCCGGCGCCGTTGGGGCCGAGGATGACCCAGCGCTCCCCCTCCTTCACCGACCAGGAGACCTGGTCCACCAGAGCCCGGCCCTCGCGGACCACGGATACGTCCACCAGCTCCAGAACATCGCTCATGAGCGTGTTGTCACCCCTTGCAGTCACGGTTCTCTGTGCGCCGGCAGGCGCAGCCCCAGGGGAAAACCCCAGGGGAAAACCTACGCCACTCGGGGAGGGGTCCGGGCCCCAGGCCCGGTACGGGGCCGGATCCGTAAAGTGGGGGGATGCTTTTCGAACCGCGTTCAGGGCGGCTGGCCGCCTGGGGGAACGCTCTGCTGGCCGGTCGTGTCTCGCCCGACGAGGCCGCGTCGTCGATCGTGGGCGAGGACGCCGTGCACCGCGTGGCGGGGCTGCCGGGCGAGCCGGGTCCGGTGGGGCTCACGCTGGCGCTGGGGCGGCTGCGCGCTCTGGGGGTGACGGGGATGCGGGTGGCGCTGCCGGCGCCGGGGCATCCGCTGGGCCTGAGCGGGCCGCCGGAGTTCAACGCGCGGGCGCTGGAGGCCGAGGAGGCGGTGGTGTGCGCGGGGGCGGCCCTGGGGCTGGTGCCGGAGGTCGAGGAGGCCGGTCCGGCGGGCGACGTGCACGTCTCGGTGGTGTGGCGGTGCCTGCCGGTGCGGGAGGCCCCGCCGGCGGACGTGCCGTCGCTGGGTGAGGCGGAGCGGGAGCTGGCCGAGGCGCTGCGCGAGGCGACGGTGGTGCTGACGCGGCTGGACGTGGCGGCGTCGGGGCCGGTGGCCGAGGCGGCGCTGTCGGCGTACCGGGCGCGGGCGGAGGCGGGCCGGGAGGTGCTGGCGCCCGGGTATCCGGCGCGGGCGGTGCGGGTGCTGGCGCTGGCGCAGCGGGTGGACCTGCTGGTGTCGCTGGCGTACGAGCGGGGGCACGGGGGTGCGGTGGCGGCCTCGGAGATGGCGGCGCGGGCCGATGCCCTGCGGCCGGTGGAGCGGGTGGCCCGGCGGGCGCTGGTGGCGGCGTACAACGCTCCGGTGGAGGAGCGCGAGCGCTAGGAGGCCCCCGCGGGCCGGGTACGCCGCGGCCCCGCTTCCCGGGGAGAGGGGGGAGGCGGGGCCGCAGGTCGGGGGGTGGGGTCAGCTGTTGACGCCCGTGTTGCCGAAGGCACCGTTGAGCAGGCCGATGACGTTGGCGGTGTTGCCGACCACGTTCACGGGGACGTGCACGGGGACCTGGACCAGGTTCCCGGAGACCACGCCGGGCGAGTTCAGGGCCTCGCCCTCCGCGGACGCACCGCCGTGCGCCGAGGAGA
This sequence comes from Streptomyces sp. NPDC096136, assembly GCF_044763325.1. Lineage (NCBI taxonomy): Bacteria > Bacillati > Actinomycetota > Actinomycetes > Kitasatosporales > Streptomycetaceae > Streptomyces > Streptomyces sp. NPDC096136. Next base: position 570,981 of record NZ_JBIWFZ010000004.1, on the reverse strand, counting down.
CACCGGCGCCGAGGGCGACGAGCCCGCCCGCGATCATGGTGACGGCTGCGGCCTTCTTGTAGTTCTTCACTTCTCGTCCTCCAGTACGTCTGCCGCGGCCAGCCGCCGCGGCACGCCATGGAGAACGCTCCCCCCGCCGGCCGGATACGCCATGTGGGCTACATACACCCGACCGTATGAATCTCGGTTCAGCCCATGACCTGCCCGGGGCCGCGCCCGCTCAGCGGGTGATCCCGTGCCTGACCGCCCACAACGCGGCCTGCGTGCGGTCGGAGAGGTCCAGCTTCATCAGGATGTTCGAGACGTGCGTCTTGACGGTCTTCTCGGACAGGACCAGGGCCCGGGCGATCTCGCGGTTGGAGCGGCCGTCGGCGATCAGGCCCAGCACCTCGCGCTCGCGGTCGGTGAGGGAGCCCGGGCGGCCGGCCGGGGCGCCCTGGTCGTCCTGGGCGGCGAGCAGGGCCTCGGCGACCTCCGGCTGGAGGAGCACGTGCCCGGCGTGGACGGAGCGGATGGCGCCGGCCAGGGCGTCGGGGTCGATGTCCTTGTAGAGGTATCCGGCGGCTCCGGCCCGCAGGGCGGGGACCACGGTCCGCTGCTCCGTGAAGCTGGTGACGATGAGGACCCGGGCGGGGTTGCCGAGGTCGCGCAGGCGGCGCAGGGCCTCGATGCCGTCGGTGCCCGGCATGGTGACGTCCATCAGGATGACGTCGGGCCGCAGCTCCTCCGCGCGGGCGGTGCCCTCCGCCCCGTCGGCGGCCTCGCCCACGACCTCGATGTCCTCCTGTACCTCCAGGAAGGTGCGCAGGCCGCGCCGGACCACCTGGTGGTCGTCGACGAGCAGGACGCGGATGCGGCCGGGGGTGTCAACCACCGGGGACCTCCATCTCGATCGTGGTGCCCGCTCCGGGCTCGGAGCGGACCTCCAGCCGGCCGCCGGCGCCCGCCGCGCGGTCCCGCATGGAGACCAGTCCCAGGTGGCGGCCGGCCTTGCGGACGGTGGGAGGGGAGAAGCCGCGTCCCCAGTCCCGCACGCGCAGGACGGCCCCGCCGTCGGGGGCCCGGGCGAGGGCGACCTCGACGCGGTCCGCCCCGGAGTGGCGCAGGGCGTTGTGGAGGGCCTCCTGGGCGACGCGCAGCAGTGCCTCCTCCTGGGCCGCGGGCAGGGCCCGTACGCCGTCGCAGGTGAAGGTGACGCGGGCGGCGTGGGCGCGGTCCAGGACGCGGACGTGGTTGCGCAGGGTCGCGACGAGGCCGTCCTCGTCGAGGGCGGCCGGGCGCAGCTCGGTCACGGCGGCGCGCAGCTCGTCGGCGGCCTCGGCGGCGAGGGCGGCGACCTGTTGGAGCTCGCCCTTGGCGCGGGCGGGGTCGCGGTCGACGAGGGCGGCGGCGGCCTGGGCGGTCAGGCGCAGGGAGAACAGCTTCTGGCTGACGGCGTCGTGCAGCTCGTGGGCGAGGCGGGAGCGCTCCTCGGCGATGGTGAGCTCGCGGCTGCGCTCGTAGAGGCGGGCGTTGGTGAGGGCGATGGCGGCGTGCTGGGCGAGGAGGGAGAGGAGTTCCTCGTCCTCGTCGGTGAAGCCCGGCTCCCGGCCGGGGGCCGTCCTCTTGTTGGCGAGGAAGAGGGCGCCGAGGGTCTCCTCGCCGTCGCGGACGGGCAGGCCGAGGAAGTCGGACATGTCGGGGTGGGCTGCGGGCCAGCCCTCGAAGCGGGGGTCCAGGCGGACGTCGGCCAGGCGCTGGGGGGCTTCCTGGTGGAGCATCGCGGCGAGGATGCCGTGCTGGCGGGGCAGGGGGCCGATGCGGCGCCACTGGTCCTCGGTGACGCCGTCGACGACGAACTGGGCGAAGCCGCCGTGGTCGTCGGGGACGCCCAGGGCCGCGTACTCGGCGTCGAGCAGCTCGCGGGCCGAGACGACGATCGTGCGCAGGACGTCCTGGACCTCCAGCCGGCGGCTCATGGCGAGCAGGGCGGTGCTGACGGCCGCGAGCCCGGTGCAGGGTCCGTTGTGCATGGGGTCACCGTACCGGCGGCCCTGACCTGCGGGATCGGGCTCCGGTCGTAGGTCTTCGGGCCGGGTGGCGTACGGCCCGGGGAGGGGTTCGGGGCCGGTGTGTCCGCCCTGGGGAGGAGGCGGGGCGCCGTCGGGCCCGCCTGGAGGCGGACTCCGGTCACGCAGGGCATTGCTGCTGCAACTCAGGGTGAGACCGTCACAGGTTCGGTGTGAGGCCCGGCATAGGACGCACATCACTTACGAAGCCGCCTAGTGGAGACGTAAAGGCCGCGTCAGTGCTGCGCGGACTGGCCTCCGGGCCGAAAGTCCCGTGCCCGGCGGGGGCCCTGATCCACTACCGGGGATCGTACGTCACACCTTTGCCACAGGATTTTGCCGCCGCTAAGAATGGCTGCCGTCGCAAGGCGTCGAGGGATCCCGGATCCGCCCGGCGCCTTCCTGCGGCCCCCGCTATTCGAAGAGGTTGCCCCGCATGTCTGCTTCCAGCACTCCCGGTCACAGTCGTCTGACGAAGGCGTACAAGCTGTCGATCGCCGGTGTCGCCACCCTCGGTGCCGCCGCGCTCGCCTTCTCCGTCGTCCCGGCCGGCAACGGCGCCCAGGAGACGCAGCAGACGGTGGCCGTCGCCCCGGTGGCGTGGACCCAGTCGATCCAGCAGAACCTCGGCGCCCAGCACGCCGTAGCGGACCAGAAGGCCAAGGACGCGGCGAAGGCCCAGGCCGAGGCGCAGGCGAAGAAGGACCGCGAGGCCAAGGAGGCGGCCAGCCGCTCCGCCGCCCGCACCCCGGTCTTCGCGAACAACCTGGACGGCTGGATCAAGGAAGCCCTCTTCATCATGAAGCGCGAGGGCATTCCCGGCACCTACTCCGGCATCCACCGCAACATCATGCGCGAGTCCAGCGGCAACCCCCGCGCGATCAACCTGTGGGACATCAACGCGAAGAACGGCATCCCCTCGAAGGGCCTGCTCCAGGTCATCCAGCCGACCTTCAACACGTACCACGTCAAGGGCACCAAGTTCGACCTGTACGACCCGGTCGCGAACATCGTCGCCGCGTGCAACTACGCCGCCGACCGCTACGGCTCGATGGACAACGTGAACAGCGCCTACTAGGCCCTGCGCACCCCCGCACCCCCCATGCGCCTCAGGGCGGCCCCCGGACGTTCCGGGTGCCGCCCTGAGGCGTCTCGTCGTGCCGGGCCGCGCGGGTCCGGCACGACGTGCGGTGCCTACTTGCGCATGACCTCGGGCTCGTGGCGGCGCAGCAGGCGCGCCACGGCGAAGCCGCAGACCACGCCCTGCAGCAGCAGGACGATGACGTCGATGAACCACTGGCCGGTGGTGTGGTCCCACAGCGGGTCGGTGTTGGTGGGGTTCTGCATGTCCCACGGCGCCATGAGCCTGCCCAGGTCCAGGGTGGTGCCGGCGGCGCCGACGGCCCAGCGGGAGGGCATCAGGTAGGCGAACTGCTCCAGGCCGACCTTGTCGTACAGCTGGAACAGGATGCCGGTGAAGACGACCTGGACGATCGCGAACATCACGAGCAGCGGCATGGTCTTCTCGGCGGTCTTCACCAGCGAGGAGATCACCAGGCCGAACATCATCGCGGTGATGCCGAGCGCGGTCACCGAGACGCAGAGCTCGACGGCCGGGTTCATGAACAGGCCCTCGGCCGGCAGCTTGCGCGGGGTGAAGGCGATGGCGCAGATGATCGCGCCCTGGATGATCGTGATCACGCTGAGGACGATCACCTTCGACATGAGGTACGCCGACCGGGACAGGCCGGTCGCGCGCTCCCGCTCGTAGATGACGCGTTCCTTGATCAGCTCACGGACCGAGTTGGCCGCGCCCGAGAAGCACATGCCGACCGCGAGGATCAGGGTGATCGTGCCCGCGTCGCCGTTGAAGCGGGACGGCGGGGTCGGCGGGGCCAGGCCGAACTTCGCGGGGATCACCGTGGACACGATGCCCAGGACCGCCGGCAGCAGCACCATCAGGGCGAGGAAGCCCTTGTCGGAGGCGATCACCGAGACGTAGCGGCGGATCAGCGTCCACAGCTGCGAGCCCCAGGCCTGCGGCTTCGGCGGGATCATCTGCCGCGGCGGCATCGCGACCTGCTGCGGGGCGACCGCGTCGAGGTCGGCGGCGTACAGCTGGTAGTGCCGGGAGCCCCTCCAGCGGCCGGCCCAGTCGTAGTCGCGGTAGTTCTCGAAGGCGGAGAACACGTCGGCCCAGGTGGTGTAGCCGAAGAAGTTCAGCGCCTCGTCCGGCGGCCCGAAGTAGGCGACGGACCCGCCCGGGGCCATGACCAGCAGCTTGTCGCAGAGGGCCAGCTCGGCGACGGAGTGGGTCACGACGAGGACCGTGCGGCCGTCGTTGGCGAGGGTGCGCAGCAGCTGCATGACGTCGCGGTCCATGCCCGGGTCGAGGCCGGAGGTCGGCTCGTCCAGGAAGATCAGCGAGGGCTTGGTGAGCAGCTCCAGGGCCACGGACACGCGCTTGCGCTGACCACCCGAGAGCGAGGTGATCTTCTTGTCCTTGTGGATGTCGAGCTTGAGCTCGCGCAGCACCTCGTCGATGCGGGCGTCGCGCTCGGCCTCGGCGGTGTCGCCCGGGAAGCGGAGCTTGGCCGCGTACTTCAGGGCGGTCGAGACCTTCAGCTCCTTGTGCAGGATGTCGTCCTGCGGGACCAGGCCGATGCGCTGGCGGAGCTCCGCGAACTGCTTGTACAGGTTGCGGTTGTCGTAGAGGACGTCGCCCTGGTCGGCGGGCCGGTAGCCGGTGAGCGCCTTCAGGAGCGTCGACTTGCCGGAGCCGGAGGGGCCGATGACGCCGATGAGCGACTTCTCCGGGACGCCGAAGGTGACGTCCTTGAGGATCTGCTTGCCACCGTCGACCGTGACCGTGAGGTGGCGGGCCGAGAAGGAGACGTCACCGGTGTCGACGAACTCCTCGAGGCGGTCGCCGACGATCCGGAAGGTCGAGTGGCCGACGCCGACGATGTCGGTGGGGCCGAGCAGCGCGCTGCCGGACTTCTGCAGGGGCTGGCCGTTGACGTAGGTGCCGTTGTGGCTGCCGAGGTCGTGGATCTCGAAGCGGCCGTTGGTGGAGCGGAACTCCGCGTGGTGGCGCGAGACCTGGAGGTCGGAGACGACGAGCTCGTTCTCCAGGGCACGGCCGATGCGCATGACGCGGCCGACGGCGATCTGGTGGAACGTCGTCGGGCTGCGGTGGTCGCTGCTGTAGCCGGGCGCCGCGGACTGCTGCGGAACGCCGCCCTGCTGCTGCGGCACGAACGGCTGCTGCTGGTGCTGCTGGTGCTGCTGCGGGGCCTGGTGCTGCTGCGGCTGGTGGTGCTGCGGCTGCTGCTGGTGGGCCTGCTGCTGGTCCCAGGCGGGCTGCTGCTGCGGCTGCTGGGCCGGCGGCTGGAACGCCGGGGCCTGGCCCTGCGCGGCCGGGGCCTGGTAGGCCGGCTGCTGCTGGGCCGCCATGCCGGCGCTCGGATTCAGCCGCGGGCCGTCCGTCGCGTTGCCCAGGTGGACCGGCGTTCCGGGCACGAGCTCCGTCTGCTGGACCCGCGCGCCGTGCACGTAGGTGCCGTTGGTGCTGCCGTGGTCCTCGATGGCCCAAACCCGGCCGTTCCAGCTGATGGTGGCGTGTCGCCAGGACACGCGGGCGTCATCGATCACCACGTCTCCCTGGGGATCGCGCCCCAGCGAGTACGACCTGGACGGATCGAGCGTCCAGGTCCTTCCGTTCAATTCCAGTACGAGTTCCGGCACTCCAGCCCCACTTAAGGTCCCCCGAGAATCCCCCTGGCGTCCAGGGAGAACGACGTCAGGGAGTCTAGGGATGGCGAACATCCGGGGGAACTATTTCAGGCCTGGGGCCACATGTGGAATCCGGGCCTTCCACAGGCCTCCGGGGTCCGCCCGTTGACGGGGTCGAAAGGCACCCGGAGAGTGAAATACAGGACTTCTCGCCGCCCCGGCCCGGCCGGGCACGCACCGGCGGGCTCCCGCGGCGACCGGTCGGCCCGGCCGTCCCGGTCCCGCTGCGCGGAGCCTCACGCGCGGCGGTGCGGGCGGTGCGGGAGGGACAGGTCGTTCAGAACGTGGGACGGACGGCCCGGGTGGGGGGCCGGGCAGATACGGTGAGGGCACCATGAGCGCTTCGCAGACCTCCGACGTCCCCACCCTCCTCGTCAAGATCTTCGGCAAGGACCGTCCCGGGATCACCGCCGGGCTAATGGACACCCTCGCCGCCTACTCCGTCGACGTCGTCGACATCGAGCAGGTCGTCACCCGTGGCCGCATCGTCCTGTGCGTCCTCGTCACCAAGCCCGCCGCCGGCTCCGAGGGCGAGCTGCGGGCCACCGTCCACAGCTGGGCCGAGTCGCTGAAGCTGTCGGCCGAGATCATCTCCGGTACCGGTGACAACCGCCCGCGCGGTGTCGGCCGGTCCCACGTCACCGTGCTCGGGAACCCGCTCACCGCGGAGTCCACCGCCACCATCGCCGCCCGGATCACCGCGACCGGCGGCAACATCGACCGTATCTTCCGGCTCGCGAAGTACCCGGTGACGGCGGTCGAGTTCGCCGTCTCCGGCGCCGAGACGGAGCCGCTGCGCACCGCCCTGGCGACCACCGCCGCCCAGATCGGCGTCGACGTGGCCGTGGTCTCGGCGGGGCTGCACCGCCGGGCGCAGCGGCTGGTGGTCATGGACGTGGACTCGACCCTGATCCAGGACGAGGTCATCGAGCTGTTCGCCGCGCACGCCGGCTGCGAGGCCGAGGTCGCCGAGGTGACCGAGCGGGCCATGCGCGGGGAGCTGGACTTCGAGCAGTCCCTGCACGCCCGGGTCGCGCTGCTGGCGGGGCTGGACGAGTCCGTCGTGGAGAAGGTCCGCTCGGAGGTGCGGCTGACCCCCGGCGCCCGGACCCTGGTGCGGACGCTGAAGACCCTCGGCTACCAGGTCGGCGTGGTCTCGGGCGGGTTCACCCAGGTCACCGACGACCTGCGCGAGCAGCTGGGGCTGGACTTCGCCCAGGCCAACACCCTGGAGATCGTCGACGGGAAGCTGACCGGCAAGGTCACCGGTGAGATCGTGGACCGGGCCGGCAAGGCCCGGCTGCTGCGCCGCTTCGCCTCGGAGGCCGGGGTGCCGCTGGCCCAGACGGTCGCGATCGGTGACGGTGCGAACGACCTGGACATGCTGAACGCGGCCGGTCTGGGCGTGGCCTTCAACGCGAAGCCGGTGGTCCGCGAGGCGGCCCACACCGCCGTGAACGTGCCGTTCCTGGACGCCGTGCTCTACCTGCTCGGCATCACCCGTGAGGAAGTGGAAGCGGCCGACCTGGCCTGAGCGGCCCCCGTCCCCCCCACGCCCGGCCGGATCCCTCCGGCCGGGCGTTCGTCATGTCCGGCGGCCGCCGCCCGCGAGGACCGTCCGCGCGAGGAGGAGTCGAGGCGGCGTTGATCCGGACTTGCTCCGTGTGTACTGCACTTGGGTCCCAAGCGCCGAACGCTCCACCGGTCCGCGACGGCGGTGGCCCGATCGGCTCCTTTGTTCAAGGGGACGTTGATGACTCGAAGTGTGCTCGTCACCGGAGGCTCGGGCGGCATCGGCCGGGCCTGCGTGGAGAGATTCGCGCGGGAGGAGGACTGGACGGTCTGGTTCACCTACCGCAACGGCCGGGAGCGGGCCGAGGAGCTGGTGCAGGAGCTGGCCCTCACCGGGCGCGCCAAGGTGGAGGCCTTCCCCTTCGCCCAGGGCGAGTGGGAGGAGCACGAGCTGCTGCTCGACCGGCTGCCGGGCCCGGTGGACGTGCTGGTGAACAACGCCGCGGTCGGTTCGAAGACGATCGAGCACTACACCGGGGGGCCCGGGCACGCGAAGGCGTCGGCCTTCTTCCAGATCAACGCGGTGGGCCCGCTGTGGCTCATCGAGCAGCTGCTGCCCGGGATGCTGGAGCGGGGCTTCGGGAAGATCGTCAACGTGTCCAGCGTCGGCGGGGGGATCTTCCAGTTCCCCGGGTTCCACCCGGCCGACGGGATGAGCAAGGCGGCCCTGACCTATCTGACCCGCCACCTCGCCGCCGACCTGGCGCACTCCCCGGTGGACGTGTTCGCGCTCTGCCCGGGCGCCGTGGACACCACGATGTTCCAGGCGAGCACCCTGGACCGACTGTCCCCCGAGGAGCGGGCCGCCCTCTCCGCGCGGCTGCCCAAGGGCCGCATGATCACCTCCGAGGAGATCGCGGAGCAGGTGCGGTGGCTGGCGGGCGAGCACTCCACGCCGCTGCACGGCGCCGTCATCGACGCCTCGATGGGCCTCGGCGTGCACCCCGGCCTGCTCACCGGGACCGGCGCCGACAGCGGGAGGGCGGCCTGATGGGCTCCCGCCCCCTCTCCCGGCAGGCCGCCCGGCTCCTCGCCGACACCCCTGCCATCGCCGAGGCCCACTTCCGCGCGGAGGCCGAGCCGTACGACGCCCTCACCCGCCCCGACGGCTACCTGAACCTGGGCACCGCAGAGAACCGGCTGCTGTGGGACCTGCTCGAAGGCCGGCTGGCGGAGCTCCCCGCGATGACCGAGTCGGTGGCCCGCTACGCCCCGCTGCACGGCACCGGCCTGCTGCGCGAGCGCGTCGCCGGCCTGCTCTCGGCGACCGTGGGCACGCCGCTGGACGCGGAGGACCTGGTGGTGATCAGCGGCGCCACCGGGGCGCTGGACGCGATCGCCTCCGCCCTGTGCGACCCGGGCGAGGCCATCGTGGTGCCCGCCCCCTACTACGGGGCCTTCGACACCGATCTGGGCGGCCGCTCCGGCGCCCGGATCCTGCCCGCGCCGCTGGACCCCGCCGACGGGTTCCGGCTGACCGCCGCCGCGGTGGACCGGGCGCTGCGCGGGGCGCGGGAGCAGGGGATCACCGTACGCGCCGTGGCGCTGTCCTCCCCCTCCAATCCGATCGGCGAGGTGCACGGGCCCGAGGTGCTGGCCGGGCTGCTGCGGGTGGTCCGCGAGCACGACGTGGACCTGGTCTCGGACGAGATCTACGCCCACGCCGTCTTCGGCGCGCAGGCCTTCACCAGCGCCGCCGATCCGGCCGTCAACCCGGACTGGGCCGACCGCACCCATGTGGTGTGGGGCTTCGCGAAGGACTTCGGGCTGCCCGGTCTGAAGACCGGGGTCCTGCACACCCGGGACGCCGGGGTGCGGGCGGCCGCGCGGGCGCTGGCGTACTTCGCGCCGGTCTCCACCGCCACCCAGCACACCCTGGCGGAGCTGCTGGCCGACCCGGAGTGGGTCGCCTCCTTCCTCGCGGCGGGCCGACTCCGGCTGGGCTCCTCGTACCGGCACCTCACGGGGCTGCTGGACGCGTACGGGATCCCGTACGCCCCCGCGGGCGCGGGCTTCTCCGTCTGGCTGGACCTCGGGCGGTGGCTGCCCGGCACCGGCTTCGCCGCGGAGGAGCTGCTGTGGCGGGAGCTGTTCGAGAAGGCGAAGGTCAGCATCCTGCCGGGCGGCGCCTTCCGCTCGCCCGAGCCGGGCTGGTTCCGGCTGTGCCACACCGTCGAGGCCCCGCTGGTCGCCGAGGCGGTCCGGCGGATCGCCGCCCACCTGGGCCTGACGCCGCAGGCGGGCCCGCACGACACCCCCTCCCCCGCCCCACGGAACGGAAACCGCCCATGAGCACGGCACCGGGTCCCCTCGACCGCTGGTACGAGAACGCCGGGGTGCGCGGCGGAGTACGGCGGATGTTCCACGCCGAGGCGGAACAGGGCCGGGTCTTCTTCCCCGACGCCCTGGTGCCGCACCTGGCGCACCCGGAGGTGAAGGCGCTGGCGCCGGAGCGGGTCCGCGAGGTCTCGGTCCGGCACCTGTACCAGTTCCTGCACTCCACGACCCATCTGGAGACCCGGGTGGTCAACGGGGCGGCCGAGCCCGTCGCCAACGGCATCTCGGGGCTGCACTTCCCGACCGCGCTGCGGATGGACGCCTTCAAGGTGTACTGCGACGAGGGCTACCACGCCCTGTACAGCCTGGACCTGGCCGACCAGGTGGCCGCCGTGACCGGCATCGCCGTCCCGGACGTGGACTACGGCGGCTTCGTCACGGCGCTCCAGGACACCGGGCGGCGGCTGCTTCCCGAGGACCCGGTGCTCGCGGGGCAGCTCCAGGCGGTGGTGTTCGAGACGCTGATCACGGCCGTCCTGAACGAGGTGCCGCAGGACCCGACCGTGGTGAGCACGGTACGGGAGCTGATGCGCGACCACGCCAAGGACGAGGGCCGCCACCACCGGTTCTTCTCCGCGTTCTTCCTGGAGCTGTGGGCCCGGCTCGACGGGCGGCGCCGGGTGCTGGCGGCCCGCGCCCTGCCCGCGATGATCCGCGCCGCGCTCGACTGGGACCTGGAGCCGGTGCGGGTGTCGCTGCGCCTGGCCGGTCTGGACGAGGAGCGCGTCGAGGCGGTGCTCGCGGACAGCTACGGCGGCAGCGCGGGCGTGGACCGCATCCAGACGATCTCCCGTTCCACCCTGCGGCTGTGCGCCCAGGTCGACGCGTTCGACCTGCCCGGCGTCACGGACGCGTTCGCCGCCCACGGACTGCGCGCCCCGGAGGACTCCGATGTCTGAGACCGCGACCGTCACCTACTCGAACTACCTGCGCCTGCCGGAGCTGCTGGCGCTCCAGGTGCCGCTGGCCGACGGGGTGGACGACGAGCTGCTGTTCATCACGGTCCACCAGGTGCAGGAGCTGTGGTTCGGGCAGCTGCTGCGGGACCTTTCGGACGCCCGCGACCGGATGCTGGAGGGCGATCCGCGGGCCGCCCGGGCCCGGCTGGGGCGCAGCGTGTCCGTGACCCGGGCGCTGATCGCCGCGCTCCATCCGCTGCGGGCGATGCCGCCGCGCGAGTTCCACGCCTTCCGGGGCGTGCTGGGCAGCAGCAGCGGCCAGCAGTCGGCGCAGTACGTGGAGGTCGCGGGGGTGTGCGGGGCCGACTGGGTGCGCGGGGAGTACGGGCGGCGGGCCATCGCGGGGCTGGCTCCCGAGGAGCGGGAGCGGCTGCACGCGCGGCTGGCGGAGCCCACGCTGTGGGAGGCCTTCGTGGCGCTGCTGGCCAAGGCCGGGTTCGCGGTCGGGACGCGCGAGGAGCGCTGGGAGGCGTACGCGCGGCTGGGGGCGGGGCCGCTGGACGGCGACCCGGCGGAGTTCGCGGAGCTGGCCGAGCTGGCGGAGGCGCTGGTCGACCACGACGAGGTGTGGACGGAGTGGCGGGCCTGCCACGCGCTGCTGGTGGAGCGGCAGATCGGCGGGCGGCCGGGGACGGGCGGCAGCAGCGGGACGGCCCACCTGCGGGCGTCGGTGTACCGGCGGTTCTACCCGGAGCTGTGGGAGGCCCGGGACGCGGGCTTCGCGGAGCTGCCGGCCCGCTGCCCGATGGGCTGAGGGCGCGCGCGGGCCCGGGGGTGCGCCCCGGGCCCGGGGCGGCGCCGCTCAGTGCTCCTTGGGGGTCCAGTAGTCCAGCAGGGTGCCCGCTCCGGGCTCGACGGACTTCCAGGAGCCGGTGAAGGAGACGACGGCCAGGGCGGCGGTCGGGAAGCCCGTGCGGTTCATCCGGGCCTGGGTGTCGCCCTCCGCGCGCCCGGAGAGGATCTCGGCCAGGGCGTGCATGCCGGGGTTGTGGCCGATGACGAGGAGGTCGCCGACGTCGTCGGGGGTCTCGTTCAGCAGGGCGATGAGCTCACCCGGGGAGGCGTCGTAGACCCGCTCCTCGTAGACGGTCCGCGGCCGGTACGGGAGTTCCTGGACGGCGAGCTTCCAGGTCTCCCGGGTGCGGACGGCGGTGGAGCAGAGGGCCAGGTCGAAGGTGATGCCGGTCTCGGCCAGCTTCCGGCCGGCGGCCGGAGCGTCCCTGCGGCCGCGGTCCGCCAGCGGGCGGTCGTGGTCGGCCACCTGGGGCCAGTCGGCCTTGGCGTGCCGGAGGAGGGCGATCCTGCGGGGTGTGTCGGCGCTCATGGGCCCAGCTTCGCACGAAACGGGCCACGGGGCGCAGGGTGTTGAGGGGGCCGTCCCCCGCTCGGGAGGGCGTGCTCCGGCGCGCGCGGATCGTCCGACGGCGCGTGCCGCACGGGTCAGACGACGGCGTGGAGCAGCTGCTGGGTGACCTGGACCAGTCCGGAGGGCCGGCCGGTCGCCGCCTGGGCCTGGCCGGAGCCGGCGAGCAGCAGCAGGAGCAGGCCGAAGGCGAGGGCGGGCAGGGCCAGGGTCCACCAGTGCAGCCGGGCGCTGGTGTGGACGTACGCGCCGGGGCGGCGGCGGGCGGGGAGGGACGGGGTGTGCGTGGTGGCCGGCATGGCCGCCTCCGGGTTCTTCGGCTGGGGACTGGCTCGCTGCTTCGAATCTATGGATCCGGTGCGGCGGTTCCCATCCGGGTCACACCCCAGCCGACCCTGATCCCGGCCCCCTAGGGGATGGGGGGATATCCCCACCACCGGGGGCCGGGCCGGGCCGGCGGGCGGTGCGCGTCAGGGGGAGGCGAGGGTGGCGATGACGGCCACGATCACGGTCACGAGGGCCATGGCTCCCAGCACGAGGCCGAGCTTCTTGTGGCTGTCCTGGGGGTTGGGTTCGAGTACGGGCGACATGGCGCTCAGTCTCGCATGCCGCATTCGTCCTCGATCGTGCGGTCCCGGCCGGCGAGGACGCCGAGGGCGATCTGCGGGACGAGGAGGCCGGCCATGAGGGCGAGGGGCAGGTCCCAGCCGCCGCTGTGCTGGTAGAGGGTGCCGATGACCAGCGGGCCGGGGATGGAGATGAGGTACCCGGTGCTCTGGGCGAAGGCGGAGAGCTTGACGACCCCGGCGGGCGACTTGGCGCGCAGTCCGATCATCGTGATCACGAGCGGGAAGGCGCAGTTGGAGACGCCGAGCAGGAGGGCCCAGGCCCAGGCGCCGGCGGCGGGGGCGAGGTGGAGGCCGAGGTAGCCGGCGAGGCCGAAGAGGCCGAGGACGGCGGCGATGGGGCCCTGGTGGCGCATCCGTGCGGCGAGGCCGGGGATGACGAAGGCCAGGGGGACGCCCATGACCATGGTGACGGCGAGGAGCACGCCGGCCGTGGAGGCGGAGACCCCGGCGTCGCGGAAGATCTGCGGGAGCCAGCCCATGGTGACGTAGGCGCCGGTGGCCTGGAGGCCGAAGTAGCAGGCGAGGACCCAGGCGGTGCGGCTGCGCACGACGGAGGGGCCTGCGTCCTCGCGTGCCGCGGCGGCGGGCGCGGCGGCCTTCTCGCGGCGGCCGGCGGCGGCGACGGGCAGCCAGGGCAGTACGGCGGCCACGGCGAGGGCGGCCCAGACCAGCAGGCCGGTGCGCCAGCTCCCGCCGAGGGCGGAGGTCAGCGGGACGGTGGTGGCGGCTGCGAGGGAGGTGCCGGCGGCCAGGGCCATGGAGTAGAGGCCGGTCATGGTGCCGACGCGGTCCGGGAACCAGCGCTTGACGATGACGGGGAGCAGCACGTTCGTCAGGGCTATGCCGGCCAGGGACAGGGCGCTGGCGGCGAGGAAGGCGGCGGCGCTGTCCGCGAACGGGCGGATCACCAGGCCGGCGGCGACGGCGGCCATGCCGGCGCAGACCACGGCGGCCGGGCCGAAGCGGCGGGAGAGCCGGGGCGCGGTGACGCCGAAGACGCCGAAGCAGAGCGCGGGGACGGAGGTGATCAGTCCGGCGACGGCGCCGCTCATGTGGAGGCCGGTGCGGGCCTCCTCGAAGAGGGCGCCGAGGCTGGTGATGGCGGGCCGCAGGTTGAGGGCGGCCAGCACGATGGCGACGACGAGCACGGGGCCGAGCCACCTGGGGTCGGCGGGGGTGTCGGCCCGGGCGGTGGAGGGGTGCCCGGCGGAGCCGCGCGGGGTCGCCGGGCGGCTCAGGGTCTGGAGGTCTTCGTCGCGCATCCCGCCATCATAGAATCATGGGATGATTGGTTGTCCAGTTTCCTGCTGTCACACTTGATCCCGTCCCGCAGTCCGTCCAGCAGTACTCGAGAGGCCCCGTCCGCATGCCGCTGACCTCGCCCCGGCGTTCCGCGCTCGTCGACCAGGTGATCACCCAGCTCAGGAACCAGATCACCTCCGGCGAATGGCCGGTGGGAAGCCGGATCCCCACCGAGCCCGAGCTGGTGGAGCTGCTGGGCGTCGCCCGCAACACCGTGCGGGAGGCCGTTCGGGCCCTCGCGCACAACGGGCTCCTGGACATCCGCCAGGGGTCGGGTACGTACGTGCTCGCCACGAGCGAGTTGGCCGGCGTGATGCACCGGCGCTTCGCGGGGGCCGACCCCCGGCACGTCGCGGAGCTGCGCTCGACGCTGGAGTCCTCGGCGGCCCGGCTGGCGGCGGAGCGGCGCACGGAGCGGGACCTGGTGCAGCTGGAGTCGCTGCTGGCGCGGCGCGAGGAGGCCTGGGCGAGCGGGGACGCGGAGCTGTTCGTGAGCACGGACGTCGCCCTGCACATGGCCGTGGTGACGGCCTCGCACAACGAGGTGCTGATCGAGCTCTACGCGGACCTGGGCGACCTGGTGGCGGAGTGGCTGCGCGCGGACGTGGGCACGGAGCTGCACCCGGCCGACCACCTGGACCACGCCCGCCTGATCGCGGCGATCCGGCGCGGGGACGGGGACACGGCCGCCTCGGAGGCGGCGGGCTACCCCTTCGTCTGCCGCGGCAAGAGCGCCCGCTAGCCGCGCCTCAGGGGCGCTGGTGGCTGACCCAGGCCGTGCGGACCTCTTTCCAGCAGCGGCCGGTCAGCCGGGTGCGGCCGGCCGGGTCCAGGGGTACGAGGGCGCTGTCCCCGTCGATGTCCCACCAGCGCTCGCACTCGACGTGCAGCCGGAGCAGGTCGGTCTCGGGGTAGCCGTTGTGGCAGTACGCGATCACCTGCGAGCCGTCGATCTCGGTGTCGCAGTCGGAGCCGTAGAGCTCGCGCCCGGCGGGCTGCTCGGGCCGTACGGGTGGTTCGGCGGGGACCTCGGCGAGGTCCACGACGGCCGGGGCCGCCGCCTCGGGCCCGGGGGCGGGCCCCGTTCCGCCGGGCTGCGCGAGGGCTCCCGGGATCAGGAGTCCGGTCAGGGCCACCGAGGTGACCAGCAGCGACAGCGCCCGGCTCGGCCTCGCGCGCACTCCCGCACCTCCTCCCCGAACCTGCCGGGAAGATCCCGGCCAGGTCAGTTTGCAGGCATGTGTCCCGGTTTTCGACTCGGAAAGATCCGGTCGGAGGGCGAACGTCTGATCGGGGACGCCCGTCCGGCCCCTGCCGCGGCACGGCCGAAACGGCGGTGGCCGCGCCTCCCCGGAGGGAGGCGCGGCCACCGCCGTACGGACGCGGGGTCCGAGCGGGAAGGTCAGGCGCCCATCGCGTGCAGGCCGCCGTCCACGTGGACGATCTCGCCCGTGGTCTTCGGGAACCAGTCCGACAGCAGGGCCACGACGCCCTTGCCCGCCGGCTCCGGGTCGCTCATGTCCCACGCCAGCATGGAGCGCTGGTTCCAGGTGTCCGCCAGCTCGCCGAAGCCCGGGATGGACTTGGCGGCCATCGAGCCGATCGGACCGGCCGAGACCAGGTTGCAGCGGACGTTCTCCTTGCCCAGGTCGCGGGCGAGGTAGCGGCTGGTGGCCTCCAGCGCGGCCTTGGCCGGGCCCATCCAGTCGTACTGCGGCCAGGCGAACTGCGCGTCGAAGGTGAGGCCGACGACGGCGGCGCCCTCCGCCGGGAACAGCGGCTTGCAGGCCATGGTCAGCGACTTCAGCGAGAACGCCGAGACGTGCATCGCGGTGGCGACCGACTCGAAGGGGGTGTTCAGGAAGTTGCCGCCGAGCGCGTCCTGCGGCGCGAAGCCGATGGAGTGCACGACGCCGTCGAGGCCGCCGAGCTCCTCGCGGACGAGGCCCTCCAGGCGGGCCAGGTGCTCGTCGTTGGTGACGTCGAGCTCGATCACCTTGACCGGCTTGGGCAGCTTCTTCGCGATGCGCTCGGTCAGCGACGGGCGCGGCCAGGCGCTGAGGATGACCTCGGCGCCCTGCTCCTGGGCCAGCTTGGCGGCGTGGAAGGCGATGGAGGACTCCATCAGCACGCCGGTGATGAGGATCCGCTTGCCCTCGAGAATTCCGCTCATGGTGATCAGTGACCCATGCCCAATCCGCCGTCAACGGGAATGACGGCTCCGGTGATGTACGCGGCGTCGTCGGACGCCAGGAAGCTCACGGCGGCCGCGATCTCCTCGGGCTGCGCGTAGCGCGCCAGCGGCACCTGCGCCAGGATGCCCGCGCGCTGCTCGTCGCTGAGCACCTTCGTCATGTCGGTGTCCACGAAGCCGGGGGCGACGACGTTGAAGGTGATGTTGCGGGAGCCGAGCTCGCGGGCGAGCGAGCGGGCGAAGCCCACCAGCGCCGCCTTCGAGGCGGCGTAGTTGGCCTGGCCGGCGCCGCCCAGCAGGCCGACGACCGAGGAGATCAGGACCACGCGGCCCTTCTTGGCCCGCAGCATGCCACGGTTGGCCCGCTTCACGACACGGAAGGTACCCGTGAGGTTGGTGTCGACGACGGAGGCGAAGTCCTCCTCCGACATCCGCATCAGCAGCGTGTCCTTGGTGATGCCGGCGTTCGCCACCAGCACCTCGACGTTGCCGTGCTTGGCCTCGATCTCCTTGTAGGCCTGCTCCACCTGCTCGGAGTCGGTGATGTCGCAGCGCACGGCCAGCACGCCCAGCTCGGCGAGCTCCTGCGGCGGCTCTCCCGAGCGGTACGTGATAGCGACCTTGTCGCCGGCCTGGGCGAAGGCGCGGGCGATGGCGAGGCCGATGCCCCGGTTTCCTCCGGTGACGAGAACCGAGCGGCTCAACGGACCACCCTTTCGCTTAGCTGTCTGAGTAGCAAAAACCTATAGGCCCCGTACGACATCCGGAGAATCGGGCTCCGACAGGGCCTTGCGGCACGCTCTGTCGAATACCTACAGAAACCTGTGGTCACCTGAGGCCCGATCGCGACATGATCGAGCAGACCGTCCCCGACCCCGGGAGGACCTCCGTGGCCCATTCCATCGACGCGGCCTTCACCGCGCTGCCCTTGCGGGCGCTCGCCGACGCGGCGCTCGCGCGGGCGCGCGCGCTGGGCTCCGACCACGCCGACTTCCGCCTGGAGCGGATCCGCAGCGCCTCCTGGCGGCTGCGGGACGCCAAACCCTCCGGCGGCTCCGACACCACCGACCTCGGCTACGCGGTGCGGGTGGTGCACGGCGGCAGCTGGGGCTTCGCGTCCGGCGTGGACCTGACCATGGACGGGGCGGCCAAGGTGGCCTCGCAGGCCGTGGCCATGGCCAAGCTGTCGGCCCAGGTCATCAAGGCCGCGGGGTCCGACGAGCGGGTCGAGCTCGCCGACGAGCCGGTGCACGCCGACAAGACCTGGATCTCCGCCTACGACGTGGACCCCTTCCAGGTGCCGGACGCCGAGAAGTCGGCCCTGCTCGCCGACTGGAGCTCCCGGCTGCTGGCCGCCGAGGGCGTGGCGCACGTGGACGCCTCGCTGCTCGCCGTCCACGAGAACAAGTTCTACGCCGACACCGCGGGCACCACGACCACCCAGCAGCGGGTGCGCATCCACCCCCAGCTGACCGCGGTCGCCGTCAACGCCGCCACCGGCGAGTTCGACTCCATGCGCACCATCGCCCCGCCCGCCGGGCGCGGCTGGGAGTACCTGACCGGCACCGGCTGGGACTGGAACACCGAGCTGGAGCAGATCCCCGGGCTGCTGGCCGAGAAGATGCGCGCGCCCGGCGTGGAGGCGGGCCGCTACGACCTGGTCGTGGACCCGTCCAACCTGTGGCTCACCATCCACGAGTCCATCGGCCACGCCACCGAGCTCGACCGCGCCCTGGGCTACGAGGCGGCGTACGCGGGCACCTCGTTCGCCACCTTCGACCGGCTGGGCACGCTCAAGTACGGCTCCTCGATCATGAACGTGACCGGCGACCGCACCGCCGAGCACGGCCTGGCCACCATCGGCTACGACGACGAGGGCGTCGAGGCCCAGAGCTGGGACCTGGTCAAGGACGGCACCCTGGCCGGCTACCAGACCGACCGGCGGATCGCGAAGCTGACCGGCCTCGGCCGCTCCAACGGCTGCGCCTACGCCGACTCCCCCGGGCACGTCCCGGTCCAGCGGATGGCGAACGTCTCGCTCCAGCCGGATCCGGGCGGGCTGTCCACCGAGGACCTGATCGGCGGGGTGGAGCGCGGGATCTACGTGGTCGGCGACCGCTCCTGGTCGATCGACATGCAGCGCTACAACTTCCAGTTCACCGGGCAGCGCTTCTTCCGGATCGAGAACGGCCGGCTGGCCGGGCAGCTGCGCGACGTCGCCTACCAGGCCACGACCACCGACTTCTGGGGCTCGATGGAGAAGGTCGGCGGTCCTCAGACCTACGTCCTGGGCGGCGCCTTCAACTGCGGCAAGGCCCAGCCGGGCCAGGTCGCGGCGGTCTCCCACGGCTGCCCGTCGGCCCTCTTCCGCGACGTGAACATCCTGAACACCACGCAGGAGGCCGGCCGATGAGCCGTACGAAGCCCCACGAGATCGTCGAGCGGGCCCTGGAGCTGTCCACCGCCGACGGCTGTGTCGTCATCGCCGACGAGGAGTCCAGCGCCAACCTCCGCTGGGCCGGGAACGCGCTGACCACCAACGGCGTCACCCGGGGCCGGACCCTCACCGTCATCGCCACCGTCGACGGGGGTCAGGGGACGGCCTCGGGGGTCGTCTCCCGCTCCGCCGTCACCGCCGCCGACCTGGAGCCGCTCGTACGGGCCGCCGAGGCGGCCGCGCGGGCCGCGGGTCCCGCCGAGGACGCCCAGCCGCTGGTGACCGGGACCCCGGCCTCGCCGGACTTCGCGGACGCCCCGGACGAGACCTCCTCGGCCGTGTTCGCGGACTTCGCCCCGGCCCTCGGCGAGGCCTTCGCCCGGGCCCGGGCGGGCGGCCGGGAGCTCTACGGCTTCGCGAACCACGAGCTGGTCTCCACGTACGTCGGCACCTCGACGGGCCTGCGGCTGCGCCACGACCAGCCGAACGGCACCCTGGAGCTCAACGCCAAGTCCCCGGACCGGCTCCGCTCGGCCTGGGCCGGGCGGGCCACCCGCGACTTCAAGGACGTGGACCCGACCGTCCTGGACGCGGAGCTCGCCGTCCGCCTCGGCTGGGCCGAGCGCAAGGTCGAGCTGCCGGCCGGACGGTACGAGACCCTGCTGCCGCCGACGGCCGTGGCCGACCTGCTGATCTACCAGATGTGGTCGGCGGCGGCCCGGGACGCGGCGGAGGGCCGGACGGTCTTCTCCAAGCCCGGCGGCGGCACCCGGATCGGCGAGCGGCTCTCGCAGCTGCCGCTGACCCTGCGCAGCGACCCCCACGCGCCGGGCCTGGAGTCGGCGCCGTTCGTGATCGCGCACAGCTCGGGCGACGACGCCTCGGTCTTCGACAACGGCCTGCCGGTCCCGGCGACCGAGTGGATCAGCGGCGGCGAGCTGGCCCGGCTGACCACGACCCGGCACAGCGCCGGGCTGACCGGGCTGCCGCTCTCCCCGGCCTTCGGGAACCTGATCCTGGAGGGCGGCGGGGAGAAGTCGTTGGAGGAGATGGTGGCGGGCACCGAGCGGGGCCTGCTGCTGACCTGCCTCTGGTACATCCGCGAGGTCGACCCGGCGACGCTGCTGCTGACGGGCCTGACCCGGGACGGGGTCTACCTGGTGGAGAACGGGCAGGTCACGGGCGAGGTGAACAACTTCCGGTTCAACGAGTCCCCGGTGGACCTGCTGGCGCGGGCCACCGAGGCCGGACGCACCGAGAAGACCCTGCCGCGCGAGTGGGGCGACTGGTTCACACGGGCCGCGATGCCCGCCGTCCGCATCCCGGACTTCAACATGAGTTCGGTCAGCAAGGGCGTCTGACGCACCTAGACTGAGCACGGCATTTCCACAATTCGTAAGGAGTCGAGAGACCGTGACGGACATCGTCGACGAACTGAAGTGGCGCGGGCTGTTCGCCCAGTCCACCGATGAAGAAGCGCTGCGCAAGGCCTTCGCGGACGGTCCCGTCACGTTCTATTGCGGCTTCGACCCGACGGCCGCCTCGCTGCACGTGGGACACCTGGTGCAGGTGCTGACCGTGCGCCGGCTCCAGCAGGCGGGCCACCGCCCGCTGGCGCTGGTCGGCGGGGCGACCGGGCAGATCGGCGACCCGCGCCCGACGGCCGAGCGGACGCTGAACGACCCGGAGACCGTCGCGAACTGGGTGACGCGCCTGCGCACCCAGATCGAGCCGTTCCTGTCCTTCGAGGGCGAGAACGCCGCGGTCATGGTGAACAACCTGGACTGGACCGCGGGGATGTCCGCGATCGAGTTCCTGCGGGACATCGGCAAGCACTTCCGCGTCAACAAGATGCTGACGAAGGACTCGGTCGCCAAGCGCCTGGAGTCCGACCAGGGCATCAGCTACACCGAGTTCAGCTACCAGCTCCTCCAGGGCATGGACTTCCTGGAGCTGTACCGCCGCCACGGCTGCACCCTCCAGCAGGGCGGCTCGGACCAGTGGGGCAACCTGACGGCCGGCCTCGACCTGATCCACCGCCTGGAGCCGCAGGCCCAGGTGCACGCGCTGGCCACCCCGCTGATGGTCAAGGCGGACGGCACCAAGTTCGGCAAGTCCGAGAGCGGGGCCGTCTGGCTCGACCCGGAGATGACCACCCCGTACGCGTTCTACCAGTTCTGGCTGAACGTGGACGACCGGGACATCTCCACCTACATGCGGATCCTTTCCTTCAGGTCCCGTGAGGAGCTGGAGGAGCTGGAGGCGCAGACCGCCGAGCGCCCGCAGGCGCGGGCCGCCCAGCGGGCGCTCGCGGAGGAGCTGACCACGCTGGTGCACGGCGCGGACCAGTGCGCCGCCGTGATCGCCGCCTCGAAGGCGCTGTTCGGCCAGGGCGAGCTGGCGGACCTGGACGCGGCCACGCTGGCCGCGGCCCTGTCCGAGCTGCCGCACGCGAAGGTGGCGGAGCTCGGCCTCGTGGTGGACCTGTTCGCGGAGACCGGCCTGGTCGCCAGCAAGTCCGCCGCGCGCCGGACCGTGAAGGAGGGCGGCGCCTACGTGAACAACGTGAAGGTCACCGCCGAGGACGCGGTCCCGGCCGCATCGGACCTGCTGCACGGGCGCTGGCTGGTACTGCGCCGCGGCAAGAAGAACCTGGCGGCGGTCGAGGTGACCGGCGCCTGACGGGCACCGCGGCGAGGGGCCGGTCCGGACGTCGCGTCCGGGCCGGCCCCTTCGTCATGGGCTACACCGTGTGGCGCTTGCCGCCGCGCAGCGACAGGTAGACCATCTCCCCCAGCGCGACGATGGCGACGGCCCCGGCGATCTGGAGCAGGTGCCGGGTCCAGTCGATGCCGCGGGTGTCGTGGACACCGATCCACGTCGCCACGGCGTTGCCGAGGACGCCGCCGATGATGCCGAAGAGCGTGGTCAGCCAGAGCGGCTGGTGCTGTTTGCCCGGCAGGATGGCCCGGGCTATGAGGCCCAGCACGAATCCGACGATGATCGCCCACAACCAAGACATGTCGAGCCCTCCTCGCGGCGCGGGGTGCGCGTGTGGGGCCAGTGTCGGCCCGCGGGGCGGACCGCGCATGTCGGGCGGTGCGCCCCGGGCGGCACCCCCTTCTCCCCGCCGCGTCGGGGGCGGCGTACCGTGGGGGGCATGCAGCGGACGAAACGGAACGGGGCCGAGGTCTTCCGGATCACCGGGGCCCGTATGGGACTCGCCGAGGACGTACGGGGGCGCCAGCGCCGGTACGTGATCTCGATGGGGATCAGGACCCTGTCGGTGGTCGCCACGGTGGTCCTGTGGAACGTGGAGCGCCATGTGGCCCTCGTGACGCTGGCGGCGGGCCTCCTGCTCCCGTACATCGCGGTGGTCATCGCGAACGCCGGGCGCGAGTCGACGCCCTCGCTGCCGTCGCACTTCGTGCCGGCCCCTGTGCGCCCCGCACTGGAGGCGGAGAACCTCAGGAAAACCTCAGATCAATCATGAAGTTCCGGTGCACCCCACCCGGTCCTGCGTGACATACTGCCTACGCGCTCCGCATCCCCCGTCGGAGCGACGGACCGACGCCGGGCAGCTCCCCCCGTGGCTGCCCGGCGTCGCCCTTCCGTCGGCCGCGTCCGGACGGTGACTAGGGTTGAGCTGTGACTCCCCTTGAATCCCCCAGCGGTGAAACCGAAACCCCCACCTGTTCCGCCAAGGGCTGCCGTGACGCGGCGGTCTGGGTCCTCGCCTGGAACAACCCGAAGCTGCACGCGCCCCAGCGGCGCAAGACGTGGCTGGCGTGCGAGGAGCACCGCGAGCACCTGTCCCGGTTCCTGGGGGTCCGCGGGTTCCTCAAGGACGTCGTGGAACTCGACGAGTGGGTGCAGCCGGAGGGCTCGGAGCGCTGAACGCCGACGGCCCTCCCGGTTCCGGGAGGGCCGTCGGCGGCGTGCGGGAGGGGCGGTCAGCCGCCGATCGCCGACATCGGGCGGTCGGGCTGGAGGAACGACGGGTCGTCGAGGCCGGAGCCGGCCTTCTTGCCCCACATCGCCACCTTCCACAGGCGGGCGATCTCCTCGTCCGGGGCGCCCGAGCGCAGCGCGGAGCGCAGGTCGGACTCCTCGGTGGCGAACAGGCACGTACGGACCTGCCCGTCGGCCGTGAGCCGGGTGCGGTCGCAGGCGCCGCAGAAGGGGCGGGTGACGGAGGCGATGACCCCGACGGTGGCCGGGCCGCCGTCGACCAGCCAGCGCTCGGCCGGGGCGGAGCCGCGCTCGTCGGCTCCCTCCTCGGTGAGGGTGAAGCGGGTGCGCAGGGACTGGAGGATGTCCCCGGCGGTGATCATGCCGTCGCGCTTCCAGCCGTGCTGGGCGTCGAGCGGCATCTGCTCGATGAAACGGAGCTCGTAGGCGTTCTCCACGGCCCAGGCGAGCAGGTCGGGGGCCTCGTCGTCGTTGAGGCCGGGCATCAGGACGGCGTTGACCTTGACGGGGGTCAGGCCGGCCTCGCGGGCGGCGGCCATGCCCTCGATGACGTCGTGGTGGCGGTCGCGCCGGGTGAGCGTCTTGAACACCTCGGGGCGCAGGGTGTCGAGGGAGACGTTCACTCGGTCCAGGCCGGCGGCCTTGAGCGCCTGCGCGGTGCGCTTGAGGCCGATGCCGTTGGTGGTCAGCGACATCTTGGGGCGGGGCTCCAGGGCGGCGCACCGCTCGACGATCCCGACCAGGCCGGGCCGCAGCAGCGGCTCGCCGCCGGTGAAGCGGACCTCGGTGATGCCCAGGTGCGTGACGGCGATGCGGATCAGCCGGACGATCTCGTCGTCGCTGAGCAGATCGGACTTCCCCAGCCACTGCAGGCCCTCTTCGGGCATGCAGTAGGTACAGCGCAGGTTGCACCGGTCGGTGAGTGAGACGCGCAGGTCAGTGGCCACGCGGCCGTACGTGTCGAGAAGCACTGTGGGCCCCCTCCCCTGTCCGGATCTAGAGGTTCTGTGGAATCGAGCCTACGCGACCCGTGTGTCGCCGAGGGATGCCCGAATGAACGAGACGTGACACGGCCGCGTCGTACGGAAGTACGACGCGGCCACGTACGGTGCTCGGGCGATCTCAGTGCGCCCCTGTTCCGGTGAGGGAGCGCACCTCCAACTCGGCGAACTTCCCGGGGTCCGCCTCCTCCTTGGACAGGACGGTTCCCAGCCACCCGAGGAGGAAGCCGAGCGGGATGGAGATGATGCCCGGGTTCTCCAGCGGGAACCAGTAGAAGTCGGCGTCCTTGAACATCGAGGTGGGCTTGCCGGAGACGACCGGGGAGAAGAGCACCAGGCCGACCGCCGAGACCAGGCCCCCGTAGATGGACCACAGCGCGCCCTGGGTGGTGAAGCGCTTCCAGAAGAGGCTGTAGAGGATCGTCGGGAGGTTGGCGGAGGCGGCGACCGCGAAGGCGAGGGCGACCAGGCCGGCCACGTTCATGTCGCGGGCCAGGGCCCCCAGGAAGATCGCGACGGCGCCGATGACCACGGTGGACAGGCGGGCGGCGCGCACCTCCTCCTTCTCGGTGGCCTGCCCCCGGCGGATCACGTTGACGTAGATGTCGTGCGCGAAGGACGAGGAGGAGGCCAGGGTGAGGCCCGCGACCACGGCGAGGATGGTGGCGAAGGCCACCGCGGAGATCACCGCGAGGAGGACCGCGCCGCCGGTGGAGTCGGGTCCGCCGCCGACGGCCTGGGCGAGCAGCGGGGCGGCGGTGTTGCCGGCCTTGTTGGACTTGATGATGGCGTCGCGGTCGAGCAGGGCGGCGGCGCCGAATCCGAGCGCGATCGTCATCAGGTAGAAGGCGCCGATGATGCCGATGGCCCAGTTCACGGACTTACGGGCGGCCTTGGCGGTGGGCACCGTGTAGAAGCGGATCAGGATGTGCGGCAGGCCGGCGGTGCCCAGGACCAGGGCGAGGCCGAGGGAGAGGAAGTCCAGCTTGGTGAGCGGGTCCTTGCCGTACTTGAGTCCGGGCTCCAGGAACTTCGTCCCCTGGCCGCTGTGTTCGGCGGCCTGGCCCAGCAGGGCGGAGACGTTGAAGTCGAACTTCAGCAGCACCAGGAAGGTGATCAGCATGGCGCCCGCGATCAGCAGGACGGCCTTGACCATCTGGACCCAGGTGGTGCCCTTCATGCCGCCGATGGTCACGTAGACGATCATCAGGACGCCGACCAGGGCGACCACGGCGATCTTGCCGCCGTCGGCGGTGATGCCCAGGAGCAGGGAGACGAGCACGCCGGCGCCGGCCATCTGGGCGAGCAGGTAGAAGATCGAGACCACGATGGTGGAGGTGCCCGCGGCGGTGCGGACGGGCCGCTGGCGCATCCGGTACGCGAGCACGTCGCCCATGGTGTAGCGGCCGGAGTTGCGCAGCGGCTCCGCGACGAGCAGCAGGGCCACGAGCCAGGCGACGAGGAAGCCGATGGAGTAGAGGAAGCCGTCGTAGCCGAAGAGGGCGATGGCTCCGGCGATGCCGAGGAAGGACGCGGCGGACATGTAGTCGCCGGAGATGGCGAGGCCGTTCTGGAAGCCGGTGAACTGGCGGCCGCCCGCGTAGAAGTCGGCGGCGTCCTTGGTCTGGCGGCCGGCCCAGACGGTGATGACGAGGGTGGCGACGACGAACAGCCCGAACAGGGTGATGATCAGCGGGCGGTGCTCGGTGGCGCCGGCGGCGGTCGTCAGGTGCGGGACGGCGTTCATGCTCCGCCCTCCAACCGGTCCTTGATGGCCCGTGCCTTGGGGTCGAGCCGGGCGGCGGCGTGCCGCGAGTACAGCCAGGCGATCAGGAAGGTCGTCGCGAACTGGGCGAGGCCGAGCACGAGGGCGACGTTGACGTTGCCGAAGAGCTTGGTCCCCATGAAGCCGCCCGCGTAGTTGGACAGCAGGACGTAGAGCAGGTACCAGGCGATGAAGGCCACGGTGAGCGGGAAGGCGAAGGAGCGGTAGGAGCTGCGCAGTTCGGCGAACTCGGGGCTCTGCTGGACGCGCGCGAACTCCTCGGCCGACACCTGTGCCGGGGCGGGTCCCGCGCCGCCCGGCGGCGGCGCTGCTTGCGTGGTCACGGGGGGTTCTCCTTGTGACGCGGGTGCGGTGGGGACGGTCAAAACAACCTCCGTGTGGGGGGGCGGTGGTGCTGGGCCCCCGGTCAACGGCACGGCCGCCGTGCCGGGACGGTTCAACACCCTCCGCATCTTCGGCGGTTCTGCTTTCCAAACGGCTGATTCGTCGAACTGATGGCGCAAAGGGGAACGCCGGCGCTAGGTTCGCGTGTCATGAACGCGTCCGACGCGACCGCGTACGGGCTGCTCATTCACGGATGATGTGGAGAACCCATGGCTCATCTGGGATCCGGCCGTCGGCGGGCCCTCGCCGTTCCGGTCGGCCTGGCGCTCACGGCCTCACTCGCCTTCCTGCCCTCGGTGGCTGCCTCGGCCGCACCGCTGGGCGACACGGCGGGCCCGGCGACGGCCGCGAAGGCCGCCGCCACCGGCCCCGCGCTCTCGTACGTGGCGAACCTGACCGCGTACGGGACGGCCCGGCAGGCCAGGAAGGCCATCGAGCAGGCCGGCGGGACGGTGGTGACGTCCTATGAACAGATCGGCGTCGTCGTCGCACATTCCCAGAACCCGGACTTCGCCAAGCAGCTGCGGGCCCAGCGGAACCTGTTCGTGTCCGTGGGAGCCACCCGTACGGCCCCCCTGCAGACGGTGCAGACCACCGAGGAGGGCACGACCCAGCGGCTGGGCGACGCCGACGCCGCGCGGGCCGCGGCCCGGGCCGAGCCGGGCCAGGAGCCCCTGGAAGCGAACCAGTGGGACCTGCGGGCGATCAGGGCCGACCAGGCCCAGAAGGTCAACGCGGGCAGCCGGGACGTCACCGTCGGCGTCATCGACACGGGCGTGGACGACACCCACCCCGACCTCGCCCCGAACTTCTCGAAGGGCCAGTCCGCCAACTGCGTCGGCGGGGTCGCGGACACCACCGACGGCGCCTGGCGCCCCTACCCCGACGGCAGCGACCACGGCACGCACGTGGCGGGCACCATCGCCGCCGCCCGCAACGGGGTCGGCGTCAGCGGGGTCGCGCCCGGCGTCAAGGTCGCCGCGATCAAGGTGAGCGAGCCCGGGACCAGCCTCTTCTACACCGAGGCGGTGGTCTGCGGGTTCATGTTCGCCGCAGAGAAGGGCATCGCGGTCACCAACAACAGCTACTACGTCGACCCCTGGTACTTCAACTGCAAGACGGACGACGACCAGAAGGCACTGGTCGAGGCCCTCACCCGGGCCGGCAAGTACGCCGAGCGCAAGGGCGTGCTGAACGTGGCCGCCGCCGGCAACGAGAACTGGGACCTCGCCGCCGACTCGATCACCGACGACACCAGCCCGGACGACGCCACGCCGTCGCCGCGCACCATAGACCCGAAGGTCTGCCTGGACCTGCCCGCGCAGCTGCCGGGCGTGGTCACCGTCAGCGCGACCGGCGACAAGGGCTTCCGCTCGTACTACTCCAGCTACGGCCTCGGGGTCGTCGACGTGGCCGCCCCCGGCGGCGACAAGTGGCAGGTCCCGGCCACCCCCGACGCCAACGGCCGCGTGCTGTCCACCCTCCCGGGCGGCGGCTACGGCTACAAGCAGGGCACCTCGATGGCCACCCCGCACGTCGCGGGCGTCGCGGCCCTGCTCAAGAGCGCGCACCCGGGGGCCACGCCCTCCCAGCTCCAGGCGATGCTCAAGGCCCAGGCGACGAGGACCGCCTGCCCCGACAAGATCTACGACGGCACCGGCAACCTGGTCGACGCCACCACCTGCAAGGCCAAGTGGGGCCAGACCGGCTTCTACGGCGCGGGCGTGGTCGACGCCCTCAAGGCCGTCAAGCCGTAACGCCACGCGCCACGGCGGGGGGGGCCGGGCGGGGATCGCCCGCCCGGCCCCTCATGCGTCCGCCCCGTGCCGTCAGGGCTTGATCAGGACCTTGAGGGCGCTGCGGTCGTCCATGGCGCGGTAGCCGTCGGGGACCTCGTCCAGGGACACGGCCCGGTCGAAGACGGGCGCCGGGTCGATGGCGCCGCTCAGCACGTCCTCCAGCAGCTCCGGGATGTACGCGCGCACCGGTGCCACACCGCCGCGCAGGGTGATGTTGCGGTCGAACATCACCCCGAGGTCCAGGCCGGTGCCGCTGCCGTGCGGGACGCCGACGTAGCCGATGGCGCCGCCGTCGCGGGTGATGTTCACGGCCGTGCGCATGGACTGCTCGGTGCCCACCGCCTCGATGACCGCGTGCGCGCCCTGGCCGCCGGTCAGCTCGCGGACCGCCGCCTCGGCGGCCTCGCCGCGCTCGGCGACCACGTCGGTGGCCCCGAAGAGCTTCGCGATGTCCGTGCGGGCGCTGTGGCGGCCCAGGGCGATGATCCGCTCGGCGCCGAGGCGCTTGGCCGCGAGCACCCCGCACAGGCCGACCGCGCCGTCGCCGACGACGGCGACGGTGGAGCCCGCGCGGACGCCCGCGCCCAGGGCGGCGTGGTGGCCGGTGCCCATGACGTCGGAGAGCGCGAGCAGGCCGGTCAGCAGGTGGTCGTCGGAGGCGGCCGCGGCGGGCAGCTTCACCAGGGTGCCGTCGGCGTGCGGGACCCGCACGGCCTCGCCCTGGCCGCCGTCGAAGCCGACCGAGCCCCAGAAGCCGCCGTGCACGCAGGAGGTGTACAGGCCTTCGGAGCAGTAGTCGCAGGTGCCGTCGGACCACATGAACGGGGCCACGACCAGGTCGCCGGCCTTCAGGCCGGAGACGGCGGAGCCGGTCTCCTCGACGACGCCGAGGAACTCGTGCCCGATCCGCTGGCCCGGCTGGCGCTGGGCCTCGCCGCGGTAGGCCCACAGGTCGCTGCCGCAGATGCAGGCGCGCAGGACGCGGACGACGGCGTCCTCGGGGCGCTGGATCGCAGCGTCGGGCACCTCCTCCACGCGGATGTCGTGCGGGGCGTGGATGACGGTGGCGCGCATGGTGGTGCAGCCCTCCGGGGTAGTTCAGTCTTGTATGACTTCCCTACCGTACGCCTGCTTCCGGGCGAGTGCGCCCGAGGCCAGCAGGTACTGGGCCGCCAGGTACGTCGCCATGATCCAGAAGTCGGGACGCGGGAGCTGCGGCCACTCGGCCACCCCGGTCGCGATGAGCGTGTCGGAGAGCAGGAACAGCGCCCCGCCCACCCCGGCGACCCGGCCGAGCGCGCTGGAGCGGTAGGCCATGGAGGCCAGCAGCAGGCTGTAGCCGGCGACGGGGATCCGCAGCCCCGTCGGCAGGTCCCCCCACAGCAGCGCGACGGTCCCGACGAGCGCCGCGGCGTACGCGCCCCCGAGCGCGGGACTCGTCCGGCCCCGGCCGAACAGGAACAGGTAGCAGACGTGGCCGGCGGCGAAGGAGCCCATGCCGACGAGGAAGGCCGGCTCGGCGTCGAAGAGCAGGGCGAGGTCCCCGCCCCAGCCGAACAGCAGCGCGGCGACGAGCAGCCGGGGTGCGCGGAGGGTGAGCACGTACGCGACGAGCAGCGGCATCAGCAGGGGCTTGGCGACCACGTGCCCGGGGTGCCAGCCGGCGAGCAGCGCCGCGAGGTCGACGGCGGAGGCCACGGCGAAGGCGCCGAGCAGCACCCGCCCGGCGGTGCCGGCATCGGCGGGGGCGGACGTGCGGGACTGGGTGGCGCTCACGCGGCGGGCTCCGGGGCCTTCTCGGGCCGCGCGGCGGCGGCGGCCGGGGCGGGCTGCCAGCCGGGGCCGCGGAACACCCGCCCGGCGCGCTCGCGCCAGCTGCGGGCGGCGCGGACGTCGCGGGCGATGGCGGCGTACTCGTGGGTGGCGACGCGCAGGGGGTTGAAGGTGTTGATGTTCTTGGTGAGCCCGTAGACGGGCTGGTCCGTCTCCCCGACCCAGGAGCCGAACATCCGGTCCCAGACGATCAGGATGCCGCCGAAGTTGCGGTCCAGGTAGCCGCCCTGGGAGGCGTGGTGGACGCGGTGGTGGGAGGGGGTGTTGAAGACGTACTCGTAGGGGCGCGGCAGCTTCCCGATGCGCTCGGTGTGCACCCAGAACTGGTAGAGCAGGTTGATGCCGTAGCAGAACGGCACCGCGGCCGGGTGCACCCCGAGGGCGACCATCGGCAGGTAGAACCACCAGGTGGTCGCGCTGGTCCAGGGCTGGCGCAGGGCGGTGGTGAGGTTGAAGTTCCGGCTGCTGTGGTGGACGACGTGGCAGGCCCACAGGATGCGGATGACGTGGTGGAGCCGGTGCTGCCAGTAGTAGAGGAAGTCCTGGACGAGGAGCATCAGCAGGGCGGTCCACCACAGGAACGGCACCCGCAGCGGGGTCAGTTCGTAGACGGCGGTGAAGACCGCGACGACCGGGACCTTCCAGAGCAGGTCGAAGCCGATGCTGCCGAGGCCCATGGTGACGCTGGTGACCGCGTCCTTGGCGTCGTAGCCGGCGGCGTCCTCGTCGGGATGGAGCCGGTAGCTGACCACCTCGATGACGGTGAGCAGCACGAAGGCGGGTATGGACCACAGCACGACATCGGGCAGATTGGGCATGGGCGCACCTTAGGGCGGGTTCCGGGGTGCCGCTAGGGGTTGTTACCGATCAGTATCCGACGGGGTTACCCCGGGTACAAGGGGCAGTGCGCAGGCAGGGGTGGAAACCGCCGCACTTCGGGCGGCGGGCGGCCGGGGGCATCCCGCCGCGGATGGCCCGGCCCGGATCCCGCCCGGGCGGACCGGGCGGCCGGACCCCCGCCGGTCCCGCCCCGGCGGGACCCTCGCGTCACCAGACCCGGACCGAGCCCCCGCGGGCGAAGGCCGGGCTGGTGGCGTCGGGTGGGACGGACGCCAGGGGTTCGGCCACCTCCGTGACCAGCGGGCCGCACTTCGCCGCCAGCGCGTCCAGCCGGGGCAGGTCGAAGCCGTACACCCGGGCGGCGTTGCCGCCGACCATCGCCGCGACCTCCTCCCTCGGCAGGCCCGCGTACGCGATGCGCAGGCCCTCGCGGGAGTACGGGGTGGTGCCCTCGTCGTGGGGGTAGTCGCTGCCCCACATGATCTTGTCGAGGCCGATCCGCTCCCGCAGCGGGACCTCGTGGGGGCGCATGAAGCTGGCCCCCACGAAGCAGTTGTCCCGCCAGACCTCGCTCGGGCCCTTGCCCATCGAGTCGGCCAGCCCCGCCCCGAACTTGGACTCCGCCGTGGACGAGGCCGCGACCAGGCGGCCGTGGTAGTAGTCCAGCATCTGCAGGACGCCCGGGATCCAGCCCGAGCCCTGTTCCGTGAGGACCAGCTTCAGGCCCGGGTGGCGGCGGAAGGCGCCGCCGAAGACCAGGTGCCACAGGGCGCGGTGCGAGAACCAGGTGGTTTCGACCATGAAGACCGCGCGGGCCGCCGGCTCGTCCCCCAGCGGCGGGGACGCCGAGCCGCCGTGGTGGTTGACCGGGACGTCCAGTTCGTCGCAGACCGCCCAGATCGGGTCGTACGCCTGCGAGTACAGCTCGGGAACGGTCGAGCCGGGCGGGACGCCGGGCAGCAGGACGCCGCCCGTCAGCCCGGCCTCCCGGGTGCGGCGGATCTCCTTCACCGCCGCGTCCACGTCGTTGAGGAGGATCTGCGCCACCCCCGCCCGTCGGCCCGGGGCGTCCGCGCAGAAGTCGGCCAGCCAGCGGTTGTGGGCCTGGAGCCCGGCCCAGCGCAGCTCGTACTCGGCGGCCGTGGGCGGCTGCGCCATCAAGGAGGCCTTGGGGAAGAACGGCGGGATGGTGTTGGGGAAGACCACCTCCGCGACGATGCCGTCCGCCTCCAGCTCGGCGAGCCTGCGCGCGGAGTTCCAGTTGCGGTCGGCGGTGTCCGCGAGGAGGTCCTCGTACGGGTTGACGTACGCGGCGGCCCAGGCGTCGAACGCGTCGTGGTGGCGCCCGGCCAGGTACGGCTTGTAGTCCAGCAGGTCGGCGCCCGCGTGGCAGTCGGCCGAGATGACCGTGTAGCGGTCCTCCGTCATGCCGAGACCCCCAGTACCGGGAAGTCCTCGCCGGTGAGCCAGTGCCGGCCGGTCTCGCGGGAGCGGGCCCAGGAGGCCTCCACCGCCGCCTGGTCCGCGCCCTGGCCCAGCTCGGCCGGGGTGGGGCCGATCCGGCGGGCGAGCGGGGCGAGTTTCGCCGTGTCGAAGCCGAAGACCTCGGCCGCCGCCAGGCCCAGCATGCGCCGGGTCTCGTCGACGGGGATGTCGTGGAAGGTCCTCGCCAGCCAGGTGCGGGTGTCGGGCCAGGTGCCCTCGGGGTGCGGGAAGTCCGAGCCCCACAGGATGTTGTCCACGCCGATCTCGTAGCGCTGGGCCAGTTCGCGCCGCTTGGTGTTGGTGGCGCAGACGAACACCTGCCGGTCGAGGTACTCGCTGGGCGGGCGCTTCAGCTCGGCGAAGGGCGAGAGCTTCTTGCCGCCGTGCGCGCCGAGGTAGAGGCGGTCCATGAACCACAGCTGGTTCGGCAGCCACCAGCAGCCCGACTCGGCGACGCCGAACTTCAGGCCCGGGTGGCGTTCGAAGGCCCCGGACCACAGCAGGAACCACAGCGGGCGGGCGGGCCACCAGGTGACCTCGGAGACGTAGATGCCGAGGTGGTCGCCGTACTCGTGGCGCGGGGCGGCTCCCGAATGGGTGACGACGGGCATGCCGGTCTCGGCCGCGGCCGCCCAGACCGGGTCGTAGCGGCGGTCGTGGTAGGGGGCCTTGTCCACCCACATGGAGGGGATCATCAGGGCGCCGAGGCCGGACTCCTTGGCCCGGTGGATCTCGGCGACGACCTTGTCGGGTTCGGCGGTGACGGGCAGCAGCGCGACGCCGCAGTGCCGCTCGGGGTTGCGGGAGACGAACTCGGCGAGCCAGCGGTTGTGGGCCTGCGCGCCCGCCATGCCGAGTTCGGGGTCCTGGTCGCCGGAGAGGCCGAGGCCCACGCCGAACGGCGCGGCGGTCTGGCTGTCCACGGCGTCGGCGTCGGGGAAGACGACCTCGGCGGCGACCCCGTCGCCGTCGAGCTCCTTCAGGCGCTGGGCGGAGTCCCAGCCGCCCTTCAGCCCTTCCTCGTGGTCGTGGAACCACTTCTCGGCGAAGGCCTCGTTGCGGATGCCGAGGCGGGTGGCCTCCTCGCGGCGGGCGTCGCGCTGGCCGAGGAACTCGTCGAAGGCGCGGTGGAAGCGGGGGTCGAGGTAGGGGCGGTACTGCTCGGTGGGCAGTCCGGCGTGGCAGTCGGAGGAGATGATCAGGTACGGGTCTTCGTACGCGTTCACGCTGTTTCTCCTCAGTCGAGGATGAAGCTCTCCAGGTAGGCGGGGTTGGCGCGGTCGAGCATGGACTGCGAACGGGCCCGGATCTGCCGGTCGCTGTGCTCACTGGCCGGGAGCATCCAGAAGCGGTCGGCGCGGATGCCGTCGACGACGTGCCCGGCGACCTCCTCGACCGGGGTGAAGCGCACCTCGTGCCCGGCCGCGCGCATGGCGGACTCGTACTGGTCCAGGGTCCGGTACGGGGACCTGCGCGGGCGCTCCTTCGCGTAGCGCTCGGGGCGGTTGCGGTGCGACTCCCACAGCCCGGTGCGCAGCATGTGCGGTCCGGGGAAGAGGACGGAGGCGCCGACGGCGGCGCCCTCCGCCTTGAGGTGGGCGTAGAGGGACTCGGTCATGGTGACCACGGCGGCCTTGGTGACGGCGTACACGGAGGCGGTGGGCAGCGGGGCGATGCCGCCGTCGCCGGAGGAGGTGTTGACGACGTGCCCGGGGGCGCCGCCGGCGATCATGCGGGGGACGAAGGCCTGGATGCCGTGGAAGACGCCCCAGACGTTGACGGAGAAGGCCCACTTCCAGTCGTTGGGCTCGTGCTCCCACATCCGGCCCTCGGCGCCCGAGCCGACGCCCGCGTTGTTGCACAGCACGTGGACCGCGCCGAAGGCCTCGTAGGCGGCGTCGGCGAGGGCGACGACGGAGTCGCGGTCGCTGACGTCGACGGTCCGGGCCAGCACCTCGGCGCCCTGCGCCCGCAGGTCCTCGGCGGCCTTGCGCAGGGCGCCCTCCTCGACGTCGGCGAGGACCACCCTGAGCCCCTCGGCGGCGAAGCGGCGGGCGAGGGCCAGGCCGATCCCGCTCGCGGCTCCGGTGACGACGGCCACCTGTCCGGGTTCGAGCCGCATCTCACGCACTCCCCTCGGGCGGGCCGTCGAAGGCCTGCTGCGGATCGTCGTAGCGCTGGTGGAGGTACGGGATCAGCGCCTGCGCGCTGACCCTCTCGACGGCCCGGCCCTTCTGGTCGGTGGTCTTCTCCCCGATGGTGAGCTCCACGAGGCGGCGTACGGGGAGGTCGGCGACCGGGTCGAACATCGACTCGCGCAGGACCACGTCACCGGTGAGGTGCTCCAGCCGGCGGACCTTCTCGTTGCGCGTGCAGTGCACGAGGACCGGGTCGTCCTCGAAGCCGGAGCCGTCGACGGCCGGGAGGAACTTGAAGTAGAAGTCGGTCTTCTGCGCCGGCTCGGGCAGCGGCAGCTCGCGGTCCACCGCCCCGCGGACCTCCACGAAGGCGATGCCGTGCCGGGCCAGGGAAGCGCGCACGACCAGCCCCTCGCGCTCCACCGTGACCTCGCCCAGCTTCTTCGGCTCGCCGAAGACCTCGCGGCCGCCGGTCAGGGCGCGCTCGTGGGTCATCGGCATGACCAGCGGGTACCAGCCCTCGACCCCGGCGTGCCGGGCGGCGACGGCCACCGAGCCGGCGCCGAGCGGGTAGCCGGGCAGGTCGACCTTGCTGATGTTGGCCCGCACCAGCGGCCGTTCGCCGGGCTTCAGCGGTGGCGGCAGGACGGCCGCCACCACGTCCGGGTCGGTCTCCCAGACGGCCACGACTCCGGTGGACCAGATGTCGGGGAGGTTCGAGCTCTTCTCGCGCGACGCGGCGGTCTCCGCCTCGGTGCGCGCTCCGTACCGTACGCGTGCCATGTTCCGCACCACCCTTCTGGGGGTCCCCCCTGACGGAGTCCAGGAGGGGTTCTGTAACACAGTTACACCGCCGCCGATGAAGGGTAAAGAGGGCCGCACACAAGAAAACTGACGATACGTCGGATCACCGGACCCGGGGAGGACGCCGATGGCGAGGAGCCCGCTCACCCGCGAGGCGGTACTGGAGGCGGCCGCCGCGCTGGTCAGACGGCGCGGCCCGGACGCCCTCACCATGCGCGGGCTGGCCGCCGAGCTCGGGACGGCCGTCACCTCGATCTACTGGCACGTGGGCAACCGCGAGCAGCTCCTCGACGCGCTCGTCGAGCGGACCGTCCGGGACATGGGAGCCATCCGGCCGGCCGGCGGCACCCCCGCCGAGCGCATCGTGTCCGTGGCCCGCAGCATGCGCCGCGAGCTGCGCGAGCGGCCGCACCTGATCGGCATGGTCCACGAACGCGGCCTGACCGACCGGATGTTCCTGCCGGCCCAGCGCGCGCTGGTCGCCGAGGTGCGGGCGGCGGGGCTGCGCGGGGCCCGCGCCGCCGACGCCGTGCGCGCCGTCCAGTTCCAGGTGGTGGGCTTCGTCCTGGTGGAACGCAACCGCGAGCGCTCCCCCGTCCAGTCCCCCGGCGAGGGCGAGCTGTGGGACCCGCCCCCCGGCTCCGCCGCCGACGACCCGGACCTGGCCCGCGCCCTGGCCCGCCCGGCGGACCCGGAGCGGCTGTTCCTGCTGTCGGTACGGGCCCTGACGGAATCCCTGCTCCGGGCGCCCGGAGCCTGACCGGGCCCACGGCCGGCCGGAGGTGGCGGACCTCACGTCCCGCCGGGCACCGCAGGCGGCGGGCGGCGACTGTCAGTGTCTGCCCGTATCCTCTATGACCATGCTCGACGACCGTACGACCGCAGACACGACGTGGCCGACCGCGTACCCCCAGGGGTACGCGGTCGTCGACGTGGAGACGACCGGGCTCGCTCGCGACGACCGGATAGTCTCCGCGGCCGTCTACCGGCTCGACGCGCAGGGCAACGTCGAGGACCACTGGTACAGCCTCGTCAACCCCCGCCGGGACCCCGGCCCGGTCTGGATCCACGGCCTGACCAGCGAGATGCTGGCGGACGCGCCCCTCTTCGAAGACATCGCCGGGGAGTTCGCCGAGCGGCTCGCGGACCGCGTCCTCGTCGCGCACAACGCCATCTTCGACTGGCAGATGATCGCCCGGGAGTACGCGCGGGCCTCGTCGGCCGCGCCCGTGCGGCAACGGCTCTGCACCATCGCCCTGTCGAAGGAACTGGACCTCCCGCTGCCCAACCACAAGCTGGAGTCCCTCGCCGCGCACTACGGCGTGGTCCAGCAGCGCGCCCACCACGCGCTCGACGACGCCCGGGTGCTGGCGGAGGCCTTCCGCCCGTCGCTGCACGCGGCCGCGCGGGACGGCGTGCGCCTCCCGCTGCTGGAGTGCCGCCCGCTGACGGAGTGGTCGGACACCCCCGCCACACCCCGGGTCGGCTACCAGGCCTCGTACGGGGGCAGCTGGCGCGCCTCGCGGAAGCTGCCGCCCTCCCCGTACCCCAACCCGGGGCGCTTCGAGGACGGCGAGCCGCTGAAGCAGGGCATGCGGGTCGCCTTCTCCGGGGACACCTCGGTGGACCGGGAGCTGCTGGAGGACCGGGCCGTGGAGGCCGGGCTGCACATCGCGACCAGCGTGTCGCGGCTCACCAGCCTGCTGGTGACCAACGACCCCGACTCGGCGACCTCCAAGACGGTCAAGGCCAGGTCCTTCGGCACCCCGGTGGTGGACGAGGCGGCCTTCACGCAGCTGCTGCGGGACGTGGCACCCGCCGGGGAGCAGTAGGCGGACGTTGCTCCGGGCGGGTGCAGGCGCGGCGACTCACCCCCGTGGATCTTGTTCGGGCCCGCCGGCCCGCGAAGCATGCGGCGCATGGCACGTTGTGAGGTCTGCGGAAACGACTACGGCATGTCCTTCGAGGTGCACGCGCAGGGCGCGGTGCACGTCTTCGACTGCTTCTCCTGCGCCATCCACCGTATGGCGCCCATCTGCGAGCACTGCCGGGTCCAGATCATCGGGCAGGGCGTGGAGGTCGAGGGGCAGTGGTTCTGCGGCGGGCACTGCGCCCGCGCGGAGGGGAAGGTGGGCATCGTCGACCGCGTCTGACCGTCCCCCCTCACCCCTCCCCTCCTCCCCCGGACCCCGGAAGGCCACCCGGCTGCCGGGGTCCCCTGCCGTGCGGGTACCGTCGTGGGCGTGTACCGCTTTGTGCTGACCCGGCAGTGGGTGTGCCTCACCCTCATCGCCCTCGTCCTCATCCCCGTGATGATCAAGCTGGGCTTCTGGCAGTTCCACCGCCATGAGCACCGGGTCGCCCAGAACGAGCTGATCGCGCAGAACCTCTCCGCGAAGCCCGTGCCGGTGACCGAGGTCACCTCGCCCGGCCACACCGTCCCGCGGTCCGACTACTGGCGTGCCGTCACGGCCACCGGTACGTACGACTCCGCGCACGAGGTCGTGGTCCGGATGCGCACCTCGAACGACGACAAGGTCGGCTTCCAGGTCGTGACCCCGCTGGTGCTGGGCGACGGACGGGTGGTGCTGGTCAACCGGGGCTGGGTGCCCGGCGGGGACGACCCGACCGCCTACCCGCCGGTGCCGGCCGCGCCTTCGGGCGAGGTGACGGTCGCCGGCCGACTCAAGGCCGACGAGACCAGCGGGGACAGCGGGATCAAGGACCGCAAGGGCCTGCCCGACCGCCAGGTGATGCTGGTCAACAGCGAGCAGCAGGCCGCCGCCCTGGGCAGGCGGGTCCTCGGCGGCTACCTGGAGCTCACCTCCCCGCTGCCGCAGAGCGGCGGCCCCGAGGCGGTGGCGGAGCCCGACCACGACTCGATCGGCCCGCACATGGCGTACGCCGTGCAGTGGTGGCTGTTCGCGGCGGCCGTGCCGGTGGGATGGGTGGTGCTGGTCCGCCGGGAGCGGCGCGACCGCGAGGCGGCCGCGGCGGCCCCGGCCGGGGCCGTGTCGCCGGAGCCCGCTTCGGCGTAGGTTGGCCGTATGGATCTTGGACTGAAGGACCGTGTCTACATCGTCACCGGCGCCACCCGCGGCCTGGGCTTCGCCTCCGCGCGGGAGCTGGCCGCCGAGGGCGCGAAGGTGCTGCTGACCGGCCGGGACGGGGAACGGGCGGCGGCCGCGGCCGCCGGACTGGGGCCCGACGCGGTGGGCCTGGCGGCGGACAACTCCGACCCGGGGTCCGCCGGGCGGCTGGTGGCCGAGGCCAAGGAGCGCTTCGGGCGGCTCGACGGCATCCTCATCAGCGTCGGCGGACCGGCGCCGGGCGTCGCGGCGGACAACACCGACGAGCAGTGGGCGGCGGCGTTCGAGTCGGTCTTCCTGGGCGCGGTGCGGCTGGCCCGGGCGGCGGCCGCGGAGTTGGGCGAGGGCGGGGTCATCGGCTTCGTCCTGTCGGGCTCGGTGCACGAGCCGATCCCCGGCCTGACCATCTCGAACGGCCTGCGGCCGGGGCTGGCGGGCTTCGCGAAGTCCCTCTCGGTGGACCTGGGGCCGCGCGGGATCCGCGTGATCGGGCTGCTGCCGGCCAGGATCGACACCGACCGGGTGCGGGAGCTGGACACGCTGTCCGGCGACGCGGCGGCCGCGCGCTCGCTGCACGAGTCCCGGATCCCGCTGCGGCGTTACGGCACGCCGGAGGAGTTCGGCCGCACGGCGGCGTTCCTCCTCTCGCCGGCGGCCTCCTACCTCACGGGCGTGATGGTCCCGGTGGACGGCGGCTCCCGCCACGGCTTCTAGCCGCAGGGGCGGCTCCGGCCCCACGGAGCGCCTCCCCACCCGGCGCCTCCAACGCCGGTGGGGCCGGAATTTCGCCGCGCGAAATTCCGGCCCGCGCGGCGATGGGGCGCAACGGGTGGGGGGCGGAGCCCCGGGGCGTCAGTCCGACAGGCCCGCCAGGTCGCGCAGGCGGCGGGCCTGGGCGGCGCGTTCGGCGGCGCGCTGGTCGTCGTACGGGCGGGAGCCGGCCGTGCGCAGCAGCGCCTTGGTCTCGATGACGGCGTCGCGCGGCGGGGCCAGCAGGGCGGTGGTGAGGTCCTGGACGGCGGCGTCGAGCTCGTCGGCCGGGACGACGAGGTTCGCCAGGCCCACCCGCTCGGCCTCCTCGGCGTGCACGAAGCGGCCCGTCGCGCAGATCTCGAGCGCGCGGGCGTAGCCGACCAGGGCGGTCAGCGGCTGGGTGCCGGCCAGGTCCGGGACCAGGCCCAGGCTGGTCTCGCGCATGGCGAACTGCACGTCGTCCGCGACGACCCGCAGGTCGCACGCGAGCGCGAGCTGGAAGCCGGCGCCGATGGCGTGCCCCTGTACGGCGGCGATGGAGACGATGTCATTGCGGCGCCACCAGGTGAAGGCCTCCTGGTACTCGGCGATCGTGGAGTCGAGCAGTTCGTCGGAACCGCGCGCCAGATCGAGGAAGGACGGCTCGCCCTCGAAACCCTCGGGGGTGAACGCCTGCCGGTCGAGCCCCGCGGAGAAGGACTTGCCCTCGCCGCGCAGCACGACGACCCGGACCGTGCCGGGCAGCGACCGTCCGGCCTCCGCCAACGCCCGCCAGAGCGCGGGGGACTGAGCGTTTCGCTTGGCCGGATTGGTCAGCGTCACCGTGGCGACCGTGTCGTCGATGGTGAGCCGTACGCCATCCTTGTCGAGCAGAGCCATCTGGTGCCTCCGGTGTGCAGTCGTGGCCGGACGCCCGGCCTAAGTGACTGCACAGTAACCACCCAGCCGACCTGGGGGCCGACCGGGGGTCACCGAAGGAACCATGTACGGAACAGCAGCGGTACAGCGTGGGACAACATGGAACGGAACGGAGCTGTCGGACGGTCCTCGGCACCGCCCCGGCCCGGGGGCCAGGGTCAGGCCGCGGCCGCCTTCTTGCCGCGCGTCGCGCCACCGCGACCACGCAGCGTCACTCCGGACTCGCTGAGCATCCGGTGGACGAATCCGTAGGACCGGCCGGTCTCTTCGGCCAGCGCCCGGATACTCGCACCGGAGTCGTACTTCTTCTTCAGGTCTGCCGCGAGCTTGTCGCGCGCGGCGCCGGTCACCCGGCTGCCCTTCTTCAGAGTCTCGGCCACCCGTGCCTCCTCGTGGGAAGTGCGCTCTGTGCTTCTCATGATCACCCCTCCCCGGCTTCCTGGCCACCCATTCAGCAAGGTCGGTCGGACGGCATTTCTCAGCCCGTGGACACCCGAGCAGAACGGAATCTCCTCTTCCGCTGCATGACCTCCGTCACATTCCTCCGTCACCAAGAGGAATCACCAGGTCAGGGGCGGGGCACCGGAAGCAGCCGACCCCGGACGCGTATCCGTGAGGATGCGGCCGGGGTCGCTGTACAGAGGGCGACGGTACGAGACCGTCTCACTCAGATGATGGATCACGTCTGCGCCGAATGATCCATACGGCACTGGATCAACCCGGCGGCGGGGGCTCAGGCGAGGGCGACCAGGTCCCGGTAGTCCGGGCCCCACAGGTCCTCGACCCCGTCGGGGAGCAGGATGATCCGCTCCGGCTCCAGGGCCTCCACGGCGCCCTCGTCGTGGGTGACGAGGATGACCGCGCCCTTGTACGTGCGCAGCGCGCCGAGGATCTCCTCGCGGCTGGCCGGGTCGAGGTTGTTGGTGGGCTCGTCGAGGAGCAGCACGTTCGCCGAGGAGACGACCAGGGTGGCCAGGGCCAGACGGGTCTTCTCGCCACCGGAGAGCACGCCCGCCGGCTTGTCCACGTCGTCGCCGGAGAACAGGAAGGAGCCGAGCGTCTTGCGCACGTCGACCAGGTCCAGGTCGGGGGCGGAGGAGCGCATGTTCTCCAGGACCGTGCGGTCCGGGTCGAGCGTCTCGTGCTCCTGGGCGTAGTAGCCGAGCTTGAGGCCGT
This sequence comes from Streptomyces sp. NPDC096136, assembly GCF_044763325.1. NCBI lineage: Bacteria > Bacillati > Actinomycetota > Actinomycetes > Kitasatosporales > Streptomycetaceae > Streptomyces > Streptomyces sp. NPDC096136. The sequence continues at coordinate 530,367 of NZ_JBIWFZ010000004.1, read as the reverse complement.
GGCCGGGGGTGACCTGGCCGGTGTCGGGCTGCTCGGCGCCCGCGAGCAGGCGCAGCAGGGTGGTCTTGCCGGCGCCGTTGAGGCCGAGGATGACCACGCGGGAGCCCTTGTCGATGGCCAGGTCGACGTCGGTGAAGATCTCCAGGGAGCCGTACGACTTCGACAGGCCCTCGGCGGTCAGCGGGGTCTTGCCGCAGGGCGCCGGGTCCGGGAAGCGGAGCTTGGCGACCTTGTCGGAGACGCGGACCGCCTCCAGGCCGGAGAGCAGGCGCTCGGCGCGCTTGGCCATGTTCTGGGCGGCGACGGTCTTGGTCGCCTTGGCGCGCATCTTGTCGGCCTGCGAGTTGAGGGCCGCGGCCTTCTTCTCGGCGTTCTGGCGCTCGCGCTTGCGGCGCTTCTCGTCGGCCTCGCGCTGCTGCTGGTAGAGCTTCCAGCCCATGTTGTAGATGTCGATGACCGAGCGGTTGGCGTCGAGGTAGAAGACCTTGTTGACCACGGTCTCGACCAGGTCGACGTCGTGGGAGATCACGACGAAGCCGCCGCGGTAGTTCTTCAGGTAGTCGCGCAGCCAGACGATCGAGTCGGCGTCGAGGTGGTTCGTGGGCTCGTCGAGGAGCAGGGTGTCGGCGTCCGAGAAGAGGATGCGGGCGAGCTCGACGCGGCGGCGCTGGCCGCCGGAGAGGGTGTGCAGCGGCTGGCCGAGGACCCGGTCGGGGAGGCTGAGGGCGGCCGAGATGGTCGCGGCCTCGGACTCGGCGGCGTACCCGCCCTTGGTGAGGAACTCGGTCTCCTGGCGCTCGTACTGGCGCAGGGCCTTCTCGCGGGTGGCGCCGGAGCCGGTGGCGATGCGCTCCTCGTTCATCCGCATCTTCTTGATCAGGACGTCGAGGCCGCGGGCGGAGAGGATCCGGTCGCGGGCCAGGACGTCGAGGTCGCCGGTGCGGGGGTCCTGCGGGAGGTAGCCGACCTCGCCGGAGCGGGCGATGCTGCCGGCGGCGGGCTGGCCCTCGCCGGCCAGGCACTTGGTGAGGGTGGTCTTGCCCGCTCCGTTGCGGCCGACGAGGCCGATGCGGTCGCCCTTGGCGATGCGGAAGGAAGCGGACTCGATGAGGACGCGGGCGCCGGCGCGCAGCTCGATGCCGGTGGCGGTGATCACGGAAATACTCCAGAGCGGTATGGACGGCGGAAGGCGGGGCGGGACGCGCGTTCTTCGACGCCGCTAATCCGCGAGGAGATTTGCCATGAAGCCATTCTAACGGGGGTGCGCAACCACTTTTCGGGGCCCGCCCCTCACCCGTCCGGCCCAAGGGCCGCCCCGGGCGGGCCGGGCACGTATCAGGATGAAGGGGTTGGCCACGCGTGGAGGGCGGTGGGGCATGCAGTTCGACGACGACGCCGATCTGGACACGTCCGAGGTGAAGGACGTCCGCAGCAGCCGCGTCCCGGGCGGCCGGGCCACGATCGGCGGCGGGGTCGTCGGGCTGATCGCCCTGGTCCTGGGCCTGCTCTTCGGGGTGGGACCGGACCAGCTGGGGCTGTCCGACGGGAGCCCGGAGCCGGTCTCGACGGCCTCCTCGGCCGCCCAGGTCCAGCAGGCCTGCAAGAAGGGAAGCGACGCCAACGCCCGGGAGGACTGCCGGCTCGTCGCCGTGGTGAACAGCACACAGGACTTCTGGAGGCAGGAGTTCAGGCGGCGCGGCGGGACGTACGCCCCCGCGTCGACCGTCTTCTTCACCGGCCGGGTGAACACCGCCTGCGGGGCGGCCACCAAGGCGGTCGGGCCCTTCTACTGCCCGGCGGACCGGCAGGTCTACCTGGACCTGGGCTTCTTCGAGGAGTTGCGGACCACCTTCGGGGCGCACGGCGGCCCCTTCGCCCAGGCGTACGTCATCGCCCACGAGTACGGGCACCACGTCCAGAACCTGACGGGCACGCTGGCGCGCGCCCAGAACGGGCAGACGGGCGCGAACAGCAACGCGGTGAAGGTCGAGCTCCAGGCCGACTGCTACGCCGGGGTGTGGGCGCACAACGCGACGCGGACCCCGGACGAGTCCACGGGGCGGCCGCTGATCACGAACCTCACCGACCAGGACATCCGCGACGGGCTGGACGCGGCGGCGGCGGTGGGGGACGACCGGATCCAGGAGAAGTTCCAGGGCCGGGTCACCCCGGAGTCCTGGACCCACGGCTCGGCGCAGCAGCGCCAGCAGTGGTTCTACCAGGGCTACCGCACGGGCGACATGGCCCGGTGCGACACCTTCCGCTGAGTGTCAGTGGCGCCTGCCATGCTGTGACGTGGATCACTTGGGCCATCGTTACGAGAGGGAGTGACCGTCATGGCAGGCGTTCCGTCCATCTACCCCGCGCTGCTCTACCGCGACGCGAAGGCAGCGATCCAGCAGCTCACCGAGGCGTTCGGGTTCACCCAGGTCGCGGTCTACGAGGGTGACGACGGCGCGGTGATGCACGCGGAACTGGCGTACGGCAACGGCGCGGTGATGCTGGGCAGCAAGGGGCGCGGCGGGGTGTACGACAAGGTCATGGAGACGGCCGGCCCGTCCGGGGTCTACGTCGTGGTCGACGACGTGGACGCCCACCACCGGCGGGCGGCCGAGCACGGCGTGGAGATCCTCATGGAGCCCACCGACCAGGACTACGGCTCGCGGGACTACATGGCCCGCGACTCCGAGGGCAACGTCTGGAGCTTCGGTACGTACGCCCCCCAGCTCTGACCCCTCGACCCGCAGGCCCCCGCGGGCCGGCCGGCCCGCGGCGGGGGCCGGGCAACCGCCCGGCCAGGGCCTACGCTCCGCCGGTGTGGACCTGGAAGGCGGCCCGCCGGACCGCCTTGGCCAGGGCCGGGTCGGGGTGGGCGGCGGCCAGCGCGACCAGGACCTGCACGGTGCGCGGGTGGCCGACGGCCCGTACCTCGTCGAGCAGCCGGGGCACGGTGGTGCGGACGGCGGAGTCGAGGTGGCGGGCGAGCAGGTCGGCCTCGCCGTGGTCGGCGATGGCGGCGGCCGTGTCCACCCAGAGCCAGGTGGACTCCTCCGGCGTGAGGACGTCCTGGGCCTCGTCCGGGTCCACCCCGTCGTGCTCGGCGAGCCAGAGCAGGGCGTAGGGCCGCAGGGCGGGCTCGCGGACGGCGGCGCGCACCTCGGGCTCGGCGGGGGCGCCGACCACGCGCAGGGCCTCGAAGGCGAGGCCCCGCAGCAGGGCGTCCTCGCCCCGGGCGGCGTGCAGCAGCTCGCTGACGGCGTGGCCGACGGGCCGGGCGGCGAGCCAGGCCCGGTACTCGGCGCGGGCCGGTCCGGGGGTGAGCCGGGCGCAGCCGTGCAGCATGGCCGCGGCGGACTGTTCGATGTTCCCGGCCGGGCTCTGGGCGGCGACGCAGATCTGCTCCAGCTTGACCCAGACGGCCCAGCTGCCGAGCGGGGTCAGGGCGGCCTGCGCGGGGCCGAGGGTGACGGCGTCCACGGCGGCGAGCCCGCCGAGCGCCCAGCGCAGCAGCCGGGCGAGCGGGAGGGGGCGGGGTTCCGCGGAGGCCGGGCCCTGGGCGGGCTCCGCCCCGTAGGGGACCTCGCAGCGCTCGTCGCGCAGTTCGGTGACCCGCTGCCCCAGCAGGTCCAGCAGGTCCGGGACGGTCACGGGACCGGCGGACAGCTGGAGCAGGGAGAGCAGCTGGGGCATCGCCTCGACCACCTCGGCGACGGCCGAGGGCGCGATGTCGGCGGGGGCCGGGTGAACGAGGGACCAGGCATCGAAGAGGGCGACCCAGCCGCGCAGCACGGCGGTGTCGTCCCGGTCCCAGGCCCGCAGCCGCCAGCCGGGCCTGGCCTGGCCGCCGTGCACCTCGACGAGGCCGGAGAGCCGGGCGCGGTCCCAGCCGACGCGGATCTGGCCGTGCGTCAGGCCCAGTTCCGCGGCGGCCCGTTCGACGTCGACGGCGGGCAGGGCGCCGGAGGGGGCGGGGCGGCCGCCGTCGCCGGCGCCGAGGTTCAGTTCGGCCCAGCGGGCCAGCCGTACCGCGTCGGCCAGCGAGGCGCGGGCGCGGTTCGCCAGGTCTGCCGTGGCGGGGGTGCCCGCCGGGGGCCGGGTGGCCGGCCGGGTTCGCCGGTCGGTCACCGCCTTGCGCGCCGTGGCGACGGAGCGCGGGGAGACGAGTCGGAGTCTGGAGTCGCGAGCCAACTGCTCATCAGGCTTTCGGGACGTCACGGAAGCAGTCTCGCCCGTCACTGGCCGAAAGCCCAAACGGAACGGGTCATTTCCACAGGTCATGGGGTGGAGGAACCGGGACAGACCACCCACCCCGTCCCGTCCGCCACACCGCCTTCACTCCAGCGCCACAAGACGCCTCCCGTAACCCCTTGTTTGTGGAGCCACACCGGTCCCTCGCGGGGGCGTGCACGGGGTCACATGAGCGGAACCAGGAAGCGCCGCAGCGCCTCCTCGTAGCCGGCCGGGTCGGCGTTCCACATCGCCCCGTGCGCGGCTCCCCCGACGGTGTGCAGGGTGACGAGGTCGGGCCGGGCGGCGGCGAGCCGGCGCGAGGGCTCCCAGGGGGCGAGGGTGTCGTCGGGCCCGTGGAAGAGCAGTACCGGGACGCGGACGGCGCCGGGGTCCGCGAACGGCGTCCGGTGGTCCGCGCGCAGCCCGGCGCGGCTCTCGGCGGCCCGGACGGCGAACGGGACCAGCGGGGCCGGGGTGCGGCGGGCCGCGACGAGGTTGCGCAGGGTGGTGTGCCAGTCGAGGACGGGCGAGTCGAGCACCAGGCCCGCGATGCGGCCGGACAGGGCCGAGCGCTCGGCGGCGCGCACGGCCATGGCGGCCCCGGTGGACCAGCCGTGCAGGACGATGCGCCGGGCGCCGTAGCGCAGGGCGTAGCGGATGGCGGCGTCCAGGTCCCGCCACTCGGACTCGCCGAGGTGGCCCAGGCCGTCCGGGGAGGCGGGGGCGCCGAGGTCGCCCCGGTAGGCGAGGGAGAGCACGGGGAGCCGGAGGCGGTGCAGGAAGGGCATGACCACCATCGGGTGCTCCCGGCCGGCGCCGAGCCCGTGGACGGTGATCACCCAGGTCTGCCGGGCCTCGGGCACGAACCAGGCGGGGAGCGGGCCGAGCTCACCGGGGACGTCCACGTCGGCGTGGTCCAGGCCGAGGGCCGTGCGGGGGTTCCCCGAGTACACCTGCGGGGTGAGGGTGACGCGGGTGCCGGGCTCCAGGGAGCCGTGGCTGACGCGCAGCAGACGGCGCACGACGGTGGCAGGGTCGTGCGGGACGCCGTCGAGGACCGGGCCGACGGCGGCGTGCACCCCGGGCGCGGCCAGGCCGTGGACGCCGGGGCGCAGGGAGGCCAGCGAGCGGGTGAGCACGATCCGGTCGCCTTCGGCGGAGTGGACGACCATCCGGGGGCTGCCGGCCGGCGGGCGGCCGGGTTCGGACCGCAGGGCGGCGTCGGCGGCGTACCGGCCGGCCAGGACCGCGGCCGCTCCGGCGCCGATCAGGGTCGAGGTGACGGCCGCGGCCGTCGCAGTGGCGGTACGCACCGCTCCAGTGTCGGGGCGCGGGGGCGCGGGGGCCACCGGAGGGCTCCGGCCCCGCCCGGGCGGGGCCCAAGCGGAACCCGAGCGGGGCTCGGGTGGCGGACGGCTGCGGGAGGGGCCGGACAAGCGGAGTGATCTACCTCTCTTTCCCTGCCGCCGAGGGGGTCCGAACGGGCCCGTGCACCCGCTCGGAACGCCCCGTTCACCCGGCTCTGACGTGCATGAATGGCGATAACTACGAAAGAATCGGGACGAAGGGTCCGATGGGGTGCCGCCCCCGGACACCACCCCGCCGAAGCCAGTTCATCTTCCGTTCACCCAGGTTGCCTAAGTTCGCCGAGCCACTGACGCCAAACAGAAGCCTGGGTAAATGGAGCACATAACGCTTCTCCTCGGGATCGTGATCATCACCGCTCTCGTGTTCGACTTCACGAACGGTTTCCACGACACAGCCAACGCGATGGCCACCACCATCTCGACCGGCGCCCTCAAGCCCAAGACGGCGGTGGCCATGTCCGCCGTGCTCAACCTCGTCGGCGCGTTCATGTCCGTGGAGGTCGCCAAGACGATCTCCAAGGGTCTCGTCAACGAAGAGGGCATCCAGCCCGAAGTGATCTTCGCCGCGCTCGTCGGCGCGATCCTCTGGAACCTGGTCACCTGGCTGGTCGGACTGCCCTCCAGCTCCTCGCACGCCCTGATGGGCGGCCTGATCGGTGCCGCGGTCGCCTCCGCCGGCCTCGGCGCGGTCAACGGCGACGTCGTCGTCACCAAGGTGCTCATCCCGGCCGTGGCCGCCCCGATCGTGGCCGGTGTGGCCGCGATGCTCGCCGCCAAGGTCACGTACAAGCTGAACGGCAAGGTCGGTCCCAAGACCTCCGCCAAGGGTTACAAGGCGGGGCAGATCGCCTCGGCCGGCCTCGTCTCCCTCGCGCACGGCACCAACGACGCGCAGAAGACGATGGGCATCATCACCCTGGCCCTGGTCGCCGGCGGCGCCCTCGCCCCCGGCTCGAACCCCCCGGTCTGGGTCATCGTCTCCGCCGGCACGGCGATCGCGATGGGCACCTACCTGGGCGGCTGGCGCATCATCCGCACCATGGGCAGCGGCCTGACCGACCTGCACCCGCAGCAGGGCTTCGCGGCCCAGACCTCGGCCGCGAGCGTCATCCTGGCCTCCTCCAACCTCGGCTTCTCCCTCTCCACCACCCACGCCTGCTCCGGCGCGGTGATGGGCGCGGGCCTGGGCCGCAAGGGCGGTGTGGTCCGCTGGTCCACCGCCACCCGGATGTTCGTCGCGTGGGGCCTGACCCTGCCGGCCGCCGCCCTCGTCTCCGCGGGCGCCGAGCTGATCATGCGCACCGGTGACATCGGCGTCGTCGCCGTCGCCGTCTTCCTGGTCGCCTCCTGCGTCGCCATCTGGCTGATCTCGCGCCGCCAGGTCGTCGACCACACCAACGTCAACGGGGCCTCCGCCGACGAGGCCGAGCAGCCCGGCGTGGTCACCACCGCCATCGCCGCCGTCGCCGTCCCCCCGGTCGCCGGCACCACCGCCGCCGTGACCGACGAGGACCTCAAGGCCACCATCCCGGCCGCCACGGCGAACCCGCAGACCCCGACGGCTCCGGCCGCCGCGGTCTGATCCCGAGAACGACAGAGGAAACGGCAGTATGAAGATCGACTGGGCAGCACTCGGCTCCGTCTTCGGGGTCAGCCTCTCCGCGACCGTCGCCCTCGTGGCCCTCTTCAGCCTGGGCCTGGTGGGGCTCTCCAAGCACGAGGCCGCCACCGAGCAGGGCGGCACCGCCGCCCTGGCCCGCAGCGGCGCCTACGCCTGCTTCGCGCTCTGCGCGGCGGCCGTGGCCTACGGGATCTACCTGATCGTCAGCTGAGACCCGGTCTCGGCGACACCGCGTACCCAGCTCCCCCCGGGAATCCCCGGGGGGAGTTTTCGCGTACCCGCGGCCCCTGGCCGCCCACCGGCCGCCCCCCGTCCCACCGCAGGTCAACGGTAAGTTGACGGGCGTTCGCGGGGCGTGGTGGACTGCCCGAGCCAATACGGCGGCATGGAGAGGAAGTCCGGTGCGAATCCGGCGCGGTCCCGCCACTGTCACCGGGGAGCGCACGCGCCGCGTGCCCACCCGGGAGCCAGGAACTCTCGCCGCCGGACACGTCGAACCAGGGCGCGGACCCTGAGTGAGGACATACCTGCCACCATGCGTGCCGACCGCGTCTTCGCGTACGGCGTCACGGCGGGCCTGATCGGCGACCGGATCCTCGGGGATCCCCGCCGAGGGCACCCCGTGGCCGCCTTCGGACGAGCCGCCGCCGCCGTGGAGCGCGCCCTGTGGCGCGACGACCGCGCCCGGGGCGTCCTGCACACCCTCGTATGCGCCGGCGCGGCCACCGCCGTGGGGGCGCTGGGCGCGCGCGCCGTGCGCTCCCGGCCCGCGGCCGCCCGCATCGCCCTGACGGCCGCGGCCACCTGGGCCGTCGTCGGCGGCACCACCCTCGGCCGGGAGGCCCGCGCCATCGGCGGGGCGCTCGCCGCCGGGGACACCGAGGTGGCCCGGGAACGCCTCCCCCACCTGTGCGGGCGCGACCCGCAGGCCCTGGACGACCAGGGGATGGCCCGGGCCGTCGTGGAGTCGGTCGCCGAGAACACCTCCGACGCCGTCGTCGGGGCGCTGGTGTGGGGGGCCGTCGCCGGGGTGCCCGGACTCCTCGCCTTCCGCGCCGTGAACACCCTGGACGCGATGGTGGGGCACAAGTCGCCCCGCCACCTGCGCTACGGCTGGGCCTCCGCCCGCCTGGACGACCTCGCCGGCTGGCCGGGGGCCCGGCTGACGGCGCTCGCCGCCGCGGCCGCGGGCCCCGACCGGCGCGGAGCGCTGCGGGCCTGGCGCGCGGACGCCGCCGCCCACCCCAGCCCCAACGCCGGGCCGGTCGAGGCCTCCTTCGCCGGGGCGCTCGGCGTCCGGCTGGGCGGGACCCTGTCCTACGCGGGACGGGTCGAGCACCGGGCCGTCCTCAACGGGGAGAGGGGGCGGCCGGTGGAGGTCGCCGACATCGAGCGGGCCGTACGGCTGTCGCGGCGGGTGACCTGGCTGGCGCTGGGCGCGTGCGTGGCCGTCCGGTGCGCCGCGGCGAAAGCCGCCGCGGCGGGGACGGGGAGGGGTCGGGCATGAGCGGCACGAGGCGCGGCGGCGGACTGCTGGTCGCGGGGACGACGTCCGACGCGGGCAAGAGCGTCGTCACGGCGGGCATCTGCCGCTGGCTGGCCCGCCAGGGCGTGAAGGTGGCCCCCTTCAAGGCGCAGAACATGTCGCTGAACTCGTTCGTGACCCGCGAGGGCGCGGAGATCGGCCGGGCCCAGGCCATGCAGGCCCAGGCCGCCCGGGTGGAGCCGACCGCGCTGATGAACCCGGTCCTGCTCAAGCCCGGCAGCGACCGCAGCAGCCAGGTGGTGCTGCTGGGGCGGCCGGTGGGCGAGATGAGCGCCCGCGGCTACCACGGCGGCCGCCAGGAGCAGCTCCTCGGGATCGTCACGGACTGCCTGGAGCAGCTGCGGGGCACGTATGACGCCGTGATCTGCGAGGGGGCGGGCAGTCCGGCCGAGATCAACCTGCGCCGGACCGACATCGTGAACATGGGCATCGCACGGGCCGCGCGGTTCCCGGTGGTGGTCGTGGGCGACATCGACCGCGGCGGGGTCTTCGCCTCGTTCTTCGGGACGACGGCGCTGCTGTCGCCCGAGGACCAGTCGCTGATCGCCGGCTACATGGTCAACAAGTTCCGCGGCGACGTGTCCCTGCTGGAGCCCGGCATGGAGATGCTCCGGGGCCTGACGGGGCGGGCGACGTACGGGGTGCTGCCGTTCCGGCACGGGCTGGGCATCGACGAGGAGGACGGGCTGCGGGTCTCCCTGCGGGGCGCGGTGCGCGAGTCCGTCGTGGCCCCGCCGGTCGGCGAGGACGTGCTGCGGGTCGCGGTGTGCGCGGTGCCGCTGATGTCGAACTTCACCGACGTCGACGCGCTCGCGGCGGAGCCGGGCGTGGTCGTGCGGTTCGTGGACCGGGCCGAGGAGCTGGCCGACGCCGACCTGGTCGTCGTACCGGGCACGCGCGGCACGGTGAAGGCGCTGCAGTGGCTGCGCGAGCGGGGGCTCGCCGAAGCGCTGGCCCGGCGCGCCGCGGAGGGACGCCCGGTGCTGGGCATCTGCGGCGGCTTCCAGGCCCTCGGCGAGCACATCGAGGACGAGGTCGAGTCGAAGGCGGGCTCGGTGGCGGGGCTGGGGCTGCTGCCGGTGCGCGTGCGCTTCGCCGTCGAGAAGACGCTGGCGCGGCCGGTCGGCGAGGCGCTGGGCGAGGAGGTCTCGGGCTACGAGATCCACCACGGGGTGGCCGAGGTGCGCGGCGGCGAGCCGTTCCTGGACGGGTGCCGGGTCGGGTCGGTGTGGGGCACGCACTGGCACGGCTCGCTGGAGTCCGACGGCTTCCGCCGGGCGTTCCTGCGTGAGGTCGCCGCGGCCGCCGGGCGGCGCTTCGTCCCGGCGCCGGACACGTCCTTCGCCACCCTGCGGGAGGAGCAGCTGGACCTGCTGGGCGACCTGATCGAGGAACACGCGGACACCGCCGCGCTGCTGCGCCTGATCGAGTCCGGTGCCCCGGCCGGACTGCCGTTCCTCCCCCCGGGCGCGCCGTGACGGCCCGGGCCCCGCGGGGCTGTTCCCCAGGCACCCCCGGCACCGCCCCCGAACGCACGCACACCCGAGGAGTGAACAACCCATGAGCACCCCCTACCCGTTCACCGCGGTCGTCGGCCAGGCCGACCTGCGGCTGGCGCTGCTGCTCAACGCCGTGAGCCCGGCGGTCGGCGGTGTGCTCGTGCGCGGTGAGAAGGGGACCGCCAAGTCCACCGCCGTGCGCGCGCTCTCCGCCCTGCTCCCCCACGTCGACGTCGTCCCCGGCTGCCGGTTCTCCTGCGCGCCCGCCGCGCCGGACCCGGCCTGCCCGGACGGCCCGCACGAGCCCGGCTCCGGCGCCGAGCGCCCCGCCCGGATGGTCGAACTGCCCGTCGGCGCCTCCGAGGACCGCCTCGTCGGCGCCCTCGACATCGAGCGGGCCCTCGCCGAGGGCGTGAAGGCCTTCGAGCCCGGCCTGCTGGCCGACGCGCACCGCGGGATCCTGTACGTCGACGAGGTCAACCTGCTCCACGACCACCTGATCGACCTCCTGCTCGACGCGGCCGCGATGGGCGCCTCGTACGTGGAGCGCGAGGGCGTGTCCGTGCGCCACGCGGCCCGCTTCCTGCTCGTCGGCACCATGAACCCCGAGGAGGGCGAGCTGCGGCCGCAGCTCCTCGACCGGTTCGGGCTGACCGTGGAGGTCGCGGCCTCCCGGGAGCCCGAGCAGCGCGTCGAGGTGGTGCGCCGCCGGCTCGCGTACGAGGACGATCCGGCGGGCTTCGCGGCCCGCTGGGCCGGGGACGAGAGCGAGGTCCGGGCCCGGGTCGTGGCCGCGCGGGCGCTGCTCCCGCAGGTGGCGCTCGGAGACACCGCGCTGCTCCAGATCGCCGCCACCTGCGCCGGCTTCGAGGTCGACGGCATGCGCGCCGACATCGTGATGGCCCGTACGGCGACCGCCCTGGCGGCCTGGGCCGGGCGGACCTCCGTCCGCAAGGAGGACGTCCGCCAGGCGGCGCTGCTGGCACTGCCGCACCGGCGCCGGCGCAACCCCTTCGACGCGCCCGGGCTGGACGAGGACAAGCTCGACGAGATCCTCGACGGCTTCCCCGACGAGGAGCCGGAGCCCGAGCCGGAGGGCCCGGACGACAACGGCGGCGGCCCCGACGGGGACGGCGGCGGGGTGCCCCCGCAGGGCGGCGGCCCCGAGACCGGCCACGCCCCCGAGACCGGCCACGCCCCCGAGGAGGCCCCGGAGCTGGGGGACGGCTCCCCCGCCCCGCAGCCCTCCGCGCCGCGGGGCGGCTCCGAGGGGGCCGAGCAGGCCGCCGTGGGGGCCTCCGAGCCGTTCCGCACCAAGATGCTGAGCGTGCCCGGCCTCGGCGAGGGCGCGGCCGGCCGGCGCTCGCGGGCCCGTACCGCGCACGGCCGGACCACCGGTGCCCAGCGTCCCCGGGGGCAGCTGACGAAGCTGCACCTGGCGGCCACCGTGCACGCCGCCGCCCCGCACCAGAAGGCGCGCGGGCGCTCCGGGCCGGGGCTCGTCGTGCGCAAGGACGACCTGCGGCAGGCGACCCGTGAGGGCCGCGAGGGCAACCTCGTGCTGTTCTGCGTGGACGCCTCCGGCTCGATGGCCGCCCGGCAGCGCATGGGCGCCGTCAAGGGCGCGGTGCTCTCCCTGCTCCTCGACGCCTACCAGCGCCGGGACAAGGTCGGCCTGATCACCTTCCGCGGCGCGGGCGCCGAGCTGGCGCTGCCGCCCACCTCCTCGGTGGACGCCGCCGCGGCCCGGCTGGAGAGGCTGCCGACCGGCGGCCGCACCCCCCTGGGCCCGGGTCTGCTCAAGGCCCGCGAGGTGCTGCGCGTGGAGCGGCTGCGTGACCCGTCCCGGCGCCCGCTGCTCGTGGTCGTCACCGACGGGCGGGCCACCTCGGCCGGGGACGTCGGCGGCGACCCGCGCGAACTGTCCGGGCGCAGCGCCCGGCTGCTGGCCGCCGAGGGCGTCACGTCGGTGGTCGTGGACTGCGAGTCCGGGCCGGTGCGGCTGGGGCTCGCGGGGGCGCTGGCCGCCGATCTGGGCGCGCCCGCCGTGACCCTCGACGGGCTGCGGGCCGACTCGCTGGCCGGGCTCGTCAAGAACGTACGTACCGCAGTGACCCACACTGCGTCACCCGACAGCGTCTCCAGGAGGGCCGCGTAATGCCGCAGGGACAGCCGACCGTCGTTCCCGACGACGGTCTCACGACGCGTCAGCGCCGCAACCGCCCGCTCGTCTTCGTCCACACCGGCCCGGGCAAGGGCAAGTCGACGGCCGCCTTCGGGCTGGCGCTGCGCGCCTGGAACCAGGGCTGGCCGATCGGGGTGTTCCAGTTCGTCAAGTCGGCGAAGTGGAAGGTCGGCGAGGAGAACGCGCTGAAGGTCCTGGGCGCCTCCGGCGAGGGCGGCTCCGTCGTCTGGCACAAGATGGGCGAGGGCTGGTCCTGGGTCCAGCGCGACGCGCAGCTCGACAACGAGCAGGCGGCGAAGGAGGGCTGGGAGCAGGTCAAGCGCGACCTGGCCGCCGAGACGCACCGGCTGTACGTGCTGGACGAGTTCGCGTACCCGATGCACTGGGGCTGGATCGACGTGGACGAGGTGATCGAGGTGCTCCGGAACCGGCCCGGTACCCAGCACGTGGTCATCACCGGCCGCAACGCCCCCGAGAAGCTGGTGGAGTTCGCGGACCTGGTCACCGAGATGACCAAGGTCAAGCACCCCATGGACGCCGGCCAGAAGGGCCAGAAGGGCATCGAGTGGTGACGTCGTCCAGTGTGCCGCGGCTGGTCATCGCCGCGCCGTCCTCCGGCAGCGGCAAGACCACCGTGGCGACCGGCCTGATGGCGGCCTTCACGGAGCGCGGCCTGGCCGTGTCCCCGCACAAGGCCGGGCCCGACTACATCGACCCCGGCTACCACGCGCTGGCCACGGGCCGGCCGGGGCGCAACCTCGACGCGTTCCTGTGCGGGCCGGAGCTGGTGGCCCCGCTGTTCGCGCACGGGGCCGCCGGGTGCGACCTCGCGGTGGTCGAGGGCGTGATGGGGCTCTACGACGGGGCCGCGGGACGGGGCGAGCTGGCGTCGACGGCGCAGGTGGCGAAGCTGCTGCGGGCGCCGGTGGTGCTGGTGGTGGACGCCTCCTCGCAGTCCCGGTCGGTGGCCGCGCTGGTGCACGGCTTCGCCTCGTTCGACCCGCAGGTGCGCCTGGGCGGGGTGATCCTGAACAAGGTGGGCTCCGACCGGCACGAGGCCATGCTGCGGGAGGCCCTGGAGGAGGCCGGGATGCCGGTCCTCGGCGTCCTGCGGCGGGCCCCGCAGGTCGCGACCCCGTCCCGGCACCTGGGCCTGGTCCCGGTGGCGGAACGCCGTGCCGACGCGGTCGCGGCGGTGGCCGCCCTGGCGGACCAGGTCCGCGCGGGCTGCGACCTGGACGCCTTGATGGCCCTGGCGCGCACGGCTCCGCCGCTGGAGTGCGAGGCGTGGTCGCCGCAGGCGGCGCTCGCGGTGGTGCCGGGGGCGGCCGGTGCCGGGGGCGGGCGGCCCGTCGTCGCCGTCGCCGGCGGGCCCGCCTTCACCTTCTCGTACGCCGAGCACGCCGAGCTGCTGCGCGCCGCCGGCGCGGAGGCGGTCACCTTCGACCCCCTGCGCGACGAGGCGCTGCCCGCCGGCACGAGCGGGCTCGTGATCGGCGGCGGATTCCCCGAGGTGTACGCCCCGGAGCTCTCGGCGAACGAACCGCTCCGTGCGGCCGTGGCGGCCTTCGCCGCGGCCGGCGGGCCGGTGGCGGCGGAGTGCGCCGGGCTCCTCTACCTGGCGCGCTCCCTGGACGGGAAGCCCATGTGCGGGGTGCTCGACGCCGACGCCCGGATGTCGGAGCGGCTCACGCTCGGCTACCGGGAGGCGGTGGCGGTGTCGGACGGCCCGCTCGCGGCGGCCGGCACCCGGATGCGGGGGCACGAGTTCCACCGGACGGTGGTCGAGCCGGGCGCCGGGGCCGTGCCGGCGTGGGGTTTCACGCATCCCGAACGCCGCGTCGAGGGCTTCGTCCGGGGGAACGTGCACGCCAGTTACCTGCACACGCACTGGGCGGCGCAGCCGTCCGTGGCGTCCCGGTTCGCGGCGGCCGCAGCGGAGTTCGCGGCGGCTTCAGCGGCCCGCCCGTGACCCCGTACGGACCGGTCCGCGCAGTCGGCCCGGTCCGCCCGGTCCGCTCAGCCCGCTCAGTCCGCTCCCGCGAGGCCGACCAGCAGCCAGATCCCGGCCACCCCGCCCACCGTGCACATCAGCGTGGAGAGGGCGGGGTGCTCGTGGTGCGCCTCGGGCAGGATCTCGGCGGCCGCCAGGTACAGCAGGGCTCCGCCGAAGAACCCGAGGTACGCCCCGAGGAGTTCCTCCGGAAGGGTGAACAGCAGGGTGGAGGCGGCGCCCACGACGGGTGCGGCGGCGTCCGCCACGAGCATCATCTGCGCCTTGCGGCGGGCGTTCCCGTACAGGTGGGCGAGGGTGTACGTGTTGAACCCGTCGGCGAAGTCGTGGGTGATGACGGCCAGGGCGACGGTCGCACCCATCCCGCCGCCGACCTGGAAGGCGACGCCCAGGGCCACTCCGTCGGCGAGGCTGTGGCCGACCATCGCCGAGGCGGCGGTGAGCCCGACCTGCGGGACGCGGCCGCCGTGGTCGTGACCGCCGCCTCCCCCGTCCCCGCCCCCGTGCGCGGCCTGCCGTACGGCGAGCAGGCGTTCCACGACGTGGGCGACGAGGAAGCCGGCCACGAAGAGCAGCAGGGCGAGCGGGACGCCGAAGACCTTCCGGCCGGCGGCGTGCAGGGCCTCCGGGAGCAGGTCCAGGCCCACGACGCCGAGCATCAGCCCGCCGGCCAGGCCCAGCACGAGGTGGCGGCGGTCGGTGACGCGTTGCGCCGTCCAGCCGCCCGCCAGCGTCATCAGGAACGCGCCCAGAGCCACGATCACCGCCATGTGCCCCTGGATACCGACTGGCGGCGCGGTGCGCACTTCCGCCGCGCGGGTGGCGGACGTCACCGTGATGACGACAGACGACAGATGACGGACACCAGTACGGAGGGAGGACCCCGGTGGGCGAGTACGTGACGCGGCTGGTGGTCGGGGTCGGCGGACGCGCGGGGGTTTCCGTGGCGGAGGTCTGCGCGCTGGTCGAGGAGACCCTGCGCGGGGCCGGGCTGAGCGCCGGGGCGGTGACGGCGTTGGCGACGGTGGACTCGAAGACCCTGGAGCCCGGGATCGCGGGCGCGGCGGAACGTTTCGGCGTGCCCCTGGTGGGCTACCCCGCCGAAAAGCTCGCGCGGATCCCCGTACCGCACCCGTCGCCGGCCGTGCACGAGGCCGCCGGGACCGCCTCGGTGGCGGAGGCGGCGGCGCTGGCGGGCGGCGGGGAGCTCCTCGTGCCCAAGCGCCGCTCGGTGGCGGCGACCTGCGCGGTGGCCACCGCCGAGGAGCACGACCTGCGCCACCACGGGGACGCGGAGGTCGCTGATGCGGGCGGTGCGCTCGTGGACCTGGCGGTGAACGTGCGGTCGGACACGCCTCCGGAGTGGCTGAAGCGGCGGATCGCGGCCTCCCTCGGGGACCTCGCGGCCTATCCGGACGGGCGGTCGGCCCGGGCGGCCGTGGCGCGGCGGCACGGGCTGCCGGTCGAGCGGGTGCTGCTGACGTCGGGGGCGGCGGAGGCGTTCGTGCTGATCGCGCGGGCGCTGGAGGCGGAGCGGCCGGTGGTGGTGCACCCGCAGTTCACCGAGCCGGAGGCGGCCCTGCGGGACGCCGGGCACCGGGTGGAGCGGGTGGTGCTGCGTGCCGAGGACGGGTTCCGGCTGGACCCGGCGGCGGTGCCGCAGGACGCGGACCTGGTGGTCGTGGGCAACCCCACCAACCCGACGTCGGTGCTGCACCCGGCGGCGACGCTGGCCGCACTGGCCCGGCCGGGGCGGATCCTGGTGGTGGACGAGGCGTTCATGGACGCGGTCCCGGGCGAGCGGGAGGCGCTGGCCGGGCGGATGGACGTGCCGGGGCTGGTGGTGCTGCGGAGCCTGACGAAGACGTGGGGCCTGGCGGGGCTGCGGATCGGCTACGTGCTGGCCGATCCGGAGGTCGTCGCGAAGCTGGCGGCGGCGCAGCCGCTGTGGCCGGTGTCGACCCCGGCGCTGGTGGCGGCGGAGGCCTGCGTGGCGCCGGAGGCGCTGGAGGAGGCGGAGGCGGCGGCCCGGCGGATCGCGGTGGACCGGGCGCACCTGCTGGCGGGGCTGGCGGAGTTCGAGGAGGTCACGCTCTCGGGGGTGGCCGAGGGGCCGTTCGTGCTGGTCCGGATCCCCGGCGCGGCGGAGGTGCGCACCCGGCTGCGGGCGCTGGGCTTCGCGGTCCGGCGGGGGGACACCTTCCCGGGGCTGGACGCGTCCTGGCTGCGCCTCGCGGTACGGGACCGGGCCACGACGGGACGGCTGCTGCAGGCACTGGACCACGCCCTCGCGCTGACCGCGCCCTGATCCGGGGCGGGGTTTCCCAGCGGGCCCTGGGAAACCCCCGCTGCCGCTGGGGGTACCCGCAGGCCCCGGAGGGCGGGCCCCGCCGAGCACGCCTAGCATGGCGGCGGCATGACAACCGGCAAACGGGGGACGGGACATGAGGGCGGCGACGCGTATCACCATGGGGCTGGTGGCCGTGGGGGTGGTCGGCGGCGGGGTGTTCGCGGTGCCCCGGCTGCTCGGGGCCGGGGCGGCCGTCCCGGCCGAGCAGCGGCTCCAGGGCAAGCCGAACGGCTCGGGGAAGGCGGTCCCGGGCGCGGCCCCGTTCACGCTGGTGGCGACCGGGGACACGATCCCGTACCCCTCGATCATCCAGCGGGCCGCGGACGACGCGGGCGGCAGGCCCGGCGAGTACGACTTCCGGAAGATACTCGCGGGCGTCAAGCCCCTCGTCTCCGCCGCCGACCTGGCGATATGCCACCACGAGATACCGTACGGAAAGCCCGGCGGCCCCTACACCGGCTACCCCGCCTTCAAGGCCCCGCACCAGTTGGCCGACGCCCTCAAGGACGCCGGGTACGACAGTTGCTCCACGGGCTCGAACCACACCCTCGACGACGGGTTCGACGGGCTCTCCCGCACCCTCGACCACCTCGACCGGGTCGGACTCAAGCACGTGGGCTCGGCCCGGCGCCCCGAGGAGGCCAAGGCCCCGGCGCTGCTCTCCGCCGGCGGGGCGAAGGTCGCCCAGCTGGACTACACGTACGGCACGAACGGGATACCGCTCCCGGCCGGCAAGCCCTGGGCGGTCAACCTGATCGACCAGAACCGGATCATCGCCGACGCCCGCGCGGCCCGGGCGGCCGGCGCGCACGTCGTCGTCCTGAGCGTCCACTGGGGCACCGAGTGGCAGACGGCCCCCGACCAGCAGCAGAAGGACCTGGCGCAGGCGCTGACCGCCTCGCGCGGGGCGGACGGCCTCCCCGACATCGATCTGATCCTCGGCACGCACAACCACGTCCCGCAGCCCTACGAGAAGATCAACGGCACCTGGGTGGTCTACGGCATGGGCGACCAGATCGCCAGCTTCTACGAGGCCGAGAAGGCGCGGGGCAACATGTCGTCCATCCCCCGCTTCACCTTCGCCCCGGCGGCCTCGCACCCGGGCCGCTGGGAGGTGGTCAAGGCCGAGTACCTCACCCAGTACTCGGACATGGGGCCGCCGTTCCGCGTCGTCTGCACCTCGTGCGCCGGCGCGGACGGGGACGGCGGACCGTCCGCCGCCAAGCGGGCCGAGTACGCGCGGGTGGACAAGGAGGTCACGTCCGCCGTGACCTCGCGGGGCGCGACCGGCCAGGGACTGACGCGCGCGACCCGCTGAACCGGACCGGGGACGGCCGCCCGGGTCACGAGGTCCGGCCGCGCCGGGTCACGACGAGGGCGCACGCACCGACGCCGAGCAGGAGCAGCGCGCCGCCGGCGACCCACGGCGTGGCCGAGCCGGCCCCGGTCTCGGCGAGGTCGGCGCGGCCGGTCGTGGAGACGGCGGCCTGCGGCTTGACGTCCGGCTTGACGTCCGCCTTGGCCGCGGGCTTCGCGGCCGCCGTCGGGGACGTGCAGTGCGCCTCCGCCAGGACGACCTCGCCGTCGACCTGCGCCACGTTGAGCTTCAGCGGGTTCACCGACACCTTCAGACGGAGCGCGGCGGCCGCCGCGGTGGTGGAGGTGGTCTGCGTGTCGGAGAGCCGCAGGGAGACCGTGCCGACGCCCGGGACCTCGACCTCGGTGGGGCCGCCGGCCGTCAGGGTGACCTTCTTGCCGAGGGCGGTGACGGTGCCGAGGACGTTCGAGGTGGCGACGGGCTTCGCGCCGGCCTCGCAGACGGCCTTGGAGGTGACCTTCTCGACCTCGACGAGGGAGAGGGCGGGCAGGCCCGGGAGGTGCACCCTGGCGTGGGCGAGGTTGGCCTCGGCCCGGGCGCCGTTGTCGTCGGCGGTGGCCCCGGCGGTGGCGGCGTCCGCCGTGAGCACGTTCACCGGCTGCCCCTGTTCGACCCCGTCGAGGGTCACGGTGAGGGCCGTCTTCTCGGCCGTGGCGGGGGCGCTGACCTCGTTGAGGGTGGTCTTCAGCGGTACGTGCACCGTCTTGTTGAGCAGGCCCACGTCCAGTCCGGTCCGCAGGACGGCGGCTCCGGAGGTGCCCTGGCCGCCGCTGCCGTCGGTGGCGAGGGCGGGGGGTGCGGCGAGCAGGGCCACCGCCCCCGTGGCGAGCAGGACGGCCGCGGGCAGGCGGAAGGTGTTGCGGTTCACGGTGGAGGAACCCCCGGGGAGATGGGTGCCGTCGCGGCGCCGATGGGGGACACCGCGCACGCCGACGGCTTGACGCCCGAAATCTTTACGCACGGTGAGTGAACGGGCAGCCACCTGACGTGAGTTCACTCCAACGGGTGGTTTCCACGCGTGTATTCGATTTGTTGCGCCCCACACGGCACAGGAGTTCCCGCGCGCCTCGGCCCGGCTGCCGCCGCCGACCCTTTTCGGACAGCCACAACGACGGGCGTGGGTCCCGGGTCACGCCCCCGTCAACCGCGCGCCCGCGCCGCCCCGTCGGCGTCCGGCCCGGCTCAGGCGCGGACCGCCCCGTTCACGACCACCCGGTCCGGCTGCGCCAGCACGCGCACGTCCTCCCGCGGATCGGAGCCGTAGACCACCAGGTCGGCGGGTGCGCCCTCGGCCAGGCCGGGCCTGCCGAGCCACTCGCGGGCCGCCCAGGCCGTCGCCGAGAGGGCGTCGAGCGGCGGGATCCCGGCCTTCACGAGCTCCTGCACCTCGGCGGCGACCAGGCCGTGCGGCAGCGAACCGCCCGCGTCCGTGCCGACGTACACCCCGATGCCCGCGTCCCAGGCCGCGCGGACGGTGTCGTAGCGCCGCTCGTGGAGCCTGCGCATGTGGGCCGACCAGCGGGGGAACTTGGCCTCGCCGCCCGCCGCCAGCTTCGGGAAGGTCGCGATGTTGACGAGCGTGGGGACGATCGCGACACCGCGCTCGGCGAAGAGGGGGATGGTGTCCTCGGTCAGCCCGGTGGCGTGCTCGATGCAGTCGATGCCCGCCTCGACGAGGTCGCGCAGCGAGTCCTCCGCGAAGCAGTGCGCGGTGACCCGGGCACCCAGCCGGTGCGCCTCGGCGATGGCCGCCTCCACCTCGGCGCGCGGCCAGCAGGCCGTCAGGTCGCCTGCCCCGCGGTCGATCCAGTCGCCGACGAGCTTGACCCAGCCGTCGCCGCGCCGGGCCTCGCGGGCCACGTACTCGACGAGCTGCGGCGGCTCGATCTCGTGCGCGTAGTTGCGGATGTAGCGGCGCGTGCGCGCGATGTGCCGGCCCGCCCTGATGATCTTCGGGAGGTCCTCGCGGTCGTCGATCCAGCGGGTGTCGGAGGGGGAGCCCGCGTCGCGGATCAGGAGGGTGCCCGCGTCCCGGTCGGTGAGGGCCTGGGCCTCGGCGGTCGCGGCGTCGACCGGCCCGTGGGCGTCGAGGCCGACGTGGCAGTGCGCGTCGACCAGCCCCGGCAGGACCCAGCCGGTGACGGTGGTGGCCGCGCGGGCGGCGGCCGGCCGCTCGTAGGTGATCCGCCCGCCGACGACCCAGAGCTCGTCGCGGACCTCGTGGGGCCCGACGAGCACGCGTCCCTTCACATGGAGCACACCGCTGTGATCACTCATGTCCGCACTGTACGTGCGCGCTGGGTAGGCTCGGCCGGTGACCCCGGACGAAGAGAGCACCGCCGTGACCCACCCCCTTCTGGACCTTCCGCCGCTGACCGCCGAGCGCTTCGCCGCCGTCGAGCGGGGCGTCGCGCGGCTGCTGGACACCCGGCACGACGTGGTGATCACCCAGGGCGAGGCGCTGCTGCCGCTGGAGGGCTGCATCCGCTCCGGGGCCCGGCCGGGCTCGACGGCGCTGAACGTGGTCACCGGCCCGTACGGGACCACGTTCGGCAACTGGCTGCGGGACGCCGGGGCGAACGTGGTGGACCTGGCCGTGCCGTTCGACACGGCGGTGAGCGGCGAGCAGGTGGCCCGCGCGCTGGCGGAGCACCCGGAGATCGACTTCGTCTCGCTGGTGCACGCCGAGGCGGCCACCGGCAACACCAACCCGGTCGCGGAGATCGGCGAGGCCGTGCGGGACCACGGGGCGCTCTTCATGCTGGACGCGGTCGCCTCGGTGGGCGCGGAGCCGCTGCTGCCGGACGCGTGGGGCGTGGACCTGTGCGTGATCGGCGCGCAGAAGGCGATGGGCGGCCCGGCGGGTGTCTCGGCGGTGTCGGTGAGCGAGCGGGCGTGGGAGCGGTTCGCCGCCAACCCGGCCGCGCCCCGGCGCTCGTACCTCTCCCTCCTGGACTGGAAGGAGCGCTGGATCGACGGCGGCCGCACGACGCTGCTGCACGCCCCGGCGCAGCTGGAGATGCTGGCGCTGGAGGCCTGCCTGGACCGGATCACCGAGGAGGGGACGGCCGGTGTGCTCGGCCGGCACGCCGCCGCGGCCCGGGCCACCCGGGCGGGCGCGGCGGCGCTCGGCCTGGCCCCGTGGGTCGGGGACCGCGCGCAGGCGGCGCCGGTGGCGACCACGCTGCGGGTGCCGGACGCCTCGGCGGTGGTGGCCAAGGCCCTGGCCGCCGACGGGTCGGCCCCGCTGGCGGCGGGCGGCGGTGCGCTGGCGCAGGAGATGGTCCGGGTCAACCACTACGGCCCGGCGGCCTCGCCGGAGGCGGTCGCGGCGTCGCTGCGCGCCCTGGCGTCGGCCCTGTCGGCGGACCCGCGGGCGGCGCTGGAGGCGGCCTCGGCGGCCTGGCGGTAGGACCGCTCAGCCGGCCAGCACGTCCAGCAGCCGGTCCACGTCCGCCTCGGTGTTGTAGAGGTGGAACGAGGCCCGCAGGGCTCCCCCGCGGGCGGAGGTGCGGATCCCGGCGGCTTCGAGGGCGGGCTGCCGAGGGGCCAGGCCGGGGACGGAGACGATCGCGGCGTCCCCGGGCACGGGCTGGTGGCCGAGGCGGGCGAGCCCGGCCCGGTAGCGGGCGGCCAGGGCGGTGTCGTGGGCGTGGACTGCCTCGACGCCGACGCGCTCCAGCAGCGCCAGGGAGGGCTGGGCGGCGTAGTAGGGGAGGAAGGCCGCGGATTCGTCGAAGCGGCGCGCGTCGCGGGCCAGGTGCCGCATCGGGCCGTAGACCGCCTCCCACTTGGACTCGGCCGCCACCCAGCCCGCGTGCAGCGGGACCAGGCCGGGCTGGGCCTCCTGCGAGACCGTCAGGTACGAGGCGCCGCGGCCGCCGAGCAGCCACTTGTAGCCGCCGGTCACCGTGTACGCGTACGGCGAGGCGTCGAAGGGCAGCCAGCCGGCGGCCTGGGTGGCGTCCACGAGCATCCGCGCCCCGTGCGCGGCGGCCGCCGCGCGGACGGCGGCGAGGTCCGCCGTCCTGCCGTCGGCGGACTGCACGGCGCTGAGCGCGACCAGGGCGGTGTCGGGGCGGACGGCCTCGGCGAGGGATTCCAGCGGGGCGAAGCGGACCTTGAGGCCGCCGCGCAGCACGAAGGGGTTCATGACGGAGGCGAAGTCCCGCTCGGGCACGAGGACCTCGGCCCCGTCGGGCAGGGAGGCCGCGATCAGGCCCACGTGGGTGGCGACGGTCGAGCCGACGGCGACGCGCTCCGGGTCGACCGCGACCAGCCGGGCGAAGGAGGCCCGCACCCGCTCGACGACGTCGAAGTCGCCGGCCCCGGCGGGCAGCCCGGCCCCGGCCGCCTCGGCCAGCTCCCGTACCGCGGCGACGGCGGAGCGGGGGAGCACCCCGGCGCCGGCGGTGTCGAGGTAGGTGGTGGTGTGCGCGAACTCGGCGGCGCAGACCCGGGAGACGTCGGAGAGCGGAAGATCCATGGCGTCCACTCTGCGCGAGGACCTCCTCAAAGTCCATTGGCGAGTTTTGCGTGCCAGCCCAAAGCATTGCTTATGCCGATGGCCCCGGGGAAGCCGGTCGGCGCCCGCGTACGGAGGTACGCGGGCGCCCCGGGCGAGGGGGCCGGAGGGTCAGGCCTGGGGGACGGCGCAGGCCCCGTCCGGTGTGCAGGCCTCGGCGTCGGCGGCCGGCTCGGGGAGCTCGCGCCCGGCCCAGGCCTGCTCCAGGGCCCGGGTGAACACCTCGGCGGGCTGGCCGCCGGAGATGCCGTAGCGGCGGTCGAGGACGAAGAACGGGACGGCGTTGGCGCCCAGTTCGGCCGCCTCGCGCTCGTCGGCCCGGACCTCGGCCGCGTAGGCGGAGTCGTCGGCGAGGACCGCGCGGGCCTCCGCCTCGTCCAGGCCGGCCTCCACCGCGAGGGCGAGCAGCACCTCCGCGTCGAAGACCGAGCGCTCCTCGGCGAAGTTGGCGCGGAAGGCGAGGTCCAGGAGCTGCTCCTGACGGCCGCGGGCGGCGGCCAGGTGCAGGAGGCGGTGGATGTCGAAGGTGTTGCCGTGGTCGCGGCCGTCGGTCCGGTACTCCAACCCCTCCGCGCGGGCGCTCGCGGCGACGTGCTCCTCCATGCCGCGCGCCTCGTCGAGGGTGCGGCCGTACTTGCGGGCGAGCATCTCCACGACGGGCGCGGTGACGCCCTTGGCTCCGTGGGGGTCGAGCTCGAAGGAGCGGAAGACGACCTCCACCTCGTCGCGGTGCGCGAACTCGGCCAGCCCCTTGGTGAAACGGGCCTTTCCGATGTAGCACCAGGGGCAGGCGATGTCGCTCCAGATCTCGACGCGCATGATCCTTCTTCTCTCCGGGATTCCGGGTGGGGGTCGGGGCGGGGTTTCGCGGGGCGAAACGGTTTGTGGTTCAACCATTCGCCGGAGCGTCTCATTCCCCGGACGCCCCCTCCACCTCCAGCCACAGGGTGCGGTGGGATCCGGCGGGGGTGGCGGAGGGGTCGGGGCGCCAGCCGTGCGAGGCGTAGAAGGCCTGGGCGCGGACGTTGTGCTCGAAGACCTCCAGGCGCACCCGCTCGACGCCGGCCCGGCGCCAGGCGGCGAGGCACGCGGCGTGCAGGGCGGCGCCGGTGCCCCTGCGCCAGTGGGCGGGGTCCACGTGGAGCTGGGTCAGGGTGGTCACGCCGTCGGCGGTGAGGAAGGCGGCCACCCCGGTGATCTGCCCGTCCCGCTCGGCGCAGAGGACCCGGCCCTCGGCCTCGGACCGGCCCACCGCGCGCGACCAGGCCTCGCGGCTGCGGGCCTGCTCGGCCTCGCCCGCGTAGGCCTGTTCGGGGACGCGGCCCCGGTAGTAGGTGGCGCGCGCCCGGGCGTGCAGGGCGGCGATGGCGTCCAGGTCTTGGGGGAGTGCGGTCCTGATCATGGGAAGGGGAACGCGCCGGGAACCCCGTCGGTTCCCGGCGCGCTGCGGCCCTTCAGGCGGTGGCTACTTCTTCAGCCACGCCGCCATCATCTTCTGCGCGATGGGCGCGGCCAGCCTGCCGCCGCCGATCTCGGAGCGGTCGGTGTCCGAGTTCTCGATCATCACCGCCACCGCGATCTGCTTGCCGCCCGCCTTGCCGTACGAGGTGAACCAGGCGAGGGGCGGGATGTTGTTGTTCACGCCGCGCTGGGCGGTGCCCGTCTTGCCGCCGACCTCGGCGCCCGCCACCTGCGCGGGCTTGCCGCCGCCCTCGGTGGCGACGGTGCGCATGGCGTCCTGGAGCATCGATGCGGTCCTCGCGCTCATGACCTGCTGGGTCTTCGGCTCCTTGAAGCTCTCCAGCACGGTGCCGCCCGAGTCGGTCACCTCGGAGACCATGTGCGGGGCGACGAGCTTGCCGCCGTTCTGGATGGCGGAGGTCACCATGGCCATCTGGAGCGGGGTGGCCTGGACGTCGAACTGGCCGATACCCGTCTGCGCGACCTGGTCGACGGACAGCTTCTTGGTCGGGTACTTGCTCGGCGGGTTGGTGCGGACCGGGGTGTCGATCTGCGTGTTGAAGCCGAGCTTCTCGGCCATGGCCCGCATCTTGTCCTGGCCGAGCTTGGAGGCCAGGTCCGCGAAGACGTTGTTGCAGGACAGCTTGAGGGCGGTACGGGCGGAGGCGTTGTTGCAGGCCTCGTCGCCCGCCTCGCTGGGCAGCTTCGTCCGGGTGCCGGGGATCGTGTAGTTGCCGGGGACCCCGGTCGGCTGGTCGATGCTGGCGACCAGCCCGTTCTCGATGGCCGCGGCCAGGGTGACCAGCTTGAAGGTGGAGCCGGGCGCCTGGGGCTTGCGCAGGGCCACGTTCTCCATGGCCTTGCCCTTGTCGGCGGAGAGCTCGTCCCAGGCGGCCTGGTCGCCGGCGCCCGAGATCCGGCCCGGGTCGTAGGAGGGGTTGTTGACGACGGCGAGGATCTCACCGGTCGCCGGGTCGATGGCCACGGCGGCGCCCTGCTTGCCGTTGAGGGCGTCGTAGGCGGCCTTCTGCACGTCCTTGTCGATGGTGGTCAGGACGTTGCCCGGGTCGGCCCGCTTGTTGGTGAGGATGTCCATCACCGTCTTGAGCCGGCTGTCCGAGCCGTTGAGCACGTTCTTGTAGACGCCCTCCAGCATGCTCGTGCCGAAGGCCTGGGAGCTGTAGCCGGTGATCGGCGCGTAGAGGGGGCCGTCGGTGTAGGTGCGCTTGTAACCGAAGTCCTTGCCGGCCGTCTTGGTGGACCCGGTGATCGCCGTTCCGCCCACGATGATGTTGCCCAGCGGGTTCTCGTACTGCCCGATGAGGTTGCGGCGGTTGTTCTTGTCGTCTGCGAGGGCCTGGCCTTGGTACGCCTGCACCCAGGTGACCCGCACCAAGAGGGCCAGCACCAGAAGCAGACAGAAGACCGACGCACGCCTGATCGTCTTGTTCATCCCCCAGAAGGACGTCCCGGCGGGCCGGTGCGTTCCGCTCTGCCCCGATTGTGGCGGGGTTCTCAGGCTTTCTTCATGAGGAAGCCCCCCTCGTAGGCGGCGATGACCGCCTGGGTGCGGTCGCGGGAGCCGGTCTTGGCGAGGATGCCGGCCACGTGCGTCTTGACGGTCTGCGGGCCGACGCCCAGGTGTTCGCTGATCTCGTGGTTGGACAGGCCGGTGGCCATCAGGCGCAGGACGTCGGCCTCCCGGTCCGTGAGCCGGGCCGCCCAGGTCGGGGAGGCGGGCGGGGCGGCCGCGGTGTGGGCGGCGGCCAGGGTGCGCACGGCGGCCGGGAAGAGCAGGGAGTCCCCGCGGGCGACGAGCCGGACCGCGCCGATCAGCTCGTCCGGGTCGGCGCGCTTGAGGAGGAAGCCGGACGCGCCCGCGCGCAGCGCGTCGTAGACGTAGGCGTCGTTCTCGAAGGTGGTGACGACCACGATCCTGGGCGGGTCGGTCATGGTGGCGAGGATCTGCTCGGTGGCCCGGATGCCGTCGATCTCGGGCATCCGCACGTCCATCAGGACCACGTCGGGGGCCAGGGAGCGCACCAGGGGGACGGCCTCGGCGCCCGAGGCGGCCTCGCCGACGACCTCCAGGTCGGCTTCGGCGTCGAGGATGACCCGCAGGGCGGTGCGGACCATCCGCTCGTCGTCGGCGATGACCACGCGCAGCGGCGGCCGGCTCATCGCGCGCCTCCCCGGGCCGGGCCGGCGCCGCCGCCGAGCGGCAGGACGGCCCGCAGCCGCCAGCTCCCCGCGTGCGGCCCGGCCTCGACGCGGCCGCCGAGGAGGGCGGCCCGCTCGGCGGCGCCGCGCAGTCCTCGGCCGCCGGTGGTGCGCGGTGCGGCCGCGTCGGGGGCGGGCGGGGACGGGGCGGCCGGATTGGTCATGGTGATCTCCAGTTCGCGGTGGTCGTCGGACGTGTGGACGCGCAGCAGCAGGGTGATGGGGCCGGTGCCGTGGCGCAGGGCGTTGCTCAGGCCCTCCTGGACGATCCGGTACGCCTCGCGGGAGGCGATGGCCGGGAGCTGCGACCAGTCCCCGGCCGGGCCCGGGTCCTGTTCGGCGGTGAGGACGGTGCCGCCGGCCCGGGTGCGGGCCAGCAGCCCGTCGAGGTCGCCGGCCAGGGTGGGTGCGGGCATGGCGTCGGCCCGCGCCGGGTCACCGTCCCGCAGCAGGCCGAGGACCGCGTCGAGCTCGCCCACCGTGCGCCGGGTGGTGTCCTCGATCGCGGCGAGCGCCTCGCGGACGAACTCCGGGTCCCGGTCGAGGACCCGCCGGGCCGCCCCCGCCTGGAGGGTGACGGCGCTCAGCGCGTGCCCCACGGCGTCGTGCAGCTCCCGGGCCAGCCGGTTGCGGACGGCGAGGTCGGCGGCCCGTTCCTCGGCGGCGGCCAGCCGGTCCGCCGCGGTCGGCCCGAGGAGTACGGGTGCGAGCCGGGCCAGCAGCGCCCCCGCACCGGCGCAGACGGCGGCGAGCGCGAGCAGCACCCCGGCACCGATCAGGGGGGAGACGTAGGGCTCCGCCTCGGCGCTGAACCGGCCGGCGCCCCACGCCGAGGCGCGCAGGGCCCCCGAGAACGGCATGACGACCAGCACCACCCCCAGGGGCGGTACGGCCAGGCTCATCCCGCTGATCAGCGCCCCGACGCCCAGGTGCAGGGTCCACCAGGCCGAGGCCCGCCAGCGGGCCCCCCAGGACCGGGCCGGGCCGTCCGCCAGCCGGTCCCCCGGCACCCCGGTCATGACCCGCGCGGCCGTCCCCGACAGCGGCCGGACCAGCCCGACCAGGCCGGTCACCGCGATCAGGGGCAGGGAGGCCGCGTAGGAGAGCAGGGTCAGCGGGAGGGAGGCGAACACGTTGACCCCGCCTGCCGCCGCGCCGACCACGACCTGGGTGAGCATGAGGTAGGGCATGAGCAGGGCCCCGCCGAGTATCAGGTGCACCCACCGCAGCCGGGCCCGCGCCCCCAGCAGCAGCCCGGGCCACCGCTTCACGGCCGCCGCCCCGGCCGCCCGGCCCCCGCCGAAGCCGCTCGCGCCCACGGTCGTCCCCTCCTGGTCCATGCCCCTCCCCCGCCGGCTCCCGCCCGACCGGATCCGGCCGCCCCCTCCGGACTCCGGCCGCGCCGGATCGCTTGCGGCCTCCCCCGGCTCAGCCCTCCCTCCGGGCGTGGAGGTAGCGCAGGAGCACCGCCCCGGCCAGCAGTCCGGTGATCATCTGGCCAGCGTAGGCCAGCAGGACCGCGGTGGTGGAGAGTTCCTCCTCGCCGAGGTTCATGCCGAGGGCCGCGGTCAGCATCCACGTCCCCCAGCCCAGCGCCGCCGACGAGCCGATCCAGGTCAGGGCCAGCGGCCACCGGGCCGGGCGCGGCCCGCCCCGGGCCAGCGCCAGCGCCCCGGCCGCGGCGGCGAGGGCGCATATCGCGTGCGCCCCGGACACCACACCGGTCTCCGCCGAGTGCGCCGCCGCCATCTCGGCGGAGAGCCCCGCGGACCCGCCGAAGGCCCAGTACCCGTGCGCCGCGGCGACCGCGGCGCCGACCGGTGCGGCGGCTCCCGCCACCACCCCCGTGGGGGACGGGAGCCGCCGCCCGAGCGCCCCCTGCCAGCGCCGGCCCCAGCGCCGGCGCGCGTAGGGGACGAACAGTCCGGCCAGGGCGATCGCCTGGATGATGAAGCCGCCGTACACGACGGCGAACACCCAGGGGTCGAGGAAGGGCACGCGGGCCGCCCGGGCCGCCTCGCCGGCCCCCAGGCCCAGCGCCTTGACGAGGAGCTGGGCCGGGTACCCGAGGACGATCGGGGTGAGCAGCCCGGTGGCGACGTACACCGGCAGGGTCAGCAGCCATCCGGGCACGCGCGCGCCCCAGGGGCGGGTGAGCACCAGCACGAGGAGGATCACGCAGGTGTCCATGGCGAGCGTGACCGCGTTGCCCACGGCCAGGGTCGTCCCGCCCTTCAGCAGGATGCTGTCCTCCGGTATCCCGATCCGGCTCCCGGCCAGCCAGGCCGCCTTGAGGGTCAGGTACGGCAGGGTGGCGGCCAGGGCGGCCGCCCGCAGGATCCGCAGCCGGGTCCCCGGGGCGGGGTCCGGCGGCCGGGTGGTGTCCGTCGTGTGCGTCGCGTGGACGGCTCGTGTGCTCATGCCCCCACAGTCCCGTCCGCGGGCTCCCGCCACCTCCCCCGCGGGGGTGAACCGCCTCCCCCGCCCGGGGGAGGAACCCCCGCGTCCGGCGCCTCACATGCGGCGCGTCACCACGGACAGCCGGTCCCTCGCCTCGAACAGCGCGGCCTTGATCGTGCGCTCGTGGTCCTCCGTCAGCCGGGCCACCGGCACCGAGCAGCTCACCGCGTCCCGGGCCGGCGTCCGGTACGGGACGGCCACCCCGAAGCAGCGCAGCCCGAGCGTGTTCTCCTCCCGGTCCACCGCGTAGCCCTGCTCCCGCACCAGCGCCAGCTCCTCCACCAGCGCCTCCCGGTCGGTGAGGGTGTGCTCCGTGACGGCCTCCAGCCGCCGCGGCAGCATCCGGCGCACCTCCTCGTCGGTGTGGGTGGCCAGCAGCGCCTTGCCGAGGGCGGTCGAGTGGACGGGCAGCCGCCGCCCGACCCGGGTGAAGGGGCGCAGGTAGTGCCGGGACGGCCGGGTGGCCAGGTAGACGACGCTCGTCCCGTCGAGCCGGGCGAGGTGGATGGTCTCGGTGGTGTCGTCGGAGAGCCGGTCCAGGCTGGGGCGGGCCGCCGCGACCACCTCGTCCCCGTCGATGTACGAGCTGCCGACGAGCAGGGCCCGTACGCCGATGCCGTAGCGGGTGCCGGTGGCGTCCGTCTCGACCCAGCCCAGGCTCACCAGGGTGCGCAGCAGCATGTAGAGGCTGGACTTGGGCAGGGCGAGGTCGTTCTGGATGTCGGCGAGGCTGTGCAGCCCCGGGTGCGCCGCGAAGTGCTCCAGGAGCAGCACCGTGCGCACCGCCGACTTCACCGGCGGCGCCGCCGCGGGGAGTCCCGGCCCGACCGGTGCGGGAGGGCCGTCCGTCCCGGCTGTCTCGGCTGTCGTCATGCGCCTGCTTCCCCCCTGCTCGGCCCTGTCGCCTCTTGTCACCCGGTGGACGCGGAACCTAGAGTCCGCAGCAGAAGTGATCATTCATCCACCGGAACGGCGTTCAGAATACTGAACGATCCGAGGAGGAGCGGGCCATGACGGCGAATCCAGTCTGGAGTGTGGACCCCCGCACCGGGAAGCAGCGCGAACGGGTTGCGGTGGAAGCCACAGCCCCGGACGTGGACCGGGCCGTACGGGCGGCCCACGCCGCGCGCGCCGCCCTGGCGGACCCGGCCGCCCGCGCCGCCTTCCTGCGGGCCGCCGCCGGGCTGCTCGACGGCGCCGCCGCGCAGATCGTGGAGGCCGCCGACGCCGAGACGGCGCTGGGCGGCGCCCGGCTCACCGGCGAGCTCGCCCGCACCACCGGCCAGCTGCGGGCCTTCGCCGACGTGGTCGAGGAGGGCGCCTACCTCGACGTCCGGATCGACCCGGCCGACCCCTCCCTCGCCCCGCCGCGCCCCGAGCTGCGCCGCTACAAGGTGCCGCTGGGCGTGGTCGCCGTCTACGCCGCCTCCAACTTCCCGCTGGCCTTCTCGGTGCCCGGCGGGGACACCGCCAGCGCCCTCGCCGCCGGCTGCCCGGTGGTGGTCAAGGCGCACCCGGACCACCCGGCCGTCTCCGAGCTGTGCGGCGGGCTGCTGCGGCGGGCGGCCGTGGCGAGCGGGCTGCCGGCGGACGTGGTGACGGTGGTCCACGGGTTCGACGCCGGCCTGGAGCTGATCCGCCACCCGCTGGTCCGCGCCGCCGGATTCACCGGTTCCGTCCGCGGCGGCCGGGCCCTGTTCGACGCGGCCGCCGCCCGTCCGGTGCCCATCCCCTTCCACGGCGAGCTGGGCTCCCTCAACCCCGTCGTGGTCACCCCCGCGGCGGCCGCCGAGCGCGCCGAGGAGATCGGCTCCGGACTCGCCGCCTCCGTGACCCTCGGCGTGGGCCAGTTCTGCGTGAAGCCCGGCCTGGTCCTGGTGCCCGAGGGGGCCGACGGCGACCGGCTCACCGCCGCGCTCGCCGAGCAGCTCGGGCAGACCGGGCCGGGGGTACTGCTCGACCACCGGATGCGGGGGAACTTCGTCGCCGGGGTGCGCGAGCGGGCCGCCCTCCCGGGGGTCGCCGCCCCGGTCGCCGCCGGCCCCGCCGGGGAGCACACCGTCGGCGCGGGCTACCTGGGCGTCGCCGCGGCCCGCCTGCTGGAGGGCGGCCCGTACGGGCTGCTCCTGGAGGAGTGCTTCGGACCGGTGACCGTCGTCGTCCGCTACGCGGGCCCGGAGGAGGCCGCCGCGGTGCTGGACCTGCTCGACGGGAACCTGAGCGCCACCCTCCAGCTGTCGCGGGCCGAGACCGAGGGCGCCCCGGGCCCGGCCGCCGCACTGATCGCACAGGTCACCGGGCTGGCGGGGCGGATCGTGGTGAACGGCTGGCCCACCGGGGTCGCCGTCGCCCCGGCCCAGCACCACGGCGGCCCCTACCCGGCGGCCACCTCGCACTCCACCTCCGTCGGCGGCACGGCGATCGAACGCTGGCTGCGCCCGGTGGCCTACCAGTCGGTTCCGGACGCGCTGCTCCCGCCGGAGCTGCGCGAGGACAACCCGTTGGGCCTCCCGCGCCGGGTGACCGGCGGCTGAGCCGCGCCCGGGGGGGCGCCGGTAATCGCGTTGCCGCCCCGCGCCCCGGCGGGGCAGGCTGCGCCCCATGGGACAGGCACACGGATTCTCGTACGGGGTACAGGGCGACGGCACGGTCGTCATCACGCACCGGGGCCGCACCGCGGGCGCCCTGCGCGGCGGGCGGGCCGAGAAGTTCCTCGTCGAGGTGGAGTCCGGCGACGCGCAGCTGGTGATGGCCCGCTGGACCGGCTCCTACAAGTTCGGCAACGAGCGCACGGCCCGCAGCCACCCCCGCAACCGGGGCTGAAATCCCGCCAGGGTAAGGGAACGGCAAAGCGGTGCCGGTCGTTCTCCCGGCATGACCGCTATGACCCCTGGTTCCAACCTGCCGCTCGACACCACCCGCGTGACGGTGGACGTGGCCGCCCCGGTACGGCTCGACGTGTCGGGCCTGCTGCTCGCGGCGGACGGCAAGGTGCGCTCCGACGCCGACTTCATCTTCTACAACCAGCCCTCCGGGCCCGGTGTCAGCTACCGGTCCGGCGGCGGGACGGCGCCGGACTCGATCACCGTGGACACCGGGGCGCTGCCGCCCGGCATCGAGCGGATCGTGGTCACGGCCAGCCCCGACGCCGCGGGGCAGAGCTTCCAGGGCATCGAGCCCACCGCCACCGTGCGGGACGCCGTCGGCGGCGCCGTGATCGCCACCTTCACCCCGCCCCGCCTCGGGCCGGAGACGGCGCTCGTGGTCGTCGAGGTCTACCTGCGGGGCGGGGTGTGGAAGGTGCGCGCGGTCGGCCAGGGGTACGCCAACGGGCTCGCGGGCATCGCCACCGACTTCGGGGTCTCCGTGGACGAGGAGCCGGCCGCCCCCGCGGCGGCCGCACCGCCGGCTCCGGCCGTCGTCGCCCCGCCCATGCCCGCGGCTCCCCCGGCCCCGGCCGCACCCGCCGCTCCCCCGGCCGCTCCCCCGGCCCCGGGGAAGATCAACCTCGACAAGGGCCGGGTCAGCCTCCGGAAGAACCAGACCGTCTCCCTCGTCAAGGGCGGCCGCCCGCTGCTCTCGCAGGTCAAGATGGGTCTCGGCTGGGAGCCCGCGTTCGGCGGCCGCGACATCGACCTCGACGCGTCCGTCATCGCCTACGGCCCGCAGCGCAACTTCGTCGACAGCTGCTACTTCGGCAAGCTGTCCATCCTCGACGGCTCCATCAAGCACTCGGGCGACAACCTGACCGGTGAGGGCGCCGGGGACGACGAGGTGATCGTCGTGGACCTCGGACGGCTGCCCGCCGAGGTCACGGGCCTGGTCTTCACCGTCAACTCCTTCTCCGGCCAGAAGTTCACCGAGGTCGCCAAGGCCTACTGCCGGCTCATCGACGCGGCGAGCGACGAGGAGCTGGTGCGCTTCGACCTCACCGGCGCCGAGCCCCAGACCGGCGTGATGATGGCCAAGCTGATCAAGCAGTTCTCCGGCGAATGGGAGATGACGGCCATGGGCGACTTTGTGAAGTCCCGCACAGTGCGCGGCATGGTCCAGCCGGCCTCCCAGGCACTCTGAGCAGGTGGGCGGGCCTATGCGGCCGCGGATCACCCGGGCCGGGGCGGCCCGGGTGATCGATGCCACGCGTAATCCGGAGGTGGCTGTCCGTGCTCGCCCGTAGCCTGGGAACCATGCAGACTTCACTCCAGCCCGCGGGTCCCGCGCGCCCGTCCGCCGCCGAGGCGAACGAGGCGATACGGCTCCTCGTCGAGACCTGGGCGGACGGGGAGTGGCCCTCGGAGGCGTACGAGTTCCTCCTGGAGGAGTGGGCCGCGGCCTCCCGCGCGGAGATGGCCACGGCCTGGTAGGCCCCGTCGTGGGCCCCGTGCTCCCCGTCAGCGCGGGGAGCGCCGCCACGGGCCGGTGACCGCCAGCATGATCCCCGGCTCCTGGATGTTGGCGTACAGGGTGCGCCCGTCCGGGGAGAAGCACACCCCGGTGAACTCCGAGTACTCCGGGTTCTCCGGGGTTCCGATGTTCAGCTCGTTGCGCGCCAGCGGGTAGACGCGCCCGGACTCGGTGGCCCCGAGCAGGTGCTGGAGCCCGTTGCCGTCCTCGGCGATGACCAGGCCCCCGTACGGGGACACGGTGATGTTGTCGGGGCCGTCGTAGCCGCCCTCGGCGTCGGGGTCGGCGTTCACCCCGATGAGGACGACGAGCCGGATCGTGCGCCGCTTGGGGTCGTAGAACCACACCTGCCCGTCGTGCGCGGCGCCCGGGCTCTCCTCGCGGGCGTACGAGGAGACGAAGTAGGCGCCCCCGTCGGCCCACCACATGCCCTCCAGCTTGCGCGCCCGGGTCACGGCGCCGGCCGCGAACTGCTTGCGCACGGACAGGCTCCGCGCGTCGCGGTCGGTCACCTCCACCCAGTCGACCCCGAAGACCGTCCCGGTCTTCGTGGCGCGCGACAGGTCGTCCACGAACTGCCCGGCCTTGTCGAAGCACTTGGCGGCCGCCAGCACACCGGCGTCGGCGGCGAGGGTGCGCAGCGCGCCGCGCCCGTGCCGGAAGCCCTGCGGCGGGGTCCAGCGGTAGAGCAGCCCGTTGGGGCCCGAGGCGTCCTCGGTCAGGTAGGCGTGGCCCTGGCGCGGGTCGATGACCACGGCCTCGTGGGCGTACCGCCCGAAGGCCTTGACGGGCCGCGGGTCGCGGTTGGCCCGGCGGTCGTGGGGGTCCACCTCGAAGACGTAGCCGTGGTCCTTGGTCATGCCGTTCTTGCCGGCCAGGTCCTCGGTCTCCTCGCAGGTCAGCCAGGTGCCCCAGGGGGTGGCCCCGCCCGCGCAGTTCGTCGAGGTGCCGGCGACGCCCACCCATTCGGCGACCTCGCCGCCGCGCCGGACCTCGACGACGGTGCAGCCGCCGGACGCGGCGGGGTCGTAGACGAGCCCCTCGGTCAGCGGGACGGGGTGCGCCCAGTTGGCCCGGGGGCCCTTCAGCTCGTGGTTGTTGACGAGGAGGGTGACGCCGCGGGGGCCCTCGAAGGCGGCCGTGCCGTCGTGGTTGGAGGGGGTGCTCTCGCCCGAGTCGAGGGTGGTGACACCGCTGCGGGTGATCACCCGGTAGGAGAACCCGGCGGGCAGGGCGAGCAGCCCGGCCGGGTCCGCAAGGAGGGGGCCGTAGCCGGGGGCGTGCGGGCGGCCGTGCCCCTCCGCCGTGCCGGCCGCGCCGGACCCCGGATCGTCGGCCGCCAGGGCCCCGGGGGCGGTGGCGAGGGCGCCGACCGTTCCGGTGAGGGCGACGCCCGCACCGGCGAGGGCGGTGCGGGCGGTGAAGTCTCTGCGGCTGAGGGGCATCGGGTCTCCTGGGGTGGGGAGGTGGTGCGCCTGACGTACGGTCGTCGGCGCACACGCTCCCGGCCGTACGTGAACGGCGGCTGAACTACCCGCGAACGCGGACCGGCCCCTTGCCGCCGGACGGAATGGCGAACTCCGGCCACGGAAAAGGCCTGTTGCGGCTCCTTCCGCGACACGGGGCGGCCCCGGGGTCAGGGCTGCCGGGAGCGGGCCTTGAACGCCGCCTTCCGGGCCTCCTTCGCCGCCTTCTTGTCCGGGTGCAGCCGGCCCATGGCCTCCAGCACGTGGGCCGTCGCAGGGTGCTCGACCCGCCACACCTGGTCGAAGAAGCCCGTGTGGTGCTCCGTCAGGCTCCGCATCAGCAGCGGCAGCTCCTCGGTCTCCCCGTCCGCCGCGAGCTGCGCCGCGATGGTGTCCACCGTCAGCCAGAACACCATCGCGCCGTCCGGGGCCGGCACGTCCGCCGCCCCGTGCTCCGCCAGCCACACCCGGGCCAGGCCGCCCAGCTGGGGGTCGTCCAGGACGGCCCGCACCGCCGGCTCGGCCTCCGGGCCGGCGGGGGTCAGGGCCTGCTGGCAGCGCAGCCGGCGCAGCGGCGCGGCCTCGTCGTCGCCGCGGGCGGCGGCCAGCAGCTCGGCGACGGCGGCGGGCAGGTCCCGGCCGGCCAGCCACTGCTCGATCTCGGCCTGTGCGGCACCCTCCGGGTAGAAGGAGACGGCGTCGAGCAGCGCGTCCGCGCCCTTGCCGGCCAGCTCGCCGACGGCGGGGGCCTCCACCCCGGCCTCCAGCATGCGGGCGCGCACGCCGTACAGGCCGAGCGGGGTGAGGCGGACCATCCCGTACCGGGTGATGTCCTCGTCGTCCTCCGCCTGCCCCGGGCCGCCGGCGACGGCGTCCGCGTCGGCGGGCTCCTCGGCCTCCGCCATCAGCGCCTCGTCGACGGGGTGGTAGTCGACGAGGCCGATCGGCTCCAGCTGACGGAACTGGTCGTCGAGGCGCATCATCGCGTCCGAGACCTGTTCCAGTACGGCGTCGGACGGGTCGCCCATGTCGTCCGACATGATC
Source organism: Streptomyces sp. NPDC096136 (assembly GCF_044763325.1). NCBI lineage: Bacteria > Bacillati > Actinomycetota > Actinomycetes > Kitasatosporales > Streptomycetaceae > Streptomyces > Streptomyces sp. NPDC096136. The sequence continues at coordinate 494,597 of NZ_JBIWFZ010000004.1, read as the reverse complement.
ATCGAGGCGGCGAGCACGGGCAGCGGCACCCGGCCGTCGCCGGGCGCGCCCTCGGAGACGCTGAGCAGGTAGAGGTTGGCGAGCACCCCGTCGAGGAAGTCCGCCTCGCGCTGCGGGTTCCAGTCGAGCCGGTCGAAGTCGATCTCGCCGCCCGCGTCGAGGGCGTCGACGAGGTCGTCCAGGTCGGGCACGGCGGCGTCGGCGAGGACGGCGTCCAGGGCCGCCAGCCACAGGTCGAGGACGTCGGAGGGCGCCCCTCCGGCCAGCAGGGGCAGGTCCTCGCCGGGCGCGGCGGTGCCGTACTCGGGCTCGGCGCCGTCCGCGCCGTCGCCGCTGTCCTCCTCCGGTTCCGTCACGTCGACCAGGCCGGTGTCCACGGCCACCCGCCAGGCCTGGCTCGCGTGGACCGGCGCGTCCTCGTCGGCGGGGTCGAGGCCGAGCACCTCGGCGGCCGCCGGCAGCTGGTCGGCGACGAGTTCGCCGCCGACGTCGACGCGGGTGTCGGGTCCGGCCCAGCGGGCGAGGCGTACGGCGCGGGCGAACAGCGGGGCGACGAGGGCGTCGCGGGCCAGCTCCGCATCGGAGTGCAGCCGTACCGGCGGCAGCGTGGAGTGCGGCTCTGCGGACATGGGGTGGGTCTCCTCGGACGGGCGCGCGCGGGACGGCGGGGAATCAGGACGGATCTGGACGCATCTGGACGGGCGGAGTCGGTCACGGCGGTCGCGGAGGGACCGTCAGACCTGGTGCGGCGACCCAGAGTAGACGCTTTCAGGGCACCTCCGGCGGAGCGGAACCGTCAGTTCATCCCACAGTCAGCTGTCGTATTTCCTGGAGACCTTGACAACTTCGCTGGTCACACAGGACATTGACGCGCGTAGACGTTAAGGGACCGTCAAATCCCACCCCCCTCTTCCTCCACACACCGGAGTTCCCTCACATGCGCTCATCGCATCCCCGTTCCGCCGCCGTCGCCGCCCTCGTCGCCGCCGCGCTGGCCTCCGGCCTGCTCGCGGGCACGGCCGACGCGGCCGAAGGCGCCGTGTCCGCCGATCCGGTACGCATCCACGACATCCAGGGCACCACCCGGATATCCCCGCTGAACGGCAAGGCCGTCGCCGACGTCCAGGGCATCGTCACGGGCGTGCGCACCTACGGCTCGCGCGGCTTCTGGATCCAGGACCCCGACGCCGACGACAACCCCGCCACCAGCGAGGGCATCTTCGTCTTCACCAGCTCCGCCCCGACCGTGGCCGTCGGCGACGCCGTCAAGGTCTCGGGCACGGTCGGCGAGTACGTCCCCGGCGGCGCCGCCTCCGGCAACCAGTCGGTCACCCAGATCGCCAAGCCGACCGTGACCGTGCTCTCCTCCGGCAACGCTCTGCCCGAGGCCACCGTCATCAACGAGTACTCCGTCCCGGCGGAGTACGCCCCGGCGGGCGACCCGGCCGCCGGCGGCAGCATCAACGGCCTGGCCCTGGAGCCCTCGCGCTACGCCCTGGACTACTACGAGTCCCTCGAGGGCATGAACGTCCGCATCGGCAACTCGCGCGTGGTCGGCGCCACCGACCCGTACGCGGAGCTGTGGGTGACGGTCAAGGGCTGGGAGAACACCGCCAAGCGCGGCGGCACCCTCTACGGCTCGTACGAGTCCCAGAACACCGGCCGTCTCCAGATCCAGCAGCTGGCGCCGCTCGCGCAGCAGCCCTTCCCGGTGGCCAACGTCGGCGACAAGCTGACCGGCACCACCGAGGGCCCCCTCGACTTCAACCAGTTCGGCGGCTACACCCTGGCGGCCCGCACGCTCGGCACGGTCAAGGCGGGCACCCTCGCCCCCGAGAAGACCAAGGCCCAGTCGCCGGGCGAGCTCGCGGTGGCCACGTACAACGTGGAGAACCTCGACCCGAGCGACCCGCAGGAGAAGTTCGACAACCTGGCCAAGGCCGTCGTCCAGAACCTGGCCTCGCCCGACATCGTGGCCCTGGAGGAGATCCAGGACGACAACGGCGCCAAGAACGACGGCACCGTCTCGGCCGAGGAGACCATCAAGAAGTTCACCGCGGCGATCGCGGCGGCGGGCGGCCCGGCCTACCAGTGGCGCTCGATCAGCCCCGAGAACAACAAGGACGGCGGCGAGCCCGGCGGCAACATCCGCCAGGTCTTCCTCTTCAACCCCGCCCGGGTCTCCTTCACCGACCGCGCCGCGGGCGACGCGCTGACGGCGACCGGCGTGGCCAAGGAGAACGGCAAGGCCGCCCTGACCCACTCCCCCGGCCGGATCGACCCGGCGAACCCGGCGTGGGCCGACAGCCGCAAGCCGCTGGCCGGCGAGTTCGTCTTCCGCGGCCGCACGGTCTTCGTGATCGCCAACCACTTCAGCTCCAAGGGCGGCGACGAGGGCCTGACCTCGCAGCACCAGCCCCCGGTGCGCAAGTCGGAGGACAAGCGGCTGCTCCAGGCGCAGGCGGTGAACTCCTTCGTCAAGGAGATCCTCGCGGCCGACAAGAACGCGGACGTGCTCGCCCTCGGCGACATCAACGACTTCGAGTTCTCGAACACGGCGAAGGCGCTGGAGGACGGCGGGGCCCTGTACTCGGCGATCAAGTCGCTGCCGAAGGCGGAACGTTACTCCTACGTCTACCAGGGCAACGCGCAGGTGCTGGACCAGATCCTGATCAGCCCCGCGATCAAGAACTACGCCTACGACAGCGTGCACATCAACGCCGAGTTCTCGGTCCAGAACAGCGACCACGACCCGCAGGTGCTGCGCTTCCGCCCGTAACACCCGCCAGGAGGGGCCCGGCCGCCGCCACGGCGGGCCCCTCCGCCCCGGCGGGGCGACTCGGGGACCTTCGGCCCTGGCGTGACGCTGGACACACCGTTGCCCACATGGGCCCGATGTGGTGTTGAGTGTCCCCCACGCCCGATCTTGTCCTTCTTGTACCGCGCGCATCCCGGAGGCCGTGTGTTCCCCTCCATCTCCCTCGCCCAGGAAATCGGCCTGGCCGTCCTGTTCGTGGCCGCCCTCGTCTGGGTGCTGGGCCTGGGCCGCATGCTGCGGGACGGCCGCTTCCGCCACCAGGAGCCGCAGGCGCACCAGGGCCTGCCGGTCATCCCGTCCCAGCGCACGGCGGGCGGGCACCCGATGGAGTCGGTGGAGCTGACGCCGGCCGAGCAGGAGGCCTTCGCGGGCCTGGTCCGCACGATCCCCCTGCACTGACCCGCCCCGCACCCGCACCACACGCCGCAGCGCCCCCCACCCCCGCGAGGGGTGGGGGGCGCTGCGGCGAACAGGCCCGCGAGGGTCAGTTGTGGCTGTGCAGGACCTCGTTGAGGCCGCCCCAGTTCGCCTTGTACGGGCGGGCCTCGACGGCGCCGGTGACCGAGTTGCGGCGGAAGAGGATGTTGTCGGCGCCGGAGAGCTCCAGGGCCTTGACGACCTGGCCGTCCGGCAGGGTCACCCGGGTGCCGGCGGTGACGTAGAGGCCCGCCTCGACGACGCACTCGTCGCCGAGCGCGATGCCGATGCCCGCCTCGGCGCCGATCAGGGTGCGCTCGCCGATCGAGATGATCTGCTTGCCGCCGCCCGAGAGCGTGCCCATGGTGGACGCGCCGCCGCCGATGTCGGAGCCGTCGCCGACGACGACGCCCGCCGAGATGCGGCCCTCGACCATGGAGGTGCCCAGGGTGCCGGCGTTGAAGTTGACGAAACCCTCGTGCATCACGGTGGTGCCCTCGGCGAGGTGCGCGCCGAGGCGGACGCGGTCCGCGTCGGCGATGCGCACGCCCTTGGGGGCGACGTAGTCGGTCATGCGGGGGAACTTGTCGATCGAGGTGACCTGGAGGTGCAGGCCCTCGGCGCGGGCGTTCAGCCGGACGGTCTCGACCTGGTCGACGGCGACGGGGCCGAGCGAGGTCCAGGCGACGTTGGCGAGGAGGCCGAAGACGCCGTCCAGGTTCTGGCCGTGCGGCTTGACCAGGCGGTGGCTGAGCAGGTGCAGGCGCAGGTACGCGTCGTGCGCGTCCAGCGGCTTGTCCTCCAGGGAGGCGATCACGGTGCGGACGGCTACGACCTCGACCCCGCGGACCGCGTCCGAGCGGATGGCCTTGGCCGCGGCGGCGCCGAGGAGCTCCACGGCCTGCTCGGCGGTGAGGCGCTCGGTCCCGGCCGGGCCGGGCTCGGCGGTGAGCTCGGGGGCGGGGAACCAGGTGTCGAGGACGGTGCCGTCGGCGGCGAGGGTGGCAAGTCCGGCGGCGACGGCGCCGGTGGTACGCGTAGCAGTCATGCCCGAAACCTAACCGGCGACGGGCCGCGGCCGCGAACCGGTCTCATGTGCCGGGCGCGCGCCGCGGCCGCCCTCCGCGTCCCCGGCCGCCCCGGGCTCCGCCCCGGCCACCTCCCCGGCCGCTTGCCGCCCGCCTTCGCCGGCGGCTTCCCGGAGGGCCTCCGCCGCCGCCCGCCCCTGCCGCCGGGACAGCCGGATCAGCACCGCCCCGGCCCCGGCGGCCAGCGCCGCGCACAGCGGCCACAGCAGCCAGGGGGCCGCCGCGTAGAGGGCCCCGCCGGCCGGCGGGGCGAGGACGGTCCCGCTGACCGAGACCCCGGCGTACAGGCTCTGGAACCGTCCGACGGCGTGCGCGGGGGCCTGGTCGGCGACGTACGCGGTGGCGGTGGTCTTGTAGAGGATCTCGCCGAGGCTGACGAGCACCATCATGGCGACGGCGGTGGCCGCCCCCGCGCCGATCAGCAGCGCCGCGTACCCGGCGCCGACGAGCACCAGCCCGGTGCCGGTGACGGCCAGCGGCGGCCTGGCCCGCAGGGCGACGGCGGCGGGCAGCTCCAGCAGCAGGATGACGGCCCCGTTGACGGCGATGACCAGCCCGAAGGCGCGGACGTCGAGGCCGTGGTCGGCGAGGAAGACCGGGAAGGTGAAGTACTGCTGGCGGTAGACCGTGTCCGCGACGAGGATCGCGCCCAGCAGCACCAGGACGGCGGGCCTCGCCCGCAGTTCGGCCCACACCCCGCCGCGGCCCAGACCCCCGTCCGGGGCCGCGGCGGGGGTGCGGGAGGCGCCGCGCGCCGGGACGACGCGGGCGGTCCACAGGGCGAAGAAGAGGGTGCCGAGGCCGTCCGCGAGGAAGAGCCAGTCGTACGAGAGACCGGCCGCGACCAGGGCGCCGAGCGGCGGGCCGAGGGTGAAGCCGCCGTTGGACACGCACCGCACGACGGCGAAGGCCTGCCGGCGGGCGCCCTCGGGGACGGTGACGGCGACCAGCGCGGAGTTGGCCGCCCGCACCACGCCGTTGGCGTACTGGGCCAGCGGCAGCGCGGCGTACAGCAGCGGCGTCGCCAGCAGCGGGAGGGTCGTCAGGGTCAGCCCGCCGAGGGCGGAGGCGGCGAGCAGCACCCGGCGGTGGCCGAAGCGGTCGCCGTACCAGCCGCCGGTGAAGTTCCCGGCCACCAGGCCGATGCCGCCGATGCCGGTGACCACGCCCGCCTGCGCGGCGCCGAGTCCGCGCGGGCCGGTCAGGTAGAGGAAGACGAAGACGAAGGTGAAGCTGGCGACGGCGTTGACGAACACCCCCGCAGCCAGCAGCCACACGACCCTCGGTACGTCCTTGAACCCCTGCAGCACACCCGTGTCCCCCTCGTCCCACCCGAGTAAGTTCCTTTTGGGAACGGACTATGTCAGCATGACAGCCTTGGGTCAACGGACTAAGGAGTTCCCATGGCCCAGCGCACGCACCTCGGCGACGCGGACTGCTCCATCGCCCAGGCCCTCGACGTGGTGGGCGACTGGTGGACGCTGCTGATCGTGCGCGACACCGCGCGCGGGCTGTACCGCTTCGACGAGCTCCAGCGGGAGCTCGGGGTGTCCCGCAAGGTGCTCGCCGAGCGGCTGAAGCTGCTGGTCGAGGCCGGGGTGCTGACGCGCGAGCCGTACCAGGAGCGCCCGGTGCGGCACGAGTACCGGCTGACCCCGCGCGGGCGGGGGCTGCTGCCGGTCCTGGTGGCCCTCCAGGACTGGGGTGACACCTGGGTCCTGGGAGAGGGAGAGATGACCGCCACGACGGAGGAGTCCTCGAAGGAGGCCGCACGCGTCCACGCGCTGCGCGGCACCCGGCTGCCGGAGCTGCTGCTCCCGGACCGTTTCGGCGAGGTCCGCGACCCGGTGGCGGACACCCCGTTCACCGTCCTGTACTGCTTCCCCGGCGCGTACGCCCGGGCCGGGGCCTACCCGCCCGGCTGGGGCGGGATCCCGGGCGCCAGGGGCTGCACGCTGGAGTCCTGCACCTTCCGCGACCAGCTCGCGGAGTTCACCGCGGCCGGCGCCACCGTCCACGGCGTCTCGACCCAGCGGCCGGACGAGCAGCGGGAGTTCGCGGAGGCCGAGCGGCTGCGGTTCCCCCTGCTGTCGGACGCGGACCTGGATCTGGTGACGGCCCTGCGGCTGCCGACGTTCCGCGCGGCGGGGGTGAGCCGGATCAAACGGCTGACGCTGGTGCTGGACCGGGAGCGGGTGGTGCGCGAGGTCTTCTACCCGGTCCGGGACATCGAGGCGAGTGTCGCCGCCGCCCTGGCCGCGGTGCGGGCGGCGGGCTAGGCCGGCCGCAGGACCCGGGTCAGGATCTCCCGGGCGGACCGCTCCTCGTAGGGCGCGCCCGTCAGCAGGACCTGGAGGGTGATGCCGTCCATCAGCGCCACCAGGGCCCGCGCCGTCACCGGGTCGGTGCGGTCCGCCAGGGCCTGCGCCACCGCCTCGCACCACTCGGCGGCGACCGGCCGCAGCGCAGGGCGGCGCAGGGCCTCCAGGTAGAGCTCGTACTCCAGCTCCGCCCGGCCCCGGTCCGCGCCCAGCAGCTCCCCCAGCAGCCGGGCCAGCGCCCCCGCCAGGTCCTCCCCAGGGCGCAGCACCAGCTCCGGCGCGTACGCCTCGTTGGCCTGCCGCAGGGCCGCCACCAGCAGGTCGTCCAGGGTCTTGAAGTGGTACGTCGTCGAGCCCAGCGGTACGTCCGCCTCCGCGGCGACGCTGCGGTGGCTCAGCCCGGCGATGCCCTTGGCCCCCACCACCCGGATCGCGGCGTCGATGATCCGCTGCCGGCGCTCGGGGTCGTACCGGCGCACCGGGGCCGCCATCAGTGGCTCGCCCCGCCCAGGTTGAGCAGGACCACCCCGGCGATGACCAGCGCGATCCCGCCGATCTTCGCGGCGGTGGCGGCCTCGCCCATGAACACCATGCCGATGGCGGCGATGGCGGCGGTGCCGACCCCGGCCCAGATCGCGTACGCCGTGCCGACCGACATCGACTTGAGGGTCTGGGCGAGCAGGGTGAAGGCGATGACGTAGCCCATCAGGGTGCCCAGGGAGGGCCACAGCCGGGTGAAGCCCTCGCTGTACTTCATCGCGGTGGTGCCGGCGACCTCGGCGGCTATGGCCATGGCAAGCAGTACGTAGGGCATGCGTACGACTGTACACATCGATGCGTACACATGTACACGCGCAGACCCCGGGACACCGGCGCGCATCGGGGCTACGGTGGCCCCACTCAGGGGACAGGGGGCCGCTCATGGCGATGCAGCAGGGGACCCACGGCGGCGGCTGGCTGCCCCCGCACCGGCCCCGGCCCGGGGTGGTGCCGCTGCGCCCCCTGGGGACCTCCGACATCCTCGGCGGCGCCCTCGCCGCCCTGCGCCGCTACGGCGGCCCGCTGTGCGGCGCCCTGCTGCTGGGCCAGCTGGCGGCCGGGCTCGTGGTCACCGCGGCGGCCGGCGCGGCCACCCTGGCCTCGCTCAGCCCGAGGTCGGGCAGCCGGGTCTTCGTCTGGACCCTCTTCCCGGCGGCGGGCCTGTTCCTGCTGTTCACCTGCGCACTGGCCACCGCCCTGATCGCGGCACTGCTGCGCCCGGCGGTCCTGGGCCGCGCCGTGACCGCGCCGGGGCTGCTGCGGGCCGCCCTGCCCCGCACTCCGGCGGTGCTCGGGGCCCAGCTGCTGGCCCTGCTGGCCGCGGCCGGGCCCCTCGCGGCCCTGGTCGCGCTGGGGGTGCCGCCCCTGGCGGTGCTCCCCCTCGTCCCGGTGGCCCTCTGGCTGGGGGTGCTGTCCGCCCTGGCGCCGACCGCCGCCGGGTACGAGGGGCTCGGCCCGGTGGCGGCGCTGCGGCGCTCGGCCCGCCTGGTGCGCGGGGCGTGGTGGCGGACCCTGGCCGCGACCGCCCCGGCCGTGGTGTTCACCGCGGCGGCGGCGTACGCGCTGCTGCTGTGGTTCGGGCTGCCGGGGGCCCTGGCGGCACTGGTCCTGCTCCCGGCGTTCCCCCAGCTGCCGGCCGGCCTGCTCTACGTGGACCGCCGCATCCGCCGCGAGCACCTCGCCGAGGCCCTCGCGACGGATCCGCAGCCGGCCGGACCGGCCTGAGCCGGGCTCAGTTCAGCGTGAACCAGGCGGCACGGGACTTCTTGAACTCCGGGTGCGTGAGGTCCTTGGCCTCGATGCCGTCGCCGTAGAGGTCGGCGGAGCCGCTGTCGGTGACCAGCTGCACCCGCGCGCCCGGTACCGACAGGTCCGGGACCTCCACGATGGCCTCCCAGCCGCCGGGGTCGGTGGTCGGCAGGTCGGCCCGCTTGACGGGGGCGTGGCCGGCGACGCCGTCCCACTGGTAGAGGGCGTAGGGGTCGGAGTTGTCGTCCGCCGCCCAGGAGCCGGCCAGGATCAGGTACTGGTCCTGCGCGTTCTTGCGGATGTCGCGGACCGACAGCCCGCCGAGGTCCAGCTCCACCGGCGCACCGATGGCCGCCGCGGACCCGTTGGAGAGCACCTTGTCGAAGTTGGTGACCGGCACCAGCAGCGCCTTGCCGCCCGGGACGGCCGGGGCGAGCGGGGCGCGGAAGCCCACGTAGGCGGTGGTGGTGGAACCGGGGGCGAACTCCAGGCCCTCCACGTTGAACCCGTCGATCTGCTTGGGCGCCTGGCCCGCCGCCGTGCCCGCCGCGAAGCCGTAGTGGTTGCCGTGCGCCTGGTCCCAGGCGACGAGGTCCTCGCGCAGGTGCTTGTACGAGCGCCCGTACGCGAGCTGCGTGGCGGAGCCGGAGCCGCTGACGGTGGTGGTGAACACCGTGTTGCGCGGGGCCTTGTACTCGCCGTCCTTGTTGTTGCCGAGCGAGCCGGTCCAGTAGACGGTGTTGCCGATCCGGGTGGCGCCCTCGATGTCCACCTCCTTGGTGACGCCGAGCTGGGAGCTGAAGTCCCAGGTGCGCACGGGGGCGTCGGAGCGGGAGCGGTCGTACAGGCGCAGCACGTTGTTCTCGTCGTCCGCGACCACGGTGTAGCCGCCGCCGACGTCCACGGCCGCGGAGGAGTCCGAGGCGCCGCTGAAGTAGCGGGCCTCGGCCGGGTCCTGGACCGCGGCGGAGGCTGCGTAGGAGAGGGTCTTGGTGGCGGTCTTGCCGCCGAGCCCGGCGACCTTGATCGTCAGGTTGGTGTAGCCGCGGCCGTGCGCGGTCACGGCCAGCCGGCGCACGGACCCGGTGCCGGTGACCGTGACGTCGCCGGTGCCGGCCACGGAGGCCTTGCTGGAGGCGGAGGCACTGACGGTCAGCGCGGAGACGTCGGCGCCGCTCTGAGCGACGGTCACGTCGACGGTCTGGTCGCCGACGCCGTTCACGGACCCGGACAGGTAGCCGGCGGACAGCGAGATGGTCGGCGTCCCGTAGGTGACCGCGTGCGCGGGCACGACCGTCGCGGCGACGACCAGTGCGGCGATCCCCGCCGCACTCGCGGTTCCGAGCTGCTTCTTCAAGGTGGCGTCCTCTCCCTCACGGCGTCACTCCGTGACGACCGTCGAGAAGATTCGGCCACCCTGGCCAACTTCCGGTGCACACCGGTCGTCCGCCGCAAGAACAGGGAGGGCCCCCGGCACGACCGTGCCGGGGGCCCTCCTCGTGACCGCGTGGGTCAGACGTTGAAGCCGAGCGCGCGCAGCTGCTCACGGCCGTCGTCCGTGATCTTGTCCGGGCCCCACGGCGGCATCCAGACCCAGTTGATGCGGAGCTCGTTGACGATGCCCTCCGTCGCCGACTTCGCCTGGTCCTCGATGACGTCCGTCAGCGGGCAGGCCGCCGAGGTCAGGGTCATGTCGAGGGTGGCGATGTTCGCGTCGTCGATGTGGATGCCGTAGATCAGGCCCAGGTTGACGACGTCGATGCCCAGCTCGGGGTCGACCACGTCGTAGAGGGCCTCGCGGACCTCCTCCTCGGTGGCCGGCTTGATCGACGCCTCGGGCGTCGCGTTCTCGGTCATGCCGTCTTCCTCTCCGCGTCGCCCAGTACCTGGGCGGTCGCGTCCTTCCACGCCATCCAGCTCAGCAGAGCACACTTCACACGCGCCGGATACTTGGAGACACCGGCGAACGCCACCGCGTCCTCCAGCACCTCCTCCATCTCCTCGTCCGGCTCGATCTTGCCCTTGGACTGCATCAGCTCCAGGAACACGCCCTGGATCTTCTGCGCCTCGGACAGCTCCTTGCCGACCAGCAGCTCGTTCAGCACGGACGCGCTGGCCTGGCTGATGGAGCAGCCCTGGCCCTCGTAGGAGACGTCGGTGAGCGTCTCGCCGTCGTACTTCACGCGGAGCGTGATCTCGTCGCCGCACGTCGGGTTGACGTGGTGCACCTCGGCGTCACCGTCGCGCAGGCCGCGCCCGTGCGGGTGCTTGTAGTGGTCCAGGATCAGTTCCTGGTACATCGAATCCAGCTTCACAGCGTCCTCGTCCTCGTGGCCCTCGGTCAGCCGAAGAAGTTCCGTACGTGCTCCAGCCCGTCGACCAGCGCATCGACGTCGGCCGGAGAGGAGTACAGGTAGAAAGACGCCCGCGTGGTCGCGGGAATTCCGTAGCGCAGGCAGACGGGTCGCGCGCAGTGGTGCCCCACGCGTACCGCGATGCCCTGCTCGTCCAGGACCTGGCCCACGTCGTGCGGGTGGATGTCGCCGAGCACGAAGGAGATCGCCGCGCCGCGGTCCTCGGCCGTGGTGGGGCCGATGATCCGCAGGTCGGGCACCTCCTGGAGGCGCTTGACCGCGTACTCGGTGATCGCGTGCTCGTGGGCCGCGATCTTGTCCATGCCGATCGAGGTCAGGTAGTCCACGGCCGCGCCGAGGCCGACGGCCTGGGCGATCGGGGGCGTGCCCGCCTCGAACTTGTGGGGAGCCGGGGCGTACGTCGACGAGTGCATCGAGACGGTCTCGATCATCTCGCCGCCGCCGAGGAACGGGGGCAGGTCCTCCAGGAGCTCCTGGCGGCCCCACAGGACGCCGATGCCGGTCGGGCCGCACATCTTGTGGCCGGTGAAGGCCACGAAGTCGGCGCCGAGCGCCTGCACGTCCAGCGGCATGTGCGGAGCGGCCTGCGAGGCGTCGATCAGCACCAGCGCGCCGACCTCCTGCGCCCGCCGGACGATCGCCTCGACCGGGTTGACCGTGCCCAGGATGTTGGAGACCAGCGTGAAGGAGACGATCTTCGTCTTCTCCGTGATGACCTCTTCGATGTTGGACAGGTCCAGCCGGCCGTCGTCGGTGAGGCCGAACCACTTCAGCTTCGCGCCCGTGCGCTGCGCGAGCAGCTGCCACGGGACGATGTTGGAGTGGTGCTCCATCTCCGTGATGGCGATCTCGGTCTCACGGTCGACCCGGTAGGGCTCGTCGGCCCAGCCGAGCATGTTCGCGACCAGGTTGAGCGACTCCGAGGCGTTCTTCGTGAAGATCACCTCGTCGCGGCTCGGCGCGTTGATGAAGGCGGCGACCTTGTCGCGGGCGCCCTCGTACAGTGCCGTGGCCTCCTCGGCGAGCACGTGCACGCCGCGGTGGACGTTGGCGTTGTGCCGCTCGTAGTAGGCGTTCAGCGCGTCGAGCACCTGGCGCGGCTTCTGCGAGGTCGCCGCGTTGTCCAGGTAAACGATCTTCTTCCCGTCGTGGACCACGCGATCCAGCAGGGGGAAGTCCTTGCGGATCGCCTCGATGTCGAGGAGGCCGGGCAGCTGTGTCACGCGGTCGCGCCACCCTTCACGTACTTGTCGTAGCCCTCGTTCTCCAGCTGGTCGGCGAGCTCGGCGCCGCCGGACTCGGCGATGCGGCCGTTCGCGAAGACGTGCACGAAGTCGGGCTTGATGTAGCGCAGGATGCGCGTGTAGTGGGTGATCAGCAGGGTGCCGACCTCACCGGTCTCGCGGACGCGGTTGACGCCCTCGGAGACGATGCGCAGGGCGTCGACGTCGAGGCCGGAGTCGGTCTCGTCGAGGATCGCGATCTTCGGCTTGAGGAGCTCCAGCTGGAGGATCTCGTGGCGCTTCTTCTCACCGCCGGAGAAACCCTCGTTGACGTTGCGCTCGGCGAAGGCCGGGTCCATCTGGAGCTGCTCCATGGCGGACTTGACCTCCTTCACCCAGGTGCGCAGCTTGGGGGCCTCGCCGCGGATGGCGGTGGCGGAGGTGCGCAGGAAGTTGGAGACCGAGACGCCGGGGACCTCGACCGGGTACTGCATGGCGAGGAAGACGCCGGCGCGGGCGCGCTCGTCGACGGACATCTCCAGGACGTCCTCGCCGTCGAGGGTCACGGTGCCACCGGTGATGGTGTACTTCGGGTGACCGGCGAGGGAGTACGCCAGGGTGGACTTGCCGGAGCCGTTGGGGCCCATGATGGCGTGCGTCTCACCCTGCTTGACCGTGAGGTCGACACCCTTGAGGATCTCGCGGGCGCCGTTCTCGGCCTCGACGGAGACGTGCAGGTCGTGGATTTCAAGCGTTGCCATGGGTACCTCAGGACTCCTGGGTGAGGGAGACGAGCACGTCGTCCCCTTCGATCTTTACGGGGTAAACGGGGACGGGGCGCGTCGCGGGCAGACCGGAGGGCTTGCCGGTGCGCAGGTCGAAGGCCGACCCGTGCAGCCAGCACTCGATCATGCAGTCCTCGACCTCACCCTCCGAGAGCGAGACGTTCGCGTGCGAGCAGATGTCGTTGATCGCGAACACCTCCCCCTCGGTGGAGACGATGGACACCGGCGTGCCGTCGAGTTCCACCCGCTTGGGGGTGTTCTCCTCCAGCTCGCTCAGCGCGCATGCCTTGACGTACGTCATCAGACGGCCGCCGCCAGCTCGGCCTCGATCTTCGCGATGAGGCGCTCCTCGATGTCCTCGACACCGATCTGCTGGACGAGCTCGGCGAAGAAGCCGCGCACGACCAGGCGGCGGGCCTCGTCGGCCGGGATGCCGCGGGCCTGGAGGTAGAAGAGCTGCTCGTCGTCGAAGCGGCCGGTCGCCGAGGCGTGGCCGGCGCCGACGATCTCGCCCGTCTCGATCTCCAGGTTCGGCACCGAGTCGACGCGCGCGCCGTCCGTCAGGACGAGGTTGCGGTTCATCTCGTAGGTGTCGGTGCCCTCGGCGGACTTCTCGATGAGGACGTCGCCGATCCAGACCGCGTGGGCGTCCTGGCCCTGGAGCGCGCCCTTGTAGACCACGTTGGACTTGCAGTGCGGGGCGTCGTGGGTGACCAGGAGGCGGTGCTCCTGGTGCTGGCCGGCGTCCGTGAAGTACAGGCCGAGCATCTCGGCCTCGCCGCCGGGGCCCGCGTAGGTGACGCGCGGGTGCAGGCGGACGAGGTCGCCGCCGAAGGTCACGACGACGGACTTGAAGCTCGCGTCGCGGCCGATGAGGGCGTTGTGCTGCGAGGTGTGGACCGCGGTGTCGTCCCAGTCCTGGACGGACACGAAGGTCACCTTGGCGCCGTCGCCGACGAGGATGTCGACGTTGGCGGCGCGCACGCCGTCACCGGTGTGGTCGATCACGATGATCGCCTCGGCGAACGGCTTGACGTCGAAGACGGTGTGCCCGAAGGTCGTGCCGCCCTCACCGTGCAGGGCGACCCGGATGGGCTCGGCGAGCACGGTCTCCTTGGGCACGGTGACGACCGTGGCCTTGGCGAACGAGGAGAAGGCCTGGGCGGAGACCCGGTCGACGGGGGCGCCGGCCTTGCCGATCCGCTCGTCGTCGCGTTCGACGGACTCGACCGTGACGCCCTCGGGGGCGTCGATCTGGGCCTTCATGGTTCCGTTGGCGACCGCGGTGCCGTCGTGCAGGCCCTTGAGGCGGGCCAGCGGGGTGAACCGCCACTCCTCCTCGCGGCCGTGCGGGACCGGGAAGTCGGCCACGTCGAAGGACGGGGGCGCGCTCATCCGGGTGGCGACGGTGGACTCGGCGGCCACCGCGATCGCGCCGGCGGTGGTGGAGCCCGCCGGAATGTTCTGAGCCTCAGCCATGGCTGTCGTTCTGCTCTCTTCCTACGTCAAAGAATGTGCTGCGGGTGGGACGGGACGGTCGGGACTAGCCGACCGAGCCCTCCATCTGCAGCTCGATCAGCCGGTTCAGCTCCAGCGCGTACTCCATCGGCAGCTCCTTCGCGATCGGCTCGACGAAGCCGCGCACGATCATGGCCATGGCCTCGAACTCGGTGAGGCCGCGCTGCATGAGGTAGAAGAGCTGGTCGTCGGAGACCTTGGAGACGGTGGCCTCGTGGCCCATCGTCACGTCGTCCTCGCGGACGTCGACGTAGGGGTAGGTGTCCGAGCGGGAGATGGTGTCGACCAGGAGCGCGTCGCACAGCACGTTGGACTTGGAGCCCGAGGCGCCCTCGCCGATCTCGACCAGGCCGCGGTAGGAGGTGCGGCCGCCGCCGCGCGCCACCGACTTGGAGACGATGTTCGAGGAGGTGTTCGGCGCCATGTGGACCATCTTGGAGCCGGCGTCCTGGTGCTGGCCCTCGCCCGCGAAGGCGATGGACAGGGTCTCGCCCTTGGCGTGCTCGCCCATCAGGTAGACGGCCGGGTACTTCATGGTGACCTTGGAGCCGATGTTGCCGTCGATCCACTCCATGGTCGCGCCCTCGTACGCCACGGCGCGCTTGGTGACCAGGTTGTAGACGTTGTTCGACCAGTTCTGGATGGTCGTGTAGCGGCAGCGGCCGCCCTTCTTCACGATGATCTCGACCACGGCGCTGTGCAGCGAGTCCGAGGAGTAGATCGGGGCGGTGCAGCCCTCGACGTAGTGGACGTAGGCGTCCTCGTCGACGATGATCAGCGTCCGCTCGAACTGGCCCATGTTCTCCGTGTTGATGCGGAAGTAGGCCTGGAGCGGGATGTCCACGTGGACACCCTTGGGGACGTAGATGAAGGAGCCGCCCGACCACACGGCCGTGTTCAGCGAGGCGAACTTGTTGTCGCCGACCGGGATGACCGTGCCGAAGTACTCCTGGAAGAGCTCCGGGTGCTCCTTGAGCGCGGTGTCGGTGTCCAGGAAGATGACGCCCTGCTGCTCCAGGTCCTCGCGGATCTGGTGGTAGACGACCTCGGACTCGTACTGGGCCGCGACACCGGCGACGAGGCGCTGCTTCTCCGCCTCCGGGATGCCGAGCTTGTCGTACGTGTTCTTGATGTCCTCCGGCAGGTCCTCCCAGGACTCGGCCTGCTTCTCGGTGGAGCGCACGAAGTACTTGATGTTGTCGAAGTCGATGCCCGAGAGGTCCGAGCCCCACTTCGGCATGGGCTTCTTGTCGAACAGCTTGAGGCCCTTGAGGCGGAGCTTCAGCATCCACTCCGGCTCGGACTTCTTCGCCGAGATGTCGCGGACGACGTCCTCGGACAGACCCCGCTTGGCGGCGGCGCCGGCCGCGTCGGAGTCGGCCCAGCCGTACTCGTAGTTGCCCAGACCCTCGAGCTCAGGGTGAGCAGTCTCCGTGGTCATGCGGGGTTCCTCCCGGCCGTACTTGCAGATGCTGATGTGTCGTGCTGTGCCGCGCTTCGCGGGATGAACGTGGTGCACACCCCGTCGCCGTGGGCGATCGTGGCGAGGCGCTGCACGTGCGTCCCGAGCAGGCGGGAGAAGACCTCGGTCTCCGCCTCGCAGAGCTGCGGGAACTGCTCGGCGACGTGTGCGACCGGGCAGTGGTGCTGACAGAGCTGTTCACCGCTGTGCGGACCGGGAGCGCTCTTCGCCGTAGCAGCGTACCCGTCCGCGGTCAACGCCTTCGCGAGGGCCTCGGTGCGGTCCGAGGGTGCGGCCGCGTCCAGGGCTTCCCGGTAGGCCTCCGCCTGTGAGGCCATCCTCGCGCGGGCGAAGGCGGCGACGGCCGCCTCGCCCTTCTCCCCGCCGCCGACGGACTGCGCGATCCAGCGCAGGGCGTCCGCGGCGAGCGTGTCGTAGGACTGGTCGAAGGCGTCGCGCCCGCAGTCGGTGAGTGCGAAGACCTTGGCCGGCCGGCCCCGGGTGCGTGCGCCGTACACACGCTGCTCACGGGGTGCGACCACGTCGTCGGCGACGAGCGTGTCGAGGTGGCGGCGGACGGCGGCCTGGGTGAGGCCGAGACGCTGCGCGAGGTCGGCGACGGTGGAGGGACCGTGGTCCAGGATGGACCTCGCGACCCGGTTGCGGGTTGACCGCTCGCCGGTCGCGAGCTCCCCCTGGGGGGCCTCGCTCATCCGTTCGCCGTATTTCACAACGCCATTGTTGCGTAATTACCGGAGCCCCGACAAGCCGTGACCGACGCCACTCCTGGTGTCCTCTATCACTAAGGGTTACCTAATCTATCGACGGAGAGTGAGCAAAGCACCCGGGTTCCACCGCCCCTGGCCAGCGGCGATGTACAGGAGGGGGAACCTTCCCCCGGCGCCCGTGGGCGCCCCTGCCGCTCCGTAGACTCACCCGCATGAGCAACGACCCCGCCGTGGAGATCCGCGGACTGGTGAAACGGTACGGATCGAAAACGGCGGTCGACGGCCTGGACCTCACCGTCCCCGGCGCCGCCGTCACCGCGGTCCTGGGGCCCAACGGCGCCGGGAAGACCACGACCGTCGAGACCTGCGAGGGCTACCTCCGCCCGGACGCCGGCACCGTCCGCGTCCTGGGCCTCGACCCGGTGGCCGGGGCCGGGGCCCTGCGCCCGCGCATCGGCGTGATGCTCCAGTCCGGCGGGATCTACTCCGGCGCCCGCGCCGTCGAGATGCTGCGCCACATGGCGAAGCTGTACGCGGACCCGCTGGACGTCGACACCCTCGTCGAGCGCCTCGGCCTCGGCGGCTGCGGCCGCACCCCCTACCGCCGGCTCTCCGGCGGCCAGCAGCAGCGCCTCTCCCTGGCCATGGCCGTCGTCGGCCGCCCCGAGCTGGTCTTCCTGGACGAGCCCACCGCCGGCCTCGACCCGCAGGCCCGCCGCGCGACCTGGGACCTCGTACGGGAGCTGCGCGCCGACGGGGTCGCCGTCGTCCTCACCACCCACCACATGGACGAGGCCGAGCAGCTCGCCGACGAGGTCGCCATCGTGGACGCCGGCCGGGTCATCGCCCACGGCAGCCCCGAGCAGCTGTGCCGCGGCGGCGCCGAGAACACCCTGCGCTTCTCCGGCCGCCCCTCCCTCGACCTCGCCTCCCTGCTGAAGGCCCTGCCCGACGGCACGCAGGCCGCCGAGCTGCTGCCGGGCTCCTACCGGGTGACCGGCGACGTGGACCCGCAGATGCTGGCCACCGTCACCTCCTGGTGCGCCCAGCACGGGGTGATGCCCAGCAGCCTCACCGTGGAGCGGCACACCCTGGAAGACGTCTTCCTCGAACTCACCGGCAAGGAGCTGCGCGCATGAGCGCGGGTACGTTCACCCCCCGGCCGGGGGCCGCGCCGGTCGCCCGGATGATCTGGGCGCAGACCGCGCTGGAGACCCGGATGCTGCTGCGCAACGGGGAGCAGCTGCTGCTGACCGTGATCATCCCGGCGCTGCTGCTGACGCTGTTCTCCGTCGTCGACATCGTGGACACCGGCGCGGGGAAGCCGGTGGACTTCCTGGCGCCGGGCGTCCTGGCGCTCGCCGTGATGTCCACCGCCTTCACCGGGCAGGCCATCGCCACCGGCTTCGACCGCCGCTACGGGGTGCTCAAGCGGCTCGGGGCCTCCCCGCTGCCGCGGTGGGCGCTGATGGCCGCCAAGACCCTGTCGGTGCTCTTCACCGAGGTGCTCCAGATCGCCCTGCTGACGGTGATCGCCCTCGCGCTGGGCTGGTCCCCCCACGGGAACCCGCTGTCCGTGGCCGCGCTGGTCCTGCTGGGCACCGCCGCCTTCTCCGGGCTCGGGCTGCTGATGGCGGGCACCCTCAAGGCCGAGGTGACGCTGGCCGCCGCGAACCTGGTGTTCCTGCTGCTGCTGGTCGGCGGCGGGGTGATCGTGCCGCTGGAGAAGTTCCCCGGCGCGGTGCAGGACGTGCTCGGGCTGCTGCCCGTCTCGGCGCTCTCCGACGGGCTGCGCGCGGTGCTCCGCGACGGGGCCGCGCTGCCCTGGGGCGACGCGGCGGTGCTGGCGGGCTGGGCGGTCCTGGGACTGGGCGCGGCCGCGAAGTGGTTCCGCTGGGAGTAGGGCCGCGGCCCCGGAACCGGGGGGCCCCGCGCGAGCGGCACGGCTCCCGGAGTGACGCGGCTCTCGGGGCGGCCGTCCGGCCGCCGGAGTGACGCGGCTCTCGAGGCGGCCGTCCGGCCGGCGGGAGTGAAACACCGCCCCCGGTCGTTGGGCAGGCGGGAGGCCGACCACCTCCCAGGGACAGCGGATCGGCGACGCCGGGGGACGAAGGACATGGGGCAGCGAGAGGCCGTACTGCGGCTGGACGGACAGTGGGCGCGGATCCGGTCGGGGGCCGCCCAGGCGGATCCGGGCGAGGCCGACCGGCTGCTCGGCGAGCTGATCGGGGCGTTGCGCGAGCCCGCCCGGACCGACCCCGAGTGCGCGGCCCGGCTGGGCCTGCGGCTCGGCGACCTCGCCGCGCGCAGGTTCGCCGCCGGGGACCGGGCGGGGGCGCTGGCCGCGATCGAGGAGGGCCTGCGCCATGCGCAGCAGGCCGCGGGACACGCGCCGGAGTACGCCCGCTGGTACGCACGGGGCCTGATCAACCAGGGGGTCTGGCTGGCCTGGCCGCTGAGCGACGGGGCCCGGCTGCCCCGGCACCCGCTGGGCGAGGGGGCCGAGGAGGGCGCCGGCGCCATGGAGCGGGCCGCCGGCGAGCGCGCCCGCGACCTGACCCGGGCCGCCGTCGAGGTGTGGGCCGGGCTCGACCAGGACGACCCGGTCAACCGGCGCGGGCTCGCGCAGGCCAAGGTCTTCCTCGGGGACCGCCTCGCGGAGCTGGGCTTCGCCGCCGACGCCGTCGCCTGGGCGGTGGACGCCGAGGACGGGTTCCGCCGGCTGCTGCTCGCCTCCCCCGGACCCGAGGAGGCCCAGGAGGCGGAGGAGGCCCTGGACCACATCGGCCGCCAGCTGGAGCTGCGGCTGCGCTACCTGTCGTTCGACTCGCTGGCGGGCCTGCGCGCCGACGGGCTGCTGCCCGAGCGGCTGCTGCCGCAGGCGGTGGTGGCCGCCCGGATCCAGGGCGTGCCCGAGGAGGCGGTCGCCGCCCGGCTGGGGCTGGACGCCGAGCAGGTCGCGACCATGCTGGAGGTCACCCCCTGGCGCGCGGTGTGGCGCGTGGAGGTGCGCGGTGCCGACGGGCTGTGGACCCTGCAGCCCGCCCCCTGGCAGGGCTCCGCGGAGGTGCGGCAGCGGACGGCCGAGGACGTGGGGGCCGAGGTGGTGCGGGGGTTCATGGAGTCCCCGCAGTACCCCGGGGACTCCGCCCTGTGGCGGGTGCGGCTGTGGTGGCACGAGGAGGGCGACCCGGCCGGGGCCCGGTTCCGCCTGGTCGTCGGGCCGGACGCACCCGCGCCCACCCCCTCGTGAAAGTTTGCACAAAGCGGCGCATACGATAGGGGCCGTGTTGAACCCATTCGCATACCTCGCCGCCCGCTGGACCCCGTCACCCCGGGTCGTCCGGCGTGCCGCCGCCATCGCGGTCCTGATGAGCGTCGTCATCGTCGTCACCGGCGGCGCGGTACGGCTGACCGGTTCCGGCCTCGGCTGCGACACCTGGCCCAAGTGCACGGACGACAGCCTGATCGTCACCCAGGCGCAGGGCTTCCACGGCGCCGTCGAGTTCGGCAACCGGATGCTCACGTACGTGCTCTGCGCGGCCGTCGGCGGCGTGATCCTCACGGCCCGCTCCGCCAAGCCGTGGCGGCGTTCGCTGACGAGGCTCGGCTGGGTCCAGTTCGGCCTCGTCATGGGCAACGCCGTCCTCGGCGGCATCACGGTGCTGACCGGCCTGAACCCGTACAGCGTGGCCGGGCACTTCCTGCTGGCCACCAGCCTGCTCGCCGTCACCACGGTGACCTGGCAGCGCACCCGCGAGGGTGACGGCGCCCCCCGGCCGCGCGTGCCCGGTCCGGTGCGCAAGCTGTCCTGGGCGCTGATCGCCACCACCCTGGTGCTGATCGCGGCGGGCACCGTCGTGACCGGCTCCGGACCGCACGCCGGCGACAAGAGCGAGATCAAGCGGATGCCGTTCGACTGGGCCACCACCGCCCACGTCCACGCGATCGCCGCCTGGCTGGTCTGCGCGCTCGGCGTGGCGATGTGGCTGGTGCTGCGGGTGGTCGACGCCCCGGCCGACACCCGGGCCCGCGCCCGCGACCTGCTGGTCGTGCTGCTCGCCCAGGGCGCCATCGGCTACGTGCAGTTCTTCACCTCGCTGCCCGAGGTGCTGGTCGCCGTCCACATGCTCGGCTCCTGCCTGGTGTGGATCTCCGTGTTGCGCCTGGCCCTGAGCCTGCGGGAGCGCTCCGCCGAAACGGTGGGGACCCCCGAGCGCGACGCCGCCCGGCTGTCGGCGGTCTGACCGGAGCCGCCGGCGACCGAGCCGAAGGGGCATCGAGGGCCCCGGAGGCGAAGTCGGCCCGGAGACGTCAGCCGCGCTCGTCCAGCCGGTAGACGCGGCGGGCGTTGCCCGCCGCGAGCATCCCCGCGACCCGGTCCGCGTCCCGCCGGGACCAGGCCCCGTCCGCGACCCAGCCGCCCAGTACCCGGCCCAGCGCCTCGCGGAACGCGAGGGCGCCGACCGCGTGCAGCTCGGGCAGGCCCCTGCCGCCGCTGGAGAACAGCAGCTTCCCGAAGGGCGCGAGCTCCAGCAGCTCGGCCAGTACGGCGGCGGCCCGGGCGCCCGTCCGCGCCAGGGCCGGCCCGATGTCGGCGTGGACGTGCGGGTGGGCCGCCGCGAGCCGCGCCGTGTGCCGGTGGTGCGGGTACCCGCCGAGCAGGACGAGCTTCGCCCCCAGACCCGCCGTGGCCCGGACGAACCCGGTCAGCGGCTCCGGCTCCGCCGCGGCCGCGTGCAGCTGGAGCGGCAGCCCGGACGCCAGCGCGCTCCACACCAGGTGCCGCAGGAGCACGGGGTCCCGTACCGCCCCGCCTCCGGCCCGTGCGGCCAGCCACCGCCCGGCCGCCCCGCGCACCTCGCCGGGGCCGGGCGGCTGCGGAGCGCCCGCGAGGGCGGCGGCGTAGCCGGCGTGGGGCCCGCAGCCGAAGGCCACGGCCCCGGCGGCGGCGCGGTGGACGGATCCGGCGAGGTCGGCGAGGAAGCCGGCGACGGTCCCGGAGGCGTCGGCGGCCCGCTCGGCGAGCGGTTCCAGGCGGACCACCTCGAAGGCCTCGGCGTCCCCGGCGACGGCCAGTTCCTTGGGCCCGGCGAGGTCGCCGGGTGCTCCCGTGTCGACGAGGTAGGCGCCCACGCCGGAGCCCCGCAGCAGCCGCCGACCGCTCTCGGCGGCCCCGAGCTCGCGCCGCCGGGCCAGGTAGCGGGCGGGCTCGCAGTGCGGCTCCAGGCCCAGCAGGGGCGGGCACCAGCGGCGTACGGCGAAGCCGGTCTGGGTGTCGAAGAAGGTCGTGCCGGCGGCGGGCGGGCCGGACGCGTGGACCAGCTGGGCCTCGAAGGTGGCGAGCCCCAGCTCGGTGCGGAGCACTCCGTGGCAGTGCTGGTCCACCAGGGGCGGCGTTTCGATCATCCGGTCATCCCGTTGCGGACGTGAGGAAGCGGCTTCCACACGTCCTAACGGGTGAGCGGGGTGTGAGGTGGCGCTAGCGCTGTTGACCGAGCGGCCGCGCCGGGGGACGGCACGGGCGGTTTTCGGGCACGCCCGGAGCCGTGAGCCCGGCCGGAGCGGCACGGAGGCGCGGCCGGAGCGGCACGGAGGCGCGGCCGGCCTTACGGGTTGGCCGGGCCGCCGAGCTGGATTCCGGCCATGCGGGTCCACTCGTACGGGCCCGTCTTCACCCGTGCGGCGAACTCCCCGTCGAAGTCCTCGTGGAGGGTCAGGCCGGCCTTCTCGGCCGCCTGGCGGGCCACGGCGTGCGTGGGGGCGACCAGGTCGCCCCAGCCGCCGTCGGTGCCCACGAGGACGATCCGGGTGCCGGCCTGGCCGATGTAGGCGAGCTGGCCCTCGGCGCCGCCGTGCTGCTTGGCGAACGCGCCGATCTGCCGGGCCAGCTTCGCCGCCGTGCGGCTGTGCTTCTTGTCCGCGGCCTCTGCGGTCTGTGCGGTGTCTGCGGTCTCTGCCATGGAGGGCATGCTACCGGCGAGTAATCAACGGAGGAAGGGATCCACGGCCACGGCCACGAAGAGCAGCGACACATAGGTGATCGACCAGTGGAACAGCCGCATCTCCTTGAGCTTCGCGCCCGTGATCCCGGCCTTGGCCCGCGCGCTCAGCGCGTGCGCCTCCCACAGCCACCAGCCGCCCGCCAGCAGCGCGACGGAGGTGTAGAACCAGCCGGTGTACCCCAGCGGGGTCAGCAGCAGCGAGACGGCGACCATCACCCAGCTGTAGATCACGATCTGTCGGGCCACGGCCTTGTTGCCCGCCACGACCGGCAGCATCGGCACGCCGACCCGCGCGTAGTCGTCCTTCACCTTCATCGACAGCGGCCAGTAGTGCGGCGGCGTCCAGAAGAAGATGACGAGGAAGAGGATGACGGCGGCCCAGGAGACCTCGTTGCGCACGGCCGACCAGCCGATGAGCACCGGCATGCATCCGGCGATCCCGCCCCAGACGATGTTCTGCGCGGTCCGCCGCTTCAGCAGCATCGTGTAGACGACCACGTAGAAGAGGAGCGCGCCGAGCGCGAGGGCGGCCGACAGCCAGTTGACGAGCAGGCCGAAGAACAGGGTCGAGACGACCCCGAGCGTGATGCCGAAGACCAGGCACTCACGCGGGCTCACCATGCCGGTCACCAGCGGCCGCTGCGACGTCCGGTCCATCAGGGCGTCGATGTCGCGGTCGATGTACATGTTGAGCGCGTTGGCGCCGCCCGCCGACAGGTAGCCGCCGAAGCAGGTGGCGAGCACCAGCCACAGCGACGGCACGCCCTGCTCGGCGAGGAACATCACCGGCACTGTGGTGATCAGCAGAAGTTCGATGATCCGCGGCTTGGTCAAAGCCACGAAAGCCATGGCCCGGGCCCCGAACGGCCGGTGACCGGGGCTCGTCCCGAGCACCCCCGCTGGACGGGATTCGACGGCCGTCACGCACACCCCTGAGAGAGAATCCAGCAAGCTTCCGAAGCGATGCCTCCAGTAAATGAAGGCTCGGTAAAGGCTTGCGCGTACCACGCCACTGTAGACGTAGCTCTTGCCCCGCCCTGCGCGGGGGTCGCCTCGTGTTGGGCCGATCGGACCGACGGCAAGATCATCGGCGGCGGATCGCAGGTGAACGGCGGACACCGGGACGGCGACGCACTGCCTGCACTCGAATAGCCGCACGCGCTGGCGGGGGTAGGCTCGGAATCGCCCCGGTGTCACCGTTCGTCACCGGGAAAACAACATGTGGAGAGGAGCCCTGACCAACGGTGAGCACCAAGCCGACCACCCCAGAGCTCGAGTGGACCGAACTGGACCAGCGGGCCGTCGACACCGCCCGCATCCTGGCCGCCGACGCGGTCCAGAAGGTCGGGAACGGACACCCCGGTACGGCGATGAGCCTGGCCCCCGCCGCGTACACGCTTTTCCAGAAGGTCATGCGGCACGACCCGGCCGACCCCCAGTGGGTCGGCCGTGACCGTTTCGTGCTCTCCGCGGGGCACTCGTCCCTGACCCTTTACACCCAGCTCTACCTCGGCGGCTTCGGTCTGGAGCTGGACGACCTCAAGGCGTTCCGCACCTGGGGCTCCAAGACCCCCGGCCACCCGGAGTACGGCCACACCGCCGGCGTCGAGACCACCACCGGCCCGCTGGGCCAGGGCGTCGCGAACGCGGTGGGCATGGCCATGGCCGCCCGCTACGAGCGCGGCCTGTTCGACCCCGAGGCCGCCACCGGCGCCTCCCCCTTCGACCACATGGTCTACGCGATCGCGGGCGACGGCTGCCTCCAGGAGGGCATCTCCCACGAGGCGTCGGCGCTGGCCGGCCACCAGAAGCTCGGCAACCTGGTGCTGCTGTGGGACGACAACCACATCTCCATCGAGGGTGACACGGAGACGGCCGTCTCCGAGGACACCATGAAGCGCTACGAGGCGTACGGCTGGCACGTCCAGCGCGTCGAGCAGCAGGCCAACGGCGACCTCGACCCGAAGGCCCTGTACGCCGCCCTCCAGGCGGCCAAGGCCGAGACCGGCCGCCCGTCCTTCATCGCGGCCCGCTCGATCATCGCCTGGCCCGCCCCGCACGCCCAGAACACCGAGGCCGCCCACGGCTCGGCCCTCGGCAACGACGAGGTCGCCGCCACCAAGCGCGTGCTCGGCTTCGACCCGGAGCAGACCTTCGAGGTCTCCGACGAGGTCATCGCCCACACCCGCGGCCTGCTGGACCGCGGCCGCGACGCCCGCGCCGCCTGGGAGAAGGACTTCTCCGCCTGGCGCACCGCCAACCCGGAGCGCGCCGCCGCCTTCGACCGCATCGAGGCCAACGAGCTGCCCGAGGGCTGGGAAGACGAGATCCCCGTCTTCGAGCCCGGCAAGGGCGTCGCCACCCGCGCCGCCTCCGGCAAGGTCCTCGAGGCTCTCGGCGCGGTCATCCCGGAGCTGTGGGGCGGCTCGGCCGACCTGGCCGGCTCCAACAACACCACCATCGACAAGAACTCCTCGTTCCTGCCGGTGGGCAACCCGCTGCCGGAGGCCGACCCGTACGGCCGCACCCTCCACTTCGGCATCCGCGAGCACGCCATGGCCGCGGCCATGAACGGCATCGCCCTGCACGGCCACACCCGCATCTACGGCGGCACCTTCCTGGTGTTCTCCGACTACATGCGCAACGCCGTCCGCCTGTCCTCCCTGATGCACCTGCCGGTGACGTACGTGTGGACGCACGACTCCATCGGCCTCGGCGAGGACGGCCCGACCCACCAGCCGGTCGAGCACGTCGCCTCGCTGCGCGCCATCCCGGGCCTGAACGTGGTCCGCCCGGCCGACGCCAACGAGACCGCCGTCGCCTGGCGCGAGATCCTGCGCCGCCACACCAAGGTGTTCGGCAAGGGCGCCCCGCACGGCCTGGCCCTCACCCGCCAGGGCGTGCCCACGTACGAGCGCAACGAGGACGCGGCCAAGGGCGGCTACGTGCTGTTCGAGGCCGAGGGCGGTCCCGCGCAGGTCGTCCTGATCGGCACCGGCTCCGAGGTCCAGCTCGCCGTCGCCGCGCGCGAGGCGCTCCAGGCCGAGGGCGTGCCCGCCCGCGTCGTCTCGATGCCCTCCGTGGAGTGGTTCGAGGAGCAGTCCCAGGAGTACAAGGACAGCGTCCTGCCGCCTTCCGTCAAGGCCCGAGTCGCGGTCGAGGCCGGCATCGGCCTGACCTGGCACCGTTACGTCGGGGACGCGGGCCGGATCGTCTCGCTGGAGCACTTCGGTGCCTCGGCGGACGGCGCCGTGCTGTTCCGCGAGTTCGGCCTCACCGCCGAAGCCGTGACCGCAGCCGCCAAGGACTCCCTCACCGCCGCTGCGCGCTGACCCGGTACAAGAACCAGTAGGAGATGCAATTCCGATGACAGACGCACTCAAGCGCCTCTCCGACGAGGGCGTGGCGATCTGGCTGGACGACCTGTCCCGCAAGCGCATCACGTCCGGCAACCTCGCCGAACTGATCGACCAGCAGCACGTGGTCGGTGTCACCACCAACCCGTCGATCTTCCAGAAGGCCATCAGCAGCGGTGACGGCTACGGGCAGCAGCTCGCCGACCTCGCCGCCCGCAAGGTCACGGTCGACGAGGCCATCCGCATGATCACCACGGCGGACGTCCGCGACGCCGCCGACATCCTGCGCCCCCTCTACGACTCCACCGAGGGCCAGGACGGCCGCGTGTCGATCGAGGTCGACCCGCGCCTGGCGCACAACACCACGGCGACCGTCGCCGAGGCCAAGCAGCTCGCCTGGCTGGTGGACCGGCCGAACACGCTGATCAAGATCCCGGCGACCAAGGCCGGCCTGCCGGCGATCACCGAGGTCATCGGCCGGGGCATCAGCGTCAACGTCACGCTGATCTTCTCGCTGGAGCGCTACCGCGAGGTCATGGACGCGTACCTGGCGGGCCTGGAGAAGGCGAAGGCCGCCGGCCTGGACCTCTCCCTGATCCACTCGGTCGCCTCGTTCTTCGTGTCCCGCGTGGACACCGAGATCGACAAGCGCCTGGACTCCGTCGGCACCGACGAGGCCAAGGCCCTGAAGGGCAAGGCGGCCCTCGCCAACGCCCGTCTGGCCTACGAGGCGTACGAGGAGGTCTTCTCCTCCGACCGCTGGGCGGCCCTGGACCGGGCGCACGCCAACAAGCAGCGCCCGCTGTGGGCCTCCACCGGCGTCAAGGACCCCGCGTACAAGGACACCCTGTACGTGGTGGACCTGGTCGCCCCCGGCACCGTCAACACCATGCCCGAGGCGACCCTGGAGGCCACCGCCGACCACGGCGAGGTCACCGGCGACACCATCCGCGGCACGTACGAGCAGGCGCGCGCCGAGCTCGACGCGGTCGCGAAGCTGGGCATCTCGTACGACGATGTGGTGCAGCTGCTCGAAGACGAAGGCGTCGAGAAGTTCGAGGCGTCGTGGAACGACCTGCTGAAGTCGACCGAGGCGGAACTGCAGCGCCTCGCCCCCGCGGAGGACTGAGTATTTTGTCGGTAAACGGAGCGAACCCGCTTCGTGACGCACAGGACCGGCGGCTCCCGCGCATCGCGGGGCCGTCCGGCCTGGTGATTTTCGGCGTTACGGGTGACCTGTCGCGCAAGAAGCTCATGCCCGCCGTCTACGACCTCGCGAACCGGGGCCTGCTGCCCCCGGGTTTCTCGCTGATCGGTTTCGCGCGCCGCGAGTGGCAGGACGAGGACTTCGCCCAGGAGGTGTACGAGGCCGTCAAGCAGCACTCGCGCACCCCCTTCCGTGAGGAGGTCTGGCAGCAGCTCGTGCAGGGCTGCCGGTTCGTCCAGGGCGAGTTCGACGACGACGCGGCCTTCGAGACGCTCAAGCAGACCATCGACGAACTCGACAAGGCCCAGGGCACGGGCGGCAACTTCGCCTTCTACCTCTCGGTGCCGCCGAAGTTCTTCCCCAAGGTGGTCCAGCAGCTCAAGAACCACGGTCTGGCGCAGAAGGAGGGGTCCTGGCGGCGTGCCGTCATCGAGAAGCCCTTCGGCCACGACCTGAAGAGCGCGGAAGAGCTCAACCAGGTCGTCCACGAGGTCTTCCCCCGGGACGAGGTCTTCCGGATCGACCACTACCTCGGCAAGGAGACCGTCCAGAACATCCTGGCGCTCCGCTTCGCCAACACCATGTTCGAGCCGATCTGGAACCGGTCGTACGTCGACCACGTGCAGATCACCATGGCGGAGGACATCGGCATCGGCGGCCGGGCCGGCTACTACGACGGCATCGGCGCCGCCCGTGACGTCATCCAGAACCACCTGCTCCAGCTGCTGGCGCTCACGGCGATGGAGGAGCCCGGCTCCTTCCACCCCAAGGCCCTGGTGGCGGAGAAGCTGAAGGTGCTCAGCGCCGTCGAGATCCCCGAGGACCTGGGCAAGCACACCGTGCGCGGCCAGTACTCGGCGGCCTGGCAGGGCGGCGAGAAGGTCAAGGGGTACCTGGAGGAGGACGGGATCGACCCGAACTCCAAGACCGACACCTACGCGGCCATCCGCCTGGAGATCAACAACCGCCGCTGGGCGGGCGTCCCGTTCTACCTGCGCACGGGCAAGCGCCTGGGCCGCCGGGTGACCGAGATCGCGGTGGTCTTCAAGCGGGCGCCGTACCTGCCGTTCGAGTCGGGCGCGACCGAGGAGCTGGGGCAGAACGCCCTGGTCATCCGGGTCCAGCCGGACGAGGGCGTGACGGTCCGCTTCGGCTCCAAGGTGCCGGGCACCTCCATGGAGGTCCGGGACGTCACGATGGACTTCGCCTACGGCGAGTCCTTCACCGAGTCCAGCCCCGAGGCCTACGAGCGGCTCATCCTCGACGTCCTCCTCGGCGACGCGAACCTCTTCCCGCGTCACCAGGAAGTCGAGCTGTCCTGGAACATCCTCGACCCGATCGAGGAGTACTGGGACAAGCACGGCAAGCCCGCGCAGTACGCGGCGGGCACGTGGGGGCCGGTCGAGGCGGACGAGATGCTCGCACGAGACGGACGGAGCTGGCGCCGGCCATGAAGATCGACCTCACGGAGACCACCTCCAGCAAGATCAACGCCGCGTTGGTGCAGGCGCGCCGGGACATCGGCACGCCGGCCATCGGCATGGTCCTCACGCTGGTGATCGTGACCGACGAAGAGAACGCGTACGACGCGCTCAAGTCGGCGAACGACGCCTCCCACGAACACCCTTCGCGGATCGTCGTCGTGGTCAAGCGGGTCAGCCGCTCCCCGCGCAGCCGCCGCGAAGCCCGGCTCGACGCGGAGATCCGTGTCGGGGCGGACTCGGGCACCGGCGAAACCGTCGTACTGCGCCTGCACGGCGAACTGGTCGACCACGCCCAGTCGGTCGTGCTGCCCCTGCTGCTGCCGGACGCCCCCGTGGTGGTCTGGTGGCCGGAGGGCGCTCCGGCGGACCTGGCGGGCGACCCGCTGGGCGCGCTGGGGCAGCGCCGGATCACGGACACGTACTCCTCCGAGCACCCGATCGACGCGCTCGGCGCCCGGGCGGAGGCATACGCCCCGGGCGACACGGACCTGTCCTGGACCCGGATCACCCCGTGGCGCTCGATGCTGGCCGCCGCGCTGGACCAGGTGACGCTGTCGCCGGTCGTCTCGGCGACCGTCGAGGGCGAGGACGAGAACCCCAGCTGCGAGCTGCTGGCCATGTGGCTGGCGGACCGCCTCGGGGTCCCGGTCAACCGGACCCTGTCAGGGGGGCCGGGGCTGACCGCCGTCCGCATGGAGACCAAGGACGGCGCGATCGTCCTGGACCGCGCGGACGGCTCCCTGGCCACGCTGTGCATGCCGGGCCAGCCCGACCGTGCGGTGGCGCTGAAGCGCCGCGACACGGCCGAGCTGCTGGCGGAGGAGCTCCGCCGGCTGGACCCGGACAACACGTACGAGGCGTCCCTGAAGTTCGGCGTCTCCCGCCTGTCGGTGACCGCCCCGGCGGCGCCGGTGGCCGGGGCCGCCGGGACCGAGCCGGAGGCGGTGGCGGAAGCCGAGGCTCCGGCGGAGAAGCCGGCCGCCAAGCCGGCGCGCGCGTCGAAGCGGGCGTCGGCGAAGTAGCCGGCCCGCCGGGGGGCGGGGCGGGGGACTCCTCCCCGCCCCGCCCTTCGCCCGTTCCCCGGGGCTCCGCCCCGGACCCCGCGCCTCGAACGTCGGCGGGGCTGGAACTTCGCTGCGCGAAATCCAGCCCGCGCGGCGTTTGAGCGCTCGGGCGCGAAGCGCCCGGAACGGGGTCCGGGGTTTGCCCCGGAAACGGTGAAAGGGCGGGCCGGGGAGGCGCTCCGCGCAGCGGCGGCCACCCGCACCCGCCCCCCCCCTCACACCACCCAGAACTACCAAGAAGGCGGCAGCACATGGGTATGACGACGCCCCAGGTGGTCGTCCACCGGGACAAGGAGCTGATGGCCCAGGCCGCAGCCGCCCGGCTGATCACCAAGATCGTGGACGCGCAGGCCGCCCGCGGCAGCGCCTCCGTCGTCCTGACCGGCGGCCGCAACGGCAACGGCCTGCTCGCGGCCCTCGCCGCGGCCCCCGCCCGGGACGCGGTCGACTGGTCCCGTATCGACCTCTGGTGGGGCGACGAGCGCTACGTGCCCGCCGACGACCCCGAGCGCAACCACGTACAGGCCCGTGAGGCCCTGCTGGACGCCGTCCCGGTGGACCCCGCGCGCGTGCACGCGATGCCCGCCTCCGACGGCCCGCACGGCGCCGACGTGGACGCCGCAGCGGCCGCGTACGCAGCCGAGCTGGCGCGGGCGGCCACGCCCGAGGACCACGGTCCGGTCCCGCGTTTCGACGTGCTGATGCTGGGCGTGGGCCCGGACACCCACGTGGCGTCCCTGTTCCCCGAGCACCCGGCGTCCCGCGAGACCGAGCGCACCGTCGTCGGCGTGCACGGGGCCCCCAAGCCCCCGCCCACCCGCGTCTCCCTCACCCTCCCGGCGATCCGCGCGGCCCGCGAGGTGTGGCTGCTGGCGGCCGGCGAGGACAAGGCCGGCGCGGTGGCCATCGCCCTGGGCGGGGCCGGCGGGGTCCAGGCCCCGGCGGCCGAGGCCTACGGCCGCAGCCGGACGCTCTGGCTGCTGGACCGCGCCGCCGCGGCCAAGCTGCCCTCGGGGCTGTACCCGCCGGCCTCCTCCTGAGCCGGGACGCGAGAAGCGCCCCGCACCGGTCACCGACCGGTGCGGGGCGCTTCGCCGTTCCTACTGCCGCCCGCGCAGCTCCCGGTACACGGCCACCAGCGCCCGCGTCGACGGGTCCAGGCTCTCCACGTGCGAGCCCTCCGTCAGCGCCGGCTCCACCCGCTTCGCGAGGACCTTGCCGAGCTCGACGCCCCACTGGTCGAAGGAGTCGATGTTCCACACCGCGCCCTGGACGAACACCTTGTGCTCGTAGAGGGCGATGAGCTGGCCCAGGACGGCCGGGGTCAGTTCGGCGGCGAGGATCGTCGTCGTCGGGTGGTTGCCCTGGAAGGTCTTGTGCGGGACGAGCGCCTCGGCGACGCCCTCCGCCCGTACCTCCTCGGCCGTCTTGCCGAAGGCCAGGGCCTGGGTCTGGGCGAAGAAGTTCGCCATCAGCAGGTCGTGCTGGGCCTCCAGCGCCGGCTCCAGCTCCGCCACGGGGCGGGCGAAGCCGATGAAGTCCGCCGGGATCATCCGTGTGCCCTGGTGGATCAACTGGTAGTACGCGTGCTGCCCGTTGGTGCCGGGCGTGCCCCACACCACCGGGCCGGTCTGCCAGTCCACCGGATTGCCGTCGCGGTCCACGGACTTGCCGTTGGACTCCATGTCCAGCTGCTGCAAGTAGGCCGTGAAACGGGAGAGGTAGTGGCTGTACGGGAGCACGGCGTGCGACTGGGCGTCGAAGAAGGCCCCGTACCAGATGCCCAACAGCCCCAGCAGCAGCGGGGCGTTGTCCTCGGGGGCCGCGGTGCGGAAGTGCTCGTCCATGGCGCGGAAGCCGCCGAGCAGCTCGCGGAAGGAGTCCGGGCCGATCGCGATCATCAGCGAGAGGCCGATGGCCGAGTCGAAGGAGTAGCGGCCGCCGACCCAGTCCCAGAAGCCGAACATGTTGGCCGGGTCGATGCCGAACTCGGTGACCTTCTCGGCGTTGGTGGACAGGGCCACGAAGTGCCGTGCCACGGCGGCCTGGTCCCCGCCGAGCCCGGCGAGCAGCCACTGGCGCGCCGAAGTGGCGTTGGTGATGGTCTCGATGGTGGTGAAGGTCTTGGACGCGATGATGAACA
Source organism: Streptomyces sp. NPDC096136 (assembly GCF_044763325.1). Taxonomy (NCBI): domain Bacteria; kingdom Bacillati; phylum Actinomycetota; class Actinomycetes; order Kitasatosporales; family Streptomycetaceae; genus Streptomyces; species Streptomyces sp. NPDC096136. The sequence goes on along the minus strand of NZ_JBIWFZ010000004.1, from coordinate 462,815 downwards.
GCGTCTCGGCCGGGTCCAGGTCGCGCACGGCCTCGTGCAGGTCCGCGCCGTCGACGTTGGAGACGAAACGCACCGTCAGCGAGCGGTCGGTGAAGGCGCGCAGCGCCTCGTAGGCCATCGCCGGTCCGAGGTCGGAGCCGCCGATGCCGATGTTGACGACGTTCTTGATGCGCTTGCCGGTGGAGCCGGTCCACTCCCCCGACCTGACCTGGTCGGAGAAGGCCGCCATCTTGTCGAGGACCTCGTGGACGGCGGGGACGACGTTCTCGCCGTCCACCTCGACGACCGCGTCCGCGGGGGCGCGCAGCGCGGTGTGCAGGACCGCGCGGTCCTCCGTCACGTTGATCTTCTCGCCGCGGAACATGGCGTCCCGCAGCTCCGCCACGCCCGTCGCCGCCGCCAGCTCGCGCAGCAGCGCGAGGGTCTCGTCGGTGACGAGGTGCTTCGAGTAGTCGACGTGCAGGTCGCCGACCCGCAGGGTGTACCCGGTGCCCCGGTCCGGATCCGTCTCGAACAGCTCCCGCAGATGCGTCTGCCCCAGCTCTTCCCGGTGCTTGCCGAGCGCGTTCCACTCGGGCAGCCGGTTGAGCCTCATACGGCTTTCTGCGTTCATCTCGGACATCAACCCACTTCTTCCGTCCTGTTGTGCCCCGCCACCCCCAACCTAAGGGATCCGAAGGGGGACAACGCACACAAAGGGGCCCGGCCCGCGGGATTCGTACTCCCACGGGCCGGGCCCCAGTCGCTCTTGAGCGCGGCCCGGCCGAAGCCGGTCTCAGATCTCGCCGCGGAGCTTGGCGAGGGCCTCGGCGAGGATGGCCTCGCCGTCGGCGTCGGTGCGGCGTTCCCGTACGTACGCGAGGTGCGTCTTGTACGGTTCGGTGCGCGGCGGCGCGGGCGGGTTGTCCCGGTCCTGGCCGGCGGGGAACCCGCAGCGCGGGCAGTCCCAGGTGTCCGGCACCTGTGCGTCGCTGGCGAAGCTGGGCTGCGTCTCGTGCCCGTTCGAGCACCAGAAGGAGATGCGCAGGCGGGGCGCGGATTCACCGCGCTCGGCCTCGCCCATCGGCCCGGCTCCGACCCGACTTCCACGAATCGCGTTGCCACTTGCCACGGTCGTAACTCCCTGCGTGATGGTGCCGCCCAGCGTGAGGGTATACCCGCTGTGGGCGCCTCAGTTTACGTAAAGACCGGGCGGGCCGGGCGAAATGGCCGGAACCGTCAGCTGCCGTTCGACTTCATGAGCAGGCCGAGCGCAACGATGCAGGCGAACCAGAGCAGGCCGACGACGACCGTGATGCGGTCGAGGTTGCGCTCCGCGACGGAGGAGCCGCCGACGGAGGACTGCATGCCGCCGCCGAACATGTCGGAAAGGCCGCCGCCCTTGCCCTTGTGCATCAGCACGAGCAGCATCAGCAGAGCGCTGAAGACGATCAGGGCGATCGAGAACCCCATAACCACGGCTGATTCCTACTTTCTGGGCTTACGTCTGCTGCTGGGAGGAAGCGGGGGCCGACGGCTGCACCAGCAGCCCCCGGCCCCCGCAAGGGTACGACGGATCGGCCCTACCGCATACTCACTGGTCGCGGAAGCGGACGATCTTGACGAACTCGTCCGCGTCCAGTGCCGCGCCGCCGATCAGGGCGCCGTCGACGTCGGGCTGGGCCATGATCGCGGCGATGTTGCCGGCCTTGACGGAGCCGCCGTACTGGATGCGGACCTTGTCGGCCAGCTCCTGGGAGTACAGCTCGGCGAGGCGGCCGCGGATCGCCCCGCAGACCTCCTGGGCGTCCTCGGGGGTGGCGACCTCGCCGGTACCGATCGCCCAGACGGGCTCGTACGCGATCACGATGGACTCGACCTGCTCGGCCGGGACGTCCTTCAGGCCGCCGTCGACCTGGGCGAGGGTGTGCGGGACCTGCTGACCCGCCTTGCGCACGTCGAGGCCCTCGCCGACGCAGAGGATCGGGGTGATCCCGTTGCGGTAGGCGGCCTTGACCTTGGCGTTGCAGATCTCGTCGGTCTCGCCGTGGTACTGGCGGCGCTCGCTGTGGCCGACGGCCACGAACGTGCACTTCAGCTTCGCGAGCATCGGGCCGGAGATCTCGCCGGTGTAGGCGCCGGAGTCCTGCGCCGAGATGTCCTGGGCGCCGTACTTGATCTTCAGCTTGTCGCCGTCGACCAGGGTCTGGACCGAGCGCAGGTCGGTGAAGGGCGGGAGCACCGCGACGTCGACGGCGTCGTAGTCCTTGTCGGCGAGCGCGAAGGCGAGCTTCTGGACGTGGGCGATGGCCTCGAGGTGGTTGAGGTTCATCTTCCAGTTGCCCGCCATGAGCGGGGTGCGGCCGTGTGCGACAGAGGTCATTGTGGTTCAGCCCTCCAGGGCGGCGAGGCCGGGGAGCGTCTTGCCCTCGAGGTATTCGAGGCTGGCGCCACCACCGGTGGAAATGTGTCCGAAGGCGTTCTCGTCGAAGCCCAGGATGCGGACGGCCGCGGCGCTGTCGCCGCCGCCGACCACGGTGAAGGCCTCGCTGTCGACGAGGGCCTGCGCGATGGCGCGGGTGCCGTTCGCGTAGTCGGGGTGCTCGAAGACGCCGACCGGGCCGTTCCAGAAGACGGTCTCGGCGTCGGCGATCTTCGAGGCGTACAGCTCGCGGGTCTTGGGGCCGATGTCCAGGCCCTCCTTGTCCGCGGGGATCTTGTCGGCGTCGACCGTCTCGAAGACGGCCGGGGTCCCGCCCTTGATGTCGGGGAAGTCCGCGGAGGCGAGGATGTCGACCGGCAGGACCAGCTCGACGCCGTTCTTCTCGGCTCGCTCCATGTACTCGGTGACGGTCGGGATCTGGTCCTCCTGGAGGAGGGAGATGCCGACCTCGTAGCCCTTGGCCTTGAGGAAGGTGTAGGCCATGCCGCCGCCGATGAGGATGCGGTCGGCCTTGCCGAGCAGCTCGTCGATGACGGCGAGCTTGTCGGAGACCTTGGCGCCGCCGAGGACGACCACGTAGGGGCGCTTGACCTCGGCGGTGAGCTTCTTCAGGACGCCGACCTCGGTGGCGATGAGGTAGCCGGCCGCGTGCGGGAGCAGCGCGGGCAGGTCGAAGACCGAGGCGTGCTTGCGGTGGACGGCGCCGAAGCCGTCGCCGACGTAGACGTCGGCCAGCTCGGCGAGCTGCCGGGCGAAGGCCTTGCGCTCGGCTTCGTCCTTGGAGGTCTCGCCGGCGTTGAAGCGGAGGTTCTCGATGACGGCGACCTGTCCGTCGGCGAGGGCCGCGACGGTCTCCTTGGCGGAGGAGCCGACGGTGTCGGTGGCGAAGGCGACCCCGGTGCCGAGCAGCTCGCCGAGCCGCGTGGCGGCCGGGGCGAGGGAGAAGTCGGGCTCGGTGCCGGTGCCCTTGGGGCGGCCCAGGTGCGAGGCGACGACCACGCGGGCGCCGGCCTCGGCGAGCTTGGCGATGGTGGGCTGGACGGCGCGGATGCGGCCGTCGTCGGTGATCACGCCTTCCTTGAGCGGCACGTTGAGATCGGCGCGTACGAAGACCCGCTTGCCGGCGACGCCGTCCGCGAGAAGTTCGTCGATCGTCTTCATGTGTTTCTACTCCTTGTCCCCGTACAGGGCTGTTACAGGTGCAGGGCGGATGGGACGGGGCAAGCGACAGGGCCCGAACGGCGCCTCATCGCGCCGAGCGGACCCTGTGCTCACATGGTGTTGCCTTGCCCTACGTTCTTAGAGCTGACCGCCGACGAAGACGGTGAGGTCGACGAGGCGGTTGGAGTAGCCCCACTCGTTGTCGTACCAGCCGACGACCTTGACCTGCGTACCGTCCTGCACCATGGTCAGCGAGGAGTCGAAGGTGCACGAGGCCGGCCAGTTCACGATGTCGGAGGAGACGATCGCGTCCTCGGTGTAGTCGAGGATTCCCTTGAGCTGGCCCTCGGCGGCCTTCTGGAAGGCGGCGTTGATCTCTTCCCTGGTGGTCTCCCGGGAGAGCTCCAGGACGAGGTCGGTGACCGAGCCGGTGGGGACCGGGACGCGCATGGCGATGCCGTCGAGCTTGCCCTTGAGCTGCGGGAGGACCAGCGCGGTGGCCTTGGCGGCACCGGTGGACGTCGGGATGATGTTCTCGGCGGCGGCGCGGGCGCGGCGCAGGTCCGAGTGCGGGAAGTCCAGGATGCGCTGGTCGTTCGTGTAGGCGTGGACCGTCGTCATCATGCCCTTGACGATGCCGAAGTTCTCGTCGAGGACCTTGGCCATCGGCGCCACGCAGTTGGTGGTGCAGGAGGCGTTGGAGATGACGTGGTGGTTGGCCGCGTCGTACTTGTCCTGGTTGACGCCCATCACGATCGTGATGTCCTCGTCCTTGGCCGGGGCCGAGATGAGGACCTTCTTCGCGCCGGCCGCGAGGTGCTTGGCGGCGTCGGCCTTCTTCGTGAAGATGCCGGTCGACTCGATGACGATGTCGGCGCCCAGCTCGCCCCAGGGGAGGTTCGCGGGGTCGCGCTCGGCGAACGTCTTGAAGGTCATGTCGCCCACGGTGATGGTGTCATCGGTGTGCGAGACCTCGGCCTTCAGCCGGCCCAGGATGCTGTCGTACTTGAGCAGGTGCACCAGGGTGGCGTTGTCCGTCAGGTCGTTGACACCCACCACCTCGATGTCCGCCCCCTGCTCGAGAAGCGCCCGGAAGTAGTTGCGGCCAATGCGGCCAAAACCATTGATGCCTACGCGGATCGTCACGAACCGATCTCCTCGTTGGTGCGCCGGCCTGTCCCGCCGGCGAGCTGTATGGGATGTCCCCGACCGCTTACGACCCTACCTCTCCGTGAGCTTCGGAGTGGAATCGGCCGGAGCCTGACACTCCCCACTTCGTGGGGGTACCCCCGCCGGGGCCCTGGACCACTGCCGCGGCCAGGGACCCCGGGGGCCTTGGTTCCCGTCACTCCGCGTGAGCGACGGGAGGGTCGTCGTTCAGCCGCTCAGCGAACGGAGGGCCTTACCGATCAGTAGGGCGCGGTCGGCCGCGGCCGGCAGGTGCTCCAGCCCGAATCCGAACAGCACCGTGTCACGCGTAGTGACGGCGGCGTAGGACGCGAAGAGCTCTCCGGTCCTGGACCAATCGCCCGGAACGTCGGGACTTCCGGCGGGGGCGCCCTGCGCGGTCCAGGCGCCGAGGGAGGTCTCGAAGCCCTCGACGGCCTGGTCGGAGCCGCCCACCGAGACCCGGGCCTCGTCCGCGAAGACGCCGCGGCCGCCCGAACCGGGGTCGGTGACGTACGAGAGGGAGACCTCGACGGTCTTCCCCGCGTAGGGGCTCAGGTCGAAGGAGACCTGCTTCCAGCCGTCGGAGGACCCGGTGAAGCTGTTCCAGGCCCCGCTGGTACCGCTCGGTGAGCAGCCGCCGCCGTCGAGGGTGAGGTAGTGGCGCAGGAACGGGTGGCCGTTGACGAAGAACCCGGCCCCGCACTCCGCCGGGACGGTGGTGGAGCTCAAGCCGTTCGCTTCCGGAAGTGTGGTCCAGTCCTCTCCTCCGGCGGTGCGGGCCTCCAGGACGGCGTGGTCGTAGCCCTCCTCGGTGTTCCAGTTGAGGGCCGTCTTCAGCTGCGGCCGGTCGGCGGCGGTGACGTGGGTGAGGTCCACGGTGCGCGTGAGGCGCTGCCAGTCGTCGTCCTCGTGGAGGGCCGAGGCCATCCCGGTGCCCGCGTAGGGCGCGTACGGGTTGACGACCCCGGCGTACTGGCCCGCCCGGGCGCTCGTGAACTGCGGGAACTGCGCCGGCGGCAGGGAGTCCGAGGTGATCGTGAAGGCTCCCGGGGAGTTCAGCGGGGTGCCGGGGGTGCCCGGTGCGGCGCCGAGGGCGCCCCCGGCCCCGGCGAGGGTGCCCGCGCCGGTGAAGCCGGTGGGGGACGTGACCGCGGCCCGGCTGTAGGCGCCGAGGTAGTACTGGCTGAAGTCGTCGGTCAGGGCCCGGCCGAGCTGGGCCCGGCCGCCCGCCAGTTCGCCGGCCTCGACCAGCTTGCCGCCCTCGTTGAGGAAGTCGCGGACCGCCAGCTGGGTGGGTCCGCCGGGGGCGGAGGCACCGGTGTAGTGGACGGCCGTGCGGAAGTGGGAGAGCACGCCGAGGTGGTGCGGGACGCCCTGGACGGCCACGTCCCAGACGGCGGCGGACTTCCCGTTGGCCCGCAGCGCGTCGACGTAGCTCTGGGCGTACTGCGCCTTCGCGCCCTCCTCCGCGATCACCAGGACGTCCGCGCGCGGGCGCTCGGCCACGGTGTAGGTGAAGTGCTCGCTGGAGACCTGCCTGCCGCGGTCGCGGCCGGTGAACCAGACCTCGACCTTGTCCCCCGGCCTGGTGCCGTCGACCTCGGCCCGGTACTGGTCGAACCAGTTGTTGTCCTCGCCGCCGTAGACGTCGCCGCCCTTCCAGGGCCTGAGCTCGTCGTCGTGCGTACGGCCGCCGTTGATCCGGAAGTTGAGCAGCTTGTCCTTCAGCGCCTTGCGGGCGGTGACGGAGACCGCCTGGTCCTCGCCGCGGGCCGCGTAGGAGGTGGTGAAGGGGTCGAGGGTGAAGTCGGCGGCGCTCAGCCCCACGGAGGAGGCGGGCCGGTCCGGGTGCGCGGCGCTCTCGCCGACGGACAGCGCGAAGGGGACGTTCTTGGCGAACTCCTGCTGGATCAGCTTCTCGTCGTCCGGGAAGTTGAAGCCGGAGGCGCAGTCCGCGGGCCTCCACCGGTCGTTCGGGTCGATCGCCGAGGCGGTCTGGCAGGTGGTCATCTCCGGCGTGAACATCATGACGCCGTTGGCGTTGGCGGCGTGGCCGTCGGCCTCGCCGTTGGTGGTGTACAGCTCGGAGGAGATCTGCGGGTAGTAGCCGGGGACGGCCGGGTGCTCCGGGGTGCCCGCGAGCGCCTTGTAGGCCACGTCGTCCGGGGTCGGGGTGGCGACCTGCCAGCCCACTCCGTAGAGCAGCAGCTCGGAGGCCGAGTGGTAGTTGATGGCGTACCGGAAGCCGACGCGCTTCTCGAAGGCGTCGAGGGCGACGGTCTCGGGCTCGGACTGCGCCGTGGGGCCGCGGTAGGTCTCGCTGGAGGTGTTCGGCGAGGAACCCTCGTTGTCGTAGCCCCACTTGTAGGCGAAGTTGCGGTTGAGGTCGACGCCGTCCACCGCGGTGATCCTGCCGTCGCCGTTGTTGTCGCGGAGGTTCTTGCGCCACAGCCGGGCGTCGGGGGCGGTGAAGGTGTAGTCGTACCCGTCGGGGTTGGCGGAGAGCAGGAACCACAGTTCGGTGGAGTCCACCAGCCTGGTGATCCGCGCGTCCTTGCCGTAGTTGTCGAGGGTGTGGTGCATCAGCCGCCGGGTCATCTCGGGGGTGATCCACTCGCGGGCGTGCTGGTTGGACATGTAGAGCACGGACGGCTTGTCGCCGTCCTTCGTCCGGCCGGCGTCCTTGGTGACCTTGAGGGCGAGGATGTCCTTGCCCCGGACGGTCTTGCCGATGGAGACGACCTTGGTGAGGCCCGGGTTCTGCTGCGCGGTCCGCAGGATCTCCTCCTGGAGGCCGCCCTTGCCGCTGTAGGGGCGGAAGACACCGTCCCCGGCGGCCTCGGTGCGGGCCAGGCCCTGGGCCGAGACCTTGTGCTCGGCGAGCTTCACCCCCTGGGCGGCGAGCCCCGCGGCCTGCTGCCCGGTGAGGAAGAGCTCGACCTTCGCGGTCCCGCTCTCGGGTGCCCGCTCGGCGAGTTCGTGGGCGTCCTGCCCGGCGGCGAGGACGAGCGGGACCTGTTCGCGGGTGATGTCGGCGTCGTAGACGCGTACCTCGTCGGCGCCGGGGGCGGTGCCGGAGGCGGGCCGTGCCTGGGCCGCGGCGGGCAGTGCGGCCAGAGTGGTTCCGAAGACGAGTGCGCTTGCCGCGAGGATCGTTCTCGCGCGTTGCCTCATGTGCCCCCCTGGGCGTCGTCAACCACGAAAGCGTTCGGGGGCCAGGCTCACGATCGGACGTTGCGCATGTCAATGGGGCGTACCGGCCCGCCGGTCGGAAATCAGCCTCACGGCCGCCGCCCGGCCCCTGCGCCCCTCCGGCCCCGCCGGAGTGCGGGGCACGAGGTGCGGGGCACGGGGTGCGGGGCGGAGCCCCGGGAAACGGAGAAGGGGCGGGACGGGGGGCGGCACCGCGCAGCGGCACCGCCCCCCGTCCCGCCCCGGCAGGCCGAGGCTCAGCCGGCCATGTTGTCGGCCAGCTCCTCGCTGAGGTCGAGGTTGGACTCGGTGCCGGGGATGCCGAGGTCCTGGGCGCGCTTGTCGGCCATCGCCAGCAGGCGGCGGATGCGGCCCGCGACGGCGTCCTTGGTCAGCGGCGGGTCGGCGAGCGCGCCCAGCTCCTCCAGGGAGGCCTGCTTGTGCTCCATGCGCAGCCGGCCGGCCGCGGCGAGGTGCTCGGGGACCTCCTCGCCGAGGATCTCCAGCGCGCGCTGCACCCGGGCTCCGGCGGCCACCGCGGCCCGCGCCGAGCGGCGCAGGTTGGCGTCGTCGAAGTTGGCGAGGCGGTTGGCGGTGGCGCGGACCTCGCGCCGCATCCGCCGCTCCTCCCAGGCCAGCACCGACTCGTGCGCGCCGAGGCGGGTCAGCAGGGCGCCGATCGCGTCGCCGTCGCGGACGACGACCCGGTCCACGCCGCGCACCTCGCGCGCCTTGGCGGCGATGGAGAGCCGCCGGGCGGCGCCCACCAGGGCCAGGGCCGCCTCGGGACCGGGGCAGGTGACCTCCAGGGAGGAGGACCGGCCGGGCTCGGTGAGGGAGCCGTGGGCCAGGAAGGCCCCGCGCCAGGCCGCCTCGGCGTCACAGGTGGCCCCGGAGACCACCTGCGGGGGAAGGCCCCGGATGGGGCGGCCGCGGCCGTCGACCAGGCCGGTCTGGCGGGCCAGCTGGTCGCCTCCGGCGACGACGCGCACGACGAAGCGGCTGCCGCGGCGCAGGCCGCCGGGGGCCATGACCACCAGGTCGGAGGAGTGGCCGAAGATCTCCAGGATGTCCTTGCGCAGCCGGCGGGCCGCGATCCCGGTGTCCAGCTCCGCCTCGATGACGATCCGGCCGCTCACCAGGTGGAGGCCGCCCGCGAACCGAAGGATCGCCGAGACCTCCGCCTTCCTGCAGCAGGTCCGGGTGACGGGGAGGCGGGAGATCTCATCCTTCACCGCGGGCGTCATCGCCATGGGCCGATCCTTCCATGCATCCGAAAAATACGGTCGTACGCGGCGGCCAGCAGCTCCGGGTCGTGCTTCGGAGAGCCGTCCTGCCTGGCCACCGGCGCCAGCTCGACCGCCGCACCGAACCGCTTCGCGGCATCGGCGAGGGACTCGCGGTCGGGCACGGCGGCCTCGTCGGCCAGCACCACGTCCAGGGCGAGTTTAGGGGCGTGTCGGGCCAAAACCTCCAAATGACGCTGCGGAGAGAAGCCCTCTGTTTCGCCCGGCTGCGGGGCGAGGTTCAGCGAGAGGACCTTGCGGGCCTTCGTCGCCACCAGCGCGTCGAGCAGCTCCGGCACCAGCAGGTGCGGGATGACGGAGGAGAACCAGGATCCCGGCCCGAGCACCACCCAGTCGGCGTCGAGCACGGCGGCGACGGCCTCCGGCACGGCCGGCGGGTCCCCGGGCACGACCTGGACGGAGAGCACCTCGCCCGGGGTCAGGGCCACGGTGGCCTGCCCCCGGACGGTGTCCACCTCGTCCGGGCGCGCCGGATCGTGGCCCCTGACCAGCGCCTGGAGCTCCAGGGGCACCGCCGACATCGGCAGGACCCGCCCCTGGGCGCCGAGCAGCTTCCCCACCAGGTCGAGGGCCTGGACGGGGTCGCCGAGCTGCTCCCACAGGGCGACGATCAGCAGGTTGCCGACGGCGTGCCCGTGCAGGTCGCCCTCGGACTGGAAGCGGTGCTGGATGACCCGGGCCCAGGTCTGGCCCCAGTCGTCGTCCCCGCACAGCGCGGCAAGCGCCTTGCGCAGGTCGCCCGGGGGCAGCACGCTCAGCTCCTCGCGGAGCCGTCCGCTGGAGCCCCCGTCGTCGGCGACGGTGACCACCGCGGTGAGCTCCCCGGTGATCCGGCGCAGGGCGGCGAGGGAGGCCGACAGGCCCATGCCGCCGCCGAGGGCGACGACCTTGGGCGCGACGACCTTGGCCGCCCCGCGGCGGCCGGCGCGGCCCGCGCCGTCCTCGCCCCGGGCGGGGGTCAGACGGCGCAGGCGGCGCAGCCGCAGGGTCCGTCCGGTCACTCGCGCCCCATGTCCCGGTGGACGACGACGGTCTCGACTCCCTCGGAGGCGAGGCGGGCGGCGAGCTTCTCGGACATGGCGACGCTGCGGTGCTTGCCGCCGGTGCAGCCGACCGCGATCGTCACGTACCGCTTGCCCTCGCGCCGGTAGCCGGTGGCGATGAGCTGGAGCAGCTCGGTGTAGCGGTCCAGGAACTCCTTGGCGCCGGGCTGGCTGAAGACGTAGCCCGACACCTCCTCGTTGAGCCCGGTGAAGGGGCGCAGTTCGGGGACCCAGTGCGGGTTGGGGATGAAGCGGCAGTCGACGACCAGGTCGGCGTCGACGGGCAGGCCGTACTTGAAGCCGAAGGACATCACGGTGGCCCGCAGCTCGGGCTCCTCGTCGCCCGCGAACTGGGCGTCCATCTTGGCGCGCAGTTCGTGCACGTTCAGGCTGGAGGTGTCGATGACCAGGTCGGCGTCGCCGCGCAGCTCGCGCAGCAGGTCGCGCTCGGCGGCGATGCCGTCGACGATGCGGCCGTCGCCCTGGAGGGGGTGCGGGCGGCGGACGGACTCGAAGCGGCGGACCAGCGCGTCGTCGGAGGACTCCAGGAAGACGATGCGCCGGGTGACCCCGCGGGCCTCCAGGTCGGCGAGGGACTCGCGCAGGGCGTCGAAGAACTGGCGGCCGCGGACGTCGACGACGACGGCGATCCGCGCCACGTTGCCCTGGGAGCGGGCGCCGAGCTCCACCATGGTGGGGATCAGCGCCGGCGGGAGGTTGTCGACGACGAACCAGCCGAGGTCCTCCAGGCACTTGGCCGCCGTGCTGCGGCCGGCTCCGGACATCCCGGAGATGATCACCAGCTCGGGGATGGCCGCCTCGGCGTTGTCGCCGGGCTCCACTGTCGTGCCCGTACTCACCTGTGCTCCGTCTCGGTCGTGCTCGGTCTCGTGCTCGGTCATTGCTCGGTCCCCCGATCGGACGGCGTCCCCGCGGGCGCGGGGGCCTCGTCCTCAATGATCTCTCCTGTCGCCGTGTTGACGGCAGGACCTGCGGGAACCGCCTGGGCGAGGGCCGCGGCCACAGTCTCGGCCGTCTTGCGGCCTATGCCCGGGACCTCGCAGATCTGGTCGATTGTCGCCTGTCTCAGCTTCTTCACCGAACCGAAGTGCTTCACGAGGGCGAGCTTGCGGCTCTCGCCCAGGCCGGGCACCTCGTCCAGCGGGCCCGCTTTCAGGCGCTTCCCGCGCTTGCTGCGCTGGTACTGGATGGCGAAGCGGTGGGCTTCGTCACGCACCCGCTGGAGCAGGTAGAGGCCCTCGCTGGTGCGGGGCAGCACGACGGGGTCGTCCTCGCCGGGCAGCCAGACCTCCTCCAGCCGCTTGGCGAGGCCGCACACGGCGACGTCGTCGATCCCGAGCTCCTCCAGGGCCCGCTGGGCCGCCGCCACCTGGGGCTGTCCGCCGTCGACGACGACGAGCTGCGGCGGGTACGCGAACCGCTTGGGCCGCCCGTCGTCCTCCGGCTCGCCGTCCTCGGGGGCCCACTCCCCCGTCTTCAGCTTCTCCTGGAGGTAGCGCCGGAAGCGCCGCGAGACGACCTCGTGCATGGACCGGACGTCGTCCTGTCCCTCGCCGTGCCAGACCTGCGTGTCTCCGACACGGCCCTTGACCTGGAAGCGCCGGTACTCGCTCTTGCGGGCGAGCCCGTCCTCGAAGACGACCATGGACGCCACGACGTCGTCGCCCTGGAGGTGGGAGATGTCGAAGCACTCGATGCGCAGGGGCGCGCCGTCCAGGTCCAGGGCCTCGGCGATCTCCTCCAGGGCGCGGGAGCGGGTGGTGAGGTCCGCGGCGCGCTTGGTCTTGTGGAGGGCGAGGGACTGCTGGGCGTTGCGGTGGACGGTCTCCATGAGGGACTTCTTGTCCCCGCGCTGCGGGACGCGCAGGCTGACCTGCGACCCGCGCCGCCCGGCGAGCCACTGGCCCAGTGCGGGCGCGTCCTCGGGCAGGACCGGGACGAGCACCTCCTTGGGCACGCTCTCGCCGCTCTCCTCCCCGTACAGCTGCTGGAGGGCGTGCTCGACGAGCCCGGCGGTGTCGACGGCCTCGACCTTGTCGGTGACCCAGCCGCGCTGCCCCCGCACCCGTCCGCCGCGCACGTGGAAGATCTGCACGGCCGCTTCGAGCTCGTCCTCGGCGACCGCCATCAGGTCCGCGTCGGTGGCGTCGGCCAGGACGACGGCGTTCTTCTCCATGGCCCGGCGCAGGGCCCCTATGTCGTCGCGCAGCCGGGCGGCCTTCTCGTACTCCATCTCCTCGGCCGCGGCCTGCATCTCCTTCTCCAGCCGGGAGAGGTACGCACCGGTGCGGCCGGCCATGAAGTCGCAGAAGTCCTCGGCGAGTTCGCGGTGGTCCTCGGGGCTGATCCGGCCCACGCAGGGCGCCGAGCACTTGCCGATGTACCCGAGCAGGCAGGGCCGCCCGATCTGGGCGGACCGCTTGAACACCCCGGCGGAGCAGGTGCGCACCGGGAACACGCGCAGCATGAGGTCGACGGTCTCGCGGATCGCCCAGGCGTGCCCGTACGGCCCGAAGTACCGCACGCCCTTCTTCTTGGGCCCCCGCATGACCTGGACGCGCGGGTACTGCTCGTTCAGGGTGACCGCGAGGGAGGGGTAGCTCTTGTCGTCCCGGTACTTGACGTTGAACCGGGGGTCGAACTCCTTGATCCAGGAGTACTCCAGCTGGAGCGCCTCGACCTCGGTGGAGACGACGGTCCACTCGACGGAGGCGGCCGTGGTGACCATGGTGGCGGTCCGGGGGTGCAGACCGGCCAGGTCCTGGAAGTAGCTGGCCAGCCGCTGGCGCAGGCTCTTGGCCTTCCCGACGTAGATCACCCGGCGGTGCTCGTCGCGGAACTTGTAGACCCCGGGGGAGTCGGGGATCTCCCCGGGCCTGGGTCGGTAGCTGGAAGGGTCGGCCATGCCGCCCACCCTACTGGCGCCGTACGACAACGAACCGTACCGCTGCGCGGGGCGAGGTCCCCCGGTCGCCCTCCACCCGTTCTCCGGGGCAGGGCCCGGCCCGGCCGCCACGGCCGGACCGGACCCTACGGGAAGGCGACCTGGGGTCACACCCCGGCGGTGCGGCGCCGCCTCCGCAGGGCGACGGCCCCCGCCGCGCCCAGCGCCAGCGCCCCGGCGCCGCCGGCGAGCACCGCCCCCGGCCCGCCGCCGGATCCGTCACCGACGCCGCCGGAAGGCCCCGGCTCGGCGTAGCCCCCCGCCAGGCCCCGCCGCGCGTACGCGGACCCCGGCAGCTTGTCCCCGTACGCCTTCACGACCCGGGCCCGGTACGCCCCCAGCGAGACCCCGTCCGGGCCCACGGCCCGCACGGCGTCCTCGTCCAGGGGCAGCACCCGTTCGCCGCCGGCGACGTACCAGGCGTCGGTCTGCGGCTCCCGGAACACGGTCCCGCCGGGCAGCTTCGCGGCACCGAGGCGCGCGTAGCGGAACTCGTCGTCGCCGGTGGCGATGTTCACGACCTCCCACCCGGCCCCGGTCTTCGCGGTCCACAGGGCCGCCTTCTGCCCGTCCGAGGACACCGCCTGGGAGGCCAGGAACTCCAGCCGGGCCACCGGGGCCCCGGCCCTCCCGGCGACGAACTCCGGCGCCAGGTAGCTCACCGGGACCGCCTCCCCCTCGATCCGGGGCAGGGCGGCGGCCACCGACACCTTCCCCTCCCGGGCGAAGAACCGGGACAGGGTCGCCAGGGTGTCCGGTGCGACGGCCGCCTCGTGCGCGGCGGCCCGGTCCCCGGCGGTGGCGGCCGCCGGCTGCGGGACGGGCGCGGCGGAGGCCTGCCCGGCCAGTGCGGTGACCAGGGCGGCGGCCGCGAGGGCCGCGGCGGTGGCGCGTGCGGTCGTGGGGATCACGCGGTCACGCCCCGATCCGGTAGAGGGAGTGGGTCCAGGAGAAGGTGCCGTTGTCCACGTACCAGGCGTGCGAGGCCCAGTTGTAGCGGTCGTTCGAGGGCCAGGGGTCGCCCCAGTAGACCCAGCTGTTGCCGGTGTCGTAGCCGTACAGGACGTGCATGTGGCCGCCGCCGCCCGACCACTGGATCCGCGTCTCGACCGGCCGGTCGGCGTTGATCTCGGTCTGCACGGTGGAGTACTGGAGCCAGCCGGTCACGTAGCTGCCGGAGCCGATGCCGGCCCAGCGCAGCGCCGTCTGGACGTTGCCCAGGGTGGCCTGGTTGTTGGGGCACTCGGTGCCCTGCTGCCGGTTGAAGGCGGCGTTGCAGAACTGGTTCTGGCTGTAGCCGCGGCCGAACCAGGTGGCGATGGTGTTGCCGCCGGCGGCCCAGCACCAGTTGTCCTTCTGCTGGGCCTGCATGGTGATGCCGAGCCGCTTGTACGCCAGTGCCGAGGGGGCGGCGCCCGTGTCGGCGGCCGGGGCGGCGGAGGCGGTGCCGGCGCCGGGGCCGAGGGGCAGCAGGACGAGCAGCAGGGCGGAGATCAGGGAGGCGGCCGGGGAAGGCCGCCCTCTTCGGTTGCGCATCGCGTTCCTCCCGAGGTGGGGACTCAGGTGTGGGGGTGAGGAGCGCGTCCGGACGCTGTGGAGGAGCATCAGGGTGTTGTCGCGAGCAGGTCAACACGCTTCAATACGCGGTGAGCTTGCAGTGTGAACGGTGGGGCTGCGGTGTGAACGGTTGCTGTCGTTCCACCTGGTCCCCCCGCCGCACGGCCCGGCCCCCACCCCGGCGCGTGTGAACGTTCACAGAGGAGTCGCCATGCGGCCGACCGGCGACGCATCGGGCCCGGCCGACACGGCGGACCTCGGGCGACTGCTGCGCGGCGGCCCCTTCCACCTCGCGCTGCGCGCCGCCCTCGCCGCGCGCGGGCTGCCCCTGCACCGGGTGCAGCACCGGCTCGCGGCGCGCGGCATCAAACTCGGGGTCACCAGCCTCAGCTACTGGCAGCAGGGCGCCCGCCGCCCCCGCCACCGGGAGTCACTGCGGGCCGTCTCGGCCCTGGAGGAGATCCTGGACCTCCCCCGGGGCTCACTGCTGCGCCTGCTGGCCGACCCGGGCCCCGCCGCCGGCCCGGCCCGGCCGGCCGCCCGGCCCTACCGGGCGCTGGTGAGCGTCGGCGCGGCGGTGGAACGGCTGCTGGAGGGGATGGAGCTCCCGGCCGACGGCGGCCTGCACACGGTCGGCCACCACGAGCGGGTCCGCATCGGCCCGGACGGGGAGCTGCGCACGCGCGCGTCGCAGCAGATCGTGCGGGCCCACCGTGACGGCGTCGACCGCTACCTCGCGGTCCACCACGGAGATCCGGGCTGCGACGCGGCCCGGGTGGAGGTGACGGCGTACGAGAACTGCCGCACGGGCCGGGTCCGCTGCCACCCGGAGACCGGCGTGGTGGTGGCCGAGCTGCTCTTCGACGCGCGGCTGCGGCGCGGGGACACGTACGTCTTCGGCTACGGGATCGAGGACGGCACGGGCGCCCGCAGCACGGAGTACGTGCGCGGCTTCAGCTACGCGGGCGGCCAGTACATGCTCCAGGTCCGCTTCGACGAGGCGGCCCTGCCGGTGCGCTGCCACCGCTTCGCCCGCACCTCCCCGGGAGCGCCGCGCAGCTCCCTCGCCGACCTCACCCCGAGCGGCCGCCACCGCGCGGTCCACCTGGTGGAGCAGGCGGTCCGCCCGGGCATCCTGGGCATCGCCTGGGACTGGGGGTAGGGCCGCCCCGCAGTCGGCCGCGGTCGGCCGCGGTCAGCCCGCGATCAGCTTGCCGTTCTCCGCCTTCACCGGGACGGACGGGAGGGGCTCGGTGGCCGGGCCGCGCAGGACCTTGCCGGTGGTGACGTCGAAGCGGCTGCCGTGGCAGGGGCAGTTGCCCTCTCCCTTGTCGATCGTGTCGAGGACGCAGCCGGCGTGGGTGCACTGGGCGCTGAACGCCTTGTACTGGCCCTCCGCCGGGCAGCTGACGACGACCTTGCGCTCGCGGAACAGCTTCGCTCCGCCGACCGGGACGTCCGTCACGGCGCCCAGCTCGACCGGCTCCTTCGGCACGGCGGCGCCGCCCGCGCCGCTGCCGCCCCCGGTCGAGCAGGCGGAGAGCGCCGCACCGGCGCCCACGGTCCCGGCGAGCGCGGCGGCGCCCTTGAGGACGGTACGGCGGGCGGCGGGCTGTGACGCGGACATGTGGTTCTCCTGGCGCGAGGGGGCGGGCCCCGGGCGGGGCCCACCCGACCCTACCGGCGCCCGATGGGATAGCTTCCCCCGCGTGATCGTCGTCGGCGGAGAAGCCCTGATCGACCTCGTGCCCCTGGCGGAGCCGCCGGGCGCGCTGCTGCCCCGGCCCGGGGGCGGACCGTACAACACCGCCCTGGCGCTGGGGCGGCTCGGGGCGGAGGTCGCCTTCTGCTCCCGGGTGTCGGCGGACGGCTTCGGCGAGGTGCTGCTCGCCGGGCTGCGGGCCGCCGGGGTGGACCTCTCGCTGGTGCGGCGGGGGCCCGAGCCGACCACGCTGGCCGTGCCCTCGCTGGCGCCGGACGGCTCGGCCGCGTACGGGTTCTACGTCGAGGGCACCGCCGACCGGCTGTTCTCCCTGCCCCCCGCGCTGCCGGCGCGGGCGAGGGCCCTCGCGCTCGGCACCTGCTCGCTGGCGCTGGAGCCGGGCGCGAGCGCGTACGAGGCCCTGCTGCGGCGGGAGTCGGGCCGCGGGCTGCTGACCCTGCTCGACCCCAACGTCCGCCCGGCGCTGATCGCGGACCCGGACGGCTACCGGGAGCGGTTCCTGGGCTGGCTGCCGTACGTGTCCGTGCTGAAGCTGTCGGAGGAGGACGCGCACTGGCTGGGCGGCCGGGTCGGGGACTGGCTGGCGGCGGGGCCCTCCGCCGTGGTGCTGACCCGGGGCGCGGCGGGGCTGACGGTGTGGACCGCGGACGGCGCGGAGCACAGCGCGGCGGCCCGTCCGGTGGCCGTCGCGGACACCATCGGCGCGGGCGACACCGTCAACGCGGCGCTGCTGCACCGGCTCGCGGGCCTCGCGGGCCCCGGCGCGGCGGACTGGCCCGCGGTCCTCGCCTACGCGGCCCACGCGGCGGCGCTGACCTGCACCCGGGCGGGCTGCGAGCCGCCGTACGCGGCCGAGCTCGGGCTCAGCCGATAGCGGCCCACAGGGTCCGGGCGAGCGCCGGGGCGAACTCCTCGACCGGCTGGACCACCTCGGCGCCGGAGAAGTGCAGGAAGAAGGCCCGCTGGAAACAGGCGCCGAGCAGCAGCGCGGCGGCGGCGCGGGGGTCGGCGCCGGCCCGCAGCCGCCCGGCTCCGAGCTCGCGGCGCAGCCGTCCTTCCAGGGCGTCGAGCACCACGTGCGGGCCCGCGCCGATCTCGTGGACCCCTTGGCGGTGGCGGGTGAGCAGGGCGGGCTCGGCGAACAGCGAGGCCGCCATCGGCATGGCCTCGGCGTAGAACAGCGAGGCGTGCCGGGCGATGTCGGAGAGGGCCTCCTGGAGGGCGTGGCCGCCGGGGCCGGCGTCGGCGTCGAGGGCGGCCATGAGCGGCCCGGCGTTGGGGGTGCGCTCCATCAGCACCCGTACGAACAGCTCTTCCTTGTTGGCGTAGTGCTTGTAGAGCGCGGCCTCCGAGCAGCCGGCCTCACGGGCGATGGCCTTGGTGGTGGTGTTGGCGAGGCCGATGGTGCGCATGAGGGTCTCGGCGGCGTCCAGCAGCCGCTCGGAGGCGGGCCGGGTTGACTTCGGGGTGGGCATTCACTCACCCTAGTGGACACGAGGGTGAGTGAATACTCACCCACCATCCTCGACGGGGGTCCACGATGAAGATCACGGTGTTCGGGGCGACGGGCGGCGTGGGCCGCGAGGTGGTCCGGCAGGCCCTCGCCGCGGGCCACGAGGTGACGGCGGTCGTCCGCGACCCCGCGCGGCTGGAGGTGCCGGCCCAGGAGCGGCTGCGGGTGGCGGTGGTGAAGGACCTCACGGACCGGTCGGCGCTGCTGCCGGTCCTGGCGGGGCGGGACGCGGCGGTCTCGGCGCTGGGCTCCGCGAGCAACAAGCAGGCCCGGCTGCACCCGGTCGCCGGGCCGGCCCTCCGGTCGGTCGTCGCGGCGATGGAACGGGCGGGGGTCGGCCGGCTCGCCGCGGTCAGCGCGGCGCCGCTGGGGCCGGACGCGGAGGGGGACGGGGTGCTCCTGCGGAAGGCGGGCTATCCCCTGCTGCGGTGGGCGCTGCGCGACCTGTACGCGGACCTTGCGGTCATGGAGTCCGTCATCGCGTCGGCGAGCGGGGTGCGGTGGACGGTGGTCCGGCCGCCGCGCCTCCTGAACCGGCCGGGCACCGGTCGCTACCGCCGCGCCGTGGACTCCAACGTCCCGGGCGGCCGGGTCATCGCCCGCGCCGACGTGGCGACGGCCCTCCTGGACGTCCTGTCCGACCCCGCGACGGAGGGCCACGCGGTGGGCGTCGCCGCGTAAGCCCTGGCCCCGTCCTTCACCCGTTCCCCGGGACTCCGCCCCAGACCCCGCGCCTCAAGCGCCGCGCGGGCGCGAAGCGCACGTACGGGGTCCGGGGCTTGCCCGGGGAACGGTGGAAGGGCGGGGCGGGGACGGCTCCGCGCAGCGGCACCCGCCCTCGCCCCCGGGTACGGGCTACGCCTTGCGCGCGGCCCGGGCCGTCTTCTTCGCCGGGGCGGCCTTCTTCCGCGCGCCCCGCGCCACCGGCACCGGCGCGGCGTCGGAGATCCGCTCCGCCCCGAGGATGTCCCGCAGGAACTTGCCGGTGTGGCTCGCGCCCACCGACGCGACCTGCTCCGGCGTCCCCTCGGCGACGACGAGACCGCCGCCGTAGCCGCCCTCGGGGCCCATGTCGACGACCCAGTCCGCGGTCTTGATGACGTCCAGGTTGTGCTCGATGACGATCACCGAGTTCCCCTTGTCCACCAGGCCCGACAGCACCTTGATCAGCTTCGAGATGTCCTCGAAGTGCAGACCGGTCGTCGGCTCGTCCAGCACGTACACCGTCCGCCCCGTCGACCGCTTCTGGAGCTCGGACGCCAGCTTGACGCGCTGCGCCTCGCCGCCCGACAGCGTCGGGGCCGACTGCCCGAGGCGGACGTAGCCCAGGCCGACCTCCGTCAGCGTCTTGAGGTGCCGGGCGATCGTCGGGACCGCCTCGAAGAACCCCAGCGCCTCCTCGATCGGCATGTTCAGGACTTCCGCGATGGACTTGCCCTTGTAGTGGACCTCCAGCGTCTCCCGGTTGTACCGGTCGCCGTGGCAGACCTCGCAGGGGACGTAGACGTCCGGCAGGAAGTTCATCTCGATCTTGATCGTGCCGTCGCCGGAGCAGTTCTCGCAGCGGCCGCCCTTGACGTTGAAGGAGAAGCGCCCCGGCAGGTAGCCGCGCACCTTCGCCTCCATCGTCTCCGCGAAGAGCTTGCGCACGTGGTCGAAGACGCCCGTGTACGTGGCCGGGTTGGAGCGCGGCGTCCGGCCGATCGGCGACTGGTCGACATGGACCACCTTGTCGACCAGGTCGTCGCCGTCCACCCGGGTGTGCCGCCCGGGCACGGACCGCGCGCCGTTCAGCTCGCGCGCCAGGTGCGTGTACAGGATGTCGTTGACCAGCGTGGACTTGCCGGAGCCCGACACGCCCGTGACCGCCGTGAGGACGCCCAGCGGGAAGGACACGTCGATGTCCCGCAGGTTGTTCTCCTTGGCGCCGTGGACGGTGAGCCTGCGCTCGGCGTCCACGGGCCGGCGGACGTCCGGCACGGGGATGGACTTCTTGCCGGACAGGTACTGGCCCGTCATCGACTCGCCGTTCTTCAGCAGCTCCTTCAGCGAGCCGCTGTGCACCACCTTGCCGCCGTGCTCGCCGGCGCCCGGGCCGATGTCCACGACCCAGTCGGCCACCTTGATGGTGTCCTCGTCGTGCTCGACGACGATCAGCGTGTTGCCCATGTCCCGCAGCCGCACCAGCGTCTCGATCAGCCGGTGGTTGTCGCGCTGGTGCAGGCCGATGGACGGCTCGTCCAGCACGTACAGCACGCCGACCAGGCCGGAGCCGATCTGCGTCGCCAGGCGGATGCGCTGGGCCTCGCCGCCCGACAGGGTGCCGGCTGCGCGGTTGAGGGAGAGGTAGTCCAGGCCCACGTCCACCAGGAAGCGGAGCCGCTCGTTGACCTCCTTGAGGACCCGCTCGGCGATCTTCTTGTCGCGGGCGTCGAGCTTCAGCCGTCCCAGGAAGTCGGCGCACTCGCTGATCGACATCGCGGCGACCTCGGCGATGGACCGCTCCATCACCGTCACCGCGAGCACGATCGGCTTGAGCCGGGTGCCCTCGCAGGTCGGGCAGGGCACCTCGCGCATGTAGCCCTCGAAGCGCTCACGGCTCGCGTCGCTCTCGGACTCGGCGTGCCGGCGCTTGACGAACGGCACGGCGCCCTCGAAGGCCGTGGTGTACGCGCGCTCGCGCCCGTACCGGTTGCGGTAGCGGACCTCGATCTGGGTCTTGTGCCCGTACAGCAGGGCCTTCCTGGCGCGCTGCGGCAGCCCGGCCCACGGGATGTCGGTCCGGAAGCCCAGCTCCCCGGCGAGCGCGCCGACGAGGCGCTGGAAGTAGTCCTTGGTGTGGCCGAGCGACCAGGGCGAGACCGCGCCCTCGTCCAGCGACTTGTCCTCGTCCGGGACGATCAGCTCCGGGTCCACCTCCATGCGCGTACCGATGCCGGTGCACTCGGGGCAGGCGCCGAAGGGCGAGTTGAAGGAGAAGGAGCGCGGCTCCAGCTCCTCGAAGGACAGGTCGTCGTAGGGGCAGTAGAGGTGCTCGGAGTACATCCGCTCGCGCTCGGGGTCGTCCTCGGCGAGGTCGACGAAGTCCAGGATCACCATGCCGCCGGAGAGGCCGAGGGCGGTCTCGACGGAGTCGGTGAGCCGGCGCTTGGCGCTGTCCTTGACGGTGAGGCGGTCGACGACCACCTCGATGGTGTGCTTCTCCTGCTTCTTCAGCGCGGGCGGCTCGGAGAGCTGGATCGTCTGGCCGTCCACCCGGGCGCGGCTGTAGCCCTTGGTCTGGAGGTCGGCGAAGAGGTCGACGAACTCGCCCTTGCGCTCGCGCACCAGCGGCGACAGCACCTGGAAGCGGCTGCCCTCGGGCAGGGCCAGGACCTTGTCGACGATCGCCTGCGGCGACTGCCGGGAGATCGGGCGGCGGCACTCGGGACAGTGCGGCTTGCCGATGCGGGCGAAGAGCAGGCGGAGGTAGTCGTAGACCTCGGTGATCGTGCCGACGGTGGAGCGGGGGTTGCGCGAGGTCGACTTCTGGTCGATCGAGACGGCCGGGGAGAGGCCCTCGATGAAGTCGACGTCGGGCTTGTCCATCTGCCCCAGGAACTGGCGGGCGTACGACGAGAGCGACTCGACGTAGCGGCGCTGGCCCTCGGCGAAGATCGTGTCGAAGGCCAGGGAGGACTTGCCCGAGCCGGAGAGTCCGGTGAAGACGATGAGGGAATCGCGGGGCAGGTCGAGCGAGACGTTCTTCAGGTTGTGCTCGCGAGCGCCACGAACGATGAGACGGTCGGTCACGCCGGTCCGCACCTTTCTTGAGAGAGCGGGGGCACGGGCCCCGGCTGTCCAGGGTATGGGGGGCGCCTCTGCGGTGGACTGTGTCTGGACTATCGAGCGTATAGCACGCACATTCGATTTACGGCACGCGCAAGAGGGCTTCACCCGATCGTGTGGCGGGGGCCTCCCGGCCACTAGGCTCGGACCCATGACTGATCATGTGCACGACCTGGCCTCTGTACGTGAAGCCACCGAACGGCTGCTGAACGCGGTCGCGAAACTGGACAACGCCTCCCTCTCCGAGGAGTCACACCTCCCGGGCTGGACCCGCGGCCACATCCTGGCCCACCTGGCGCGCAACGCCGACGCCCTCGTCAACGTCTTCGAGGGCCGCCCCATGTACGAGAGCGCCGCCGCCCGCGACGCGGACATCGAGCGCGACGCCGGCCGGCCCCTGGAAGAACACCTGGCGGACCTCCGTGATTCCGGGGCCCGCTTCCTCGCCACCACCGAGCCCGCCCAGGACTGGCGGCGCACGGTCGAGCTGCGCAACGGCGTCACCGACCTCGCGGCGAACGTGCCCTTCCGCCGCCTCGTCGAGGTGGAGCTCCACCACGTCGACCTGAACGTCGGCTACGAGCTCTCCGACCTCCCGGAGGAGTTCGCCGACCGGGAGATCGCCTTCCTCGCCGACCGCTGGTCCGGCCGCCCCGACGTCCCGCCGGTCACCCTCCGGTTCCCGGACGGCGGGTTCGTCGCGCGCACGGGCGGCACCGAGGGCGCCCCGGTGGCCCTCAGCGGCGCGCGGGACGACCTGCTCGGCTGGCTGGCCGGCCGCGGCTCCAAGGGCGCCCACCTCGCCATCGAGGCCGGCGACGCCGTGCCCGAACTCCCCGCGCTCTAGGATTCCGACATGACGTACAGCGGAGCGGTGAAGGTCGGCGGTCCCGCCGACGTGCACGAACTCGCGGACCTGATGATCTCCAAGGTCGCCGTGGGTTCCATGAACAACAACGCGTACCTGCTGCGCTGCCGGGCCACCGGCGAGCAGCTCCTGATCGACGCGGCGGCCGAGCCGGACACGCTGCTGAGCCTGATCGGCGACGACGGCATCGCGTCCGTCGTCACCACGCACCGGCACGGCGACCACTGGGGCGCGCTCCAGGCCGTCGTCGACGCCACCGGGGCCCGGACGTACGCGGGCGCCTTCGACGCCGAGGGCATCCCCGTCCCCACGGACGTACCGGTCCAGGACGGGGACGTGATCACGGTCGGACGGGTCTCCCTGACCGCCCGCCACCTGGTCGGCCACACCCCCGGCTCCATCGCCCTCGTCTACGACGACCCGCACGGGCACCCGCACGTGTTCACCGGCGACTGCCTCTTCCCCGGCGGCGTCGGCAACACCTGGGGCGACGCGAAGAACTTCGCCAGCCTCATCGACGACGTCGAGACCAAGCTGTTCGGGCAGCTGCCGGACGAGACCTGGGTCTACCCGGGCCACGGGAACGACACCATGCTCGGCACCGAGCGCCCCCACCTCGCGGAATGGCGCGAGCGCGGCTGGTGACCCGCGGGCGCATGTGCCGCCGTCAACACCGTGCGGCCATGCGCTCCTTCCGGTCGACCTCGACCGAACGCATGTCCCGAGGGGGCGGGCTGGGGTAGTTGCTGCACCATGCGACACCACCCCTCCCCGTCCCCCGTCCCCTCCCCGCGCGTGCGCCCGCCCGGCGCCGCCGCCTCCCCCTCGATGCTGCGGCTCGCCCTGGCCTCCCTGATCGGGACCGCCATCGAGTTCTACGACTTCTTCGTCTACGGCACGGCCGCCGCCCTGGTGCTGGGCCCGCTCTTCTTCCCCTCGTTCTCCCCGCTCGCCGGGACCCTCGCCGCCTTCGGCACGTTCGGCATCGGCTTCCTCGCCCGGCCGCTGGGCTCCGTGCTCTTCGGGCACATCGGCGACCGCTACGGGCGCCGCCCCGTGCTGCTCGCCTCCCTGCTGCTGACGGGGCTGGCCACGGTGGCGGTCGGGTGCGTGCCCTCGTACGCCTCCATCGGCATCGCCGCGCCCGTCCTGCTGCTCCTGCTGCGCTTCCTCCAGGGGCTCGGGCTCGGCGGGGAGTGGGGCGGCGCGGTGCTGCTGACCGCCGAGCACGCCCCCGAGGGGCGGCGCGGGCTGTGGTCGAGCTTCCCGCAGATGGGCCCGTCGGCCGGGTTCCTGCTGGCCAACGGGCTGACGCTGGCGCTGTCCGGCGCGCTGAGCGACGAACGGTTCACCGCCTGGGGCTGGCGGGTGCCGTTCTGGTGCGCGGGGCTCCTGGCGCTGGCCGGACTGTGGCTGCGGCGGTCGGTGGAGGAGACCCCGGAGTTCCGCGCCCTCACCGAGACCGGCCGACGGGCCGAGTCCCCGCTGCCGGAGGTCCTACGGGGCCACTGGCGGCTGCTCCTGCTCACCGGCGGGGCGATGTCGGCCGGGTACGCCGTCTTCTACGCGGTCACCACCTGGTCCCTGGCCTACACGACCGGGCGCCTGGGCATGGACCGCACCCTGATGCTGGCCGTGGTGATGGCCGCCGTCCTGCTGATGGGACTGGTGACGGCCCCGCTGGCGGCGCTCGGCGACCGCTGGGGGCGGCGGCCGCTGTGCCTGGCCGGGAGCGCGGCCTGCGCGGTGTGGATGTTCCCCTTCGTGGCCCTGCTGAGCAGCGGGGACCCGCTGCTGGTGACGGTGGCCTGCGCCGGCGGGCTGCTGGCGATGGTCCTGATGTACGCCGTGGCGGGCGCGTACCTGCCCGAGCTGTACGCCCCGCGGATCCGCTGCACCGGTGCCGCCGTCGGCTACAACCTCGGCGGGCTGGTGGGCGGCGCCCTGACCCCGGTCGTGGCGACGGCCCTGGCGGCCGGCTCGGGGCCGCCGTGGGGTGCGGCGGTCTACCTGACGGCGGTCGCCCTGCTCAGCCTCGCCTGCTTCGCCCTGCTCCCGGAGACCCGGCCGGCCCCGGCCGGGGACGAAGCCGGGGCCGGGAACGGAGCCGGGACCGGGGACGGACCCGGGGCGGGCGCGGACACGGGAGCGGGGGCGGCCGAAGCGGCCGCCCCCGCGTAGCCGGGCCCCGCGGGGCCCGGCCGGATCAGGCGTCGACGCTCTGCGTCTCCTCGGCGGCGGCTTCGGCCGCCGCCTGCTTCTTCGAGGCGATCAGGCTGGTGATCGTGGTGATCACCAGGACGCCGCAGATGACGCCCAGGGAGACCGGGATGGAGATCTGCGGGACGTGCACCCCGGACTCGTGCAGGGCGTGCAGCACCAGCTTGACGCCGATGAAGCCCAGGATCACGGACAGGCCGTAGCTGAGGTGGACCAGCTTCTTGAGCAGGCCGCCGATCAGGAAGTACAGCTGGCGCAGACCCATGAGGGCGAAGGCGTTGGCGGTGAAGACGATGTACGGGTCCTGGGTGAGGCCGAAGATCGCGGGGATCGAGTCCAGGGCGAAGAGGACGTCGGTGGTGCCGATGGCGAGCATGACGACCATCAGCGGGGTCAGGACGCGCTTGCCGTTGGTGCGGATGAAGAGCTTGGTGCCGTGGTAGCGGTCGGCGACGCCGAACTTCTTCTCGATCGACTTGAGGAGGCGGTTCTCCTCGAACTCCTCTTCCTCCTCGTCCTTGCGGGCCTCCTGGATCAGCTTCCAGGCGGTGTAGATCAGGAAGGCGCCGAAGAGGTAGAAGACCCACGAGAAGCTGGTGATGATCGCGGCACCGGCGGCGATGAAGACCGCGCGCAGGACCAGGGCGATCAGTACGCCGATCAGCAGGACGCGCTGCTGGAGGTGGGAGGGCACCGAGAACTTCGCCATGATCAGGACGAAGACGAAGAGGTTGTCCACGCTCAGGGACTTCTCGGTGATGAAGCCGGCGAAGAACTCCTGCGAGGCCTGGCCGTTGCCGGTGAACAGCAGGCCGAGGCCGAAGAGGACGGCGAGGACGATCCAGACGACCGTCCAGGTTCCCGCTTCCTTGATGGAAACGTCATGGGGCTTGCGGCCGATGAGGAAGTCGGCGCCGATGAGGATGCCCAGACCGACGATGGTCAGCACCCATAGGGTCAACGAAACGTCCACGGTATTCACGCCTCCGGCGGATGGCTCAGCACATGGTCAGCGTCATCGCTGCCGGAGGTCTCTTCCACCCGGTCGGCTCGCGGGGCCGTGGGCCGGCGCCCCGGGACCACTGCGTCGAATGAACCGAGCAGTCCGTACTGACGGGAACGCCGCGCAGGAAATAGCAGGAATACTCCCCTCCGCAGGTCCCAGGGTACCCGGAGAAGGGGTCAAAGGTAAAGGGATCACCAAAGAGGGGTCACCCGATGGTCATCGGCCGGTCATGGGCGGCCCCCTGCCCGCCTAGGGGCGGGCGCCCCGGCGGGCCCGGGCGACGCGGTCCAGCGCCTGGTCGAGGACCCCGCTGCCCTGCGGGGGCAGGTCCGGCTCGAAGGTCCAGGCGTGCTGGACCCACGGGTCCGCGAGGTGGTGGTCCGGGACGGGCGACAGCCGCATCAGCGAGCGCCACAGCGGGTCCAGCAGCGGCCCGTACGCGGAGGCCTCGTCGCGGTCGGCGACCATCAGCAGGTGCACGCCAACCACCGGCCCCTCGTCGGCCAGGTAGCGCAGCCGGGTGACGGCTCGGTCGTCGAAGCCGTGCGGGAAGTCGTGCACGATGAGCAGCTGCTCGGCGGGGTCCAGGTCCGGGGGCAGGTCCTCGGGCGCGCCGGCGCGCAGCGCCATCTGTACGAGGTCCACCCGCCGGGTCAGCCGCTCGAGGGTCTCGGCGACCCCGGCGGCGCCGGCGGCGGGCGGCGCGGCCAGCACCCCGGCGCGCACCAGCGGGGCCAGCGCGGCGGAGCCCGCCCCGGCCGCGTCGATGACGTGGACGGAGAACCGGTCGGCGGGGTGGACGGCGAGCAGCCGGGCGGCGTGGGCGACGGCCATGTCCAGGGCGGCGCGGCGCAGCCGGTCGGTGTCCATGGCCATGGCGGCCTCGGAGCCGGTGCGGCCGTTGTCGATCCACAGGCCGCGCTCCAGCGGGAGCCGCATCAGCAGGGGGATCCGCAGGCCCGGGCTCTCGGGCAGGCCGAGGTTGCCCAGGCGCAGGGCGAGGGGGCCTTCCGCGGGGGTGTCGCCGCCGTGCCAGACGGGGTGGTCCCAGCGGGCGTACGCGGCCGGCAGCGCGGGTTCGACCACCTCGGACTCGGCGGTCAGCTGGGCCAGGTCGCGGTCGAGGACGGCGCGGGCCCGGGCGACCAGTTCGTCGCGGCGGGCCCGGGCGGTCTCCCGGGCGTCGTCGGAGCCCGCGAGGCGGCGGCTCGGGTCGGACAGGGCCTCGTCCAGCTCGCGGTCGAGCCGGGAGTCGGCGAAGTCGACGGCGCTGCGGTAGGCGGCGACGGTGCGGGCCAGGTCCTCGAACATGCCCCAGACCTGGTTGTAGAGCCGCTCGTCCATGGACCAGCCGGCGGCGTCCCCGGCGACGGGAACCGGGGGCCCTTCCGGGCCGGCGGGGTCGGCGGGGTCGGCGGCGGGTGCCGGGCGGGGCGCCGGCTCGGGCGGCTCGGCGGTGGTGCGGCGGCGGCGCGGGTGGGCGTAGTCGATGGTGGGCCGGGACCCGTCGGGCTCGGCCGGGGCCGGCGCGGGGCCGGGCGGGCCGGCGTGGGGGACTGCGGAGACGGGGATCGGGTCCGGCGGCGCGGGGGCGGTCGCGGGCGGCTGCGGGGCGAGGTGGCGGGTGGGGTCAGAGCCCTGGGCGTGCGGGCCCTGGGCACCCGAGCCCTGGCCGTCCGAGCCCTGGCCGTCCGAGCCCTGGGCGTGCGACGGGAGGGAGGCGGGCGGGCGGCCGGCGTCGTCGGTGCGGCGGGCCGTGCGCAGGGCCTCTTCGGTCAGGGCGGCGGCCTGCGGCGCGGGCAGTCCCCCGTCGGCGAGGAGGGCCGCGAGTCCGTCGGCGTACCCCTGGCCGACGGCCCGTACCTTCCAGGCGCCCTGGCGGCGGTAGAGCTCCAGGGCGATGAGGGCGGTCTCGGCGTCGAGGTCGGTGGGGGCGAAGGCCGCGAACTCGGCCCCGCCCTGTTCGGCGACCGCCAGGTGCGGTGCGGGCACGGCGCCGAAGCGCAGGGGGCCGCCGGGCGGCAGGACGAGGACCACCCCGATGCTGTGGACCCCGGTCTCGACGGCGTCGAGGTCGACGGCCAGGGTGTGCCGCTCGGCCGGCTCCTCGGAGACCCGGACCCCCGGGAGGCCGGGGGCGCCCGGGTGCGCCAGGGCCCCGGGGCCGGTGAGTCGGCCCCGTTCGTCCGCGAGCGAGGCCAGCGCGAGCACGGCGGTGCCCGCCGAGACCCTGATCTCCACCCGGCTGTGGGACACGGGGTGGTTCTGCCCCCGGACCAGTTCGGCCGTCATCGTGCAGCCCCTCCCCCGTGCCTTCTTCTCTTGTTTCCCGGTGTTCCGGTGTCCGTGTGCCGGTGTTACAGGTGCGGCAGGATCGCCGGCATGAGGTCCTGGAAGGTCCGGCCGTTGGCCGGGTTGCCGAGGGCCGTCATCTGCCAGCCGCCGCCGACCCGGGACACCTTCGCCATGATCTGGGCGGTGTACTGGCCGCCGCCGTCGAGGGTGTAGCGGGCCAGTTCCTGGCCGTTGGTCTCGTCGACGATGCGGCAGAACGCGTTCTGCACTTCCTGGAAGGTCTGGCCGGTGAACGAGTTCACCGTGAAGACGATCGTGTCGATGTGGACCGGTACGCGCTGGAGGTCGACGAGGATGGCCTCGTCGTCCCCGCCCTGGCCGACGCCGCCGACGAGGTTGTCGCCGGTGTGCCGGACCGAGCCGTCGTCGCTCTGCAGGTGCCGGAAGAACACCACGTCCACGGGCTGCTTGTCGGCGAAGAGCACCGCCGAGGCGTCCAGGTCGATCTCGCGGGTGCGCGAGCCGAACAGCCCCCGGCGCTTGGCCGCCTGCCAGCCGAGGCCCATGCGGACCGCGGTCAGCGTGCCCCCGCCCTGCTTCTCCAGACTGATGGCCTGACCCTTGGTCATGTTGACCGTCACGCGCGTCCCCTCTCCATAGCCACCCCCAGGCAGCGTGTACCTGCGGCTGTTCCCACACCCTACTGACCGGCCACGGGTCAGGCGAGGCCCGCTTCCCGCATCTGCCGGAGCTCCTTCTTGAGCTCGCCCACCTCGTCCCGGATGCGGGCCGCGACCTCGAACTGGAGCTCGGCGGCCGCTCCCCTCATCCGCTCGGTCATCTGCTCGATCAGGGCGGCCAGTTCGGCGGCGGGACGGTCCGTGAGCACCTCGGCGCCCTTCGCCCCCTTCGCTCCCTTGGCCCCCTTGCCGGCCTTGGCCGGGGCGGCCGCGCCGAGCGCCGGGACCGGGGCCTTCGCGCCCTTGCCGTCCTTGGTCTGCCGGTAGCCGGTGCCGAGCAGCTGTTCGGTGTCGAGCTCCTCGCGGGCGATGGTGGCGACGATGTCGTTGATCTTCTTGCGGAGCGGCTGCGGGTCGATGCCGTTGGCCGTGTTGTACGCGATCTGCTTCTCGCGCCGCCGGTTGGTCTCCTCGATGGCCTTCTCCATCGCGGGGGTGATCTTGTCCGCGTACATGTGGACCTGGCCGGAGACGTTGCGCGCGGCCCGGCCGATGGTCTGGATGAGGGAGGTCCCGGAGCGCAGGAAGCCCTCCTTGTCGGCGTCGAGGATCGCCACGAGCGACACCTCGGGCAGGTCGAGGCCCTCGCGCAGGAGGTTGATGCCGACCAGGACGTCGTACTCGCCGGAGCGCAGCTCGCGCAGCAGCTCGATGCGGCGCAGGGTGTCGACGTCGCTGTGCAGGTAGCGGACCTGGATGCCGAGCTCCAGGAAGTAGTCGGTGAGGTCCTCGGCCATCTTCTTGGTGAGGGTGGTGACCAGGACGCGCTCGTCCTTCTCCACCCTCTGGCGGATCTCGTGCACCAGGTCGTCGATCTGGCCCTCGGTGGGCTTGACGACGACCTCGGGGTCGACGAGGCCGGTGGGGCGGATGATCTGCTCGACGAAGCCGTCGGCGCGCGAGAGCTCGTAGGTGCCGGGGGTGGCCGACAGGTAGACGGTCTGGCCGATGCGCTCCTGGAACTCCTCCCACTTCAGCGGCCGGTTGTCCAGCGCGGACGGAAGCCGGAAGCCGTGGTCGACCAGGGTCCGCTTGCGCGAGGCGTCGCCCTCGTACATCGCGCCGATCTGCGGCACGGTGACGTGCGACTCGTCGATGACGAGGAGGAAGTCCTCGGGGAAGTAGTCGATGAGCGTGTTGGGCGCGGAGCCGCGCTCGCGGTCGTCCATGTGCAGCGAGTAGTTCTCGATGCCGGAGCAGGAGCCGATCTGGCGCATCATCTCCAGGTCGTACGTGGTGCGCATGCGCAGGCGCTGGGCCTCCAGCATCTTGCCCTGCTTCTCCAGCTCGGCGAGGCGCTCGGCCAGCTCCGCCTCGATGCCGGCGATCGCCTTCTCCATGCGCTCGGGGCCGGCGACGTAGTGGCTGGCGGGGAAGACGTACAGCTCGCGGTCCTCGCTGATGACCTCGCCGGTCAGCGGGTGCAGGGTGGAGAGCGCCTCGATCTCGTCGCCGAACATCTCGATGCGGACGGCCAGTTCCTCGTAGACCGGGAAGATCTCGATGGTGTCGCCGCGCACCCGGAAGGTCCCCCGGGTGAAGGCCACGTCGTTGCGGGTGTACTGGATGTCGACGAAGCGGCGCAGCAGCCGGTCCCGGTCGATCTCCTCGCCGACCTTGAGCGGGACCATCCGGTCCACGTACTCCTGCGGGGTGCCGAGGCCGTAGATGCAGGACACGGAGGCGACCACGATCACGTCGCGCCGGGTGAGCAGCGAGTTGGTCGCGGAGTGGCGCAGCCGCTCCACCTCCTCGTTGATCGAGGAGTCCTTCTCGATGTAGGTGTCCGACTGCGGAACGTAGGCCTCGGGCTGGTAGTAGTCGTAGTACGACACGAAGTACTCGACGGCGTTGTTCGGCAGGAGCTCGCGGAACTCGTTCGCCAGCTGGGCGGCGAGGGTCTTGTTCGGCGCCATCACCAGGGTCGGGCGCTGGAGCTTCTCGATCATCCAGGCGGTGGTCGCCGACTTGCCGGTGCCGGTCGCACCCAGCAGGACGACGTCCTTCTCACCCGCGCGGATGCGCTTCTCCAGCTCGGCGATGGCCGCCGGCTGGTCGCCGCTGGGCTGGTAGGGGCTGACGACCTCGAAAGGCGCCACCGTTCGTTCGATCTTCGATACGGGCCGCATGACTCCACCGTACGGCCCCCCACTGACACTCGGGCGCCCGCACGCGCCCCGCGCCCGCCCGGAGGCGTCCCCCGGGAGGGCGACGGGTCCGTCGGACGGAGCGGGCCTCCTCCTTTCTGGTCCGTTTGTCGTAGTTCGGTGGCGTCCGTGTGATCTTCGAGCCCATGATCGCGGTGAACGCTCCGCCGTGAAGTGCACAGCCACAACATCTGCCGCTCCGCACCCGTCTGACGCAGGAACAGGGCTCACGACCCGAGGAGAACGCACATGTACGTCCGATCCGCCGCCGCCGCGGCAGCCGCCGCCTTCCTGGGCTTCACCCTGACCGTGCTGGGCGGGACGGCGCCGGCCTCCGCCGGTCCCGGATCCGCGCCGGGTTCGGCGGGGCTCCTGGGCCCCACCGTGTACGCCCACCGGGGGGCCTCCGCCTACGCCCCGGAGAACACCCTCGAAGCGATCGACCTGGCGATGCGGCTGGGCTTCGACTGGGTCGAGAACGACGTCCAGCGGACCAAGGACGGCGAGCTGGTGGTGATCCACGACGACACCCTGGCCCGCACCACCGACGTCGAGCAGGTCTTCCCCGACCGCAAGCCCTGGCGGGTCAAGGACTTCACGGCGGCGGAGATCGCCCGGCTGGACGCGGGCAGCTGGTTCTCCGCGCGCTTCGCCGGCGCCCGGGTGCCGACCCTGCGGCAGTACATGGAGCGGGTCCAGGACAACCGCCAGCGGCTGCTGCTGGAGATCAAGAAGCCGGAGCTCTATCCGGGGATCGAGGAGCAGACCCTGAAGGTCCTGGGGGAGACCGGCTGGCTGGACGCTCAGCACGTCGCCCGCCGGCTGGTGGTGCAGAGCTTCAGCGCGGATTCCGTGCGCGTCGTGCACCGCCTGCGCCCCGACCTGGTCACGGCCTTCCTGGGCACCCCGACCGTGGCCGACCTGCCCCGGTACGCCGAGTTCACCGACCGGATCAACCCGTGGCACACGACGATCTCGGCCGACTGGGTGGCGGCGGTGCACCGGCTGCGGGGGGCGCACGGCAGGGCGATGGAGGTGGACACCTGGATCGTGGACGACGCGCCCACCGCCCGGAAGGTCCGGGAGATGGGCGTGGACGGGATCATCACGAACGCCCCCGACGTCGTACAGGAGGCCGTGGGCGGCTACTAGCGGCTGCGGGCCCGGGGCCTTCGCGGGCGGGGCTGTCGGTGGGGAGCCGTACCGTGGAGGCGTGGACAGCACCGAGCGGCCCCGCGGGCCGCACCTCGAATGGACCGTCCTCCCCAGCGAGATCGGTCCCCTGCTCCTGGCCGCGACCCCCGAGGGTCTGGTCCGGGTGGAGTTCCATGCCGGGCCCGACCGGGTCGGCCGGATGATCGACGCGCTGGTCTCCCGGCTCGGCGCCGACGCCTGGCGGCCGGACCCGGGCCGGGAGGAGCTGCTGGCGGAGCCGATACGCCAGCTGAAGGCGTACTTCGCGGGGACGCTGCGCCGCTTCGACCTGCCGCTGGACTGGCGGCTCAGCTCCGGGTTCAACCGCCAGGTGCTGCTGGAGCTCGACCGGTCGGTGCCGTACGGGTCGGTCGTCGGGTACGGCGAGCTGGCCGCCCGGGTCGGGCAGCCGGGGGCGGCCCAGGCCGTGGGCAACGCCATGGGCTCCAATCCGCTGCCGCTGGTGGTGGCCTGCCACCGGGTGGTGGAGAACGACGGCGGCATCGGGGGCTTCGGGGGCGGGCTGGAGGCCAAGCGGACCCTCCTCGCACTGGAGGGCGTCCTCCCGCGGCCCCTCTTCTAGGCGGACCCTTCCGGACCCCGGTCCCGGCCGCGCGTCCGGGCCCGCGTCCGGGCGCGCTTCCGGCACCGCTCCCGGCACCGCTTCCGGGCCCTCCCTTCCGGGCCCCGGCCGTCCGGCTTTACCCGGTTCCCCCAGGCGGTAAGGGGTGGGACACTGCGGCGGTGACTACTGCTGCCGCCTGCGGCCCCACCGCGTACGGTCCCGCACGACCCGTCCCGCCCGCGCGCCCGCGACGGGGGTGTCCGGCGTGACGGCCTCCCCCGGAACCCCGCCCGCGGCCTCCTCCGCCGCGCCGCCGGCCGCCCCGGCCGTCTCCGCGGCGGAGCTGCCCCGCATCCAGCGCCGGATCTCCGCGGTCCTGATCGCCGGGCAGATGCTGGGCGGCCTCGGCGTGCCGATCAGCATCGCCCTGGCCCCCGTACTGGCCACCGAGATCAGCGGCACCGAGGCCCTGTCCGGCTTCGCCTCCACCGCCGCGGTGATCGGTACCGCCCTGGTCTCCCTGCCGCTCGCCGCCCTGACGACCGCCCGCGGGCGCCGGGCGGGGCTGGTGGCGGGCTACGCGATCGGCACGCTCGGGGCGGGCCTCGTCGTCCTGGCCGCCTCGCTGAAGAGCTTCCCGCTGCTCATGCTCGGCATGGCCGCCTTCGGCGCCGCCTCCTCGGCCAACCTCCAGGCCCGCTTCGCCGCGGCCGACCTCGCCGCCCCCGACCGGCGGGCCCGCGCGATCTCGGTGGTGGTCTGGGCCTCCACCGTCGGCGCGGTGCTCGGCCCCAACCTCTCCGCCCCGGCCAGCGACAGCTTCGCCGGCACCTCCATACCCCAGACGGCGGGGCCCTTCGTCTGGGCCGCCGCC
Organism: Streptomyces sp. NPDC096136; assembly: GCF_044763325.1. NCBI lineage: Bacteria > Bacillati > Actinomycetota > Actinomycetes > Kitasatosporales > Streptomycetaceae > Streptomyces > Streptomyces sp. NPDC096136. The sequence goes on along the minus strand of NZ_JBIWFZ010000004.1, from coordinate 429,025 downwards.
GTCTTCGTCCTCACCGGCACCCTGCTCGCCACCCTGCTGCGTCCGGACCCGCTGCTGACCGCCCGGGCGCTGGCGGCGCCCGGCGAGGAGACCCGCCAGGGCCGCTCGCTGCGGGCCGGGCTGGCGGCCGTCAAGGCCTCGCCGCGGGCGCGGCTGGCGCTGCTCACCGTCGCGGTGTCGCACACCACCATGGTCTCGATCATGGTGATGACCCCGGTCGACCTCGGCCACCACGGCGCCGGCCTGAAGCTGGTCGGGCTGGTGATCAGCGGGCACATCGCGGGCATGTTCGCCTTCTCGCCGGTCATGGGCTGGCTCGCCGACCGGCTCGGCAGGTTCTCCGTGATCGGCCTCGCCGCCGGGCTGCTCTCCCTCGCCGCCCTGCTGGCCGGGACCGCCGCCGGCGACCACGCGCAGAGCGCGGCGGGCCTCTTCCTGCTCGGCCTGGGCTGGTCGGCCGGCATGGTCTCCGGCTCGGCGCTGCTGACCGACTCGGTGCCGCAGCCCGCGCGGGCCGCCGTCCAGGGCCTGAGCGACCTGACGATGAACGCGGCGGCCGGCCTCGGGGGTGCGGCCGCCGGCCTGGTCATGTCCCAGGCCGGCTACGGCTGGCTCAACGCGATCGGCGCGTCGCTGCTGCTGCCGATGGCGGCGCTGGCCCTGTTCACCGCCCGGCGCCACCCGGCGGCCGCCGCGCGGCAGGAGGAGGTCAGAGGTTGATGTGGTAGGCCTTGCGCAGCGTCTCGTGGACCGTCCAGGTGGTCCGGTCGCCCTCGCGCAGCACGCAGGCCGATCCGGGAGCCAGCTCCAGCGTCGCGCCGCCCTCGACCTCGACGGTGGCGCGGCCGCTGACGACCACGAACAGCTCGTCGGCCTCGGTGTCGGTGACCACCCCGGGGGTGATCTGCCAGATGCCCCGGATCTGGGATCCGTCCTCGGACTCCCAGAGCACCTTCCCCGTCACCACCGGGCTGCCGGAGACGATCTGCGCGGGGTCGATGTCCTCGGCCTCCAGCTCGCCGTCGGGGACGTCCGCGACGGAAAGGGCGAAGGAGGCGGGGGCTTTGTGGTCACTGGTGCTCATGGTGCGCCAGCCTAGGGCGGTCGCACCGGCCGCGGGGTGATCAGAGCGTCCAGCGCGGACGCCGTGCACGCGTCACTCCGTCGAGCCGCGGGGGCGGCTTCGCGCCGGAGTGGGGAGGTGCGCGTTTGGGGGTCCGCATCCCGTGCCATGGATGGGGACATGCCACAGCACAGAGCATCCGAGGTCCCGGTCCTGTCGGACGAGGTGCGCGAGGCGCTCGCCGCGCGCAGGCCCGTCGTCGCCCTGGAGTCGACGATCATCGCGCACGGCCTGCCCCGGCCCCGCAACCTCCAGGTGGGTCTGGAGCTGGAGGAGCTGGTCCGCGCGGAGGGTGCGGTCCCGGCGACGGTGGCGGTGGTCGACGGGGTGGCGTACGCGGGCCTGGACAAGGCGGGCCTGGAGCGGATCGCGGCGGGCGAGGGTGTGCGCAAGCTCGGCCACCGCGACCTCGCCCCGGCCCTCGCGGCGGGTGCCACGGGCGCGACGACGGTCTCGGCGACGGCCCTCCTGGCCGCGCGGGCCGGCCTGCGGGTCTTCGCCACGGGCGGCCTGGGCGGCGTGCACCGGGAGTTCGCGCAGACCCAGGACGAGTCGGCGGACCTGTCGCTGCTGGCGCGCACCCGGATCACGGTGGTGTGCGCGGGGGTGAAGTCGATCCTGGACGTCCCCGCCACGCTGCAGCGGCTGGAAACGCTCGGCGTCGGTGTCGTCGGCTACCGGACGAACCGTTTCCCCGGGTTCTACCTGGCCGACTCCGGCGAACCGGTGGACTGGACGGTGGAGCGCCCGGAGGAGGTGGCGGACGTGATGGCCGCCCAGGACGCCGTGGGCGGACCCGGGTCCGCCCTGGTGGTGGCCAACCCTGTCCCTGCGGAGGAGCAGTTGGACCCCGCTCTCCACGACCGCGTCCTGGCGCAGGCGCTGGCCGAGTGCCGGGAGCGCGGGATCACGGGGCAGGCGGTGACACCGTTCCTGCTGGGGTTCCTGGTACGGGCGACCGGCGGGGCCTCCCTGGAGGCGAACCTGGCGGCGGTACGGGGCAACGTGCGGCTCGGGTCCCGGATCGCCGGGGCGTGGGCGGACCGGGCGTGACGGGGGCACCGGGTGCGCTGCTGGTCGTCGGGGACGTGGTCACGGACGTGGTGGCGGTGCACCGGGAGCCCCTCGCCCCGGCCACCGACACCGCCGCCCGCATCCGCACCCTGCCCGGCGGCGCCGGCGCCAACGCGGCCTGCTGGGCGGCCCGTACGGGCACCGCCGAGGTGCGGCTCCTCGCCCGCGTGGGCTGCGAGTCCGCGCGCTGGCACGAGCGGGCGCTCGTCGACGCGGGGGTGCGGCCCCGGCTGGTGGTGGACCCGGCCGAGCCGACCGGAACGGTGGTGGCGCTGGTCGGGGAGGACGCGGAGCGGACGTTCCTCACCGACAGCGGGGCCTCCCTGCGGCTGTGCCCCGCCGACTGGGCGCCCGCGCTGCTGGACGGCGCCGCCCACCTCCACCTGTCCGGCTACCTGTTCTTCGCCGAGCCGAGCCGGGAGCTGGCCCTGGTCGCGCTGCGGGCCGCCCGGACGCGGGGGGTGCCGGTCAGCGTCGACCCGGCGTCGGCGGGGTTCCTCGCCGAACTGGGCCCCGAGGCCTTCCTGGCGGCGGTGGCGGGGGTCGGGGTCCTCCTGCCGAACGAGGACGAGGCCCGGCTGCTGGCCGGCCTGCCGGACACGGCCCGGGCCGCCGAGGCCCTCAGCCGGCGGGTGCCGCTGGTGGTGGTGACGCGGGGCACGGGCGGGGCGCTCGTCGCCGAGGGCGGGCGGATCACGGCCGAGGTCGAGGCGGAGCCCGCGGAGGCGGTGGACACCACGGGGGCGGGCGACGCGTTCACCGGCGGCTTCCTGGCCGCCCGCCTGTCCGGCGCCGCCCCGACGGCGGCCACCCGCGCGGGCTGCCGCGCGGCGGCCCGGGCGGTGACCCGCCTGGGCGGCCGCCCCTGAGCCGGCCGGACGTCCCGAGGAAGGTCCGGCGGATCAGCCCCTGGGGTGTGTCCGCTGCTTCGCGGACAGCCCCTGGGGGCTGTCGTCGAAGTCCCGTCGTCGAAGTCCCGTCGTCGCCCGCGGGGCAGACGGGAGTTCGACGACAGCCCCTAGCGGTCGCGCAGTCCGGTCCAGGCCGGGTGGCGGGGGTCGTCCGCGCGGACCAGGACGTCCGCCGTCGACGCCGGGTCGGTCTCCCGGGCGTAGCGGGCGAACGCCGGCAGGGTCCAACGCTCGGAGGGGGCCGTGCGCCGTGCCAGCGCCCCCTCCGAGAGGCTGATGTGCACGCTCAGGTCGAAGGGGAACCAGTGGCCCAGCAGCAGCGGGCCGTGCACGATCAGGGCTCCGCCCGGGGGGAGTTCGGCGTACGGGCTGCGGGTCGCGCGGTCGGTCACCGGGTCCCACAGGTCCGGCAGGACCCGCCCGCTGCCGCCCGGGTCCGTCGGCGCGAAGACCTCGCGCCACAGCGCGCCGGTGTCGTACCAGCCGCCGAGGTACGCGTCCACGTCCTCCCGCCCGAACTCGAACCGCAGGGACGCCGGCCGCAGGAACCCCCCAGCCGCCACCACCTGCACCGACCGGCCGCGCAGCCGCAGCGCCTCGGCCAGTTCACCGGCCAGGACCCCGGTGTCGGCCGCCGGGGCCCCGTCGATGCCCACGCGGTGCCACGTACCGCCCTCCGGGGGCGCGCCGAGGTGGCCGGCGAGCCGCTCGGCCATCCGCTGCCAGGTGATCGCTTCGAGCTTCACGGGCCCATTGTCAGTGGTCGCGCTTAGCGTTTTTCACGAGGGATCACCGGTGAACAGGAGCCGGCGGCCCGACTCTTCGGGGAGGGGTCTGTCATGGCTCGGGAAACGACGTACCTGGAGCTGTCCCAGGAGGACGGCGCGGCGCACAAGTTCTACGAGGTGATCGTGGACGGCGTCCTCGTCTCCGTGCGCTACGGCCGCATCGGCGCGGCCGGGCAGCTGCAGAGCTCGTCGTTCCCGACCGTGGAGAAGGCCCGGGCGGCCGCGGCCAAGAAGATCGGCGAGAAGGTCCGCAAGGGGTACGCCCCGGCGGTGCGGGGGGCGCGGGCCGCGCGGGCGGTGACCCGCCGGCAGGTGGCCTCGGCGCCGTCGACGGCCCGCGCGGTGGCTCCGGTGCTGTGGCGCTTCCGCACCGGCTCCGCGGCCTTCGGCATCCACGTGGACGAGGACCGCTGCTGGGTCGGCAACCAGGCCGGGGACGTCTACACCGTGAGCCACGGCGGCGAGGTGCTCGCCCGCTACTCGCTGCCGGACGGGGTGAAGTGCCTGGTCGCGGACGAGTTCTGGATCTATGCGGGCTGTGACGACGGCACCGTGTACGACCTGTCGTCGAAGGTGCCGTTCGCGGCGTACGGGATAGCGGCCGATGTCGACATCTACTGGCTCGACATCCACGAGGGCGTGCTCAACGTCTCCGACGCGAACGGCGGCCTGACCGTCATCGACCACGAGGACGAGCACCAGTGGTCGCGCAGGTCCGCCGGCGGCGGCGCCTGGATGGTCCGGGCGGACGAGCGGGCGGTGTACCACGGCCACAGCGGCGGTGTGACGGCCTACGCGGCCGACGGCACGGGCCAGTTGTGGCACACCAAGACGCCCGGCGGGGTGCTGTTCGGCTGGCAGGAGCAGGACGCGGTGTACGCGGGCACGGTGCGCAACACCGTGCAGCGCCTGTCGAAGGCGACGGGCGCGGTCGAGGCCTCGTACCCGTGCGACGCGGCCGTGTACTCGTGCGCGACGTCGCCGGACGGCCGCCACGTGTTCGCCGGTGACTCCTCGTCCTCGGTGTACTGCTTCGACGCCGACGGGCGGCGGCTGTGGAAGCTGGGCACCGGCGGCGGGTCCGCCCTGTCGATGCAGTACCTGGACGGGCGGCTCTACCTGGTCACGACGGACGGCTCGCTGGTGTGCGTGGACGCGAGCGAGGCGGCCATCGCGGCGGCCCAGCAGGGGTCCGTGCCGGCGGCGGTGGACGTGAAGTCCGCTGCGGCACTGCCGGTCTTCACCCCGGCGGCCTCGGCGGCGGCGGTGGCGACGGTCTCGGTCGCCTCGGTCCCGTCGGGCGGTGTCGTGGTCGAGTGCGTGCAGGTGGGCGGCCGGATGCGGGTGCAGGTGGTGTCGGACGGCTTCGAACCGAGCTGGAACGTGCAGTTCCCGCGCGGGATACGGGAGGCCGGGGCCCGGTACGTGGTGGACGGGCTGCACGCGGCGACCGGTGGCTTCTACCGGGTGCGCGGGGAGATACGCCGGCTGGTCTGACCCGTCGGGCCGCCGGGGCCGCGGTCCGCGGGCGGTGTCGTGGTGGACGGGGGTCTCCACGGCACGGCCCGCGGGCGCGCGGAGGCCGTCGCGCAGGCGTGCTCCGGGCAGTGGCAGGGGCGGGCGCCGGGCGGGGGCGGGGCGGGGACGGCCCAGGGGTCGTCCCCGGCGAGCCCGCAGGTGATGTGGAGGACGACGGGGGCGGTGCCGAGGTTGCGGCCGAGGTGGACGTGGTCGTGGCCCTCGGGTTCGACGAAGGCGGCCCCCGCGGGGTGGACCTCGACGGTGCCGTCGCACAGGATCCGGGTGAGGGTGCCGGAGGCGACGACCGCGATCAGCGGGACCAGGTGGTAGTGCCAGCCCGTACAGCCGCCGGGTGCGATGACGACCTCCCGGCCCGTCAGGTCCTCCGGGAACCCGGTTCTCGGGCGCCGCTGCGCCGTGGCCTGCCGTCCGCCCATGCGCTGTCCTCCCCGCGCTCTCCGCCATGGGCTCGCCGCGGCCCGTACCGGGTGACGCTAGGCCGAGGCCACGAGGTCCGGACAGATTTTCGCAATACCCAAATAACCCATCCCCGCAAGGTGATAGAGGACCCGGTCGGCGGTATCACCACGGCATGAGTCTCGTCGTCTTCGAGTCACAGAAGCCGATCCACTGCGCCGAGTGCCGACAGGGCCCCCTGCGCCGCCTCGTCCGTGAGGCCGGTGTGCCGCGCTGTCTGGACTGCGCCGATCTCGGGCACCTCGTCTACCTGCCGCGCGGCGACGCGGCGCTCACCCGCAGGGCGCGGGAGGCGAGTTCGCTGTCGGCCGTCGTGGTGCGCCGGCACCGGGGACGCCGCCGCTACGAGCGCCAGGGCCTGCTGGTCGAGGACGCCGCGCTGGCCCGCGCCGAGCGGGCCTGCCTCGCCGACGCCGACGCCCGGGCCCGGCGCAGGGAGCGCGACCGGCGCCGCCGCGCGGCCGAGGACGTACGGTTCACGGCGGCCTTCGCCGCCGAGATACTCCGGCTGTTCCCCGGCTGCCCGCCCGAGCGGGCGCGGGCGATCGCCGCCCACGCCTCGGTGCGCGGCAGCGGGCGGGTGGGCCGCACCGCGGCAGGCCGGGCCCTGGACGGGCAGGCGGTGTCGATGGCGGTCCGGGCGGCCGTGCGGCACACGGACACCGAGTACGACGCGCTGCTGATGGCCGGGGTGCACCGGTTCGAGGCCCGTGCCCGGCTGGCGGCGCGGATCGACTCGATCCTCGACGGCTGGCGCGCGGGCCCCGTCAGCTGACGCGGAAGCGGCGGTAGAGGAGCACTCCGCCGAGGAGCAGGGCGCCGCTGCCGGGCAGCAGGTAGCCGAGGCCGTCGGAGCCGGTGTGGGCCAGGGCCGAGGTGTCGCCGGGCGGCAGGGACGGGGCGGCCGGCGCGGTCGGGGGCGGCGTGGCCGGCCGCTCGGCCACCGGCGGCACGGGCTGGGGCGGCTTGGCTCCGGCGGGGGTCTCGCCGTTCACGGAGGTGTTGCCGTGGGAGGCGTTGCCGACGCCGACGACGTCGACCGAGTTCCCGCTGACGTTGAGCGGGAGGTCCACGGGGAGCTGGATGCCGTTGCCCGACAGCAGCCCCGGCGATCCCTTCGCCCCGCCCTGCGCGACGGCCCCTCCCCCCTGGCCGGATCCGGGTTTCGCCGGATGGGCGGGCCTCGGATCGGGATGGCCGCCGTCCGGGGCCGCGTTGGTACAGCGGTTGCCCGCGGCGGGGTTGAGGACTCCGGCCACGTTCACGGTGTTCCCGCACACGTTGACCGGGACGTGCACCGGCAGCTGCACCAGGTTCCCCGAGAGCAGCCCCGGCGACCGCTCGGCGGATCCGCCGGCGTCGGCGTCGGCGTGGGCGAGGCCCACCCCCGCCACCGCCAGGCCGCCACCCGCGACCATCGCCGCGATCACGCCGTTCCGACGACTGTGACGCATCAGTCTTCCTGCCTTCCGGAGGGTTTCAGGGGCGTCGCGCCCGTACCGGAGACAACGCGGTAGACCCGTTCGGGTTATAGAGCCGGTAGGCATTTCACTCCATCGTGTACTGGGTAGTGCCTACTTCATGACTGAACACCCCCTGCTCCTGCTGGACGTGGACGGCCCGCTCAACCCCTTCCGGTCCCTCTCCGCGGGCCTGCGCGGCTACACCAGCCACCGGATGCGCCCGGACGTCTGGCTCTCCTACCGCGACCCGGAGTCCCGGCGGGCGCGGCGCGGCGTGCGGGTACGCCTCCACCCCTCGCACGGCCCGCGGCTGCTGGCCCTGCCCTTCGAACTCGCCTGGGCCACCGCCTGGACGCACCAGGCCAACACCCTGATCGCCCCGCGCATCGGGCTGCCCGCCGACCTCCCCGTCGTCGACTGGCCCGAGCTCTTCGCCCGCGACCCGGACGGCCTCTCCTGGAAGACCCGGCACCTGCTCACCTGGGCCGCCGGCCGGCCCTTCGCCTGGGTCGACGACATGATCACCCCGCAGGACCGGGCCTGGGTCCGCGCGCACCACCCGGCCCCGGCCCTCCTGCTGCGCGTCCACCCCCGTCACGGCCTGCGCGACCGGGACTTCACCGCCCTGTCCGCCTGGGCGGCCGGGCTCACCCCCGCAGCGCGCTGACCGGGTCCGGGGACGGCCGGCCGGTGGGCCACCAGTCGTCCGTCCCCGGGCGGCACTCGTACGCGTACCAGAGGCCCTCGCGGCCCAGCCGCAGCTGGCGGGTGCGGTCCGTGAGGCGGTTGTGCTCGGGGCGGAAGGAGCCCAGGCCGGCCGCGAGCAGGCTCGGACGGGCCCGGTCGAAGGGGCCGGCCGGCGGGTCCCACGGCTCGTCGAGGACGGTGAGCGCGGGCAGGCCCCCCTGCCGCCAGGCCGCGGCGGCCCGGGCCAGGTCGGTGGTGGTCCGCCCGGTGGCCCGGGCCAGGTCCCGGTAGAGGGTGCGGGCGGCCCCGGTGAGACCGGCCGTGGGATGCGCGGAGGCCAGCCGGACGGCGTCCTGCCAGAGGCCGAGCCCCCCGATCGGGTCCTCGCCCGTGGTGAGCAGGGCGAGGGCCCGGGCGGCGGCGTCGCCGGCGAGCTGCTCCAGCGCCAGCGGGTCCGGGGCGGCCGGGTCGGCGGGGTAGACGGGCGGCTGGCCCGCCGCGGCGGGTGCGGCGAGCGGGGCGGGCAGCGGGGGCAGGACGGTGCGGGCCGCCGCCGCGCGGGCCGGGGCGCCGGGGAAGTCCGGTACGGCGTCGGGCCGTTCCCGCGCGGCATGGGCGGCGTTGCGGCGGGCGAGGTCGTCGAGGAGCTCGCGCTCGCCCCGGCCGCGCAGGAGCAGCAGGACGAACGGGTCGGTGTCGAGGAGGCGGGCCGCCCGGTAGCAGAGGGCCGCGGCGTGCTTGCAGGGCGGGCGCGCCGGGTCCGGGCAGGAGCAGCGGGCGGCGAGTTCGCCCGCGCCGGGCAGGATCCGCCCGGCGAGGGACTGCGGGACCTCCCGCTCCAGCAGCGCCGCCAGTGCGGCGGGGTCGGCCGCCACCTCCTCCAGCGCCTCGGCCCACTCGGCGTCGGTGAAGGCGGGCAGGGCCAGCTCGGTGCGGTACGGGCGGGCCTTGCTGCCGCGGACGTAGGCCACGATCCGGCCGGGGGTGACGGTGACCGCGTCGACGTGGCCCTCGGCGGCGTACGCGCGGCCGCGCGCGAGGCGGGCCGCGTCCGGGGCGCGCTCCTCCAGGGCGCGCACCCAGGCCCGGCCCCACCAGGTGGCGGCCTCGGCCCCGGCGGGCACGGTCTCGAAGGTGCGGCGGCGGTCCTCCCGCGCGGTGATCATGCGGGCCTCCGCAGGGAGACGAGGTCGGCCAGCTCCCGGTCGCCGAGCTCGGTGAGGGCGGCCTCGCCGGAGCCGAGGACGGCGTCGGCGAGGGCGCGCTTGCTTTCGAGGAGTTCGGCGATGCGGTCCTCGACGGTGCCTTCGGCGATGATGCGGTGGACCTGGACGGGCTGGGTCTGGCCGATGCGGTAGGCGCGGTCGGTGGCCTGTTCCTCGACGGCCGGGTTCCACCAGCGGTCGTAGTGGACGACGTGGCCGGCGCGGGTGAGGTTGAGGCCGGTCCCGGCGGCCTTGAGGGAGAGCAGGAAGACGGGGACCTCGCCGGACTGGAAGCGGTCGACGAGTTCCTCGCGGCGGGGCACGGGGGTGCCTCCGTGCAGCAGCTGGGTGGGGACGCCGCGGGCGGCGAGGTGGCGTTCGAGGATGCGGGCCATCGTCACGTACTGGGTGAACACCAGGACCGAGCCGCCCTCGGCCAGGATGGTGTCCAGGAGCTCGTCGAGCAGGGCGAGCTTGCCCGAGCGGTGCGGGATCCGCGGATCGGCCTCCCGCAGGTACTGGGCGGGGTGGTTGCAGATCTGCTTGAGCGAGGCCAGCAGCTTCATGATCATGCCGCGCCGCTCGATGCCCTCGCTCCCCTCGATCACGGCCATGGCCTCCTCCACCGCCGCCTGGTAGAGCGAGACCTGCTCCCGGGTCAGCGACACCGGATGGTCGGTCTCGGTCTTCGGCGGCAGCTCGGGCGCGATGCCGGGGTCGGACTTCCTGCGGCGCAGCAGGAACGGCCGCACCAGCGCCGCCAGCCGGGCGACGGCCTCCTCGTTGCCCCCGTCCTCCTCCGTCTGGTGCTCCACCGGGCGGGCGTGCCGGGCGCGGAAGGCCGTGAGCGGACCGAGCAGCCCGGGGGTGGTCCAGTCGAGCAGGGCCCACAGCTCGGAGAGGTTGTTCTCGACCGGGGTACCCGTGAGGGCCACCCGCGCCGGGGCCGGGATCGTGCGCAGCGCCTTCGCGGTCGCCGAGTGCGGGTTCTTGACGTGCTGCGCCTCGTCGGCGGCGACCAGTCCCCAGCTCTGGGCGGCCAGCCGCGCGGCCGAGGCCCGCATCGTCCCGTAGGTGGTGAGGACGAACCCGCCGTCGAGGGAGTCGAGGCTGCGGTCCCCGCCGTGGAAGCGGCGCACGGGCGTGCCCGGCGCGAACCTCTCGATCTCCCGCTGCCAGTTCCCCAGCAGCGACGCCGGGCACACCACCAGCGTGGGCTCCGGGCGGGCCCGGTGCAGGTGCAGGGCGATCAGCGTGACCGTCTTGCCCAGGCCCATGTCGTCGGCCAGACAACCGCCCAGCCCGAGCGAGGTCATCAGGTCCAGCCAGGCCAGACCGCGCAGCTGGTAGTCCCGCAGCACCGCCTTCAGCCCCGCCGGGGCCGCCATCGGTCCCGGCTCACCCGTCAGCCGGTCCCGCAGCGCCGCCAGCGCCCCCACCGGAACGGCCTCCACCGTCTCCCCGTCGACCTCGGCCGTCCCGGTCAGGACGGTGGCCAGCGCGTCCACCGGGTCCAGCAGGCCCAGTTCCCGCTTGCGGGCCTTGCGCACCAGCTCCGGATCGACCCGCACCCACTGGTCGCGCAGCCGCACCACCGGGCGGTGGGCCCGGGCGAGGGCGTCCATCTCCGACGGGGTGAGCCGGTCCCCGCCGAGGGCGAGCTCCCAGGAGAACGCGAACAGCCCGGCGGCGTCGAAGAAGGCGGTGCCGTCGATGGCGGAGCCGGGCGCGGCCTGCCGGACGGCGGCGGTCGCGGTCAGGGTACGGGCCAGCTCGCGCGGCCAGTGGACCACGACCCCGGCCCGCTCCAGCCGGGTCGCGGCGGCGCCCAGCAGGTCTTCGAGCTCCGGGTCGGACAGGGCGAGGGCGTCGGGAACGGGCTGGTCGAGCAGGCGCAGCAGCGGCGGCCAGACCCGGCCGGCCCGGCGCAGCGCCAGCACGGCGTCGATCCGGGCGCGCGGCCCGAACCCGGACGCGGCGGCACCGGCCCACAGCTGCGCGGCGTCCGTCACCAGGGTCGGGTCGGCGAGGCTGTGCACCTGGACCACGGCGGCCCCGGCGCGGCGGACCTCCTCCGGCTCGGCCTCGTCGAACAGGCGGAAGGCGGACAGGTCGAGGCGCAGGGAGATCCCCACCCCGGCGTCGGCGCCGGCCGCGACCTGCTCGGCCCACTCCCGTATCCCGGGCACGGGCTGCGGCTCCGCCGCGGCGAAGGGCTGCCCGGCGGCGAACGGCGCGGCGGGGGTGCGGGGCAGGGTGTCGGCGACGGCGTCGAGGAAGGCACGGACCAGGGCCTGCGGTTCGGGCAGCGCCAGCGGTCGGCGCCCGGCGAGCGGGGTGGCGTACCCCTCGTACGGGAGGGCGGCGGCGACGGCGCGGAGGTACCCGACGTCATCGGCGTCGAGCGGCCCCGCGCGCCAGGCGTCGACCCCCTCGGGGGTGAGCCCGGGCAGCAGGCGGCCCCGGGCGGCGAGCACCAGTGCCTGGACGGCGGCGGTGCCCCAGGCGCGGGTGGCGGGATGGGAGGCCTGGCTGTGGGCGGCCCGCACCAGCAGGGGCAGGGCCTCGGCCACGGGCAGGGACACGGCGGGCACGGTGCGGGTGCGGACCCCGGAGCCGTGCGGCCGCACCACCTGGAGCGGATGCGGGGTCCCGCCCTCGGGCAGCGGCTCCCCCTCGGGGCACCAGAAGGCGATCCGCCCCTCACGGGGGACGGCCGCGGGCAGGAACACGGCGGCCCGGCGCAGCAGGGGCTGCGGCGGCGGCTGCGTGGTCACGGGGGTCCCCCTCCCTGGTGCTCGGCTCCGCCCGGTCATGGCGGATCCACTGCCGCCGAGTCTAGGCGTGGCCACTGACAACGCCGCTGACCTGGGCATACGCGGGGCCCGCAGGGCGTGCGACCATGGAAGGGAGGTCTCCGTCGGGTGAGGGACGACCATGCGTACCGGAAACGAACCCCTGACCGCCCGCAGTCCGCTGCGGCTGCGGTTCTGGCTCAGCCTGTGGGGACTGGTCTGGGCCGCCGCCGGGGCGGCCGTGTTCTCGCTGGCCGAACGGCCCGGGTGGGCCGCGGCGTGCGCGGCGCTGGCGGTGCTGGCCGCCGTGGACCTGGCGGTCGTGGTGCGGCACATCCACCAGGGGCCGCACTACCAGCCGGGCCGGGACATCCCCCCGTACGAGCCCCCGCGCAGCCGCTGATCCACTGCGGCGCCCGGCCCCCTCTTCAGCGGCGCACCCGCTCCGGGGCCGGTGCTCCGGCCGGAGCGCCGGCCGGCGCGCCGGTGTGCCGCGGCGTCAGGCCTCGAAGCGGGCCGCGGCCAGGTACTCCGGCTGGGGGTCGAGGGCGGCGGCGAGCCGGAAGTGCCGGCGGGCCTGCTCGTGCCGGCCGGAGCGCTGGTGGGTTCGGGCCAGCGCGAAGTGGGCGAAGGCGTTGTCCGGCTCCCGCTCAAGGACCAGCTCGAACTCCAGCTGCGCGGGCCGCAGCTGGGCCGCCGCGAAGAAGGCCCGGGCGCGCAGCAGTCGGGCCGCGGTGTTCTCGGGGTGGGCGGCTATGACGGAGTCCAGCAGCCGGACCGCGCCGCGCGGGTCCCGGGCGGCGAGGAGCTGCTCGGCGGCCCTGTAGTCGATGACGTGGGTCTCGGGGCTCGGCGGTCCGGAGGACTCCGGCGGGGTCGGCGGCGTGGGCGTGGTGTCGGGCACAGTGTGTCTCCTTCCCTCTGCGCACGCCCTCAACGCGCTTCCGCTCCGCGGTTGTTCCCCGTCACCCGGCGGCGCCGCCCGGCTACTCCGCCGGAGCCCCGGATTCCGCGCGTGCGGCGGCGGCCCGGGCGGTGAGCTGCTCCCACACCCGGCGGACCTGGGGTTCCAGCGCCTCCAGCGGCCCGTCGTTGTCGATCACCAGCGTGGCCACGCCCAGCCGCTGCTCCCGGGTGGCCTGGGCCGCCATCCGGGCCCGGGCCTCCTCCTCGGTCATCCCGCGCAGTGCGGTCAGCCGGGCCAGCTGCGTCCCGGGGGCGGCGTCCACGACGACGACCAGGTCGTACAGCGGCGCGAGCCCGTTCTCGGTGAGGAGCGGCACGTCGTGGACCACGATCGCGCCGGGCCCCGCCGCCCGCTCCAGCTCGGCGGACCGGGCCCCGACCAGCGGGTGCACGATCGCGTTCAGGGTCCGGAGCTTCTCCTGGTCGGCGAAGACGATCGCCCCCAGCTTCGGCCGGTCGAGCGTCCCGTCGGCGGTCAGCACGCAGGCCCCGAAGGCCTCCACCACGGCCGCGAGCCCGGGCGTACCGGGCTCCACGACCTCCCGCGCGATCCGGTCGGCGTCCACGACGACCGCCCCGTACCCCGCCAGCAGCCGCGAGACCTCGCTCTTGCCGGCACCGATTCCGCCTGTCAGGCCCACCTTCAGCATGCCCAGCACCCTAGCGCCCCTCCCCCGGACGACTCCGGCCGCGTCCCCCGGTCCCGCTACGCCTCGCCCTCGCGCTCCGCGAGGAACCGCTCGAACTCGCGGCCGATCTCGTCCGCCGTCGGGATCTCGGCCGGCTCGGCGATCATGTTGCCGCGGGTCTCGGCCCCGGCGGCGGCGTCGTACTGGTGCTCCAGGCCCTGGACCAGGCTGACGAGCTCCTCGTCACCCTCGCGGATCTGCCGGTCGATCTCCGTCTGCGTGCGGTGCGCCTCGGTGCGCAGGGCGTGGGCCACGGCCGGCAGGACCAGTCCGGTCGCGGCCGTGATCGCCTCCAGCGCGGTGAGCGCCGCGTCGGGGTAGGGGGAGCGGGCGACGTAGTGCGGGACGTGCGCCGCGACGCCGAGCACGTCGTGTCCGGCCTGGCCGAGGCGGAACTCGACCAGGGACTCCGCACTGCCCGGGACCTGCGCCTCGTCGAAGGGGCTGCGGTGGCCGGGCATCAGGTCGGTGCGGTTGCCGTGCGGGGTGATGCCGACGGGCCGGGTGTGCGGGACGCCCATGGGGATGCCGTGGAAGTTGACCGAGAGGCGCACGCCGAGACGCTCGACGATCTGGCGGACGGCGACGGCGAAGCGCTCCCACTCCACGTCCGGCTCGGGGCCCGACAGCAGCAGGAAGGGCGCGCCCGTGGCGTCCTGGACGAGGCGGACCTCCAGCCGGGGCTCCTCGAACTCCGTCCAGTGGTCGCGCTGGAAGGTCAGCAGCGGGCGGCGGGCCCGGTAGTCCACCAGCCGGTCGGCGTCGAAGCGGGCCACCACCTGGTGGGGCAGGGTGTCCAGGAGCCGTTCGACGATCTGCTCCCCGGTCTCGCCGGCGTCGATGTACCCCTCGAAGTGGTAGAGCATGACCAGTCCGGCCGAGTCCTGGGCGAGCGCCACGTCGGCCACCGCCAGACCCTTGGCGTCCCATTCGTACAGACCCTGTGGATCAAGCACCGTCACCACTCCTCCCTCTCGCCGTGTTCTCTGCTGGGAACGTCCAAGGACGCCCCGCCATTCCCCAGTTGGCCGGATTCACGGGAATGCGACAAGCCCCCCTGTCCGCGGGCGGGCCCCCTCCGCGGTGGGTGGGGGCCCGGCAATGCGACGAGGCCCGCCCCCCGAAGGGGACGGGCCTCGCCGTTCAGCTCACCTCACGCCGGAGCGTGGTGTGCACGCTGCGCTGCGATCAGCTCTGGCCGCCGGCCAGCTTCTCGCGGAGCGCGGCCAGGGCCTCGTCGGACGCCAGGGCGCCGGAGGTCTCGTCCGCACCCTCGGAGGAGTAGGAGCCACCGGAGATGCCCGCACCGGCGTTGCCACCGGCGGCCGGGGCGGTCTCGCCCGCGGCGGCAGCGGCCTCGTCGGCCTCGCGGCTCTTGATGACCTGCGCCTGGTGCTGCTCGAAGCGGACCTGCGCCTCGGCGTACTGGCGCTCCCACGTCTCGCGCTGGGTCTCGTAGCCCTCGAGCCAGTCGTTGGTCTCGGGGTCGAAGCCCTCGGGGTAGATGTAGTTGCCCTGGTCGTCGTAGGACGCGGCCATGCCGTACAGGGTCGGGTCGAACTCGACCGACGCCGGGTCGGCACCGAAGGACTCGTTGGCCTGCTTGAGGGACAGCGAGATCCGGCGACGCTCGAGGTCGATGTCGATGACCTTGACGAAGATCTCGTCGTTGACCTGGACGACCTGCTCCGGGATCTCCACGTGGCGCTCGGCCAGCTCGGAGATGTGGACCAGACCCTCGATGCCCTCGTCCACGCGGACGAACGCACCGAACGGAACCAGCTTGGTGACCTTACCCGGGACGACCTGGCCGATCTGGTGGGTCCGGGCGAACTGCTGCCACGGGTCCTCCTGCGTCGCCTTCAGCGACAGGGAGACGCGCTCGCGGTCCATGTCCACGTCGAGAACCTCGACGGTGACCTCCTGGCCGACCTCGACGACCTCGGACGGGTGGTCGATGTGCTTCCAGGACAGCTCGGAGACGTGCACGAGGCCGTCGACGCCGCCCAGGTCCACGAACGCACCGAAGTTGACGATCGAGGAGACGACGCCGGAGCGGACCTGACCCTTCTGCAGGGTGGTGAGGAACGTCTGGCGGACCTCGGACTGGGTCTGCTCGAGCCAGGCGCGGCGGGACAGGACCACGTTGTTGCGGTTCTTGTCCAGCTCGATGATCTTCGCCTCGAGCTCCTTGCCCACGTAGGGCTGGAGGTCGCGGACGCGACGCATCTCGACCAGGGAGGCCGGGAGGAAGCCGCGGAGGCCGATGTCGAGGATGAGACCACCCTTGACGACCTCGATGACGGTACCGGTGACGATGCCGTCTTCTTCCTTGATCTTCTCGATCGTGCCCCAGGCACGCTCGTACTGAGCGCGCTTCTTGGACAGGATCAGGCGGCCTTCCTTGTCCTCCTTCTGGAGAACCAGGGCCTCGATCTCGTCACCGACCTTGACGACCTCGTTCGGGTCGACGTCGTGCTTGATCGAGAGCTCGCGGCTCGGGATCACGCCTTCCGTCTTGTAACCGATGTCGAGCAGGACCTCGTCCCGGTCGACCTTCACGATGACGCCGTCGACGATGTCGCCGTCGTTGAAGTACTTGATCGTCTCGTCGATCGCGGCCAGGAAGGCTTCCGCGTTACCGATGTCGTTGACCGCTACCTGCGGAGTGGTGGTGGCGGTGGTCTCGGTGCTGCTCGTCATGTGGGAAAGGGCTCCGGTTACGGACAGAAAGTCGTAGGTACTGCTACGCCGGGAGCCCTTATCGGCATCTGCCGATGAAGCCGGACAGCCAAGGAAGCCCATCCCCCGCAAGGGGTAGGGGCCTCGAAAACCGAGGGGACATTCAACAGATGCAAGCGCAGCCTGCTATGTCTGAGGAGCACAGGCTCGCAGCGCAACTTGTAGCATACGGGGGCAGCCGGACAGGGTCAATGCGCGAAGGCGCACACCGCGGGCGGATCACCTCATAACCGGCACAATTCGTGGGCGGGAACGCCCTGATGAGCGATCCGCACGAACTTTCAGCCGTCCGGGTGCACCGCCAGCCATCCGCAGACTACGACGACGGGCCCCATGAACCAAGAGGACTACGCCCCCGAAGACGCGCCCGAGGACGAGGACGCCTACGAGGACGACGCCGCGGCCACCCGGCGCGAGGCCGGGGAGGCGGAGAGCAGCCGCGCGAGCCGCGGCTGGTGGGACCGCAACGCCGACGAGTACCAGAGCGAGCACGGCGCGTTCCTGGGCGACGACCGCTTCGTCTGGGGGCCGGAGGGCCTGGACGAGGAGGAGGCCTCGCTCCTGGGCCCCGCCGCCTCCCTCAAGGGCAAGGACGTCCTGGAGATCGGCGCCGGCGCCGCCCAGTGCTCGCGCTGGCTCGCCGCGCAGGGCGCCCGCGCGGTGGCCCTGGACCTCTCGCACCGCCAGCTCCAGCACGCCCTGCGCATCGGCGGCGAGGTCCCCCTCGTGGAGGCCGACGCCGGCCGGCTGCCCTTCCGCGACGGCTCCTTCGACCTGGCCTGCTCCGCGTACGGGGCCGTCCCCTTCGTCGCCGACCCGGTCAACGTCATGCGCGAGGTGCACCGCGTGCTGCGCCCCGGCGGGCGCTGGGTCTTCTCCGTCACCCACCCGATCCGCTGGGCCTTCCCCGACGAGCCCGGCCCCGACGGGCTGTCGGTGTCCGCCTCCTACTTCGACCGGACCCCGTACGTCGAGCAGGACGAGCAGGGCCGCGCCGTCTACGTCGAGCACCACCGCACCCTCGGCGACCGGGTCCGGGACGTGGTCGCGGGCGGTTTCCGGCTGCTGGACCTGGTGGAGCCGGAGTGGCCGGAGTGGAACGCCCAGGAGTGGGGCGGCTGGTCCCCGCTGCGCGGCAGCCTGATCCCGGGCACGGCCGTCTTCGTGTGCGAGCGGGACTGAGCCCTTGATCCGCGAGTCCGCCCTCGACGCCCTCCCCGTACGCGAAGCCCTGCCGGCCCTCACCCGGGCGCTGGACGGCCACGGCGCGGCCGTGCTGTGCGCCCCGCCGGGCACCGGCAAGACCACGCTGGTCCCGCTGGTGCTGGCCGGGCTGGTCGGCGGGGGTCCGCGCCGCCGGGTGGTGGTCGCCGAGCCCCGGCGGATCGCCGCCCGGGCGGCGGCCCGGCGGATGGCCTGGCTGCTGGGCGAGGCCGTCGGGGAGTCGGTGGGCTTCACCGTGCGCGGGGAGCGGCTCGCGGGCCGCTCCACCGTCGTGGAGGTGGTGACCACCGGGGTGCTGCTCCAGCGGCTCCAGCGCGACCAGGAGCTGGCCGGGGTGGACGTGGTGGTCCTGGACGAGTGCCACGAACGCCACCTGGACGCCGACACCGTCGCCGCCTTCCTGCTGGACGTCCGCGCGGCCCTGCGCCCGGAGCTGCGCCTGGTCGCGGCCTCGGCGACGACCGACGCGGCCGGCTGGGCCCGGCTGCTGGGGGACGCGCCCGTGGTGGAGGCCGCGGGGGTCTCGTACCCGGTGGAGACGGTGTGGGCGCCGCCCGCACGGCCGGTGCGGCCGCCGCACGGGATGCGGGTGGATCCGGCGCAGCTGGCGCACGTGGCCTCGGTGGTGCGCCGGGCGCTGGCGGAACGTTCCGGCGACGTGCTGTGCTTCCTGCCCGGCGTCGGAGAGATCGCCCGGGTCGCCGGGCAGCTGGGCGGGCTGGACGCGGAGGTCCTCCAGGTCCACGGCCGGGCGGCCGCCGCGGTGCAGGACGCCGCGCTGACCGCCTCCGCGCACCGGCGGGTGATCCTGTCGACGGCGGTCGCGGAGTCGAGCCTGACCGTGCCGGGCGTGCGGGTGGTCGTGGACTCGGGGCTGGCCCGCGAGCCGCGGGTGGACCACGCCCGGGGGCTGGGCGCGCTGGCGACCGTACGGGCCTCCCGGGCGGCGGGCCGCCAGCGGGCGGGCCGGGCCGGGCGGGAGGCGCCGGGCGTGGTGTACCGGTGCTGGGCGCAGGCGGAGGACGGGCGGCTGCCGGCCTTCCCCTCCCCCGAGATCCGGATCGCGGACCTGGCGCAGTTCGCTCTCCAGGCAGCCTGCTGGGGCGACCCGGACGCGTCGGGGCTCGCGCTGCTGGACCCGCCGCCGGCCGGGGCGATGGCCGCGGCCCGGGAGGTGCTGTCGGCCGTCGGCGCGGTGGACGCGGCCGGCCGGCCGACCGCGCGGGGGCTGCGGCTGGCCCGGCTGGGCCTGCACCCGCGGCTGGGCCGCGCCCTGCTGGACGGCTCCGCCGTGCTCGGGGCGCGGCGGGCGGCGGAGGTGGTGGCGCTGCTGAGCGAGGAGGCCCCTCGGGATTACGGGGACGACCTGGCCGGCGCGTGGCGGGCTGCGCGGCGGGGCGGCGACGCGTACGCGGCCCGGTGGCGGACGGAGGCCGGGCGGCTGGAGCGCGCCCTGGGCTCCGCCGGTGGCGGGGCCGCCGGGGCCGGGGCCGCCGGTGGCGGGGCCGCCGGGGCCGGGGCCGCCGGTGGCGGGGCCGCCGGGGCCGGGGCCGCTGCGCGGGGCCTCTCCGCCGCCCCGCCCCTTCCCGAAACCGGGGGCGAGCCCCCGGCCCCCTCCCGGGGCTCCGCCCCGGGCCCGGCTCCTCACACGCCGGAGGGTTCCGGTGCCGGTCACGGCCGCGCCGTCGGCACCGATGACCATGCCGCCGGGCTGGTCGCGGCCCTCGCGTTCCCCGAGCGGGTCGCGAAGGCCAAGGGCACGGGAGGCTTCCTCATGGCCTCCGGGACCGGGGCCGAGCTCGCCGACGGCTCCGGCCTGCGCCGCGCGGGCTGGCTCGCCGTGGCCGTCGCCGACCGCGCCCCGCACTCCGCGTCCGCGCGGGTGCGGCTGGCCGCCGTCCTGGACGAGGACACCGCGCGGGCCGCCGCCGCGCACCTGCTGGCCTCGGGCGAGGAGGTGCGCTGGGAGGACGGCGACGTGGTCGCACGGGCGGCCGAGCGGCTCGGGGCGATCGAGCTGGTGGTCCGGCCGCTGCGGGATCCCGACCCGGCGCTGGTGCGGGCCGCCCTGCTGGAGGGGCTGCGCGGCGAGGGGCTCGGCCTGCTGCGCTGGTCCCCCGACGCGGTGGCGCTCCGCGCCCGCCTCGGCTTCCTGCACCGCACGCTCGGCGGCGCCTGGCCCGACGTGGCGGACGACGCGGCGCTGCTGGAGCGGGCGGACGACTGGCTGGAGCCGGAGCTGTCGCGGGCCCGGCGCCGCGGCGACCTGGGCCGGATCGACGCCGGGCAGGCCCTGAGCCGGCTGCTGCCCTGGGCCACGGGCGAGGCGGTCCGGCTCGACGAGCTGGCCCCGGAGCGGATCGAGGTGCCGAGCGGCTCCCGGATCCGCGTGGACTACACGGGCGAGCAGCCGGTGCTGGCGGTGAAGCTCCAGGAGCTGTTCGGGCTGGCGCGGACGCCCCGGGTGGCGGGGGTGCCCGTCCTCGTGCACCTGCTGTCGCCCGCCGGGCGGCCCGCCGCGGTCACCTCCGACCTGGCCTCCTTCTGGCAGGGCGGCTACCGCGCGGTGCGCGCCGAGCTGCGCGGGCGCTACCCGAAGCACCCGTGGCCGGAGGACCCGGCGACGGCCGAGCCCACCCGGCACACCAACGCCCGGCTCAGGGGCCGCTGACCGGGGAGCCCGGGGCCCGGCGGCCCCGGGCCTCCAGCCAGAGGGCGGCCGCGAGGAGGGCGAGGCCGCCGAGGGCGAGGCCGGCCGGGGCGTAGGTGTGGAGCGCCAGGACCTTCGTACGGTTGGCGGCGACGAGGTCGCGGGTGTACTTCGCGTAGTCCTCGCGCATCGTGACGTGCCCGGCGAAGGCGGTGAGGCGGCCTTCGGGGGCACCGGCCGCGATGCCGCCGCGCATCTCCTGCTGGATGTCCTGCTCGGCGTTGACGGGCGCGCCGGTGACCGGGTCGACCCAGAAGCGGACCTTGGCCGTGTACCAGAGGGTGGTCCCGGTGGTCTGCTCGATGGTCGCCGGGTCGATGCCCTCGATCGGCATCTTCTTGGGCATGGGGACCTTGGTCCAGGGGACGGTCTGCTCGAAGTAGTAGACGTCCATGCCCCGGTAGGTGCGGGGGCCGGCGTAGTGGATCGGCGAGGAGGTCCGGGTCTGGGCGTCGAAGTAGAGGTAGTCGCGCGGCTCGGTGAAGAAGGGCCATTTGAACTCGATGCCCTCGCGCTTGACGGGGTCGCCGTCGACCGTCTCGCCGGTGGCGTGCACCGGGTCCTGGGTGTGGGCGTCGAAGATGTAGCGCTCGGGGATCCGGGAGACCATCTTGCCGTCCGGGCCGATGATGTAGGTGAGCGTGTCCCAGACGACGACGTCCTTGCCCGCGTCGGCCTCGATCTGCCGGGAGGCCTCGACGTCGCCCTTGAGGGTCTGGACGATGGTGACCTTGTCGACCTTCCTGGGCTGCATCCCGCCGGTGTAGTCGAGGAGGGTCGCGTCCTTGGCCTCCAGGACGACCGCCTGGTACTGGTTCGGCGGGATCTCGGCCAGGCGGGGGTACGCGTACCAGCGCAGCAGCGGTGCGAGGGCTGCGCAGAACACGGCGAGGGCCAGCAGGACGAGGCTCGCTCTGCGTCGCACGGCCGGGCCTCCTTACTCCTGTCCGGGCGCGGGGGGCGCGGTGGTGAGCAGGGGCTTGGGCGAGGTCCTGCCGTCGGGCGCCCCGAACGCCGTGACGGCGAGGACGAGGGCCAGCGCGGCGGCCAGCCCGATGGCGGCGGCGACGAGTGCGCGCACGGCGGGGCCTCCCTGGATCTGATGGGTCGTCAGGGAGGCGTACCGTAGCAACGCGGGGGTCAGATGAGAACCGTCGGGAACCGTCCGGGCCGGACCCCCGCGCGGCGGCCTAGGGGGCGGTGGGGGGAGTCGGCTTCGCGGAGGCGGAGGCGGAGGCGGGGGCGGGGGCCGACGGGGCCGGGGCCGGGGACGACGACGGGGCGGTGGACCCGGGGGCGGCCGTCGGCTTCGGGGAGGCGGACGGGCCCGGGGTCCCGCTCGGCGTGGGCCCGGGGGTCGGCGTCCCGCTCGGCGTCGGGGTCGGCTTCGGATCCGAGGTGGGGGTCGGGGTGGGCGTCGGCTTCGGATCCGGGGTGGGCGTGGGCGTCGGCTTCGGATCCGGGGTGGGCGTGGGCGTGGGGCTCGGCGTCGGCTTCGGGCTCGGCGTCGGGGTGGGGCTCGGCGTCGGCTTCGGGCTCGGCGTCGGGGTGGGGCTCGGCGTGGGAGTGGGCGTGGGCGTCGGGCTCGGCTTCGGGGCCGGCTCCGGCATGCCGGGGGCGGGCAGCGGGCCCGGTCCGGTGCCGTCCGGGACCTCGTGCGCACCCCGGAGGTAGTACGCGAACCAGGACCGCACCGTCCGCAGGTACTCCGCGGACTGGTTGTAGGAGAGCACGGCCCGGTCCAGGCCGGCGCCGGTCCTCAGGTCGCGGCTGCCCGCGCACAGGTAGCGTCCGGCCGCCAGGGCCGCGTCGTGGACGTTGTTGGGGTCGCGCCGGCCGTCGCCGTTGCCGTCCTGGCCCCAGGCGGCCCAGGTGGAGGGGATGAACTGCATCGGGCCGACGGCCCGGTCGTGGCGGGCGTCGCCGTCGTAGGCCCCGCCGTCGGTGTCGGGGATGTCCGCGAAGCCGTTGCCGTCGAGCACGGGGCCCAGGATCGGCCGCAGGGTGGTCCCGTCGGCGTCGACCCGGCCGCCGCCCGCCTGCCCCGACTCGACCTTGCCGATCGCCGCGAGCAGCTGCCAGCGCAGCCCGCACCCGGGGTCGTCCGCCCCGACCCGCTGCTCGGCCCCGCGGTACGCGGCCAGCACGCTGGCCGGGATGCCCTGCGCGCCCTCCCCCGCCGGCTGCACGGCCGCCGGCGCGGGCGCGGACTCCGACTGCCCGCCGGCCGCCGCGGCCCCGCCGTCCGGCAGGAGCGCGGCCGGCGGTGCGGGGCTGTCCAGCGGCGGCAGTTCGGTGAAGTAGGACGAGTCCCCGCCGGAACCCGGTGCCGCGGCGGGCGGCCGCGCGGCGCCCTCCCCGGCCGCCGCGATCCGCTCGGGGCCCGCGACCGCGGGCCCCTGGGAGGCCGTCATCGCGGCGGCCACCAGCGCCGATACCAGTGCCGCGGCCGCGCCCCGGCGCAGGCCGCGTCCGAATATTCGTGCCGACATGAGCGGGACCCCTCCACTGGACGTCCGAACGTCCGCGTGACCCTACGTCAACTCCCTGCACACGGCACGCACTACGGTCCCGACATTCACCACATCCCCACGTGCCTGCGCAGGTCACGCATACTGTCCCGACATCCACACCCCGGGGAGGGCCCGTGCCGTTCACTCTCAGCCATGCGGCCGCCGTGCTTCCGGCCATCCGCCGCACCGGGCGGGCGCGGGGGCCGCTGGTCGCCTCGGCCCTGGTGCTGGGATCGTTCGCGCCGGACTCCTTCTTCTTCGCGGACGCGGTCGTCGGCGGCGTCATGGGCTACGGCGGGTTCACGCACTCGCTGACGGGCGTGGTCACCGCGGACGCCGCCCTCACCGCCCTGCTCGCCGCGTGCTGGCTGCTGCTGCGCGAGCCACTGGTCGCGCTGCTGCCGCAGTCCTGGCGGGGCCGCGTCCACGCCCTCGTCCGCGGCGAGCCCTGGCACGGCCTGCGGCCCGCCGTGCTCGCGCTCCGCTTCTACCTCTCGGCGGTCGCCGGCTCGCTCACCCATGTCGTGTGGGACAGCTTCACCCACGGGGACCGCTGGGGGACGAACGCACTGCCGTGGCTGGGCCGGCCCCTCGCCCTCGGCCTGCCGGCGTACACCTTCCTCCAGTACGGCACCTCCGCGGCCGCCGCCTGCGCCCTGCTCTGGTTCACGGTCGGCGCCCTGCGCCGGCTGCCGGCGCGGCCCGTGCCGCCGTCGGTGCCGGTCCTCGGCCGGGCCGAGCGGTGGGGGGCGCTGCTCCTGGTCGGCGGGTGCGCGGCGGTCGGGACCACGCTGCGGCTGCTGCGCTTCTTCACCTTCTACGACCGGATCCACAGCCCCCTCGACATCATCCCGACCCTCTGCTTCGGAGCCGGCGGCGGCCTCGTGGTCGGCCTGCTACTGTACGGGGCCCTGGTGCGGCTGCGCCACCGCCGCGACCGGGACCGCTCCCGCCCGGACCGGGAGACGCGGACGCCCGTCCCCACCGCGTAGGCGGGGACGGGCGTACGGGCGTACGGGCGGGGTCAGTGCGCGGCGGACTCCCAGTCGCCGCCGACGCCCACGGACACGTCCAGCGGGGCCCGCAGCTCCACGGCCGCGCCCATCTCGCGGCGCACCAGCTCCTCGACGCGCTCCCGCTCGCCGGGGGCGATCTCCAGGACGATTTCGTCGTGGACCTGGAGCAGCATCCGCGAGGCCAGGCCGGCCTCGGCCAGGGCCTTGTCCACGCGGAGCATCGCCACCTTGACGATGTCGGCGGCGGTGCCCTGGATCGGGGCGTTCAGCGCCATCCGCTCGGCGGCCTCGCGGCGCTGGCGGTTGTCGCTGTTGAGGTCGGGCAGGTAGCGGCGGCGCCCGAAGACCGTCGCCGTGTAGCCGGTGGCCCGGGCCTCGTCCACCACGCGCTGGAGGTAGTCGCGGACCCCGCCGAACCGCTCGAAGAAGGTCTCCATCAGGCCGCGCGCCTCGGCGGGCTCGATGTTCAGCTGCTGGGCGAGACCGAAGGCGGAGAGCCCGTACGCCAGGCCGTAGGACATGGCCTTGATCTTGCGGCGCATCTCGGCGTCGACCTGGGAGCGCTCCACCCCGAACACCTGGGAGGCGACCGTGGTGTGCAGGTCCTCGCCGGAGTTGAAGGCCTCGATCAGGCCCTCGTCCTCGGAGAGGTGGGCCATGACCCGCAGCTCGATCTGGCTGTAGTCGGCCGTCATCAGCGACTCGTAGCCCTCGCCCACGACGAAGCCCCGGCGGATGGCCCGGCCCTCGTCCGTGCGCACCGGCACGTTCTGCAGGTTCGGGTCCGTGGACGACAGGCGGCCCGTGGCGGCGGTGGTCTGGCTGAAGCTGGTGTGCACCCGGCCGTCGGCGGCGATCGACTTGACCAGGCCCTCCACGGTCACGCGCAGCTTGGCCTGCTCCCGGTGGCGCAGCATGATCACCGGGAGTTCGTGGTCGGTCTGCGTGGCCAGCCAGGCCAGAGCGTCGGCGTCCGTCGTGTACCCGGTCTTGGTCTTCTTCGTCTTCGGCAGGTCCAGCTCGCCGAAGAACACCTCCTGGAGCTGCTTGGGCGAGCCGAGGTTGAACTCGTGCCCGACGGCGGCGTGCGCCTCCTTCACCGCCTGCTGCACGGCGCCGGCGAACTGCTGCTCCATGCCCTCCAGGTGGTCCCGGTCGGCGGCGACGCCGGCCCGCTCCAGACGTGCCAGCAGCTCGGAGGTGGGCAGCTCCATGTCGTGCAGCAGGTCCACGGCGCCGACCTCGGGCAGCTTCGCGGTGAACGCGTCGCCCAGGTCCAGGACCGCGCGGGCCTGCGCCATCAGCGCGTCCGCCTCGGCGGTCTCGTCCGCGCCGAAGGCCAGCTGCCCGTCGGCGGCCGGCGGCTGGAGCTCGCGGCCCAGGTACTCCACCGACAGCACGTCCAGCGCGAAGGAGCGCCGGCCCGGCTTGACCAGGTAGGCGGCCAGCGCGGTGTCCATGACGACGCCCGCCAGGGTCCAGCCGTGCTCCGGGAACACCCGCATCAGGCCCTTGGCGTTGTGCACCACCTTCGGCACGGACGCGTCGGCCGCCCATGCGGCGAAGGCCTTGTCGTCCGCCTCGTCCAGCGCGGACGGGTCGAACCAGGCGGCCGCGCCGCCCGCCGCGGCCAGCGCCACCTCGGCGACGCTGCCCTGGCCCAGCGCCCAGCTGTCCACGGTGGAGACGCCGAGGGGGCCGCCCGCGTGCGCCGCGAGCCAGGGCGCGAGCTCGCCCGCGCCCAGCACCGAGCCGTCCAGCTCCACACCGGCCGCCGGAGCCGGCGCCTCCTCCTCGGCGGCGCCCGGGTCGACGGCCAGCAGCCGCTCGCGCAGCGAGGCGTTGCGGATCTCCAGCACGTCCAGCACGCCCGTGACCGCGGAGCGGTCGTAGGGGGCGCGGCCCAGGTCGGCGGGGGTCTTCGGCAGCTCCACGTCCTTGACCATCTCGGTCAGGACCCGGTTGAGCTTGACCGCCTCCAGGTGGTCGCGGAAGTTCTGGCCGGCCTTGCCCTTGACCTCCTCGGCCCGCTCCACCAGCTCCGCGAACGAACCGAACTGGTTGATCCACTTCGCGGCCGTCTTCTCGCCGACGCCCGGGATGCCCGGCAGGTTGTCCGACGGGTCGCCGCGCAGCGCCGCGAAGTCCGGGTACTGGCGCGGGGTGAGCCCGTACTTCTCCACGACCTTCTCCGGCGTGAACCGGGTCAGCTCCGAGACGCCCTTCGTCGGGTACAGCACGGTCGTGTGCTCGGAGACCAGCTGGAAGGAGTCCCGGTCGCCGGTGACGATCAGCACCTCGAAGCCGAGGGCCTCCGCCTGCGTCGCCAGCGTCGCGATCACGTCGTCGGCCTCGAAGCCCTCGACCGCGAACCGCGGCACCTTCATCGCGTCCAGGAGCTCGCCGATCAGCTCGACCTGCCCCTTGAACTCGTCGGGGGTCTTCGAGCGGTTCGCCTTGTACTCGGGGAACTCCGTCGAGCGCCAGGTCTTGCGGGACACGTCGAACGCCACCGCGAAGTGCGTGGGCGCCTCGTCGCGCAGCGTGTTCGCCAGCATCGACGCGAAGCCGTAGATGGCATTGGTCGGCTGGCCCGTCGCCGTCGTGAAGTTCTCCGCGGGCAGCGCGAAGAACGCCCGGTACGCCAGGGAGTGCCCGTCCATGAGCATCAGGCGGGGGCGGTCCGCTGCGGTCGTCTGCTCGGTCTTCTTCGATGCTGTCTCTGCCACGCCCCCGATCCTAGGCGCCCGCAGTGACAAATCCGTCAGCGGCGATGTCGGCGGAGCGTGACAGGATCGGGGGGATACGCGAATGACTGCTCGAAGGGGAGCGACATGGCCACCAAGCCGCCCGCAGGTGATCCGGTACAGGACGCTCCGCACGTCGGACCCCCTCACCACGCCGCGGCCGGCCTGCCCGCCATCGGCCACACCCTCAAGATCGCGAACGACCAGATGGGCGTGCTCCGCACCGCGCAGACCCTCCTGAAGGTCAACCAGAAGAACGGCTTCGACTGCCCCGGCTGCGCCTGGCCCGAGGGCGACAAGCGGCACACCGCCGAGTTCTGCGAGAACGGCGCCAAGGCCGTCGCCGAAGAGGCCACCCTGCGCCGCGTCACCCCCGCCTTCTTCGCCGAGCACCCCGTGGCCGAGCTCGCCGAGCGCTCCGGCTACTGGCTGGGCCAGCAAGGCCGCATCACCCACCCGATGTACCTGCCCGAGGGCGGCGACCGCTACGAGCCGGTCGGCTGGGAGCGGGCCTTCGAGATCATCGCCGAGGAGCTGAAGGCCCTCTCCTCCCCCGACGAGGCCGTCTTCTACACCTCCGGCCGCACGAGCAACGAGGCCGCGTTCCTCTTCCAGCTCTTCGCCCGCGAGTTCGGCACCAACAACCTGCCGGACTGCTCCAACATGTGCCACGAGTCCTCGGGCTCGGCGCTCGTCGAGACCATCGGCATCGGCAAGGGCAGCGTCTCCCTCGAAGACCTCCACCAGGCCGACCTGATCATCGTCGCCGGCCAGAACCCGGGCACCAACCACCCCCGCATGCTCTCCGCCCTGGAGAAGGCCAAGACCGCCGGCGCGAAGATCATCTCGGTGAATCCGCTGCCCGAGGCCGGCACCGAGCGGTTCAAGAACCCCCAGACCCCCCTCGGCATGCTCCGGGGCACCGCCCTGACCGACCTGTTCCTCCAGATCCGCATCGGCGGCGACCAGGCCCTCTTCCGCCTCCTCAACAAGCTCGTCATCGCCACCGACGGAGCCGTCGACCAGGACTTCGTCCGCGAGCACACCCACGGCTACGAGGCGTTCGCCGCGGCCGCCGCGGAAGCCGACTGGGACGAGACCCTCAAGGCCACCGGCCTGACCCGCCCCGAGATCGAACGCGCCCTGGCCATGGTCCTCGCCTCGCGGCGCACCATCGTCTGCTGGGCCATGGGCCTCACCCAGCACAAGCACGCCGTCGCCACCATCCGCGAGGTCGTCAACCTCCTCCTGCTCCGCGGCGCCATCGGCCGCCCCGGCGCCGGCGTCTGCCCCGTCCGCGGCCACTCCAACGTCCAGGGCGACCGCACCATGGGCATCTTCGAACGCCCCGCACCCGCCTTCCTCGACGCCCTCGACCGCGAGTTCCACATCACCTCGCCGCGCGCCCACGGCTACGACGTCGTCCGCGCCATCGAGGCCCTGCGCGACGGGCGGGCCAAGGTCTTCTTCGCCATGGGCGGCAACTTCGTCGGCGCCACCCCCGACACCGACGTCACCGAGGCCGCGGTGCGGCGCGCCTCCCTGACCGTCCACGTCTCGACCAAGCTCAACCGCTCCCACGCCGTCACCGGCCGGCGCGCGCTGATCCTGCCCACCCTCGGCCGCACCGACAAGGACGTCCAGGCGGGCGGCAAGCAGTTCGTCACCGTCGAGGACTCCATGGGCATGGTCCACGCCTCCCGCGGCAACCTCGCCCCCGCCTCCCCGCACCTGCTCTCCGAGCCCGCCATCGTCGCCCGCATGGCCCGCGCCGTCCTCGGCGCCGCCTCGAAGACCCCCTGGGAGGACTTCGAGCGCGACTACGCCGTCATCCGCGACCGGATCTCGCGCGTCATCCCCGGCTTCGAGGACTTCAACGCCCGCGTCGCCCGCCCCGGCGGCTTCCGGCTCCCCCACGCCCCCCGCGACGAGCGCCGCTTCCCCACGAAGACCGGCAAGGCGAACTTCACCGCCGCCCCCGTCGAGTACCCCGAGGTCCCCGCCGGCCGCCTGCTCCTGCAGACCCTGCGCAGCCACGACCAGTACAACACCACCATCTACGGGCTCGACGACCGCTACCGCGGCATCACCGGCGGACGCCGCGTCGTCATGGTCCACCCCGACGACGCCGCCGAGCTCGGCCTCGCCGACGGCTCCTACACCGACCTCGTCGGCGAGTGGAAGGACGGCGTCGAGCGCCGCGCCCCCGGCTTCCGGGTCGTCCACTACCCCACCGCGCGCGGCTGCGCCGCCGCCTACTACCCGGAGACCAACGTCCTGGTCCCCCTCGACTCCACCGCCGACACCAGCAACACCCCCGCCAGCAAGTCCGTCGTCGTGCGCTTCGAACCGGCCTGATAGAACCACCCCAGGACCAGATGGTTAACGATCGTTGACGAACGGAGCAGGCCCATGGCCGACGAGCAGCAGCACGCCGTGAAGTTCCCCCAGGAAGTCCTCGACGAGTACGCGGCGCTGGGCATAGACCTGCCCGCCCTGTTCTCGGCGGGCGCCCTCGGCGAACGCATGGAGATCCGGATCCTGGAGGCCTCCGCCGACCGCGTCGTGGCCACGATGCCCGTCAAGGGCAACACCCAGCCCTACGGACTGCTGCACGGCGGCGCCTCCGCCGTCCTCGCC
This sequence comes from Streptomyces sp. NPDC096136, assembly GCF_044763325.1. NCBI lineage: Bacteria > Bacillati > Actinomycetota > Actinomycetes > Kitasatosporales > Streptomycetaceae > Streptomyces > Streptomyces sp. NPDC096136. Next base: position 399,734 of record NZ_JBIWFZ010000004.1, on the reverse strand, counting down.
GAGACCCTCGGCTCGGTCGGCGCAATGCTGCACGGCGGCAGCAGGAAGATCGCCGTCGGCGTCGACCTGAACTGCACCCACCACCGGGGCGCCCGCGAGGGGATCGTCACGGGCACCGCCACCCCCGTCCACCGCGGCCGCTCCACCGCCACCTACGAGATCGTCATCACCGACGAACAGGACCGCCGCGTCTGCACCGCCCGCCTCACCTGCCTCCTGCGCGACACGGAGTCCTGAGCCGGATCCCCGCGCCCCGCGCGGGGGCCGACAACGGTTCCAGGACGGGCCGTTGTGCGACCCCGGGCGCCGGTCTAGCGTTCCCGCATGGGAACCGGACCGGCGCCCCGGCGCATCACGCCCCTCCCCGGCGGCCCGCGGTGAGCGGCGGGGGCATAGGCCCCCTGGAGCCCGGCGAGGGCACCTGGGACCACGAGGACGCCCGCACGCGGCCCCACGGGCCCCCCGCGCCCCGACGGACCGCACCCGGCTGGACCGCCCGCCCGCGCGCCTTCTACGTCCGCCACCGCCGCGCCGTCCTGACCCTCGCCTCGGCGGCCGTCCTGGCCGCCGCCGCCCTGCGGATCCAGGCCACCCGCCCCGCGCCGCCCCCGGCGCCGGCGCCGCCGTCCGCCCCCTCCCAGACCCTCTCCCTCACGTACGGGGATCCGGTGGAGCCGGCCCCCGACGGAGCCGCGTTCGCGTTCACTGTCCGTGTGCGGACCTCGTCCGGACCCGCGGTCACGGTGGAGCGGATCGATCAGCCGTCACCGGCGCTGAGCGTGACGATCCGGCCATCCCTCCCGGCCGCGGTCGCGGCGGGGGAAGTCCGCGAGCTCCTCGTGCTGATTCGGACGAAAGACTGCGTGCATGTAGCACGGAATTCCGGACTGCCATTCCTGGAAGTAACCCTGAGTAATGGATTCCAGAAAGAGGATCACAGTTACATCCCGGGTGACCGATATGCCAGGGATCTTTCCGTCGCACTGACCAGGGCATGTCCCGAAGGCCGAGACAAGCCCTCCGCAACGCCGTCATGACCAAAAACCCCTAGAGTCCTGGCGTGTCAGGACCCAAATGGCCACATGGTCCTGCCGCATCTCAGTATCCGGACAAGACGAACCGGCCTGAATTCCCCCGTTCCACCCGCACACATCCGCTATGTATTACGCCGTGGCATAACAAGAGAGTCACATCATTGGCCTCAGCCCTCCATATCCCCCGATGAGCCGCCTAGAGTCACGGCCAGTTACCGCGACCCGCCGGATTTACTCAGTTCGGTTCCCCGCGTTCGACTCGACGCGTCCCACGGGGGACGCGGCGCCAGGAAAGGACTGCTTGTGCGCTCTCGTCAGCTCATCGCCGTGACCGCCGCCCTCGCCGCGGGCGCGCTCACCCTCACCGCCTGCGGCTCGCGCAACGACAACGGCGGCTCCGCCGGCGGCGACGGCGGTGGCACCACGGTCGTCATCGGCGTCGACGCCCCGCTCACCGGCGACCTCTCCGCCCTCGGCCTCGGCATCAAGAACTCCGCCGACCTCGCCGCCAAGCAGGCCAACGAGAAGAAGTACGTCAAGGGCGTCACCTTCAAGGTCGAAGCCCTCGACGACCAGGCCCAGGCCTCCTCCGGCCAGCAGAACGCCACCAAGCTCACCGCCAACAAGGACGTCCTCGGCGTCGTCGGCCCCCTCAACTCCTCCGTCTCCGAAGCCATGCAGAAGGTCTTCGACGACGCCAAGCTCACCCAGATCTCGCCGGCCAACACCAGCCCCTCCCTGACCCAGGGCCCCAAGTGGGCCGAGGGCCAGAAGAGCCGCACCTACAAGAGCTACTTCCGCACCGCCACCACGGACGCCATCCAGGGCCCCTACGCGGCGCAGTACCTCTTCAACAAGGCCGGCAAGAAGAAGGTCTTCATCATCGACGACAAGAAGACCTACGGCGCCGGCCTCGCCGGAACCTTCAAGGGCGAGTTCACCAAGCTCGGCGGCCAGGTCGCCGGCGAGGGCCACATCGACCCGGAGAGCAAGGACTTCTCCGCGATCGTCACCCAGGTCAAGAGCTCCGGCGCCGACGTCGTCTACTACGGCGGCGAGTACCCCGCGGCCGGCCCGCTCAGCAAGCAGATCAAGGCCTCCGGCACCAACATCCCGCTCGTCGGCGGCGACGGCATGAAGGACAAGAAGTACGTCGAGCTCGCCGGCTCCAGCGCCCAGGGCGACCTCTGCACCTCCGTCGGCGCCCCCGTCGAGAGCCTGCCCTCCGCCAAGGAGTTCATCGACAACTACAAGAAGGCCGGCTACAAGGACGACTACTCCGCCTACGGCGGCTACTCGTACGACTCCGCCTGGGCCGTCATCGAGGCCGTCAAGAAGGTCGTCGACGCCAACAACGGCAAGCTGCCCTCCGACGCCCGCGCCAAGGTCCTCGAGGCCGTCCAGGGCGTCAGCTTCGACGGCGTGACCGGCAAGGTCTCCTTCGACGAGTTCGGCGACGCCACCAACAAGCAGCTGACCGTCTACAAGGTCGACGGCGACGACTTCAAGACCGTCGAGTCCGGCACCCTCGCCGGCTGACCCTCCGCCACTCCCCCTGGCACACCCCCTCACCTGCCGCGCGGGGCGCCGCACCACAGCGCCCCGCGCGGTGTCACATCCGTCGAAAGACTCGGAGGACCTGCGGTGCACGAACTGCCGCAACAGCTGGTCAACGGCCTGCTACTGGGATCCATGTACGGGCTCGTCGCCATCGGCTACACGATGGTCTATGGCATCGTCCAGCTCATCAACTTCGCCCACGGCGAGATCTTCATGACCGGCGGGTTCGGAGCCCTCACGGTCTGGCTGATGCTCCCCGGCGGGACCACCATGTGGATCGCCCTGCCCCTCATGCTCATAGGCGCGGTCATCGTCGCCACCCTGATCGCCGTCGGGGCCGAACGCTTCGCCTACCGGCCCCTGCGCAGCGCACCGCGCCTCGCGCCACTGATCACCGCCATCGGCCTCTCCATCGTCCTCCAGCAGGTCGTCTGGGCCTGGTTCCCCGACGCGAAGTCCTCCGTCAAGTTCCCCGAACTCCCCGGCGGCCCCTTCCACATCGGCAGCATCACCATCCAGACCGGTGACGTCTTCCTCCTGATCGCCGCCCCCATCTCCATGGCCTTCCTCGGCTTCTTCGTCAAGAAGACCCGCACCGGCCGCGGCATGCAGGCCACCGCCCAGGACCCCGACACCGCCAAGCTCATGGGCATCAACACCGACCGCATCATCACGGTCGCCTTCGCCCTCGGCGCCACCTTCGCCGCCGTCGGCGCCGTCGCCTACGGCCTCAAGTACGGCGAAGTCAACTACCGCATGGGCTTCATCCTCGGCCTCAAGGCCTTCACCGCGGCCGTCCTCGGCGGCATCGGCAACATCTACGGCGCCATGATCGGCGGCATCGTCCTCGGCCTCGCCGAAACCCTCACCACCGCCTACATCGCCGACGTGCCGGGCATGCAGCAGCTCGGCGGCCAGTCCTGGGGCAACACCTGGGCGTTCGTACTCCTCATCCTCGTGCTCCTCTTCCGGCCCCAGGGCCTCATGGGCGAGCGCGTGGCGGACAGGGCGTGAGAACCATGACGACCACCACCACCGACACCACCCCCCAGACGGCGGCCACCGGCCGAGCCGGCATCTCCTTCCCCGAGAAGACCGGCCGCGCCCTCGCCACCGCCGGCGGCGCCCTCACCGTCATCTCCTGCTTCCTCGCCTGGACCTGGACCTCCGCCTTCCCCGGCGACCTCACCGTCTACGGCTACCCCGGCGGCCTCCAGTGGCTCGTCCTCGTCGGCGGCGCCCTCACCGCGCTCTTCGGCCTCTCCTCCTACGGCATCAAGGGCCTGCGCTGGATCGCCCCCGCCGGAACCGACGCCGCCATCAAGCTCTGCGCCCTCGGCACCCTCCTCACGGTCGCCTACACCGCCTGGGCCATCAGCAACACCCTCGGCGGCCTCGTCAACCTCGAGCCCGGCGGCTTCGTCGTCATCGCCACCTCGCTCGTCGCCTACCTCGGCGCCCGCTCCCTCCCCTTCGAGCGCCCCCTCACCGAGCTCGCCGACCCCGACGACAGCTGGTGGGAGCAGACCAAGCACAACATCGGCAACAGCTGGGCCGTCACCAAGGCCGCCCACGCCAGCGACACCCCCGCCCCGGCCCGCGCCCTCCCGGCCTACGCCGAGATCCTCGTCATCACCGCCGTGCTCGCCGTCGCCCTCGGCGTCTTCACCTACGGCGTCACCACCCCCTACCAGGAACTCTTCATCGGCTTCCTGATCACCGCCGGCTTCGGCTTCGCCGCCCTCAACAAGGCCGGCCTGGTGGCCCGCTTCACCGCACTCACCGCCAAGCACCGCAACGTCGCCCTCGTCGGCGCCTTCGTCGCCGCCGCGGCCTTCCCGCTCACCCAGACCGACGACCAGTACGCGACCCTCGGCGTCAACATCCTGATCTTCGCCACCGTCGCCCTCGGCCTCAACATCGTCGTCGGCCTCACCGGCCTCCTCGACCTCGGATACGTCGCCTTCCTCGGCGTCGGCGCCTACACCGCCGCCCTGGTCTCCGGCTCCCCCAACTCCCCCTTCGGAGTCCACCTCCCCTTCTGGGCCGCCATCCTCCTCGGCGCCCTCGCCTCCATGGTCTTCGGCGTCCTCATCGGCGCCCCGACCCTGCGCCTGCGCGGCGACTACCTCGCCATCGTCACCCTGGGCTTCGGAGAGATCTTCCGCATCTCGATGAACAACCTCGACGGCGTCAGCGGCCCCGACCTCACCAACGGTCCCAACGGCGTCGCCGGCGTCCCCAACGTCAACCTCTTCGGGTTCGACTTCGGCGCCACCCACACCATCGCCGGCTTCGCCGTCGGCCGCTTCGCCAACTACTTCCTGCTGATGCTCCTGGTCACCCTCATCGTGATCATGGTCTTCCGCCGCAGCGCCGAATCCCGCATCGGCCGCGCCTGGGTCGCCATCCGCGAGGACGAGACCGCCGCCGAAGCCATGGGCATCAACGGCTTCCGCGTCAAGCTCATCGCCTTCGCCCTCGGCGCCACCCTCGCCGGCCTCGCCGGCGCCGTACAGGCCCACGTGAACTACACCGTCACCCCGGACCAGTACGTCTTCGCCAACGCCGTCCCCCCGAACTCCGCCTTCCTCCTCGCGGCAGTCGTCCTCGGCGGCATGGGCACCATCTCCGGCCCCCTCGTCGGCGGCGCCCTCCTCTTCATGATCCCCAACAAGCTCCAGTTCCTGGGCGAGTACCAGCTCCTCGTCTTCGGCATCGCACTCGTCATCCTGATGCGCCTGCGCCCCGAAGGCCTCATCCCCAACCGGCGCAACCAGCTCGAGCTCCACAAGGACCTCGAAGCGCCCGCAGTCCTCAGCAAGGCAGGGGCCTGACCATGACGACGACCACCACGGCGACCGCCGAGACCGTCCTCGACGCACGAGGCGTCACCATGCGCTTCGGCGGCCTCACCGCCGTCAAGAACGTCGACCTCACCGTCAACAGCGGCGAAATCGTCGGCCTCATCGGCCCCAACGGCGCCGGCAAGACCACCTTCTTCAACTGCCTCACCGGCCTCTACATCCCCACCGAGGGCGAAGTCCGGTACAAGGGCACGGTCCTGCCCCCCAAGTCCTTCAAGGTCACCGCGGCCGGCATCGCCCGCACCTTCCAGAACATCCGTCTCTTCAACAACATGACGGTCCTGGAAAACGTCCTCGTCGGACGCCACACCCGCACCAAGGAAGGCCTCTGGTCCGCCCTCCTGCGCCTGCCCAGCTTCGGCCGGGAGGAGCAGGCCAGCCGCGAACGCGCCATGGAACTCCTCGCGTTCATCGGCCTCGACCACAAGGCCGAGCACCTCGCCCGCAACCTCCCCTACGGCGAGCAGCGCAAGCTGGAGATCGCCCGCGCCCTCGCCAGCGACCCGGGCCTCATCCTCCTGGACGAGCCCACCGCCGGCATGAACCCGCAGGAGACCCGGGCCACCGAAGAACTCATCTTCGCCATCCGGGACAAGGGCATCGCCGTCCTCGTCATCGAGCACGACATGCGCTTCATCTTCAACCTCTGCGACCGCGTCGCCTGCCTCGTCCAGGGCGAAAAGCTCATCGAGGGCTCCGCCGGCGAGGTCCAGAGCGACGAACGCGTCGTCGCCGCCTACCTCGGCGAGCCCTTCGAAGGCGCCCCCGAGGACGAGGACGCCGCCGCGGTCGCCGCAGCCGAGGCCGCCCCGGCGAAGGCCGCCCCCGAGGCCGCCGACGCCACCCCGGCGGAGGAGACCACCGAAGCCGCACCGGCCGAGGACGCCACCGAAGCCGCCCCGGCCGAGGAGACCACCGAGGCCCCCGCGGCCGACGAGGCCGCCGACGCCACCCCGGCAGGGGACGCCGAGGCCACCGCCGACGCCGAAGAGACCACCGACGCCCCCGAGGCCGAAGCGGCCCCCGCGGCGGAAGAGGCCACCCCGGCGGAAGACACGGCCGACGCACCCAGCACCACCAGCACCACCAGCACCACCCGCACGGACGGAGAGGCCAAGTGACCGCACTCCTGGAGGTCGAAGACCTCCGCGTCGCCTACGGCAAGATCGAAGCCGTCAAGGGCATCTCCTTCTCCGTCGAAGAAGGCCAGATCGTCACCCTCATCGGGACGAACGGCGCCGGCAAGACGACCACCCTGCGCACCCTCTCCGGACTGATCAAGCCCAAGGGCGGCCAGATCAAGTTCCAGGGCAAGTCCCTCAAGAAGGTCCCCGCACACAACATCGTCTCGCTCGGCCTCGCCCACTCCCCCGAGGGCCGGCACATCTTCCCGCGCATGACCATCGAGGACAACCTCCTCCTCGGCGCCTTCCTGCGCAACGACAGGGAAGGCATCCAGAAGGACGTCCAGCGCGCCTACGACCTCTTCCCCATCCTGGGAGAGCGCCGCAAGCAGGCCGCCGGCACCCTCTCCGGCGGCGAGCAGCAGATGCTCGCCATGGGCCGGGCCCTCATGTCCCAGCCCAAGCTGCTCATGCTCGACGAGCCCTCGATGGGCCTCTCCCCGCTCATGATGCAGAAGATCATGGCGACCATCGCCGAGCTCAAGGCGGCCGGCACCACCATCCTGCTCGTCGAGCAGAACGCCCAGGCCGCGCTGTCCCTGGCCGACCAGGGCCACGTCATGGAGATCGGCAAGATCGTCCTGACCGGTCCGGGCCGCGAGCTCCTCGTCAACGAGGACGTCCGCAAGGCGTACCTCGGCGAGGACTAGTCGCCCGACAACCGTGAGGCCCGCCTCCCCTCGGGGGGAGGCGGGCCTCACGCGTTCCCGCGGGACTACTTGCCCGCGTTCTGCTTCTTCTCCTCGGCGTCCTCGATGACCGCCTCGGCGACCTGCTGCATGGACATCCGGCGGTCCATGGAGGTCTTCTGGATCCACCGGAACGCGGCCGGCTCCGTCAGCCCGTACTGGGTCTGCAGGATGCTCTTGGCCCGGTCGACCAGCTTGCGGGTCTCCAGACGCGCGGAGAGGTCCGCGACCTCCTTCTCCAGCGCCTTCAGCTCCGCGAACCGGGACACCGCCATCTCGATGGCCGGAACCACGTCGCTCTTGCTGAACGGCTTCACGAGGTACGCCATGGCCCCCGCGTCCCGCGCCCGCTCCACGAGCTCGCGCTGCGAGAACGCGGTGAGCATGAGGACCGGGGCGATGGACTCCCCGGCGATCTTCTCGGCGGCGGAGATCCCGTCGAGGACCGGCATCTTCACGTCGAGGATGACGAGGTCGGGGCGGTGCTCCCGGGCCAGCTCGATGGCCGTCTGGCCGTCGCCGGCCTCACCGACCACGGAGTAGCCCTCCTCTTCGAGCATCTCTTTGAGGTCGAGACGGATGAGCGCCTCGTCCTCGGCGATGACGACGCGCGTCGTCAGCGGCGGAACGTGCGACTGGTCGGCGTCGGGCGTGGGCGTCGACTCGTGCTCGGCGGTCACGGAGGCTCCTCTTTGCGGGGCTGTGCTGCTTGGATGAGCCTACCTAGCAGCGGCGCCGCACGGTCACCCGGTACACTCCGACGTGCGACCCTGCCGGGTTGGTGGAATGGCATACACGGATGTCTCAAACACATCTGCCCGTGAGGGCTTGCGGGTTCGAGTCCCGCACCCGGCACATGTCCGAAAAGCGGACGTTCACCTTCGCGTGAACGTTCGCTTTTTGCTACTCACGGCGACTCTTGAGCACGCACGGTTGTCGCATGGAGTTCCACAGCCTCGAAGTACGCCAAATGGCCCTCACCCTGTTGCGCGGCGGCGCCAAGAACACCGAGGTGGCCCAGCGGCTCGACGTGCCACTCGGCACGATCAGCTACTGGAAGCACAAGGACCGCGTGAAGCGCAATGAACCCGTCTCGATCCGCCCCTCCTTGCTCTGCCCCATATGCGACCAGCGAGAGCTCGACCCGTCGGCCTACTCGTATGTCCTAGGTCTCTATCTGGGCGACGGCCATATCAGCCACTACGCCAAACACAAGGTGCCGAGCCTGATGATCACTCTCGACGACGCTTGGCCCGGCATCCAGGACGAGGCGGAAGCCGCTCTGCAGGCAGTCTTCCCCCATAACGCCACCTGCCGGGTGCGCAGCGTCGGCGCACACAACATCAAGGTCTACTTCAAGCACCTCCCGTGCCTCTTTCCTCAACACGGCCCAGGCAGGAAGCACGAACGGACCATCGCCCTCGAACCCTGGCAGCAGGAGGTCGTGGACGCCCACCCGTGGGAGTTCATCCGGGGGCTCATCCATTCCGACGGGTGTCGGATCACCAACTGGACCGTGCGGAACGGGAAGCGGTACGAGTACCCCCGGTACTTCTTCACCAACAAGTCCGACGACATCCGGCGGCTCTGCACCTACACCCTCGCCAAGGTCGGCGTCCAGTGGACGGTCCTCGCGCGAGGGAGCGACCCCTTCAACGTCTCCATCGCCCGGAAGGAATCCGTCGCCCTCGTGGACGCCCACGTCGGCCCGAAGTACTGACCCCCCTCACCGGTCCAGGGCGTGCACCGTGCAGGGGCGGTCGAGGACCGTGTCCTCGCGCAGGGGGGTGAAGCCCAGGCGGCGGGCTACGGCGGTCGAGGCGGTGTTGCCGTGGTGGATCATGGCGGTGATGCGGTCGAGGCCGAGGGGGCCGAAGCCCCACTCCAGGACCGCGCGGGCCGCTTCCGTCGCGTAGCCGTGGCCCCAGTGGGGGCGGGTGAAGGTCCAGCCGATCTCGGTCTCGTCGAACCGTTCCCACCAGTGCAGGCCGCAGCGGCCGATGGCCTCGCCGGTGGTGCGCAGTTCGACGGCGCAGAGGCCGTGGCCGCGCTCGGTCCACTGCTGCTGTATTCCGCGGAGGCGCGCCCCGGCCTGTTCGGGGGTGTAGCTGCCGACGAAGCGGCTGACGTCTTCGTCGGCGTGGAGGTGTACCCACCAGTCGGTGTCGTTCTCGGTGAGCGGGCGGAGGTGGAGGCGTTCGGTGGTGATCACTGTGGTGCGGTCTCGCTTTCCGGCGTGTGGGGAGGAGGGAGGGTCACTTGGTCAAGGACGGCTGGGCGCGTGTCTCGGATGCGTGCTGGGGCGGGTGCCTGCGGATGAGGGTGTGGGCCGCTTCTGCTGTGCCGAGAGCGAGTGTGAGGAGGGCGGCGCCGACGGGGCCGAGCCAGTGGGCTCCGAGGGGTGCCATGGCGGCCTGGCCGATGAGGGGTGCGGCGGAGACGCCGGTGTAGACGGCTGCGGAGGCGAGGCCGGTGAGCAGGGGTGCGGCGGTGGGGAGGGTGGTGATCAGGCGGTGGGTCTGGGGTGTCAGGAGTCCCCATCCGCAGAGGCCCCAGAGGGTGAGGGCGGCGATGGTGGTGGGGAGGTGTGCGCTGGTCCAGGGCAGGAGGGCGAAGTCGAGGGCGGCGAGGGTGAGGGCGGTGTTGATGACGCGGCGGTTGCCGTAGCGGTCGACGAGGGTGCCTGAGGTGAGGGTTCCGGCGGTGGCGGCGAGGCCCCATATGAGGAGGAGGGCGGCGAGGGTGGTGCTGTTGCCGCCGGTGGCGCGGTCGAGGGAGGTGCCGATGAAGGAGTAGACGGTGTAGAGGCCGGTGTAGGCGAGGACGGTGGTGAGGAGGATGAGGGCGATGCGGCGGTCGGCGAGGGGGGCGAGGCGGGTGTGGAGGGGGATGGCGGGTGGGGTGGGGAGGGCGGGCAGGAGGGTGGTGCCTGCGGCGGCGAGGAGGCCGAGTGCGGTGACGAAGAGCATGGTGGTGCGCCAGTCGCCGGTGAGGCCGGCGAGGGCGGTGCCGAGGGGTGCGCCGAGGGCGGTGGCTGCGCTGAGGCCGGTCATGACGGTGGCGATGGCGCGGCCGCGGTGTTCGGGGGGTGCGAGTGCGGTGGCTGCGGCGACGGCGGCGGGGGTGATCATGGCGCCGCCGAGTCCGGCGAGGGCGCGGGCGGCGAGGGCTGTGCTGAAGGTGGGGGTGAGGGCGGTGAGGAGGTTGCCTGTGGTGAAGAGGGTGAATCCGGTGAGGAAGAGGGTGCGGCGGGGCCATCGGGTGGTGAGGGCGGCCATGACGGGGCCGGACAGGGCGTAGGTGAGGGCGTATGCGGTGAGGAGCCAGCCGGCGGTGGTTTCGGGGACGTGGAGGGAGTGTGCCGCGTCGGGGAGGATGCCGGCGATGACGAAGCTGTCGGTGCCGATGGCGAACATGGCGGTGGCGAGGGTGAGGAGGGGCCGGTGCACGGCGGTGGGGTCTCCTGGGTCTTCGATGCGAGTGATGTAACAGATTTGGTTACGACATTGCCCCGAAAAAGGGGCCGACCCGTGGGGGCCGGCCTGCGGGGAGGGGAGTCCGGGGTCAGAGGTCAGGGGGCGAGCGTGTCGCGCAGTACGTCGGCGATGGTGACGGTGGCGAGTTCGCGCCGCATGGATTCCTCCGCGCGGTCGTAGGCCTCGCGGAGGACGGGCGGGATGCCGGCGCCGACGGGGCATTTCGGGTTGGGGGTGGCGGCGTGGAGGGCGAGGAGGGGGTCGGTTTCGACGGCCTGGTGGACGTCCCTGAGGGTCATCTCCTCCGGTGGGCGGGTCAGGCGCCAGCCCGCGCCGACGCCGCGCCGGGATTCCACGAGGCCGGCGTCGCGGAGGTGCCCGAGGGTGCGGCGGATGACGACGGGGTTGGTGTTGACGCTGTCGGCGATCTGGTCGGAGGTGACGATGCCGTCGGGGCGTTGGGGGCAGACCAGGGCCATCCACGCGAGGGTGTGCGTGGCCGTGGTCATGCGGCTGTTCGCGCTCATCGGACCCTCCCGTCACCGCTGTTGCAACTGATTCTGTTACAACTTGGCGGGCCCGTCCAGTCCGGATTCCGGACCTAGCCTTGAGTCTCCAGTGGGTGGAGACCTCAGGGTGGGGGCGTGGACGGCGCGGTGGAGTGGTTTTCGATCGGGGAGCTGGCCCGGAGGTCGGGGCTGGCGGTGCGGACCATCCGCTTCTACTCCGACGAGGGGATCGTCGTGCCGGCCGGTCGTAGTCGTGCCGGGTACCGGTTGTACGACGTCGGCGCGTTGGTGCGGCTGGAGCTGGTGCGGACGCTGCGCGAGCTGGGTGTGGACCTGGCCGCCGTGCGGCGGGTGCTGGATCGGGAGTTGTCGGTGGCCGAGGTGGCCGCCGTGCACGCCGATGCGGTGGAGGTGCAGATCCGGGTGTTGCGGTTGCGTCGGGCGGTGTTGCGGCTGGTGGCCGAGCGCGGGTCCAGTCCTGAGGAGGTTCGGTTGATGCACGGGGTGACGCGGTTGTCGGCGCAGGAGCGCAGGCGGCTGGTGGAGGTGTTGGTGGAGGGGGCGGACGGGTCGGTGGCGGCGATGGTGCGGGTGTCGGCGCCGGATCTGCCGGAGGATCCGTCGGCGGAGCAGGTGGCGGCGTGGGTGGAGTTGGTGGGGTTGATGGGGGACGCGGGGTTCGGGGAGGTGTTCCGGCGGTCTCCGGGGGTGGAGGGGCCGGTGGATCCGCGGGTGGAGCGGTATTGGCGGTTGGTGTGGGTGGTGAACGGGTGGGAGGTGGTGCCGGTGTTGGTGCCGGAGACCCCCTAGGTTGGGGTGTCCGTTGGTGATGGAGGGATGGTGCTGTGAGCGACAAGGCTCGGAAGCTGTTCGATGCGTTGGATCTGAACCATGACGGTGAGCTGACGCGGCTGGAGGTGATCTCGGCGTTGCGGTCGAAGGGGCCGACGTTGGCCGCTCAGGGGGTCTTGCCGTTCTGGGGGGTGGGGGACGCGGACGCGTCGTCGGCGTTGTTCGACGCGGCGGACAAGAACGGTGACCAGGTGCTGTCGTTCGAGGAGTTCGAGGCGGAGGTGGACCGGCGGTTCGGCTGGTAGGGGGTTTGCCCCACCTTGGGTCGGGTGGGTAGCGGGATCCCGTGGGCGGCCCCTTCCGGGAAAAGGTGGATGTGCCACCGATCGGTGGCGTTCCTTCTGTGTTCCGGGAGTGGGCCCATGGGTGAGCGGTTGAGGCGTCGGCGTGTGGCGGCCGTGGTGGCGGTGGGGGTTCTGGCGGTGGGGGTGGCCGCGCAGCCGGCGGCGTTCGCGGCGGGTCGGCCGGATGCGGTGCAGCGGGGGTTGGACGGGCTGGTGCGCGGGGGCGGGGTGCCGGGTGCGCTGGCGACCGTGACGGACGGGGAGGGCCGGACGCGGACGTATACCGCCGGGGTGGGTGATCGTGCGACGGGCGCGGCGGTGCCGCGGGACGGGCAGGTGCGGATCGGCAGCAACACGAAGGTGTTCACGGCCGTGGTGCTGTTGCAGCTGGTGGGTGAGGGCCGGCTCGGGCTGGACGACACGGTGGAGGAGCACCTGCCGGGCGTGGTGCGCGGGGAGGGTTTCGACGGTCGGTCCGTCACGGTGCGGCAGCTGCTCCAGCACACGAGCGGGATCCCGGACTACGAGGCGGAGGTCGGGGAGGCGATCGAGCAGGGGCGGTACATGGAGCCGCGGGAGGTGCTGGAGATCGCGTTCCGGCATCCGGCCACGTCCACGGACGGGAAGACGTTCCACTACAGCAATACGAATTACGTGCTGGCCGGCCTGATCGTGGAGAAGGTGGCGAAGCGGTCGCTGGCCGAGGAGATCGACCGGCGGGTGGTGCGGCGGTTGGGGTTGCGGCACACGTATGTCCCGGCGCCGCGTGATCTGACGATCCGGGAGGCTCATCCGCAGGCGTACCACCAGGATGTGGTGGGCGGGCCGTGGCGGAAGGTGACGGAGATCGATCCGTCGGCGGCGTGGGCGGCGGGTCAGATGGTGTCGACGAACTCGGATATGAACCGGTTCTTCTCGGCGTTGCTGGAGGGTCGTCTGCTGTGGCCGGAGCAGTTGCGGGAGATGCAGACGACGGTGCCGGTCGAGGGGTCGGACGTGGGGTACGGGCTGGGGTTGATCCGGCGGCCGTTGTCGTGCGGTGGGGTGTACTGGGGGCACGGCGGTGACATCACGGGGTTCGAGACCCGGGGCGGGGTGGGGCCGGACGGGCGTGCGGTGAGTGTCGCGGTGACGGCGGATCCGGCTGATTACGGGGTCACGCAGCGGTTGGAGGGGCTGGTGGACCAGGCCCTGTGCCGTTGAGGTGACGTGCGGGAACACCGCCGGGGCCCGTGTGGAAGGGGCTCCGGCGGTGTTCTCGTGCGCGCGTCAGTGGACGGGGTCGCCGATGTGGTGGATGCGGACGAGGTTGGTCTTGCCGCTGACGCCGGGGGGCGATCCGGCGGTGATGACGACGATGTCGCCGGGCCGGCAGCGTCCGATGCGCAGGAGTTCCTCTTCGACCTGGGCGACCATGGCGTCGGTGGAGTCGACGTGGGGGCCGAGGAAGGTTTCGACGCCCCAGGTGAGGTTGAGCTGGGAACGGGTGGCGGGGTCGGGGGTGAAGGCGAGGAGGGGGATGGGTGAGCGGTAGCGGGAGAGGCGGCGGACGGTGTCGCCGCTCTGGGTGAAGGCGACGAGGTATTTGGCGTCGAGGAAGTCGCCCATTTCGGCGGCGGCGCGGGCGACGGCACCGCCCTGGGTGCGGGGCTTGTTGCGGTCGGTGAGGGGCGGGAGGCCCTTGGCGAGGATGTCCTCTTCGGCGGCTTCGACGATGCGGGCCATGGTGCGGACGGTTTCGACGGGGTGCTTTCCGACGCTGGTTTCGCCGGAGAGCATGACGGCGTCGGTGCCGTCGATGACGGCGTTGGCGACGTCGGAGGCTTCGGCGCGGGTGGGCCGGGAGTTGTCGATCATCGAGTCGAGCATCTGGGTGGCGACGATGACGGGTTTGGCGTTGCGCTTGGCGAGTTTGATGGCCCGCTTCTGGACGATGGGGACCTGTTCCAGGGGCATTTCGACGCCGAGGTCGCCGCGGGCCACCATGATGCCGTCGAAGGCGGCGACGATGTCGTCGATGTTCTCGACGGCCTGGGGCTTTTCGATCTTCGCGATGACGGGGAGGCGTCCGCCTTCCTCGTCCATGATGCGGTGGACGTCCTCGATGTCGCGGCCGGTGCGGACGAAGGAGAGGGCGATGACGTCGGCGCCGGTGCGCAGGGCCCAGCGGAGGTCTTCGATGTCCTTGTCGGAGAGGGCGGGGACGGAGACGGCGACGCCGGGGAGGTTGAGTCCCTTGTGGTCGGAGACCATGCCGCCTTCGATGACGCGGGTGTGGACGCGGGGGCCGTCGACGGCGGTGACTTCGAGGGTGACGCGGCCGTCGTCGACGAGGATGCGTTCGCCGGTGGTGACGTCGGCGGCGAGGCCCTTGTAGGTGGTGCCGCAGGTGTGGCGGTCGCCTTCGCGGTCTTCGACGGTGATGGTGAATTCGTCCCCGCGTTCAAGGAGTACGGGGCCTTCGTGGAAGCGGCCGAGGCGGATCTTCGGGCCTTGAAGGTCGGCGAGGACGCCGACGCTGCGGCCGGTTTCGTCGGCGGCCTTGCGTACGCGCTGGTAGCGCTCCTCGTGTTCGGCGTAGGTGCCGTGGCTGAGGTTGAGGCGGGCGATGTCCATTCCGGCTTCGACCAGGGCTTTGATCTGGTCGTACGAGTCGGTGGCGGGGCCCAGGGTACATACGATTTTCGCTCGGCGCATGGGGGGAGCGTATGCCCTACCGAGGGGTAGGAAATGTGGTGGGCATGTCTGCTCAACAACCGTTGGGCAAAAGGTTGTTGACATTTGTTGAATGTGCGTGGAGGTGCTCTGATGAGCACCTCCACGGGGTCACCGTTTCGGTGTCCTGCACGGGGTTTCAGAGCCGGGGCGGGGTCATGGTGAAGCGGGCGTTGACCTGGGCGAGGACGGTCTGTCGCTGGGGTTCGAGGTCGAGGGGCGGGGCGGGCGCGTCCTCGCCCCCGGCGAAGGCCATGGAGCGGTAGGCGCCGGCGGGGGCGGCCATGGCGAGGGGGACGGCGTCCTCGGCTCCGAGGTCGGCGAGTTCGACGAGGGCGGCGAGGTCGGCGCCGAGGGCGCGGGCGTACTCGCGGGCGCGCTGGACGGCTTCGAGGACGGCCTGGCGGCGGGCTTCGCCGTGGGCGGGCGAGGTGGGGCGCAGGGCCCACCAGGGGCCGTCGACGCGGGTGAGTTCGAGGTCGGCGAGCCGGGTGGTGAGTTCGCCCAGGGTGGTGAAGTCGCTCAGTTCGACGGTGAGGTGGACGGTTCCGTGGTAGGCGCGGACGCGTTCGCCGCGGCCGTGGCGGGTGAGTTCGGGGGTGATGGAGAAGGCGCCGGTCTCCAGCTTCTCGACGGGGTCGCCGTAGCTCTTGACGAGGTCGAGGACGGTGTTGTTGCGGCGGGTGAGGTCGTCGAGGGCGGTGCGGCGGTCGGTGCCGCGGGCGGTGACGGTGATGCCGATGCGGGCGATCTCGGGGTCGACTTCGAGGCGGGCTTCGCCGCGGACGGAGACGCGGGGGGCTTCGGGGGTGCCGTAGGGGTGGTGGGCGGCCGGGGCGGGGTGCGTGGCGTCCTGGGTCATGGTTTCACTGTCGCACCGTCGTCCGTTCGGGTCTGGTCATCCGATCGAAACCCGGGTGGGGTGTTGCGCCTTGTTACCCATCAGTCAGAATCTACGCGCGTTGTCGCCGCGTTTTGACGCTGTACTGACACACGCCTGACTAGGGGAGATGGCATGGGGTTCGACCGTAGGACGTTCATGGGGGCTTCGGCCGCGACGGGTGCCGCCGTGGCGCTGGCGGGGGCTTCGGCCACGCCGGCGGCCGCCGCGCCGGGTGCCGCCGCGCCGTCGGCGAAGCAGCGGACGTACTCGTTCACCGTGATGGGGACGACCGACCTGCACGGGAACGTCTTCAACTGGGACTACTTCACCGACAAGGAGTTCGACGACAAGGCGCACAACGACATCGGCCTGGCGAAGATCTCGACCCTGGTGAACCAGGTGCGGGCGGAGAAGGGGCGGTGCAACACCCTCCTGATCGACGCCGGTGACACCATCCAGGGCACGCAGCTGGCGTACTACTACGCGAAGGTGGATCCGATCACCGCGCGCCGGGGTCCGGTGCACCCGATGGCCCAGGCGATGAACGCGATCGGGTACGACGCGGCGGCCATCGGCAACCACGAGTTCAACTACGGCATCCCGGTGCTGCGCAAGTTCGAGGAGCAGTGCCACTTCCCGCTGCTGGGTGCGAACGCGCTGGACGCGAAGACGCTGAAGCCGGCGTTCGCCCCGTACAGCATGCACCGGCTGCGGACCCCGCACGGGCGGGACGTGAAGGTGGCGGTGCTGGGGCTGACGAACCCGGGCATCGCGATCTGGGACAAGGCGAACGTGCAGGGGAAGATGACGTTCCCGGGTCTGGAGGAGCAGGCGGCGAAGTACGTGCCGCGGCTGCGGTCCATGGGTGCGGACGTGGTGATCGTGTCGGCGCACTCGGGGTCGAGCGGCACGTCCTCCTACGGTGACCAGCTGCCGTACGTCGAGAACGCGGCCGGCCTGGTGGCCGAGCAGGTGCCGGGGATCGACGCGATCCTGGTGGGCCACGCGCACACGGAGATCCCGGAGTACCGGGTGAAGAACAAGGCGACCGGCAAGGACGTGGTCCTGTCGGAGCCGCTGAAGTGGGGTCAGCGCCTGACGCTGTTCGACTTCGAGCTGGCGTGGGACCGGGGCCGCTGGTCGGTGTCGAAGGTGTCGGCGAAGGTGCTGAACTCGAACACGGCCGCCGAGGACCCGAAGATCACGAACCTGCTGTCGGACGAGCACCGCAAGGTGGTGGCGTACGTCAACCAGGTGATCGGCACCTCGAAGCTGGCGATGTCCTCGGCGGACGGCCCGGTGAAGGACGTCCCGATCATCGACCTGATCAGCCACGTGCAGGCGGAGACGGTCAAGGGGGCCCTGGCGGGTACGGAGTGGGCGGCGCTGCCGGTGCTGTCGCAGGCCTCGTGCTTCTCGCGGACGGCGTCGATCCCGGCCGGGCAGGTGACGATCAAGGACGCGGCGGGTCTGTACCCGTTCGAGAACACCCTGGAGGCGCGTCTGCTCACGGGTGCGCAGCTGAAGGACTACCTGGAGTACTCGGCGAAGTACTACGTCCAGACGGCGCCGGGCGATGTGGTGGACCCGGCGAAGCTGACGAACGCGGAGGCGACGCCGGACTACAACTACGACGCGGTGTACGGACTGTCGTACGACATCGACGTCGCGCAGCCGAAGGGTTCGCGGATCTCGGGGCTGTCGTTCCGGGGCAAGCCGGTGGACCCGGCGGCGCAGTTCGTGCTGGCGGTGAACAACTACCGGGCGTCGGGCGGCGGCAACTTCCCGCACGTGCCGCAGGCGAAGCAGCTGTGGTCGAACTCGGAGGAGATCCGCACGACGATCATCCAGTGGGTGAAGGCGAAGGGGACGATCGACCCGGCGCAGTTCGCTTCGGTGGACTGGAAGCTGACGCGGGCCGGGGTGCCGGTCTTCTAGTACCGGGAGCACCGACCGTTGCGTACGGGGCCGGGTTCCGCCGTGTGGCGGGGCCCGGCCCCGGGTGCGTTCAGGGGTGGTCGACGAGCGGGAGGAGGTCGACGGCCGGGCGCGGGCGGGTGTGTTCGCGCTGTTCGAGGCCGAAGGTGGTGAAGGCGGTGCGGTCGGGTTGGGGGTAGGGCTCCTTGCCGGTGAGGGTGTTGAGGATGGCGGCGCTGCGCCAGGCGGCGAGGCCGAGGTCGGGGGTTCCGACGCCGTGGGTGTGGCGTTCGCCGTTCTGGACGAAGACGGTTCCGGTGACGGAGGGGTCGAGGACCATGCGGTAGCGGTCGTCGATGCGGGGGCGGCCGGAGGAGTCCGTGCGCATGTAGGGGTCGAGGCCGGCGAAGAGGCTGGTCAGGGGGCGTTCCCGGTAGCCGGTGGCGAGGACGACGGCGTCGGTGGTGAGGCGGGAGCGGGTGCCCTGCTGGGTGTGTTCCAGGTGGAGTTCGACCTTGGTGGTGGCGACGCGTCCGGCGGTGCGGACGGTGACTCCGGGGGTGAGGACGGTGTCGGGCCAGCCGCCGTGGAGGGTGCGGCGGTAGAGCTCTTCGTGGATGGCGGCGATGGTGGCGGCGTCGATGCCCTTGTGGAGCTGCCATTGGGCGGGGACGAGGCGGTCGCGGACGGGTTCGGGGAGGGAGTGGAAGTAGCGGGCGTAGTCGGGGGTGAAGTGTTCGAGGCCGAGCTTGGAGTACTCCATGGGGGCGAAGGAGGGGGTGCGGGCGAGCCAGCTGAGGCGTTCGCGGCCGACGGGGCGGGCGCGCAGGAGGTCGAGGAAGACCTCGGCTCCGGACTGGCCCGAGCCGATGACGGTGACGTGTTCGGCGGCGAGGATGCGGGCGCGGTGGTCGAGGTAGTCGGCGGAGTGGATGACGGGGACGGTGGGGGCCTCGGCGAGGGGGCGCAGGGGTTCGGGGACGTAGGGGGCGGTGCCGATGCCGAGGGCGAGGTTGCGGGTGTGGGTGCGGCCGAGGGCTTCGGCTTCTCCGTCGGCGTCGAGCTGGGTGTAGTCGACTTCGAAGAGGTCGTGTTCGGGGTTCCAGCGGACGGCGTCGACCTGGTGGCCGAAGTGGAGTCCGGGCAGGCGGCCGGCGACCCAGCGGCAGTAGGCGTCGTATTCGGCGCGCTGGATGTGGAAGTGCTCGGCGAAGTAGAAGGGGAAGAGCCGTTCCTTGTGCTTGAGGTAGTTGAGGAAGGTCCAGGGGCTGGCGGGGTCGGCGAGGGTGACCAGGTCGGCGAGGAAGGGGACCTGGAGGGTGGCGCCGTCGATGAGGAGCCCGGGGTGCCAGCGGAAGTCGCGGCGCTGGTCGTAGAAGGCGGTGGCGAGGCGGTCGGCGCCCTGTTGGGGGAGGCCGTGGCTGAGGGCGGCGAGGGAGAGGTTGAAGGGGCCGATGCCGATTCCGACGAGGTCGTGGGGTGCATCGTGAGGGGCGGTCATCGGTGGGTCCTGCCTTCCAGGTGGGCGATGAGGGTGTCCAGGTCCTCGGCCGTGGTGTGGGGGTTGAGGAGGGTGGCCTTGAGCCAGAGGCGGCCGTCGGCGGTGGCGCGGCCGAGGACGGCGGTGCCGTCGTGGAGGAGGGTGCGGCGCAGGGTGGCGAGCTGGTCGTCGTCCGCGGAGGTGGGGCGGAAGAGGACGGTGGTGATGGTGGGGCGGGCGTGGAGTTCGAAGCCGGGGTGTGCGTCGAGGAGGTCGGCGAGCCGGTGGGCGGTGGCGCAGGTGCGGTCGATGAGGTGGGCGAGGCCGTCGCGGCCGAGTGAGCGGAGGGTGGCGGCGATCTTGACGGCGTCGGGGCGGCGGGTGGTGCGCAGGGAGCGGCCGAGGAGGTCGGGGAGGCCGGCTTCGGTGTCGTCGGTGGCGTTGAGGTAGTCGGCCTGGTGGGCGAGGGGGGCCAGCAGGCGGGTGTCGGGGACGGCGAGGAGTCCTGCGGCGACGGGTTGCCAGCCGAGTTTGTGCAGGTCGAGGGTGAGGGAGCGGGCGCGGTCGAGGCCGGCGAGGCGGGGGCGGTGGCGGGGGCTGAAGGTGAGGGTTCCGCCGTAGGCGGCGTCGATGTGGAGGTCGGCGCCGTGGTGGTCGCAGACGTCGGCGAGGGCGGGGAGGGGGTCGATGAGTCCGGCGTCGGTGGTTCCGGCGGTGGCGGTGACGAGGACGGGGCCGGGGGTGCGGGTGAGGGCGGCGTCGAGGGTGGCGGGGTCCAGGGTGCCGGCGGGGGTGGGGAGGGTGAGGGTGGGGGGCAGGCCGAGGAGCCAGGCGGAGCGGGGGACGGAGTGGTGGGCGTTGGCTCCGTGGACGACGGTGAGGCGGGGGCCGTGGCGTTCGCGGGCGAGGAGGAGGGCGAGCTGGTTGGCTTCGGTGCCGCCGGTGGTGAGGAGGGCGTCGGGGCGGGGGGTGTCGTAGAGCTCGGCGGCGAGGGCGGTGGTGAGGAGTTCTTCGATGGCGGAGGCGGCGGGGGCCTGGTCCCAGGAGTCGAGGCTGGGGTTGAGCGCGCTGACGGCGAGGTCGGCGGCCGCGGCGACGGCGAGCGGGGGGCAGTGGAGGTGGGCGGCGCACAGGGGGTCGGCGGGGTCGGCGGCGCCCGCGGTGAGGGTGTGGACGAGGGTGGTGAGTGCTTCGTGGTCGCCGGTGCCGTGGGCGGGGAGGACCTCGCCGAGTGCGGCGCGGACGCGGGCGGAGGCGGCGCGGGGGCCGCCGGCGGGGAGGGGGCCGCCGCGTGCGGCGGCTCCGGTGCGCAGGGCGTGCACGACGGTGTCGAGGAGGGGCCGCAGCGCGTCGGCGCCGCCCTGTCCGCCGGCGAGCGGGGGTGGGGGCAGGGGCGCTGTCATGGAGGGCCTCCGGGGCTGGGCGGGTGGGGTGCGCGGGCCGGGGGGCTCGGTGGCCGAGGCCGGGCGGGACACCCGGCCGGTACAACGATCAGACCCGAATGGGGTAACCACCGGGATCCGGCGGGGGTCGGTTTTCGGCCGTCCGACCGGTACGGGCGCGGGGTGGGGGCGGCCGGGCCGGGATGGGGAAACCTTGGGGATCCGGGCTCTGGGAGGCAGGTCGCGGCGGTACTACAGTGCCGTCGGCACGGGGCGCGCGTGCGCTGCGGGAGGGGACCCGATGGCTGGATCCGGGGTGTGGGCGAAGGTGGCCGGCGCGGTCGGCGGGAAGACGGCCGCGGCGGTCGCGGCGGGGGCCGTGGTGGTCGCGGGCGCGGCCGGGGCGGGGGTGTGGTGGACCTCGCGGGGGCCGGAGCCGGTGGTGGTGGTCCAGCGCAGTACGTCGGTGTCGGTGCCGGCGGGCGCGGAGCAGCTGACGGTGGCGGGCTGCCTGCCGCACGAGACGGCGCTGGGCGGCGGATACGCGATCGCGGGGCCGGGGTTCGCGACGAACAGCCGTTTCCTCGGGGGTGCGTGGCTGGCGTCGGCGTTCAATCCGGGTGCCGCGCCGTCGACGTTGACCTCGTACGCGCTGTGCGTGAACGCGAAGCCGGAAGTGCAGGGCAACCTCGATTTCCAGTGGACCGCGTACGCGTTCCTGGACAAGCCGAACAAGCTCGCCGGTCCGGGGGGCATTCACGACGTGACGACCGAAGGTCCGTTCAAGGGGGTGACGGCCACGACGCGGGCCACCCCGCACTGCTCCGGCGGATTCACGATGGTGGGGGCCGAGTTCAAGGCCGACCGGGTCCTTCAGGGGAGGCCGGTGGCGCCGGTTCCGCTGGACCGGCTGACGCCCTTGGCGGCCGTACCCGGTCCGGCTGCCGGCGGGAGCGATTTCCTGGTGACGCTGAACCCGGGTACGGAGTTGAGCTCCCGTCCGTTCCCGCTGGGGGATTCCACGGACGTGCTGCGCATGACGCAGCTCCAGGCTCCGCAGCCGCCGCAGGCGAACTTCGCGGTCGGGGTGCGGCCGGTCTGCGTGAAGCTGAGGAGCGTGTCGGTGGTGACGGCCCGGGTGGCGGTCGCGGCGGGTGGCAGTGCGCGGGCGACGGTGGCCTGTCCGAAGAGCCGGCTGCTGCTGGGGGGCGGATTCACCTTCCCGGCGGCCAACGAGACCGGTGCGCCGGAGGCCCCGCAGCGGTACTTCGGGGACGGCTGGCTGTTCGCCGGGACGAACGGGCCCGCGGTGGCGGGTACGCCGTCGGGGGGCCGGGTGCGGGAGTGGCACGTCACGGGGGTGAACCAGCAGAAGGCGGGCGGGCTGTACCACGATTCGGCGTGGGTCGAGCACAGTGACGCCGAGACCTCGACGGGGAACGTCTACCTCGACGCCCAGGCGCACGGCGGGGACGACCAGAGGCTGCGTCCCTCCTCGGTACCGGACGCGCAGCCGATGATCGCCAGTGCGCTGTGCGCGACCATCGACGCGAAGGCCACCTCGCCCTCGAAGGGGCCGGCGCCGACCTCGGTGGGACGGCCGGACGTCCCGTCGGTGCCGGGGGTGGCGGATCCTTCCGTTCCGGCGTCGGGGCCGCCGTCCGCGTCTCCCGATCCGTCCTCGCCCCCGCCCCCGTCGCAGTCGCCGGGGCCCAGCGCCCCGCCCCCGTCCGGCTCCCCGAACTCCCCCTCCCCCGGCCGGCCCACGAACGGCGGGAACCCCCGGCCGTCGACGGGCGCCCCGCAGCAGCCGCAGCCCCCGGCGGTGGCGATCCGGCAGCCGGGGAGCGGCGGGCAGCTGCGGCGGGGCTGCGAGGAGGCCTTCTCCGCGTCGGCGCGGACCCGGCCGGGTGACCGGGCCATCACCGATCCGCAGTACACGGCCTGGCAGCTGAAGGGGCCGAACGGGCCGGTGGCGGTGGGGGCGGGCCCGTCGGGCGGCTTCCTGGTGCCGCTGCTGCCCGACGGGACGTATCCGCTGGTGTTCACCGCCACCGACCCGGACAGCGGCCTGACGGCCAGTGCCCAGGTGTCGGTGCGGATCGTCGGCTGTATCCGTTAGGCGCCGCGGACCCGCAGGGTGCGGGCGAGGTCGTCGAGCTGGTCGACGAGCACGCGGCGCATCATCGGGGTGATCTCCGGGTCCTCCAGGGCGGCGTGGCCGGCCCGGAGGTTGGCCTCGTCCACGGCGTGGGAGGGGAAGGCCCAGCGGCCGGCGGCCTCGCCGATGGCGGGACCGCGGCGGGCTCCGACGGCGACGGCCTCGGGGTAGTAGCGGGCCACGTACTCGTGTACGAGTTCGCCCTGTTCGGGCTGCCAGAAGCCCTGGGCGGTGGCGCTGAACAGGTAGTTGGACAGGGTGTCGTCGTGGAAGAGGCGCTGCCAGGCGGCGGCCTTGGCCTCGGCGGTGGGCAGGGCGGCGCGGCAGCGGGCGGCGCCCTGCTGGCCGGTGGCGCTGGGGTCGGCGGCGAGGGCGGCGTCGACGGCGTCCTCGTCGACGGCTCCGAGGACGGCGAGGCGGGCGAGGGCCCGCCAGCGCAGTTCGGGGTCGAGCACGGGTCCGCCGTCGACGGTGCCGTCGGCGAGCCAGGCGGCGATGGTGTCGGGCTGGGTGGCGCTGTCGATGAAGGCGCGTACGGCGGCGAGGCGCAGGCCGGGGTCGCTGCCGTCCTCGGTGCGGCGCAGGAGGTCGCGGGCGATGGTGGTGAGGGTGGTGAGGGCGGCGGTGCGTTCGGCGGGGGCGGTGTAGAGGTCGGCGACGTGGTTGCGGGCGAAGCCGAGGACGCCCTGGACGATCGCGAGGTC
This sequence comes from Streptomyces sp. NPDC096136, assembly GCF_044763325.1. Lineage (NCBI taxonomy): Bacteria > Bacillati > Actinomycetota > Actinomycetes > Kitasatosporales > Streptomycetaceae > Streptomyces > Streptomyces sp. NPDC096136. The sequence goes on along the minus strand of NZ_JBIWFZ010000004.1, from coordinate 376,037 downwards.
GCTCTCGTCGGGGAGGTGGGCCGCGGCGGTGGCGAGGTAGTCGGCGGGGGCGAGTTCGCCGTCGCGGACCATGTCGCGCAGGGAGCCCCAGACGACGGCGCGGGTGAGCGGGTCGGGGATGCGGGAGAGGTCGCGCAGGGCGGTTTCGAGGGAGGTCTCGTCGAGGCGGACCTTGGCGTAGCCGAGGTCGCCGTCGTTGAGGACGAGGAGGTCGGGGCGGGGGCCGGCGGCGGAGAGGACCTCGTCGGTGGGGACGTCGAGGTCGAGGAGCGCGGTGCGCTCCAGGAGGCCGTCGGTGGCCCGGCTGTAGGTGCCGGCGGTGATGCGGTGGGGGCGGCTGCCGTGGCGGTCGACGGTGAGGGTCCAGCCGCCGGCGCCCTCCTGGATCCGGGGGGTGAGGGTGTCGATGCCGGTGGTGCGCAGCCAGATCTCGGCCCAGGCGTGGACGTCGCGGTCGGTGTGGGCGGCGAGGGAGTCCACGAAGTCGGCGAGGGTGGCGTTGGCGAACTTGTGGCGGGCGAAGTGGGTGTTGATGCCGGCCAGGAAGTCCTTCTCGCCGAGCCAGGCGACGAGCTGGCGCAGGGCGGAGGCGCCCTTGGCGTAGGAGATGCCGTCGAAGTTGAGGAGGGCGGAGGCGGTGTCGGGGACGTCGTCGGGGCCGGGGGCGACGGGGTGGGTGGAGGGGCGCTGGTCGGCGGCGTAGCCCCAGGGCTTGCGCTCCATGCCGAACTCGGTCCAGGTGCCGGTGAAGCGGGTGGCTTCGGTGAGGGTCTGGTAGCCCATGTACTCGGCGAAGGACTCGTTGAGCCAGATGTCGTCGAACCAGGCGAGGGTGACGAGGTCGCCGAACCACATGTGGGCCATCTCGTGGGCGATGACCATGGCGCGGCGCTGGCGTTCGGTGTCGGTGACGGCCGAGCGGAAGACGAACTCGTCGCGGAAGGTGACCAGGCCGGGGTTCTCCATGGCGCCGGCGTTGAACTCGGGGACGAAGGCCTGGTCGTAGGAGTCGAAGGGGTACGGCTCGGTGAACTTCTCGTGGTAGCGGTCGTAGCAGGCGGTGGTGACGGAGAGGATCTCGTCGGCGTCGGCGTCGAGGTGGGGGGCGAGGGACTTGCGGCAGTGGATGCCGAAGGGCAGTCCGGCGTGTTCGGTGGTGACGCTGTGCCAGGGGCCGGCGGCGACGGCGGCGAGGTAGGTGGAGATGACGGGGGTGGGGGCGGAGGTCCAGACGCCGTCCGCGTCGCGGTCGCCGGTGCGGGTGGTGATGCCGTTGGCGAGGACGGTCCAGTGGGCGGGGGCGGTGACGGTGAACTGGAAGACGGCCTTGAGGTCGGGCTGGTCGAAGGCGGCGAAGACGCGCTGGACGTCGTCCATGAACATCTGGGTGTAGACGTACGTTTCGCCGTCGGCCGGGTCGGTGAAGCGGTGGAGGCCCTCGCCGGTGCGGGAGTAGCGCATGCGGGCGTCGATGCGCAGTTCGTGGCGGCCTTCGGTGAGGCCGGTGAGCGGGAGGCGGTTGCCGCTGAGGCCGGCGGGGTCGAGGGGGGTGCCGTCGAGCGTGGCGGAGCGCAGTTCTTCCGGCTTCAGTTCGACGAAGGTGTCGGCGGGGGTGCGGGCGCTGAAGCGGATGACGGTGGTGGAGTCGAAGGTCTCGTCGCCGGTGGTGAGGTCGAGGGTGACGGCGTAGTGGTGTACGTCGAGGAGCTGGGCTCGGAGCTGCGCTTCGTTGCGCGTCAGTGCGGACATGGGGCCATGCTGCCGGATGGGCGGCCGGGGTCCTAGGGGGTCTCCGGCCGGGGCGGGGAGGCCCGCCCCGGGGCCGGTCAGTCCTCGCCGGCGGCGATGGTCTCGTGGTGGCGGATGACCTCGGCGATGATGAAGTTGAGGAGCTTCTCGGCGAAGGCCGGGTCGAGCTTGGCGTTCTCGGCGAGCTGGCGCAGGCGGGCGATCTGGCGGGCCTCGCGGCCGGGGTCGGCGGGGGGCAGCTGGTGGCGGGCCTTGAGGTGGCCGACCTGCTGGGTGCATTTGAAGCGTTCGGCGAGCATGTGGACCACGGCCGCGTCGATGTTGTCGATGCTGTCGCGCAGGCGGGCCAGTTCGGCGGTGACGTTCTCGTCGATCGCGTCGGGGTCGGTGCCGCTGTCGCGGTCGCTGGTGTTCATGGTCATCGAGAATACGTGGCGGGTGCGTGCGGCACCGCCGGCATGTCGCTGGGTGAGACGGGCCGGGGGGCGGGGGCCGGGCGGGGCCTGGAGGTGGGGCCTGATCAGGGGGAAGAGGGGTCACAGGGGCAGGGTGGCGGTGACGAGCCAGCCGCCCTCGGGGGCCGGGCCGGCGGTGAGGCGGCCGCCGAGGGCTTCGGCGCGTTCGGTCATTCCGACGAGGCCGTAGCCGCCGCCGCGGGCCTTCTCGGAGAGCCGGGCGGGGTGTCCGCCGTCGTCGGCGACGCGTACTTCGAGGCCTTCGGGGACGGTGCGCAGGCCGATGCGGACGGCGGTGGCGGTGGCGGCGTGTTTGCCGATGTTGGTGAGGGCTTCGAGGACGATGCGGTGGGCGGTGGCGGCGACGTCGCCCGGGATGCGTGCTTCCAGGCCCGGCTCGATGGACAGGACGACGGGCGGGCCGGCGAAGCGGCGGGCGAGGTCGCGGATGTCGGCGAGGCCGGCGACGGGGGTGGTGGCGGGGGCCGTGGCGGCCGCGTCGTCCTCGCGCAGGACGCGGACGAGGCGGCGCATGGATCCGAGGGCTTCGCCGCCGGCGGTTTCGATGCGGCCGAAGACCTCGGCGGCGCGTTCGGCGCTGACGCGGGTGAAGCGGGCGGCGCGGGCCTCGACGACGATGCCGGTGACGTGGTGGGCGACGAGGTCGTGGAGTTCGCGGGCGAGTTCGAGGCGTTCGGCGGTGCGTACGGCCTGGAGGTCGCGCAGGCGCTGGACGGACTGCAGGCGCAGCAGGAGCGAGTAGGCGGTGACGACGGCGGTGAGGACGGAGAAGAGGAGGGTGAAGCGGCCGGGGTCGGCGTCGCGTACGGGTACGGCCATGCAGCCGAGGCCGAGGACGGGGCCGAGGACGGCGGCGGTGCGGGCGGGGGCGCGCAGGAGGACCTGGGAGAGCAGGACCAGGAGGGCGACGGCCTCTCCGGCGCCCCAGACGACGGTCGGCCGGGAGCCGAGGACGAGCAGGAGGGTGACGGTCCAGGTGGTGGCGGCGGCGAACCAGGCGCGGGCCAGGAGGGGCAGGCCGGGCCAGGGGGCGGCGCTGAGGCAGACGAGGGTTCCGGAGACCCAGACGGCGGTGTGCGGGGGGCGGGGCTGGCGGGCGAGGACGATGCCTTCGAGGGTCACGAGGCCGAGGAGGAGCACGGGGAGCAGCACCCGGATCGCGTCGGCCGTGCGGGGGTGGCGGCGGGCCCAGGAGGCGAGGGGGCTCATGGGGCCGGCCGGGGCGTGATCACGCGCCGGTGGCGGCGAGGCCGCTTTCCCAGGCCCAGGCGGCGATCTCGACGCGGTTGCGGGCGGTGATCTTGGCCTGGACGCTCGCCAGGTGGGTTTTGACGGTGGAGAGGGAGACGTACAGCTCGGCGGCGATCTCGGCGTTGGTCAGGCCGCGGGCGAGGCAGCGCACGACGTCCCGTTCGCGTGCGGTGAGGGGTTCGCGGGGGCGGCGGGCGGCCTGGGGGCCGGCCATGCGGGGGGCCATCTCGCGCAGCAGGCGGACGGTGATGGCGGGGGAGACGAGGGCGTCGCCGGCGGCCGCGGCCCGTACGGCTTCGACGAGCATGGCGGGGCTGGCGTCCTTGAGGAGGAAGCCGGAGGCGCCGCCGTGGAGTGCCGCGTGGACGTATTCGTCGAGGTCGAAGGTGGTGACGATGACGATGCGGGGGGTGTCCTGGCCGGAGAGGCGGCGGGTGACCTCCAGGCCGTCGACGCGGGGCATGCGGATGTCGAGGAGGAGGACGTCGGGCTGGTGTTCGGCGACGGCGGCGAGGGCGGCCTGCCCGTCGGCGGCGTCGGCGACGACCTCGATGTCCGGCCGGCTTTCGAGGATCATCCGGAAGCCGGTCCTGACCATCTCCTGGTCGTCCGCGATGACCACTCTGATCGTCATGCGCCGCCTGCCCCACTGTCGCCCGCTGCCGGTGGGCCTCCCCACGGCGGGCGCCGGGGGTGTCCCCGTCCCATGGGACCCGGGGGTGCGGCGGCCCGCAACCGGACGGCGGGGAACTCGTCCTTCCGGCCGGTTCGGGTCCGGCCGGAAGGACGAGGTGCGCGGGTGGGGGGGTGCCGGGGCCGGCCCGGGGGATGCGGGCCGGCGGCGGGGTTACAGGCCTGCGGCGGCGTTGCGGATGTCGGCGGCGAAGGTGGAGACCTCGGAGTAGACCCCGGGGTATCCGGCGCGGGCGCAGCCCTCGCCCCAGCTGACGATGCCGACCTGGATCCAGGCGTTGTTGTTGTCGCGGCGGAACATGGGGCCGCCGGAGTCGCCCTGGCAGGTGTCGGTGCCGCCCTGGTCGTAGCCGGCGCAGATCTCGTCGGAGGGGACGAGGGAGCTGCCGTAGGCGGCCTGGCAGGCGGCGTCGGAGACGAAGGGGACGGTGGCCTTGAGGAGGTAGCGCTGCTGGGATCCGCCTTCGCGGGCGGCGCCCCAGCCGGCGACGGTGAAGGTGCCGTTGTCGTAGGCCTTGGTGTCGGCGATCTTCAGGGTGGGGAGGTTGACGGGCTGGGCGAGCTTGATGAGGGCCCAGTCCTTGCCCTGGCCGTTGTAGCCGGGGGCCTGGAGCACCTTGGTGGACTTGACCTTGATGGCGCTGCCGCTCTGCAGGTCCACGACGCCGGCGGTGGCGGTGATGGAGGTGTTGTTGCCGGATCCGTTCACGCAGTGGGCGGCGGTGAGGACGATCTGCTGGGTGTAGAGGGCGCCGCCGCAGCCCATGGAGAGGCGGACCATGAAGGGGAACTCGCCCTGGGCGGCGCGGGTCCCGCCGACGACGGGGGTCGGTGAGGCGCTGGCGCCGGTGGGCTGGAGGCTGACGGCGGCGAGGGCCACGGCGCCGACGGCGAGGCCGCGCTTGAGGATGGTGGCAAGAGTGGACACGGTCGACACACTGCCTTTCGTGGGGGGTTGGGCCGTGCGTGCCATCCGGTGAATGACACGTCCATGACACATCCGCCCCCGCGACGGCAACAAGAACGCGTTTTCGGACAATCCCCGCCGGGCGGCGGGCGTGGCGACGGGGATTCATCCGGCGGCCACGAAAAGTTTCCTACCGGCCAGTAGACATGCGGGGGATTCTGGCCAACTCTGGGCACGTACATGCCAAGTCGTGACCGAGGAGCGCCCCCACATGCGCAGCACCCGCCGCACCCGCACGTCCCGTACCGCCGCCGCCACCGTGGCCGCCGCGGCCGCCGTGATGACCCTGCTGCCGGCCGGCGCCGCCGTCGCGGCCCCGGCCTCCGCGCCCGCCCCGGCCCCGGCGGCCGTCACCGCCTCCGCACCGGGCGGCAACGCGGCGATCCTCGGGATCGACTACGCCACCTGGCAGCGCGACGTGGCCGCCGTCGTCGACGCCGCCCGACCGGCCATCGAGCAGCGGATCGCCGCCTCCCCGGCCGGCGAGAAGCCCGCGATCGTCCTGGACATCGACAACTCCTCCCTGGAGACGGACTTCCACTGGTTCTGGACGTTCCCGACCCCGGCGATCGAGAAGGTCCGCGCCCTGACCCAGTACGCGAACGAGCGCGGGGTCGCGATCTTCTTCGTCACCGCCCGCCCGGGGATCGTGTACTCCCTGACCGAGCGGAACCTCAAGGCGGTCGGCTACCCGGTGACCGGACTGTACGTCCGGGACCTGCCCGCCCTGTTCAGCCAGGTCAGCGCCTACAAGACGGCCAAGCGCGCCGAGATCGAGGCCCGCGGCTACACGATCATCGCCAACATCGGGAACAACGAGAGCGACCTGGTCGGCGGCCACGCCGAGCGCACCGTCAAGCTCCCGGACTACGGCGGCAAGCTCTCCTGACCCGGCGGCCGCCGATTCGGTGCGCCCCGGGCGGTTCGAACCGGCGGTATGGCGGGTAGTCATATCCCATCGCACGAGTGCCGGGCCCGGCCCCTCGCCAGGGGGCCGGGCCCGGCGCCCGTTCACCGGGCGGCTACGCCTTCTTCGGCGCGGGACACGTCTGCCAGGCGAGGTGGTAGAGCGTGCTGACGCTGGTGTCCGTGGAGTCCATGGCCATGAAGCTGGTGGAGGTCTGCGGGTTCGAGGTGCCGGCGTTCACCCGCAGCTCGGTGTTGATGTTGAAGTTGCGCTTCTCGCCGCACGGGGACCAGACGAGGTCCGCGTACTCCGTCTTGTCGCTGGTCTGCCAGTTGTCGTTGAGCGGGCCGCTGAACTGGTGCGTGCGCTGCGTCGTCTGCGGCATCCCCTGGAAGTAGTAGTTCGCCCGCTCCTGGCCCGAGGCCCCGGCCTGGAGGAACGCGAACCCCCGGTAGTCCGCCTGGACGATCGCGTAGGTGAACCCGGACGGGACGTGGACGCGCAGGTTGAGCTGGCAGTTCTTGCGGAAGGCCGTGGGCGGGGCGCCGGGGCCGACCTGGGCGAGGTAGTCGCTGTAGGTGACGGTGAAGGCCGTGTTGTCGGGGGCCACGGCCACCTGGGCGGTGCCCTCGCGGCAGCCCGAGCCGTTCACCGTGGCGAGCTCGATCACGATCTTGTCGGGCGGGACGGTGATCGGCGGACGGCCGCCCGCGCCGGGGGCGGCGGCCCCCGCGGGGGTGGACGTCGCGATCAGGGCGGCGGCCGCACCGGCGGTGAGCAGGGTGCGGAACAGGGAATGAGACATGGTGGTCACTCCTGACTCCTGACTCCCGGCCCTCGGGCCGGGGACTCTCCTGCGGGCACCCCGCATCAGGCCGCGGGGCATTCCTTCCACTCGAAGTGGTAGACCGTGCTGACGCTGCCGTCCGTCGAGTCCATGCTCATGAAGCTGAGGTTCTGCGGGCTGGACGTGCCGCCGTAGACCCGCAGTTCGGTGTTGACGTTGAGGTTGCGCTCCTCGCCGCAGGGGGCCCAGACGAGGTCCGCGTAGTCGGTCTGGTCGCTCGCCTGCCAGTTGTCGCTGAGGGGGCCGTTGAACTGGTGGGTGCTGCGGGCCGTCTGGGCGTTGCCCTGGAAGTAGTAGTTCGCGCGCTCCTGGCCGTAGGCGCCGCGCTGGAGGTGGGCGAAGCCGCGGTAGTCGGCGCGGGCGATGGCGTACGTGAACCCCTGCGGCACGTGGATCCGCAGGGCCAGCTGGCAGTTCTTGCGGAACTCCGTCCCGCCGGCGCCGGCGCCCGTCTGGGCGAGGTAGCTGCTGTAGGTGACGGTGAAGGCGGTGTTGTCGGAGGCGGCGGCGACGTCGGCGCTGCCCTGGGGGCAGCCGGAGCCGTTGACCCCGGCGACCTCGACGGTGACGCGGCCGGGCGGGGGGACGGAGGGGGTCTGGGCGTGGGCGGCCTGGACGGGGGCGGCGAGGGCCGACAGCGCCGTGACGGCGGCGCCGAGCGCGATTCTGCGCAGGGGCATGAGGGGTCTCCGTTCGTGCGGAGGGGAGCCCGGTTTGGGCATGCACATGCCACCACGCTGCCGTTGGGTGGGGGAGGGTTCGATACGGCCATCGGGCGGCGGGGGGCCTTCGGTCCGTACCGGCTGGCCGATTCCGGCGACCGGCGCGCCGCCCCTGCGCCGGTCGGCGGCTCCCGTGCCGGGCGGGAGCGGGTCCCGCCGCCCGCCCGGATGTCCGGAACCCGGGTCCGGTGGTCCCGCTGGGCGGAGCCGCTCCCCGCCCCGCCCCTCCACCGCCCCGCCTCGGGCGCCGGCGCGGCCGGCGAAGCCTCGGGGCTCCGCCCGGGCCCCCGTTCCGGCCGCTGCGCACCCGGGCGCCGCACGGACCGGATTTCGCACACCGACACGCCGCCCCCACCACCGATCCAGGCGCCGCGGGCACCCCCCGGCGGCAGCCGGGGAAAGGGCCGGCGCGGGCCCCCGGGGGTGCCCCCGGCCGAAGCCAGGGGGGCGGGGCCCCCGGGGGTGCCCCCGGCCGCAGCCGGGGGGGGCGGGGCCCCCGACGGTGCCCCCGGCCGCAGCCGGGGGAGCGGGGCCCCCGGACGGTGCCCCCGGCCGCAGCCGGGGGGCGGGGCCCCCGAGGGTGCCCCCGGCGGTAGCCGGGCAAGGGGCCAGGGGGCGGACCCCCCGGGGCACCCCCCCGGGGGTGGCCGGGCAGGGGCCGGGGCGGGGGGCCGGGGCACCTGCACGGGTCGGTCGGGGAGGAGGGGGTGGCGGGCGGGTGGGGACCGCTCCGGGTAGCGGGCCTGGTTCCGGTCGTCTACCGGGTCCCGTACGCCGGGAGGGGCGGCTGCGACTCGGCCAGGAGCTTCGCGGCGGCCTCGCCCGCCTCCCCCGGCGTCCAGCGGGACCCGCGGTCGGCGGTGGGGCCCGGCCGCCAGCCCTCCATCACCGTGATGCGGCCGCCCTCCGCCTCGAACACCCGGCCCGTGACCCCGGCGGACGCCGTCGACCCCAGCCACACCACCAGCGGGGACACGTTCTCCGGCGCCATCGCGTCGAAGGCCCCCGCCTGCGGGGCGGCCATCGTCGCCGCGAAGGCCTCCTCGGTCATCCGGGTCCGCGCCGCCGGGGCGACGGCGTTGACCTGGACCCCGTACCGGCCCATCTCGGCCGCCGCCACCAAGGTCAGCCCGAGGATCCCCGCCTTGGCCGCGCTGTAGTTGCCCTGGCCCACGGAGCCCAGCAGCCCCGCCCCCGAGGAGGTGTTGACGACCCGGGCCGCGACCGGCCGGCCGGCCTTCGCCTCGGCCCGCCACCACGCGGCCGCCGCCCGCAGCGGCAGGAAGTGCCCCTTGAGGTGGACCCGCATCACCGCGTCCCAGTCGTCCTCCCCGAGGTTGACCAGCATCCGGTCCCGCAGGAACCCCGCGTTGTTGACCAGGGTGTCCAGGCGGCCGAAGGCCCCCAGGGCGCACGCGACCAGCGAGTCCGCACCCCCGCCCGTCGCGATGTCCCCGCCGTGGGCCACCGCCTCCCCGCCGCCCGCCCGGATCTCCTCGACCACCCGCGCGGCCGGGCTCCCGGGCCCGGGGAGCCCGTCCAGCCCGACCCCGAGGTCGTTGACCACGACCCGCGCCCCCTCCGCCGCGAAGGCCAGCGCGTGGGCCCGGCCCAGCCCCCGGCCGGCGCCCGTCACGACGACCACTCGTCCGTCCGCGATACCCATGTCAGCTCTCCTCGACGTCGATCCGCATCCACCGGCCGGTCCGACCACCGGACCGCCGGACCACCCGACCGCCGGTCCACCGGACTGCGGTCCTCAAGCCCCCGTACCGTCAGACCCCCGGCCCGCCGGGCCGCCCTCCCCCGCCCCCGGTCTCCCCCCGGTCGGCCGTCGCCGCGTCCAGGAACGCCGGGCGCTCCCCGCCCCCGTGCACCAGCAGGCTCGCCCCGCTCACGTACGCCGCCCGGTCCGAGGCCAGGAACACCGCCGCCTCCCCCACGTCGGCCGGTTCGGCCAGCCGGCCCAGCGGCACGGTGGCGGCGACCGCCGCGACGCCCGCCGCGTCCCCGTAGTGCAGGTGCGCCAGCTCGGTGCGGACCATGCCGAGGACCAGGGAGTTGACCCGTACCTCGGGGGCCCATTCGACGGCCATCGAGCGGGCCAGGCTCTCCAGGCCCGCCTTCGCCGCCCCGTACGCCGCCGTGCCCGGCGAGGGGCGGGTCCCGCTGACGCTGCCGATCATCACGACCGAGCCCCGGCTCTCCCGCAGCCACGGGTGGGCGGCGAGCGAGGCCGTCATCGGCGCCACCAGGTTGAGGGCGAGGACCCGTGCGTGGCGTTCGGCTCCGCCCTCCCCCAGCAGCCGGTACGGGGTCCCGCCGGCGTTGTTCACCAGGCAGTCGAGCCGCCCGTACCGCCCCGCGACCCCGTCGAGGAACTCCCGGACGGCGGCCGGCTCGCGCAGGTCCACGGAGGTGAATGCGGCCTCCCGCCCGTCCCGCGCCACCGGCCGGTCCGGCGGGCGCCGGGCACAGACGGCGACCTCCGCCCCGGCCGCGAGGAACGAGCGGGCGATCCCGGCGCCCACGCCGCGGGTTCCGCCGGTGACGACCACGACCCTCCCCTTGAGCTCCATCGACTGCTACCTTCCTCACCTAACAAATGTTTGGTGGAAAGGTAGCTGATCCGCCCATGGGTGTCTCCACCTCCGGCCCGGACCAGGGCATCGCACGCGTCACAGTGGACTTCCCGCCCGTCAACGCCCTTCCCGTACACGGCTGGTACGAGCTCGCCGACGCCCTGCGCGCCGCCGGACGCGACCCCGGGGTGCGCTGCGTGGTCCTTGCGGCCAGCGGGCGCGGCTTCAACGCCGGCGTCGACATCAAGGAGATGCAGCGCGACAGCGGCCACACCGCCCTCATCGGCGCCAACCGCGGCTGCGCCGAGGCCTTCGCCGCCGTCTACGAGTGCGAGGTGCCGGTGGTCGCGGCCGTGCACGGCTTCTGCCTGGGCGGCGGCATCGGCCTCGTCGGCAACGCCGACGCCATCGTGGCCTCCGACGACGCGGTGTTCGGCCTGCCCGAACTGGACCGGGGCGCCCTCGGCGCCGCCACCCACCTCGCCCGGCTGGTCCCGCAGCACCTGATGCGCACCCTCTACTACACCTCGCGCACCGCCACCGCCGCCGAGCTGCACGCCCACGGCTCGGTCTGGAAGGTGGTCCCCCGCACGGAACTGTCCGCCGCCGCCCTGGAGCTGGCGGCCGAGATCGCGCGCAAGGACGGCACCCTCATCCGGCTGGCCAAGGCCGCCATCAACGGCATCGACCCCGTCGACGTGCGCCGCAGCTACCGCTTCGAGCAGGGGTTCACCTTCGAGGCCAACCTCAGCGGGGTCGCCGACCGGGTCCGCGACACCTTCGGGAAGGGCACCGCATGACCGACAAGACCATGACCCCCGACGAGGTCGTCGGGCGGCTGCGCAGCGGAATGACCCTGGGCATCGGCGGCTGGGGCTCCCGGCGCAAGCCGATGGCCCTGGTGCGGGCGCTGCTGCGGTCCGGGATCACCGATCTCACCGTGATCTCGTACGGCGGCCCCGACGTCGGGCTGCTCGCCGCCGCCGGACGCGTCCGGCGCCTGATCGCCCCCTTCGCCACCCTCGACTCCATCCCGCTGGAGCCGCACTTCCGGGCCGCGCGCGAGAGCGGCGCCCTCGCCCTCACCGAGTACGACGAGGCCATGTTCATGTGGGGCCTGCACGCGGCCGCGAACCGCCTCCCCTTCATGCCGGTCCGCGCCGGACTCGGCTCCGACGTCATGCGGGTCAACCCGGAGCTGCGCACCGTCGTCTCCCCCTACGCCGACGGCGAGGAGTTCGTCGCCGTCCCCGCCCTGCGCATGGACGCGGCCCTGGTCCACCTCAACCGCGCCGACCGCCTCGGCAACGGCCAGTACCTGGGCCCCGACCCGTACTTCGACGACCTCTTCTGCGAGGCCGCCGACGCCGCGTACGTCTCCTGCGAGCAGCTGGTGGAGAGCGCCGAGCTCGCCAAGTCCGGCCCCCCGCAGTCGCTCCTGGTCAGCCGGCACGCGGTCACCGGGGTCGTGGAGACCCCGAACGGCGCGCACTTCACCTCCTGCGCGCCCGACTACGACCGCGACGAGGCCTTCCAGAAGCTGTACGCGGCCACCCCCTGGCCCGAGTTCGCCGCCCGGTTCCTGTCCGGGGCGGGCGAGCACGACTACCAGAGCGCCGTCCGGACCTGGCGGGAGGAGCAGCGATGACCAGTCGCGCGGAGTACTGCGTGATCGCGTGTGCCGAGGCCTGGCGCGGCGACGGGGAGGTGCTCGCCAGTCCGATGGGCCCGATCCCCTCGTTCGGGGCGCGCCTGGCCAAGCGGACCTTCGCCCCCGACCTGCTGCTGACCGACGGCGAGGCCATGCTGGTCGCACTGGACGGGACGGTCGAGGGCTGGCTCCCGTACCGGCGCCACCTGACGATGGTCACCGGCGGCCGGCGGCACGTGATGATGGGCGCGAGCCAGATCGACCGGTACGGCAACCAGAACATCTCCTGCATCGGCGACTGGGAGCGGCCCGCCCGCCAGCTGCTGGGGGTGCGCGGGGCGCCCGTCAACACCCTGAACAACCCGGTGAGCTACTGGGTGCCCCGGCACTCCCCGAGGGTGTTCGTCGAGCGCGTCGACATGGTCAGCGGGGTGGGGTACGACCGCGCGGAGGCGGCGGGGCCCTCGGCGGCCCGCTTCCACCGGCTGCCGCGCGTGGTCAGCGACCTCGGGGTCTTCGACTTCGCCGGACCGGGCCGCACGATGCGGCTGGCCTCCCTCCACCCGGGGGTGACGGTGGACGAGGTCCGCGCCGCCACCGGGTTCGAGCTCGCGATCGGCGCGGACGTCCCGTACACCCGTGAGCCCTCCGCGCAGGAGCTGCGGCTGATCCGCGAGGTGATCGACCCGAAGGGCCTGCGCGACCGGGAGGTGCGGGGCTGACATGGCGGCGAGGGAGTGGGACACGGCGTTCACCAAGCTGGTCGGGGTCCGGTACCCGATCGTGCAGACGGGCATGGGCTGGGTGGCCGGTCCGCGGCTGGTGTCGGCGGCGGCCGAGGCGGGGGCGCTGGGCATCCTGGCCTCGGCGACGATGACGACCGATCAGCTGCGGTCGGCCGTGCAGGAGGTGCGCTCCCGCACGGACGCGCCGTTCGGGGTCAACCTGCGGGCGGACGCCGGGGACGCGGCCGAGCGGGTGCGGCTGATCATCGACGAGGGCGTCCGGGTGGCGTCGTTCGCGCTGGCCCCGTCCCGGGAGCTGATCGCCCGGCTCAAGGACGCCGGGGTGGTGGTGATCCCCTCGGTGGGGGCGCGCCGGCACGCCGAGAAAGTGGCGGCCTGGGGCGCCGACGCGGTGATCGTGCAGGGCGGGGAGGGCGGCGGGCACACCGGGGACGTGGCCACCACGGTGCTGCTGCCGCAGGTCGTCGACGCGGTGGACGTCCCGGTGGTCGCGGCGGGCGGATTCCGCGACGGGCGCGGCCTGGTGGCGGCCCTGGCGTACGGGGCCGCGGGCATCGCCATGGGCACGCGGTTCCTGCTGACCTCGGACTCGACCGTCCCGGACGCCGTGAAGGCCGAGTACCTGAAGGCCGGCGTCAAGGACGTCACCGTCACCACGGCCGTGGACGGGATGCCGCACCGGATGCTGCGCACCGAGCTGGTGGCCTCCCTGGAGCGGGCGGGGCGGGCCGCGGCCCTGGCCCGGGCGGTGCGGCACGCGGCCGGGTTCCGGCGGCTGTCGGGTCTGTCCTGGTCCCGGATGGTGCGCGACGGCCTGGCGATGAAGCACGGCAGGGACCTGTCCTGGAGCCAGGTCCTGCTCGCCGCGAACACCCCGATGCTCCTCAAGGCGTCCATGGTCGAGGGCCGTACGGACCTCGGTGTCATGGCATCGGGCCAGGTCGCGGGGGTGATCGAGGATCTGCCGTCGTGTGCGGAGCTCGTCGACCGCGTCATGGCCGAAGCGCACGCCGTGCTGGACCGGCTGCACGCGTCCGGCCCGCACCCGCTCGGCACCCTGCCACCACCAGGGTGATCCCCTTCTCCGTCACAGGAGTCGCCCGTATGAGACGTGCCCGCATCCGCCTGGCGACCGCGGCGGCCGCCGCCGCTCTCGCCGTCGGCATCCTGCCCGCCGCCGCCGAGGCGGCGGCTCCGGCAGCCGCGGCCCGTACCCCGCACCACCAGCTCCGGCCGGCGTCCGGGGCGATCCGTCAGATCCCCCTCCAGGGGGCCGTCAACCTCCGGGACGTCGGCGGGTACGCCACGTACACCGGGGGCCGGGTCCGCCAGGGGCTGGTCTACCGCTCCGACGCACTGGGCAAGCTGACCGCGACGGACATCACCACCGTCTCCGGTCTCGGCCTCACGAAGGTCGTCGACTTCCGCATCCCGATGGAGCTCCAGTACGACGGCGCCGACCGGCTGCCGCAGGGGCTCTCCCCCACCTCCCGCCCGGTCAGCGACCTGGGGCTGTACGGCACCCTGGTCGGCGCGATATCCAGCGGCGACCCCGTGAAGCAGGAGCAGATGCTCGGCGGCGGGCGGGCCGAGGCCTACATGCGGGACATCTACCGCACGTTCGTGACGAGCCCCGAGAACCGGGCGCAGTTCGCGGCGACCCTGCGGGAGCTCGCGGACGGGAACCAGGGGCCGCTGCTCTACCACTGCACCTCGGGCAAGGACCGGACGGGCTGGATGAGCTACGTCCTGCTGCGCGCGCTGGCGGTGCCGCAGGAGACGGCCGAGAGCGACTACCTGGCCTCGAACACCTTCCGGGCGGCGTACGACGCCCAGGTGCGCGCGGGCCTCAAGCAGTCGGGCCGGATGCGGAACCCGGACCTGCTGATCCCGCTCCAGGAGGTCCGGCAGGACTACCTGGACGCCGCGACCGCCCGGATGGAGGCCGACTACGGCGGCTTCTACGGCTATCTGACGGACGGTCTGGGCCTGGACCTGCGGACGCTGTCGAAGCTCCAGGGCAGGCTGGTCCGGTAGCCGCGGGGAAACGGCACGACGGCGCCGGGCAGTGCTCTGCCCGGCGCCGTCGGCGCGCTGTGGTGCGGGGTCGCGGGGCTCAGACCGCCCGGCGGCGTCCCTGCCCGGCCGTGCCGACGCGGCTGCGCGCCGAGGCCGCGGCCGCGCCGCCGCCGGAGCCGGATCCGCCGGTGCCGCGGCGGGACTGGCCGGCGGAGCCGGAGCCCTGGCCGCCCTGGCCGCGCCGGGACTGGCCCGCCCCGGAGCCGGCGGGGGCCTGGCCGGAGCCGCCGGCCGCGCCGGAGCCGGAGCGCCGGCCGCGGCCGCCGGAGGCGGGGGCGCCGGACGCGCCGGTGCGCGGCGTGCCCGAGCGGCGGCGCGAGGAGCCCGAGCCGGAGCCCGAACCGCTGCGCGGCTTGGGCTGCGGGGGCTGCGGGACCTCCAGGACGACGGGGATGCCGGAGGGCTCGCGGGCGCCGGTCAGCTCGGCGAGCTCCTCGTCGGAGGACTTGATCTGCGCGGTGCGCGGGGAGATCCCGGCGTCCGACATCAGCCGGGTCATGTCCCGCTTCTGGTCGGGCAGGACCAGGGTGACCACGCTGCCGGACTCGCCGGCGCGGGCGGTGCGGCCGCCGCGGTGCAGGTAGTCCTTGTGGTCGGTGGGCGGGTCGACGTTGACGACGAGGTCGAGGTCGTCGATGTGGATGCCGCGCGCGGCCACGTTGGTGGCGATCAGCGCGGTGACCTCGCCGGTCTTGAACCAGTCCAGGGTGCGGTTGCGCTGCGGCTGGGAGCGTCCGCCGTGCAGGCCGGAGGCGCGCACGCCCTCCGCGAGGAGCTTCTTGACCATGCGGTCGACGCCGCGCTTGGTGTCGACGAACATGATGACCCGGCCGTCGCGGGCGGCTATGCGCGTGGCCACGGCCTTCTTGTCGGTCTCGTCCATGACGTACAGGACGTGGTGCTCCATGGTGGTGACCGCGCCGGCCGACGGGTCGACGGAGTGGCCGACCGGGTCGTCCAGGAACATCTTGACGAGCTTGTCGACGTTCTTGTCGAGGGTCGCCGAGAACAGCATGGTCTGTCCGCCGGGCGCGACCTGCTTGAGCAGGGCGGTGACCTGCGGCATGAAGCCCATGTCGGTCATCTGGTCGGCCTCGTCGAGGACGGTGATCGACACCTGCGAGAGGTCGGCGTCACCGCGGTCGATGAGGTCCTTGAGGCGGCCGGGGGTGGCGACGAGCACCTCGGCGCCGCGGCGCAGCGCGCCCGCCTGCCGGTTGATGGACATGCCGCCGACGACGGTCGCGACGCGCAGGTTGACGGCCGTGGCGTACGGGGTCAGGGCGTCGGTGACCTGCTGCGCGAGCTCGCGGGTCGGTACGAGGACCAGCGCGAGCGGGGCCTTGGGCTGGGCGCGGCGGCCGGAGGTGCGGGCGAGCAGGGCCAGGCCGAAGGCGAGGGTCTTGCCGGAGCCGGTGCGTCCGCGGCCGAGGAGGTCGCGGCCCGCGAGGGAGTTCGGCAGGGTGGCGGCCTGGATGGGGAAGGGCTCGGTCACGCCCTGGGCGGCGAGGGTCTTCAGCAGCGCCTCGGGCATGTCCATGTCCTCGAACGCGGCCACCGGCGGAAGGGCCGGGACCTGCGGTTCGGGCATGGTGAATTCCTGCGGCCTGGCCACGGGTGCCGGCTTCTGCCGTCCCGCACCAGCCTTCGGACGTCCCTGGGCCGCGCCTCGGCCCCGGCTGGGGCGGCGGCCGGGTCGTGCGGAGCTGGAGCTGGTCATGCGGAAAAGCCCTCCTGAAACCGGCAGGTCAGACAAACGGTGGAGACAGCAGACAAGCCGGGGCCCGCACCTCGCGGTGCGGACCCCGGCATGCTGAGGAACTTAGGCGGGCTGGATGTTCTCCGCCTGGGGGCCCTTCTGGCCCTGCGTCACGTCGAAGGACACGCGCTGGCCCTCCTGGAGCTCACGGAAGCCCTGCATGGCGATGTTCGAGTAGTGGGCGAAGACGTCCGGGCCGCCGCCGTCCTGCTCGATGAAGCCGAAGCCCTTTTCCGAGTTGAACCACTTCACGGTGCCAAGTGCCATTTGAATCTCCTGAATAGGCGGCAAGGGCCCCATCCGGGAGATTCCGGCAAAAACGATAAAAGCGCCTGCGGAGCAATCCCGTCAGGCGCACATAAAGTTCATGGGTACCACAACTGCAACGCCACCAAGCTAGCACACCTCGCCCGGATCTTGCTTCACTGCGCGGACGACGGCGATCAAACAGCCCTGGGGGCTCGGTGTGCTCGGCGCGGAGGAGGCCTTCGCCGGGGCGGGGCCGGTGTGCGGCCCCGCCCCGTACCGGCTGCCGCCCGCCCGGGTCAGAGGCGTTCGATGATCGTGACGTTGGCCTGGCCGCCGCCCTCGCACATGGTCTGGAGGCCGTAGCGGCCGCCGGTGCGCTCCAGCTCGTGCAGGAGCGTGGTCATCAGCTTCACGCCGGTCGCCCCGAGGGGGTGGCCCAGGGCGATCGCGCCGCCGTTGACGTTCACCCGGGCGGGGTCGGCGCCCGTCTCCTTCAGCCAGGCCAGCACCACCGGCGCGAAGGCCTCGTTGATCTCGACCAGGTCGATGGCGTCGAGGGTCAGCCCCGTCTTCTTCAGTGCGTGGGCGGTGGCGGGGATGGGGGCCGACAGCATCCGGATCGGGTCCTCGCCGCGCACCGACAGGTGGTGGATCCGGGCGCGGGGGGTGAGGCCGTGCTCGGCGACCGCCCGCTCGGAGGCGATCAGCATCGCCGCCGCGCCGTCGGAGACCTGGGAGGAGACGGCCGCCGTGATGGTGCCGCCCTCAACGACCGGCGGCAGCTTGGCCATCTTCTCCAGGCTGGTGTCGCGGCGCGGCCCCTCGTCGACCGCCACGTCCCCGTACGGGACCGTCTCGCGGTCGAAGCGGCCCTCGTCGATCGCGCGGACGGCCCGCCGGTGGGAGGCGAGGGCGAACTCCTCCATGTCCCGCCGGGAGATCCCCCACTTCCGGGCGATGAGCTGCGCCCCGTGGAACTGGTTGACGGGGGCGTCCCCGTACCGGGCGCGCCAGCCGGCCGAGCCCGCGTAGGGGCCCTCGGTGAGGCCCAGGGGCTCGGCCGCCTGCCGGGAGGCGAAGGCGATGGGGATCATCGACATGTTCTGGGTGCCGCCCGCGACGACCAGGTCCTGGGTGCCGGAGAGCACGCCCTGCGCGGCGAAGTGCACGGCCTGCTGGGAGGAGCCGCACTGACGGTCGACGGTGACGCCGGGGACCTCCTCGGGCAGCCCGGCGGCCAGCCAGGCGGTCCGCGCGATGTCGCCCGCCTGGGGGCCGACCGTGTCGAGGCAGCCGAAGACCACGTCCTCCACGGCGGCCGGGTCCACCCCGGTCCGCTCGACGAGCGCCTTGAGGACGTGCGCCCCCAGGTCCGCGGGGTGGACCTGGGACAGGCCGCCGCCGCGCCGCCCGACGGGGGTGCGCACGGCGTCGACTATGTAGGCCTCGGGCATCGGGGGCTCCTCTGCTGGCTGCTGGCTTCTAGGGGCGTACGGCGATCCCGTCGAGCACCATCGACAGGTACTGGCGGGCGATCTCCTCGGGGCTGTGCTGTCCGCCCGGCCGGTACCAGGACGCCGCGACCCACACCGTGTCGCGGACGAAGCGGTAGGTGAGTCGGATGTCGAGGTCGGCGCGGAAGACCTGGGCGGCGACCCCCCGCTCCAGCGTCCCCAGCCACGCCTTCTCGAACTTCACCTGCGAGTCGGAGAGGTAGTGGAAGCGGGGCTGGGCGGAGAGGGTGCGGGCCTCCTTCTGGTAGATCGCGACGGCGGCGCGGTGCCGGTCGATCTCGCGGAAGGACTCGGTGACGAGGGCCTCGATGGTCTCCCGGGGGCCGAGGCCCGCCGCGAGGACGGTGTCGTACCCGTCCCACAGCTCGTTCAGGAAGGCCGAGAGGATCTCGTCGAGCATCGACTCCTTGGAGTCGAAGTGGTAGTAGAGGCTGCCGGCGAGCATCCCGGCGGCGTCGGCGATCTTGCGGACGGTGGTGGCGTTGTAGCCCTGGGCGGCGAAGACCTCGGCGGCGGTGTCGAGGAGCTCCCGGCGCCGCTCGGGCGAGGGGGTCACCTGCGGCTTCTTCTTCGCGGCCGGCCGGGCGGCCGGCCCGGCGTTCGGCTGGTTCGTTGGCACGGGCCCATTCTGGGCCTAGGGGTGCTGGCTGCTGACGGAGACCGTCTCGCCCGTCATGTAGGACGAGTAGCCGCTGGCCAGGAAGACGATGACGTTGGCGACCTCCCACGGCTCGGCGTACCGGCCGAAGGCCTCGCGGGCGGTGAGTTCGGCCAGCAGCTCCTCGCTGGTGACCTTCACCAGGTGCGGGTGCATGGCGAGGCTCGGGGCGACCGCGTTGACCCGGACGCCGAACGCGGCGGCCTCCAGTGCCGCGCAGCGGGTCAGGGCCATCACCCCGGCCTTGGCGGCGGCGTAATGGGCCTGGCCGGTCTGGGCGCGCCAGCCGACGACGGAGGCGTTGTTGACGACGACGCCCGCGCGCCCGGAGTCCTTGAAGGCGCGCAGGGCGGCGCGGGTGCAGCGGAAGGTGCCGTTCAGGGTGACGTCGAGGACGCGGGTCCACTGGGCGTCGGTCATGTCGACGAGGTCGGCGGTGCCGCCGAGTCCGGCGTTGTTGACGACGGCGTCGAGGCCGCCGTGGAGCCGCTCGGCGTGCGCGAAGAGGGCGCGGACCTGCTCCTCGTCGGTGACGTCGCAGGGCAGGGAGGCGATCCGGTCCGCGCCGAACTCGGCGGCGAGGGCGGCCTCGGTCTCCTTCAGGCGGCGGGCGTGGGCGTCGCCGATCAGGACGCGGGCCCCCTCCTCCAGGAAGCGGCGGGCGGTGGCGCCGCCGATCCCGGCGCCGGCGGCGGCCGTGATGACGGCGGTGCGGCCGCGCAGCAGGCCGTGGCCGGGGACGTACGCGGGCGCCTCGTTGCGGGACTCCTCGACGCTGCTCATGGCCGTACGTTAACCTACCAAACACTTGTTAGGGAAGCATGCGGCGGCGCCGCCCCGAAGGAGGCGAACGGCTGATGGACCTCGACCACTCCCCCGAGGTGGCGGCCTTCCGGGCGGAGGCCCGGGCCTGGCTGCGCGAGCACGTGCCGGACCGCCCGCTGCCCTCGTTGGAGACCCGGGAGGGCTTCGCGGCGCACCGGGAGTGGGAGGCGCGGCTGCACGCGGACCGCTGGTCGACGGTGTCCTGGCCCGAGGAGTACGGGGGCCGGGGCGCGGACATCGAGCGGTGGCTGGTCTTCGAGGAGGAGTACTGGGCGGCGGGCGCGCCCGGCCGGGTCTCGCAGAACGGCATCAGCCTGCTGGCCCCCACCCTCTTCGACCACGCCACCCCCGAGCAGCGGGCGCGGGTGCTGCCGCCCATGGCGAGCGGCGAGGTGGTCTGGGCGCAGGCCTGGTCGGAGCCGGAGGCGGGCTCCGACCTGGCCTCGCTGAGGTCTCGGGCGGTGCGCACCGCGGGCGGCTGGCTGCTGTCGGGGCAGAAGACCTGGTCCTCGCGGGCGGCCTTCGCCGACCGGGCCTTCGGCATCTTCCGCAGCGACCCGGGGGCGGCCAAGCCCCACCAGGGGCTGACGTACCTGATGTTCGACCTGCGGGCGCCGGGCGTGACCGTGCGGCCCATCGGCCGCCTCGACGGCAAGCCGGCCTTCGCGGAGCTCTTCCTGGACGGGGTCTTCGTCCCCGACGAGGACGTGATCGGGGAGCCGGGGCAGGGCTGGCGGATCGCGATGTCGACCACCGGGAACGAGCGCGGGCTGACCCTGCGCTCCCCCGGCCGCTTCCTGGCGGCCGCCGGCCGGCTGGCCGGCCTGTGGCGGGAGCAGGGGGACCCGGCGGACACGGCACTGCGCGACCGGGTCGCGGACGCGGTGGTGGGGGCGCGCGCCTACGAGCTGTTCACCTGGGCCGGCGCCACCCGCTTCGCGGCGGGCGGGGAGATCGGCGCCGAGTCCAGCCTGAACAAGGTGTTCTGGTCGCAGTACGACATCGCCCTGCACGAGACGGCCCTGGACCTGCTGGGCCCGGACGCCGAGCTGGCCGGCGGGCCGTGGGCCGAGCCGTGGGTGTTCTCGCTGGCCGGGCCGATCTACGCGGGGACGAACGAGATCCAGCGCGACATCATCGCCGAGCGGCTGCTCGGCCTCCCGAAGGGCCGCCGCTGATGCGCTTCCAGCCGACCGGTGAACAGTCCGACTTCGCCCGCACCCTGCGCTCCCTGCTGGGCGCGGCCGGGGTCCCCGCGACCGTACGGGCCTGGGCGGCCGGAGACCACGGGCCCGGGCGGGCCCTGTGGTCCCGGCTCGCGGACACGGGCCTGTGCGCGCTGGCCGCGCCGGAGGCGTACGAGGGGCTGGGGCCGCTGCCGGTGGAGCTGGCGCTCGGGTTCGTGGAGCTGGGGCGGGCGGGGGTGGCGGGGCCGGTGGTGGAGACGGCCGCGGCGGCGGTGCTGCTGGGGGAGCTGGCGCGGCTCGGGGACGAAGGGCCGGCGAAACGGTTCCTCCCGGGGCTGGTCGCGGGTGACGCCCTGGCCACCCTGACCCTGCCGGGCGGCTCGCCGTATGCGCTGGACCCCGACGCTGCGGCGTACTGCTTCACGGTGTCCGCCGGGCCTGCGGGGGGTGAGCTGCGCCGGGCGCCGGGTGCCGGGGAGCGGCTGCCCTCGCTGGATCCGGCGCGCGGGCTCGGCGTCCCGGCGGCGGGCGGGGAGCTGCTGGCGGAGGGCCCGGCCGTCCTGGCCGCCGCCGAGACGGCCGCGCGGTGGGCGCGGCTGCTGACGGCGGCCCAGTGCCTGGGCGTGGGCGAGGAGCTGCTGGCCCGCACGGTGGAGTACGCGAAGCAGCGCACCCAGTTCGGGGCGCCGATCGGGAGCTTCCAGGCCGTCAAGCACCGGCTGGCGGACACCCTGCTGGACCTGGAGTTCGCCCGTCCGCTGCTGTGGGCGGCGGCGCTGTCGCCGGCGGACGGGGACGTCGCGGCGGCGAAGCTGGCCGCCGGCGGGGCGGCGTACGCGGCCGCCCGCACCGCCCTCCAGCTGCACGGCGCGGTCGGCTACACGCAGGAGCTGGACCTGTCGCTGTGGCTGCGCAGGGCCCGGCCGCTGCGCGACGCCTGGGGCACGCCGTCGCAGTGCCGGGCGGAGGTGGTCCGCGGCCTGCCTCAGAGGACGGCCACGCGCAGGGTGACCACGTAGGACTCCTCGACCGTCCCGTCGGGGAAGAGCTCCAGCAGCCGCTCCCGCTCGGCCCCGGTGAACTCCCGGGTGGCGGGTTCTCCGAGGAGGAGGAAGGCGGAGTGGCTGGAGAGGTTGGCGAGGTGCGCGTCCAGCGGGATCCGGCGCGACCAGCGGACCTCGCGGGTGGTGAGGTCCAGGCCTTCCGGGGTCTGACGCGGCTGGGGGCCGGCGGGGGCCCCGAAGAGCTCCGCGATCCGCTCGTCCTGCCCGGCGATCCAGGGGACGGACGGGTCCAGG
The DNA here is from genome assembly GCF_044763325.1 of Streptomyces sp. NPDC096136. NCBI lineage: Bacteria > Bacillati > Actinomycetota > Actinomycetes > Kitasatosporales > Streptomycetaceae > Streptomyces > Streptomyces sp. NPDC096136. The sequence goes on along the minus strand of NZ_JBIWFZ010000004.1, from coordinate 353,877 downwards.
TCGTTCCACCAGAGCGCGAGGGCCCCGCCCGGGCGCAGCACGCGGCGGGCCTCGGGGACGGAACGGGCCGGGTCGGTCCAGTGCCAGGCCTGGGCGTAGGTCAGGAGGTCGAGGGAGCCCGAGGCGAGGGGGAGGCGGTCGCCGTCGCCGCGCACGATCGGGATCGCGGGGTGCGCGCGGCGGAACTCGGCGGCCATGCCGTCGCCGGGCTCCACGGCGAGCACCCGCGCCCCGCGGGCGTGCAGCAGCGCGCTGGCGATCCCGGTCCCGGCCCCCGCGTCGGCCACCCGGGCCCCGCGCAGCGGTATCCCGGCGAGCTCCTCGACGGCGTCGAACAGCGCCTCGGGGTATCCGGGCCGGGAGGCGTGGTAGAGGGCGGCGGCGGCATCGAAGGACCTGGCGCGAGTCGTCATGCCGCCATTCTTCGCCGCCCCGCCGCCCCCTGACGACCGCTTATCCCGCCGCTGATCGTGGCCGCCGCTGCACAGATCGGTCCCCTACCCCGCCCTTCCACCGTTCCTCGTGCACTCGCCAACGGGAGGCAGCCCCGCGCCTCAAACGCCGGCGGGGCTGGGTACAGCCCCGCCGGCGTTTGAGGCGCGGGCGCGGAGCGCCGTGTCGTGAGCGTCGCGGCCGAGAGAGTCAGAGGCCCCCGGACAGAGCATGGCAAGGAAGGGTGGAAGGGTGGGGTGGGGGACCGCTCCGCATAGCGGCGACCGACCCGGGCACGCCCCCGTCAGCGGAACTCACGCACCACCTCGATCCGCCCGACGATGTGGGCGTTGAACTCCGGCAGCTCCTCCGCCGGGACCCACAGCTCCAGGATCGTCTCGCCGCCGGCCCGCTGGACCGGGTAGCGCTCCAGGAAGGCCGAGTCCACCTCGAAGCGGGTGACGAAGCCCGCCCCGTCATGCCTGACGTTCCAGTCGCGGGCGATCCGGACCGCGTAGTCCTCGTTCAGCACCGGGTAGAAGATCGGCTGCTCGGGCAGCCTGGGCGGCCAGGCGCGCCAGTCGAGGGCGCGGACCAGGTCGAGCTCGACGGGACCGGTGGGGCGCCAGAGGGTGGTGGTGGGCGGAGGGGTGCTGGACATACGGGCGACCCTAGGCGGGAGGGCGGCGCCGGGCCAGCGGATTCAGCGGCGGCCGCGGCGGGGCGGCGGACGGCGACGGCCACGGGCGCGGCCGCGCCGCGAGAGCCGCAGCAGGGCCGCCGTCTGGAGCACCAGCAGCGCCCCGAGCCCCGCCGGGGCCACGGCCCCGTGCCCCTCCCACACCGCGGCCCCGACCTTCGCGACCCCCACCGCGGTGAGCGCGACGAGGAAGCGGGCCGCGAACTCCGCGTCGGTGCCGTGCGGCACGGCCGAGCCGGCCACGAACACCGCCAGCAGCACGGGGATCCAGGGCGTCCCGGGGTCGCGCAGCAGCAGGGCGGCGCCGGACTCCACGGCGAGGAGCAGGACGGTGCGCAGGAGGAATCCAGGCATGGACACATCATGCCGGGGAAATCCCCGCGCGCACCCGCCCCGGATCCGCCTAAGATCGAACACAAGGGCGGGGTCGTAGCACAGAGGCAGTGCGCCTACACAGCATGGAGGAGGACGCCGGTTCGAATCCGGCCGCCCCGCCCCCTTCCCCTCCCCGGGGAGCGACCGCAGACCGGTGACTAGGATCGTCCGCAAGGACGGGGCCGTAGCACAGAGGTCGTTGCGCCTCCCTGCTCAGGAGGAGGACGCCGGTTCGAATCCGGCCGCCCCGTCCCCGTCCCCCTGGCCCCGCCGCCCCGTGGCGCCCAGCCATGCCGCCGCCCCCGCACGGGCCGCCGCCGCGGCCGGCAGCGGCAGGCCGAGGAAGCCGTGGAAGACCCCCGGGTACAGCCGGACCTCGCACTCCACCCCCGCCCCGCCCAGTCGGCGCGCGTACTCCAGTCCCTCGTCCCGCAGCGGGTCGCAGTCGGCGAGGACGATCAGCGTGCGCGGCAGCCCGGACAGGTCCGGCGCCCGCAGCGGCGAGACGTGCGGGTGCGCGGGGTCGCCGCCGTACTGCTCCCAGTACCAGGCCATGTGCGCGGCGGTGTGGAAGTACCCCCGCCCGTACGCCGTCACCGACCCGGAGCCCATCGAGGCGTCCAGCGGCGGGTAGACCAGCAGCTGGCCGGCGAGCAGTTCCGGCGCCCGCAGCGCGGTGACGGCCGCCAGGTTGCCCCCGCTGGAGTCCCCGGCCACCACCACCCGGCCCGGGTCGCAGCCCAGCCGGCCCGCCTCGGCCCGCGCCCACAGCAGCACGGACAGGGCGTCGTCGGCCGCCGCCGGCCAGGGGTGCTCCGGGGCCAGCCGGTAGCCGGCCGAGACGACCACCGCCCCCGAGGCCCCGGCCAGCCCGCGGCACAGGGCGTCGTGGGTGTCCAGCCCGCACATGACCCAGCCCCCGCCGTGGAGGTAGACGACGAGCACCCGCCCCCGCCGCCCCGGCGCGGGGTCGTAGACCCGTACCGGGACCCCGCAGGCCTCGGCGTCCCGCACCCGGGCCGCCTGCGGCCACGGCGCACCCGGCCGGTCCGCCCCGGCGGCGGCCGCCGCCCGCAGGGCCGCCACGTCCCCGGGCCCCGGGAAGGACGCCGCCATCGCGTCGCACAGCCGCCGCGCGTCCGGCGACAGCGGGTCCCCCTCCGCGAAGGCCCCGCTCATCGCGCCGTCATCCCCCCGTCGACCACGAACTCCGCGCCCGTCACGTAGGAGGCGGCCTCCGAGCACAGGAAGAGGACCAGCTCCCCCACCTCCCCCGGCCGCCCCATCCGCCCCAAGGGCACGTGCGACCAGTCCCGCCCCTCGACCGCCCCGGCCACCATGGGCGTGTCGACGGCGCCCGGGTGCACGGAGTTGACCCGGATCCCGTCCCCGGCCAGGTCCAGGGCCGCCGCGCGGGTCAGCCCGCGCAGGCCCGACTTCGCGGACCCGTAGGCCGCGTGGCCGGGGACGCCGACCAGTCCGGCGGTGGAGGAGACGTTGACGATCGAGCCGCCCCCGCCCGCGCGCAGCACGGGAGCCACCGCCCGGATCCCGAGGAACGGCCCCAGCAGGTTGACCCGCAGCAGTTCCTCGAAGCCCTCCGGGCTCTGCTCCTCGATGTGCGCGGTGCGCCACAGGGCGGCGTTGTTGACCAGCGCCGACACCGTCCCGAAGGCGGCCACGGCCGCCCGCACCACCCCGGCCCAGCCGTCGGCGTCGGCCACGTCGTGCCGGACGAACAGGCCCCGGCCGCCCAGTTCCGCCGCGACCGCCCGGCCCTCCTCCTCCCGGACGTCCGTGACGACGACCCGCGCCCCCGCCCGCGCGCACATCCGGGCCTCCTCGGCGCCCTGGCCGCGCCCGGCGCCGGTGATGACGACGACCTTCCCGTCCAGCGAGATCACGCTTCCTCCATGCGAACGGCGGGAGTTGAGCGAATATATGCCTAATAGGAACACTTCTAGCAGTCATGCCCGTCGGACGGAAGGGCACCGCGGCAACCGGTCGTAGACTGCGCTGCGTGGCAGACGAGACGGCAGAAGACACTCCCGGTACAGCGGCCCGGCGCGCGCTCCCCGCGACCAGCTGGGCCGTGCTCGGACTGCTCTCCTTCGGCGAGGAACTCTCCGGCTACGACCTGAAGAAGTGGTCGGACTGGTCGCTGCGCTTCTTCTACTGGAGCCCCTCCTTCAGCCAGATCTACAGCGAGCTCAAGCGCCTGGAGAAGGCCGGCTACGCCTCCTCCCGGATGGTCGCCCAGGACTCCGGCACCCGCGACAAGCGGGTGTACCGGATCACCGACGAGGGCATGGACGCCGTACGCCACTGGGCGCGCGAGACGCCCGTCGACCCGCCGGTGCTCAAGCACGGGCCGATGCTGCGGCTGTGGCTGGGCCATCTGCTGGAGCCGGAGCAGATGCGCGAACTCCTGCTCCAGCAACAGGAGTTCGCCGAGGGCATGCGGCTCGGCGCGCAGGCGGACGCGGCGGCCGCGCAGGAGGAGGCCTGGGCGTACCCCACCCTCACCCTCAAGTGGGCCGAGCGGTACTACGCCTCCGAGCGCGACCTGGCGGCGGCCATGCTGGAGGACATCGAGGCCCTGCACGCGCCCGGAGCCGCCGGAGCCGCCGCTCCCTCGGGCCCGTCCGTCCCCTCCGGCCCCTCCGACCCCTCCGGAACGGACCGCACCCCGTGACCGCCACGGGCCGGAGCGCGATCGACCTCCGCAAGGTCGAGGAGACCGCCCCCGCCCTCGTGAACCTGTACAAGAGCGCCGGGGTCTCCCTCCGCAAGCACGGCCTGGACGGCGGGCGCGCCTCGGTCTACCTGGTCCTGGACTACTCCGGTTCCATGCGGCCCTACTACCGGGACGGCAGCGTGCAGGCCCTCGCGGACCGCGTCCTGGGCCTGTCGGCGCACCTGGACTCCGACGGCCGCGTCCCCGTCGTCTTCTTCTCCACCGGGGTCGACGCGATCGAGGAGGTATCCCTCCGCGGCCACGAGGGGCGGGTCACCCAGATCGCCGCCGGCCTCGGCCACATGGGGAAGACCGCCTACCACCTGGCCATGGACGCGGTGATCGACCACTACCTGGACTCGGGCTCCCCCGACCCGGCCCTGGTCGTCTTCCAGACGGACGGCGGGCCCGTGGACAAGACCGCTGCGGAGCGGTACCTGTGCAAGGCGGCCCGGCTCCCCCTGTTCTGGCAGTTCGTCGGCTTCGGCGACACCCGCAGCAGCCAGTTCGACTTCCTGCGCCGCCTGGACGAGCTGCCCGTGCCGCAGAAGCGGGTGGTCGACAACGCGGGCTACTTCCACGCGGGCGACGACCCGGGGGCCGTACCGGACGCCGAACTGTACGACCGCCTCGTCGGCGAGTTCCCGGCCTGGCTGGCAGCGGCACGCCGGGCGGGCGTCGTGCGCGCCTGACCGGCCGCCGTCCGGGGCGCGCGCTTTGATGGGCGTATGACGATGAACAACTGGGCGGCGTTCGAGAAGGCGGAACCGGAGTTCGCGGCGGCGGTACGGACCCGCTTCGAGCAGTTCCCGCACCACGTCCTGGCCACCCTCCGCAAGGACGGCTCCCCCCGGGCGACCGGGCTGAACGTCGAGTTCCGCGGCGGCGAGCTGTGGCTGGGCATGATGGCGGGCTCGATGAAGGCCCGCGACCTCCAGCGCGACCCGCGCTTCGCCCTGCACACCAACCCGGGGCCGGGCGACACCATGCCCGACGGGGACGTACGGGTCTCCGGCCGCGCGGTGGAGATCGTGGACCCGCCCGAGCTGCACCGCTACGCGGAGGAGAAGGACACCCCGCACCCCTTCCACCTCTTCCACGCCGACCTGACCGAGGTGGTCCACACCGCCGTCGACGGGGAGGAGCTGGTCGTCCGCAGTTGGACCCCGGCGCGCGGACTGCGCGTCCTGCGCCGGGGCAACGACGACGAGCCGGCCCGCGAGGTCCCCGCCGGCTGACCGGGGGCCGTACGGCCGGGCGGGGCGGTGCGCACCCCCACGGTGCACCGCCCCGTCCGGCCGTCCGGGTCCCGTCCGGCGGCTCAGCAGTCCCGCGCGCCGGGCGGGGGCTTGAAGACGGCGTCCAGGACTCCGTCGCGCTCCACGTCGATCAGTACCCAGTCCAGCGTGGAGTCCTTGCCCGGCAGCCGCAGGCTGTGCGGGAGGTCGCTCTGGACGAGGTCCCGCCCCACGTAGGAGACGGACAGGACGCCGCCGCAGCCCGAGGGCGCCGGGGGCAGGCTGCCGTCGACCTTGCCGTCCGACGGGCCCACGGAGACGGTCGTCGTCCGGATCGGGGCGTAGGTGAACGCGTAGCCGGCCGAGTCGGTGGAGCGGGTCATGTCCACCCGGAAGAAGCCGAGCTTCACCGGGACGGGCTCGCAGGGCGGCTGGGTCTTCACCAGCCGGAGGTACACCCCGTCGTCCACCATGAACAGGGCCCGGGAGTCGGTGCGGTCGCTGCTCTTGAGCCCCTTGAGGTAGTCGGTCAGGGCGGGGGCGTCCAGGCCCTTGGTCGAGGTGCACGGGAGGGCCGGGGCGGCCGAGGGGATGACACCCGACGCGCCGGAGGAGGAGGGGGAAGCGGAAGGAGACGCGGAGGCGGAAGGGGAAGCGGGGGCGGGGGACTTGGACCGGGCCGCTCCCGCCCCGATGTCCGCCCCCGACCCGGCGCCCGAGCAGCCCGCGAGGACGAGTGCGGAGAAGGAGAGGAACGCGGCGGCGGGCAGCCGTAATCGACGCATCGGGACTCCCAACTGGCAGGACCGGAACCACTTCCGATGCTGACAGCCCGGCCGCACGAGCGGCATCCGTAGAACCGCCTACGTAGCCCGTACGTATCCCCGGCGCCGAATGCGGGTACCGGTCCCCCGGGGAGGCGTCATGGTGGACAGGGCTCCGCTGGTCGGCCGGGGGGCCGAACTCGACCGGCTGGACGCGGTGATCGGCGCGGTGATCGGCGCGGCGGGCGAGGCTCCGGGGGTCGTGGACCTCACGGGCCCGGCGGGCATGGGCAAGAGCCGGCTGCTCACGGAGGTCTGCCGGCGGGCCCGCGCCCGGGGCCTGACCGTGCTGCGCGGCCGGGCCACGGAGTACGAACGGCACATCCCCTTCAGCCTGTTCACGGACGCCTTCGCCGACCTGGACCCGGAGGCGACGACGGGACGCGCCCCGGACCCGGCGGTCGCGCCGGTCCTGTACGGGATCCCGTCCGGCCCGGACCCGACCACGACGGGGCCGGGCGCGGGGACCGGCCCGGCACCGGGACCGCCCTCACACGCGGAGCCGTACGGCGGCGCGGAAGCCCCGGTGGACCGGTTCGCCGTGCACCGGGCGACGGCCCGGCTCCTGGCGGCCCTCGCCCAGGGGAGCGGCGGCGGCAGCGGGACGGGCGGGGGCCACGGCCTGCTGGTCGCCCTCGACGACCTGCACTGGGCCGACCCGGCCTCCCTGGAGCTCCTCGACCACCTCGTGCGCCACCCCCCGCGCGGGCCCGTGCTCCTCGTCGTGGCCCGCCGGGACCGGCAGACCTCCGCCTCCCTCGCCGCCGCCCTCACCCGGGGCGTCGACACCGGAGCGGTCCTGCGCCTGGACCTCGGCCCCCTCGCCGAGCGGACGTGCGTGGAGCAGCTGGCGCCGGGGCTGCCGCCGGCCCGCGCGGGCCGGCTGTACGCCGCGAGCGGCGGCAACCCGCTGTACTTCCTCACGCTGCTCCAGGGCCAGGCCGCCGGACCGGCCGTCCCGGCGGGCGGGCTCACCGCGCTGCTGCTGGACGAGCTGACCCCGCTGACCGCCGCCCAGCGCCGTACCGCCGAGGCGGTGGCGGTGCTCGGCGACCAGGCCACCGCGCCGGTACTCGCGCGGACGGCGGAGGTGGCCGGCCGCGCCCTCCTCGACGCGCACCTCGCCGCCCTGGCCGGCCGGGACCTGCTGCGGCCGGGCCCGGGCGGGAGCTGGTCGCTGCGGCACCCGGTGCTGCGGACGGTGGTCTACGAGAACACCGAACCCCGCCGGCGCACGGGCATGCACCGGCGGGCGGCCGCCGCGCTGGCCGCGGCGGGCGCGGCGGCCGCCGTACGGGCCCACCACGTGGAGCGGGCGCTGACGGGGTGGGACCCGCGGGCCGCGGCGGCCCTGCTGGAGGCGGCGGAGCAGGCGCAGACCACGGCCCCCGCGAGCTGCGCGCACTGGCTGGGAGTGGTGCTGGAGATCCTGCCGGACACCCCGGAACAGCTCACCCGGCGCCGTGGACTGCTGCTGCGGCGGGCCCGGGCGCTGGGCGCCTGCGGCGAACTGCGCGCGAGCCGGGACCTCCTCGTGTCCCTCATCTCCCAGGTGGACGGCGCCGGCCGGGACGACGGTCTGCGCGCGTCGGCCGTCACCCTGTGCGCCTCGATGGAACGCCACCTCGGCCGGTACGGGGAGGCGGTGGCGCTGCTGCGCCGCGAGCTGGCCCGCCGGCCCGCCCCCCGCCCGGCGGACGCGCTGGCGCTGGGGCTGGAGCTGGGCTCGTGCGCCCCGCACGTCCTGTCGTACCCGGAGGTACGGGAGGACGTGCTGCGGACGTACGGGCTGGCCCTGCGGCTGCGCAACGAGCCGGCGGCGGCGGGGGCGCTGACCACGGCCGCGCTCGGGGAGACGTACGGGGGCGCCGCTGCGGCGAAGGCCCGGAGGCTGGCCGACCGGGCCGCCGCACGGGTCGACGCGCTGGCGGACCGGGAACTCGCGGACCTGAGCGAGCCGTTGGCCCGGCTCGCCTGGACGGAGTTCTACCTGGACCGCTACCCGGAGGCGGAACGGCACGCGGACCGGGGGCTGGCCCTGGCCCGGCGGGTGGGGCCGCCGCACCTGCTGCCGCACCTGCTGGTGTGCAAGTCGGTCGTGTCCATGAACACCTGTCGGCTGGAGTCGGCGCTGGAGCTGTCGGAGGAGGCCGAGAACATCGCGCGCGGCATCGGCAGCGACGAACTCCTCGGCCTGGTCCTGGGCAACAGGGCCCAGGTGCTGATCCCGTCCCTCCCGCCCGGTGACACCGCCCCTCTGGCGCTGGCCGAGGAGGCGGTGGCGCTGTCCGGGATCCGCAGCAGCTGGTGGGCCTCGCTCGGATGGTGCGTGCTGGGTTACGCGGCCCTGTACTGCGGGGACCACCAGCGGGCGCGGGCCGCGATGCTGCGGGCGGGGCGCGGTCCGGAGCTGACGGGCCTCCAGCCGTCGCTGCGGCCGCTGTTCCTGGAGGCCCTGGTCAACGCGGCGGTGGCGGCGGGTGACCTCGCGGAGGCGGAGTCCTGGGCGGCGCGGGCGGCCGAGGACGCGCTCCGCCTGGACCTTCCCAGCCAGCACGCCTCGGCCCTGCGCAGCGAGGCCGTGCTGCGGGCGGCGCGGGGGGAACCGTCACGGGCGGCGGACCTCTACGTCCGGGCGGCCGCGGTGTCGGCCGGCGCCGGGGCCACCCTGTGGGAGGCCCAGGCCCTCGTGATGGCGGCCCCCCTCGCCGCCCGCGCGGGCGGCTCCCGCAGGGCGTCGGCCCTGTGGCACCGGGGCCGCCGTCTGGCGGAGGCGGGCGGCTCCCGCCTCCTGACGGGCCTGGCGGACCTCTTCCCCCCGGTCCCCGCCCGGCCCCCGCTCCCCCACCTCACCCCGCGCGAGCGGGAGATCGCGGCCCTGGTGACGGAGGGCCTCACCACCCCGGCGATCGCGGCCCGCCTCTACCTGAGCCCCCGCACGGTGGACACCCACCTGTCCCACATCTTCCGCAAGACGGGAGTCACCACCCGAGCGGCCCTGGCGGCCCTCACGGCCCGGAACGCTCCCTGACCCCACGGGCGTTGTCAGTGGGGGCACTTACCGTGGAACGGTCGACTCACCGACATCCGAGGGGGAAGAGATGAAGCACAGGGCGATCACGCTCGCGGCGGTCACAGCGGTCCTCGCACTGGGTACGGGCGCGGGCCAGGCGTCGGCCGCGGAGGAACTGATCGGCTATCCGGGGCCGGACGGCGTGATCTGGGTACCGGAGGTCACCGGTTCCAGCGGGTTCGTCTCGGCCGGCCTCAACGCCCACCTGGACACCTCCACCACCTTCGCGTGCGAGGGCGGCGGCAGCATCGAGGTGTCCTTCCACTTCCACAACCAGCCGGACCGGGACCCGGCCCCGTTCACCCTGGACTGCCCGCCGGACACCCCGTCCCGCGTCACGGTCCCGCTGGGCACGGGCCTGTCGGGCAGCTTCGGCGCCACGGTGACCGCCTCGTCCCCGTCCATACGCTGGGGCGCGGTGGTCGTCCAGCCGGAGTAGTCCCGCCGGAGACCCCGCGCCCCCTCGGGACCCCGGACGCCTGGACCGAGGGGGCCCGGGGAGCCGGCCGCCGGGGCGGCCAGCGCATCGTCCACGCCGGGGAGACGCCGGCGCCGCCCGCCGTCGCCCTGATGCTGGGCCTGCCGACCCGGGACACGGTCGTGGTGCGGTGACCCTGCTGGCCGCCCTGGGGCACGTCGGCGTGCGGGTCGTGGAGACGGTGACGGCCCGGATGCCGGACGAGGAAGAGTACGAGCGACTCCGCCTGGGCCTTGGGCAGCCCGTGCTGCAACTCGCCCGCACCACGTACGACTCGGCGGACCGGGCGATCCAGGCGGACGTGATGGTCATGCCCGCCGGGCGTCAGCAGCTGCGGTACGAGATCAGGCTCGGGTCTTCGTAGCCTGGATGAACGGAGCCCACGCCGCCGCGGGGAAGAACAGGACCGGACCGGCGCCCGCCTGCTTGCTGTCCCGGACGGGGACGATGCCGGGGAGATCGTCGGACACCTCGACGCAGCTGTTGGCCTCTGAGTTGCTGTACGAGGACTTCCTCCAGGACAGGCCGTTCACGTCTGCGCGCATTTCGCGTATTCCTCCGCCACCGACTCGATCAAGGCCAGGGATGCCTCAGGCGACAACGCGGCAGCCCTGCTCAGATCGTAGAGCCTCCAATGGTCCTGAACCAGCGCCGGATAGTCGACCAACTGCCCCACGCGGGGCCCTTCCGTGTACACCACGTCCGGGGCATCGGCGAACTTCATGATGGTCACCAAGGAGCCCAGTGCGCCCTGGGAGCCGGCCGAAAAGGGCACCACCTGGACGGTGATCCGATGCGCGCGGACGTAACCGGCGATGTGCAGCAGTTGAGCGGCCATCACGCCCGGTCCCCCGACCGCCGTCCGCAGTACTGCCTCGTGCAGGACGATCCACAGCTGGGGTGTCGTCGGATGGTCGAGCAGTCGTGCGCGGGCCAGACGGGACGCGACAAGGCCTTCGACGTAGTCGGCGAGCGCGGTGGGGTTGCCGCCCCGCATCACGGCCCGGGCGTAGTCCTCCGTCTGGAACAGCCCGGGAACCAAGGTGGACGCGTACTCGTAAATGGCCGTCGCCACACGTTCCAGCTCGACCGCTTCGGCAAAGTACTCCACAAACTTGGTCTTGAACGCATGAGCCAGACGCAGGAAGTAGTCCCCCGTACCCAGCTCTTTGTCGATCAGCACCGCCAGCTCCGGCCTCAACCGTCGCGTACCGCACTCCATCTGCCCGACGTACGACCCACTCACGAAGATCCGCTCGCCCAGACCCTCCTGGGTCATCGCGGCCGCCTCGCGGTGCCGCCGCAGCTCCTCGCGGGCGAACTCCTCCGGAGTCTGAGCGGCGCCGTCGTCCTTCGGCTTGGCCATGAGCCAACTCCCTGCGTCCGCAGTCCCATCGCTTGCGAAAAAGCGTAGACCCGCCAACCTGACGATTCAGCCGAACGCATTCATACGACTACCGAACGCCACCGCGCCCGCCATCCCTGGTCGGGGACATGGCGGGCGCGGTGTCGGAATGCCGTACTCCGTTGTACGGACCGTATGAGGGGTCCCGCCTGGAGGGCGGGGGGTGGAACTCAGACCATCAGCGAGCGGTCCGTCGGCTTGACCGGGTACGGGAGGGTGCTCGTGCCCGTCAGGTAGCGGTCCACGCCGCGGGCGGCCGAGCGGCCCTCCGCGATGGCCCACACGATCAGCGACTGGCCGCGGCCCGCGTCGCCGGCGACGAAGACGCCGTCGGCGTTGGTCGCGTACGAGGCGTCGCGGGCGATGTTGCCCCGCTCGTCCAGGTCCACCCCGAACTGCTCGACGAGGCCGTTGGCCTGGTCGGTGCCGGTGAAGCCCATCGCCAGGGTGACCAGCTGCGCGGGGATGACGCGCTCGGTGCCGGGCTTCTGGACGAGCTTGCCGTCCTCGAAGGAGACCTCGACCAGGTGCAGGGCCTGGACGTTGCCGTCCTCGTCGCCCTCGAAGTGGGTGGTGGAGACGGAGTAGATCCGCTCGCCGCCCTCCTCGTGGGCCGAGGTGACCTTGTACAGCATCGGGAAGGTCGGCCACGGCATGGCCGTCGGGCGGTCCTCCGACGGGCGCGGCATGATCTCCAGCTGGGTGACCGACAGGGCGCCCTGGCGGTGGGCGGTGCCGACGCAGTCCGCGCCGGTGTCGCCGCCGCCGATGACGACCACGTGCTTGCCCTCGGCGGTGATCGGCGGGGCCAGGAAGTCGCCCTCCTGGACCTTGTTCGCGAGCGGGAGGTACTCCATCGCGAAGTGGATGCCCTTGAGGTCGCGGCCCGGGACCGGGAGGTCGCGGGAGACGGTGGCGCCCGCCGCGACGACCACCGCGTCGAACCGCTTGCGCAGGTCCGTCGCCGTGATGTCGCGGCCGACCTCGATGCCGGTGCGGAACTTGGTGCCCTCCGCGCGCATCTGCTCGATGCGGCGGTTGATGTGCACCTTCTCCATCTTGAACTCGGGGATGCCGTAGCGCAGCAGGCCGCCGATGCGGTCGGCGCGCTCATACACGACCACGGTGTGGCCGGCCCGCGTCAGCTGCTGGGCGGCGGCCAGGCCGGCCGGGCCGGAGCCGATGACGGCCACGGTCTTGCCGGAGAGGCGGTCCGGGGCCTGCGGGGTGACGTCGCCGTTGTCCCAGGCCTGGTCGATGATCGAGACTTCGACGTTCTTGATCGTCACGGCCGGCTGGTTGATGCCGAGCACGCACGCCGACTCGCAGGGAGCGGGGCACAGGCGGCCCGTGAACTCCGGGAAGTTGTTCGTGGCGTGCAGGCGCTCCGACGCGGCCGCCCAGTCCTCGCGGTAGGCGTAGTCGTTCCACTCGGGGATCAGGTTCCCGAGCGGGCAGCCGTTGTGGCAGAACGGGATGCCGCAGTCCATGCAGCGGCCGGCCTGCTTGCTGATGATCGGGAGCAGCGAGCCCTTGACGTAGACCTCGTTCCAGTCCTTGACGCGCTCGGCGACGGGACGGGTGCAGGCGGTCTCGCGCGCGGTGGTGAGGAAGCCCTTCGGGTCAGCCATGGGTCGCCGCCTCCATCATCTTCTCGGTGGTCTCGGACTCGGAGAGTCCGGCCAGCTCAGCGGCGTCCTTGGCGGCGAGCACTGCCTTGTACGTGGTCGGGATGATCTTGCTGAAGCGGGCCGCGGCGGCGTCCCAGTCAGCCAGGAGCTTCGCGGCCACGGTCGAGCCGGTCTCCTCCTCGTGGCGGCGCACCACATCGTGCAGCCACTGCTTGTCCTCGTCCGAGGGGGCCTCGACGGCCTCCGCGTTGCCGGAGTTGACCTGGCGGGGGTCGAGGTCGATGACGTACGCGACGCCTCCGGACATGCCGGCCGCGAAGTTGCGGCCGGTCTCGCCGAGGACGACGGCGGTGCCGCCGGTCATGTACTCGCAGCCGTGGTCGCCCACGCCCTCCGAGACGACCAGGGCGCCGGAGTTGCGGACGCAGAAGCGCTCGCCGGTGCGGCCGCGCAGGAACATCTCGCCGCCGGTGGCCCCGTAGCCGATGGTGTTGCCGGCGATGGTGGAGTACTCGGCGAGGTGCTCGGCGCCGCGGTCCGGGCGGACCACGACGCGGCCGCCGGAGAGGCCCTTGCCGACGTAGTCGTTGGCGTCGCCCTCCAGGCGCAGGGTGACGCCCTTGGGGAGGAAGGCGCCGAAGGACTGGCCGGCCGAACCCGTGAAGGTCAGGTCGATGGTGTCGTCGGGCAGGCCCGCGCCGCCGAACTTCTTGGTGACGTGGTGGCCGAGCATGGTGCCGACGGTCCGGTTGATGTTGCGGATCGCGACCCGGGCGCGGACCGGCTGGGCCGCCTCGGCGGTCTCGGCGTTCAGCGCGTCGGCGGCGAGCTCGATCAGCTCGTTGTCGAGGGCCTTCTCCAGGCCGTGGTCCTGCTCGACCAGGGCGTGGCGGACCGCGCCCTCGGGCAGGTCCGGCACGTGGAAGAGGGGCTCCAGGTCGAGGCCCTGCGCCTTCCAGTGGGTGACGGCCTTGCTGGTGTCGAGGATCTCGGCGTGGCCGACGGCCTCCTCGATGGTGCGGAAGCCCAGCTCCGCGAGGATCTCGCGGACCTCCTCGGCGATGAACTCGAAGAAGTTCACGACGAACTCGGGCTTGCCGGAGAAGCGGTCGCGCAGGACCGGGTTCTGGGTGGCGATGCCGACCGGGCAGGTGTCCAGGTGGCAGACGCGCATCATGACGCAGCCGGAGACGACGAGCGGCGCGGTCGCGAAACCGAACTCCTCGGCGCCGAGCAGCGCGGCGATGACCACGTCGCGGCCGGTCTTGAGCTGGCCGTCGGTCTGGACGACGATGCGGTCGCGCAGGCCGTTGAGCAGCAGGGTCTGCTGGGTCTCGGCGAGGCCGAGCTCCCAGGGGCCGCCCGCGTGCTTGAGCGAGGTGAGCGGGGAGGCGCCCGTTCCGCCGTCGTGGCCGGAGATCAGGACGACGTCCGCGTGGGCCTTGGAGACGCCGGCCGCGACCGTTCCGACGCCGACCTCGGACACGAGCTTCACGTGGATGCGCGCGACCGGGTTGGCGTTCTTCAGGTCGTGGATCAGCTGGGCCAGGTCCTCGATGGAGTAGATGTCGTGGTGCGGCGGCGGGGAGATCAGGCCGACGCCGGGCGTCGAGTGACGCGTCTTGGCGACCCACGGGTAGACCTTGTGGCCGGGCAGCTGGCCGCCCTCGCCGGGCTTGGCGCCCTGGGCCATCTTGATCTGGATGTCGTCCGCGTTGACCAGGTACTCGGAGGTGACGCCGAAGCGGCCGGAGGCGACCTGCTTGATCGCCGAGCGGCGCGCGGGGTCGTACAGGCGGTCCGGGTCCTCGCCGCCCTCACCGGTGTTGGACTTGGCGCCCAGCTGGTTCATGGCGATGGCGAGGGTCTCGTGCGCCTCCTGGGAGATGGAGCCGTACGACATGGCGCCGGTGGAGAAGCGCTTGACGATCTCGGAGACCGGCTCGACCTCGTCGAGGGGGATCGACGGGCGGTCGGAGGTGAAGCCGAAGAGGCCGCGGAGCGTCATGAGGCGCTCGGACTGCTCGTTCACCCGGTCCGTGTACTTGCGGAAGATGTCGTACCGGCGGTTGCGGGTGGCGTGCTGGAGGCGGAAGACCGTCTCCGGGTCGAACAGGTGCGGCTCGCCCTCGCGGCGCCACTGGTACTCGCCGCCGATCTCCAGCGCGCGGTGCGTGGCCGCGATGCCGGAGGCCGGGTACGCCTTGGCGTGGCGGGCGGCCACCTCCTTGGCGATGACGTCCAGGCCGGCGCCGCCGATCTTGGTGGCGGTGCCGCTGAAGTACGTGCCGACGAACTCCTCGTTCAGGCCGACGGCCTCGAAGACCTGGGCGCCGCGGTAGGAGGCGACGGTGGAGATGCCCATCTTGGACATGACCTTCAGGACGCCCTTGCCGAGGGCGTAGATCAGGTTCTTGATGGCCTTCTCGGGCTCGATGCCCTCGATGAAGGTGCCGGCGCGCAGGAGGTCCTCGACGGACTCCATGGCCAGGTACGGGTTGACGGCCGCGGCGCCGTAGCCGATGAGCAGGGCGACGTGGTGGACCTCGCGGACGTCGCCGGCCTCGACGAGCAGGCCCACCTGGGTGCGCTGCTTGGTGGCGATGAGGTGGTGGTGGACGGCGGAGGTGAGCAGCAGCGAGGGGATCGGCGCGTGCTCGGCGTCCGAGTGGCGGTCCGACAGGACGATGAGGCGGGCGCCGGCCGCGATGGCGGCGTCGGCCTCGGCGCGGATCTCCTCGATCCGGGCGGCGAGGGCGTCGCCGCCGCCGGAGACCCGGTAGAGGCCGGAGAGCGTGGCGGCCTTCATGCCGGGCATGTCGCCGTCGGCGTTGATGTGGATGAGCTTGGCCAGCTCGTCGTTGTCGATCACCGGGAAGGGCAGGGTGACGCTGCGGCAGGACGCGGCGGTCGGCTCCAGCAGGTTGGACTGCGGGCCGATCGAGGAGAGCAGCGAGGTGACGAGCTCCTCGCGGATGGCGTCCAGCGGCGGGTTGGTGACCTGCGCGAACAGCTGGGTGAAGTAGTCGAACAGCAGGCGCGGGCGCTCGGAGAGGGCCGCGATCGGGGAGTCCGTGCCCATGGAGCCGAGCGGCTCGCCGCCGGTGCGGGCCATCGGCGCGAGGATGACGCGCAGCTCTTCCTCGGTGTAGCCGAAGGTCTGCTGGCGGCGGGTGACCGAGGCGTGGGTGTGGACGATGTGCTCGCGCTCGGGCAGGTCCGTCAGCTCGATCTCGCCGGTCTCCAGCCAGTCCGCGTACGGGGCGGCGGAGGCGAGCTCGTCCTTGATCTCGTCGTCCTCGATGATCCGCTTCTGGGCGGTGTCGACGAGGAACATCCTGCCGGGCTGGAGGCGGCCCTTGCGGACGACCTTGGCCGGGTCGATGTCGAGGACGCCGACCTCGGAGCCGAGGACGACGAGGCCGTCGTCGGTGACCCAGTAGCGGCCGGGGCGCAGGCCGTTGCGGTCGAGGACCGCGCCGACCTGGGTGCCGTCGGTGAAGGTGACGCAGGCGGGGCCGTCCCAGGGCTCCATCATCGTGGAGTGGTACTGGTAGAACGCGCGGCGGGCCGGGTCCATGGAGGCGTGGTTCTCCCACGCCTCCGGGATCATCATCAGCACGCTGTGCGGCAGGGACCGGCCGCCGAGGTGGAGCAGCTCCAGGACCTCGTCGAAGGAGGCGGAGTCGGAGGCGTCCGGGGTGCAGATCGGGAAGATGCGGTCCAGGGCGGCCTCGCCGAAGGCGGAGGTGGCCAGCTGGGACTCGCGGGCCTTCATCCAGTTCCGGTTGCCCTTGACCGTGTTGATCTCGCCGTTGTGCGCGACGAAGCGGTACGGGTGGGCGAGCGGCCAGGACGGGAAGGTGTTCGTCGAGAACCGGGAGTGGACCAGGGCGAGCGCCGAGGCGAAGCGGCGGTCGGAGAGGTCCGGGAAGAAGGGCTCCAGCTGGCCGGTGGTCAGCATGCCCTTGTAGACGATGGTGCGGGCGGAGAGCGAGGGGAAGTAGACCCCGGCCTCGCGCTCGGCGCGCTTGCGCAGGACGAACGCCTTGCGGTCCAGCTCGATGCCGGTCGTGCCGTTGCTGACGAACAGCTGGGAGAAGGCGGGCATCGTGGTGCGGGCGCCGTTGCCGAGCAGGTCGGGGCTGACCGGCACCTCGCGCCAGCCGAGGACCGTCAGGTCCTCCTCGGCGGCGATGGCCTCGATGCGCTCCACGGCGACGGCCTGTGCGGTGCCGTCGGCGGGGAGGAAGGCGATGCCGACGGCGTACGCGCCGGCCTCGGGGAGCTCGAATCCCGCGACCTCGCGCAGGAAGGCGTCCGGGACCTGGGACAGGATGCCCGCGCCGTCGCCGGAGTCCGGCTCGGAGCCGGTGGCGCCGCGGTGCTCGAGGTTCCGCAGGACGGTCAGGGCCTGCTCGACGAGGGTGTGGGTGGCCTCGCCGGTGAGGTTCGCCACGAATCCGACGCCACAGGCGTCCTTCTCGTTGCGCGGGTCGTACATGCCCTGCTGGGCGGGGCGACCGTCCATGGGCGACCAGGCGGTGGTGCTGGGGCCGGTCGCGGAGTGCGTGGATGCGGAACGCATCGGCTCTCCCGTCGTCGTCGTGGCAATGTGCTGGCCGAGGGACGACGTTGGCCCTCTGCAAAATTTCGTGCAGGTTACATGATGACGGCAATTCCGAGAAGCGGATATTGCATTCCAGCATGCGGACACTGCGCGAGGCAGAAAGAAGGGACCTTCTAGGGGCCGCGGGGGATGGAGCGAGCTGGGAGGCTTTCCGCGGATACGGATACGACTCGGGGTGAAGGTCCCGGCGCGAAACGGGCATCTTTGCCCGGCGCCCTGGTCTGATGCCCGGCGGCAACGGAAGTGAAACCACCGGATTCGAGACTACTTATGTTGCGTACTGCATAGTGTCTCACTCCCAGGCCGCTCAGCCTATGGCTCCGCCGATCCAGGTTCCCAGGATGTACGTCACACCGGCGGCGGCACCACCCAGGACGAGCTGGCGCACACCGCTGTACCACCAGGACCGGGCCGTCACCCGCGCCACCACCGCGCCGCAGGCGAAGAGCCCGGCGAGCGCCAGCAGCACGGCCGGCCACAGGGCGGTCGCCCCGAGCAGGTACGGCAGTACGGGAAGCAGCGCGCCCAGCGCGAAGGAGCCGAAGGACGAGACGGCGGCGACCAGCGGCGAGGGCAGGTCGTCGGGGTCTATGCCGAGCTCCTCGCGGGCGTGGATCTCCAGGGCCTGCTCCGGGTCGCGGGACAGCTGCATGGCGACCTCGCGGGCGAGCGCGGGCTCGACCCCGCGGGAGACGTAGAGCTCGGCGAGCTCCTCCATCTCGTCGACCGGGTGCTTGCGCAGCTGCTGGCGCTCCACGTCGAGCTCGGCGAGGACCAGCTCGCGCTGCGAGGCGACGGAGGTGTACTCGCCGGCCGCCATCGAGAAGGCGCCGGCGGCGAGGCCGGCGAGGCCGGTGATGACGATGGTCGCGGGGGCCACCGCGCCGCCGGCCACGCCGGTCATCAGCGCGAGGTTGGAGACGAGCCCGTCCATGGCACCGAAGACGGCCGGGCGCAGCCATCCGCCGTTGACGTCGCGGTGGGTGTGGTTGTCGCGGTGGGCGGTGTGCAGCGGCGCTTCGGTGTCGATGATGGACATGCGGCGTATCTCCCCTTTTCGCATGAGTGGGTACGCGAAAGCGACGCGCAGCCGGGCCCTCCCCGGGCACTCCCCTGAACACCTCGAAACTACGCACGATTTTCGACTCCCGCCAGCAAGGAAGGCCGTACTTACCTGGGGTTTCGCGGATCGGCGACCGGGTGACGGGGGTGTTCGCGGGGTGTTTCGCGGCGACCGACAAACCTCATGGCGTGGCACAAATCCCCCAGGGGCTCATGATGGGTCCCATCACGTGGGAGAGGCGTGCCATGGAGCTGGTCGCATGCAATCCGCAAGTCCTCCTCGAGCGGGCCAGGGGCGCACTGCTCGGCCTCGCGGTGGGTGACGCGCTGGGCGCTCCCGCGGAGAACATGAAGCCCTCGCAGATCCGGGCCCGGTGGGGCCGCATCGAGGGCTTCGTGTCGGAGGACCCGGCGGGGACGGACGACACGGAGTACGCCATCTTCTCCGGTCTGCTGCTGGCCCGTCACGGCTCGGCGCTGACCGTCGCGCACGTCGAACGGGCCTGGCACCACTGGATCGCCGACCTCGACGAGGGCCCGTTCCGCGGGGCCGGCTTCTCCGAGCGGGGCACGCTGGAGAACCTGCGGCGGGGCCTGGCCGCGCCCATCTCGGCGCAGCACCGGCACGCCTGGTCGGACGGGCTGGCGATGCGGGCGGCCCCGTTCGGGGTCTTCGCCGCGGGGCGCCCGGCGGAGGCGGCGCGGCTCGTCGCGATCGACGGCACGGTCAGCCACGACGGCGAGGGCATCTACGGCGGCCAGGCCGTCGCCGCCGGGGTCGCCGCCGCGATGGCGGGGGGCTCCCCCGCGTCCGTCGTCTCGGCGGCCCTGTCGGTCATCCCCTCCGACTCCTGGACGGCCCGCTCGCTGCGCCGCGCGGTCACCGCCGCCCCGCGCGGGGAGCGGGCGGTGCGCTCGGCGGTGGTCATCGGCGGCTACCCCTGGACGGACCTGGCGCCGGAGGCGGTGGGCCTGGCGTTCGGCGCGTTCGCGGCCTGCGCGGGCGACTTCCCGTCCTCGGTCCTCACCGCGGTGAACATGGGCCGCGACGCCGACACCACGGCGGCCGTGGCGGGCGCCCTCTCCGGCGCCCTGTCGGGCGCCGCGGCCATCCCCACCGCCTGGTCCTCGGCCATCGGCCCGGTCCGCGGCAGCTGCCTGCCGTCGATGCGCGGCTACCACGTCCTGGACATCGCCGACCTGCTCACCCCCGAATCCGAGCCCGCCCGGTGACCCCGCCGACCGACCCGCGCCCCCGAACCGCCACCCCGCCACCGGGCACACCGACCGCCCCCGGCCCGGCCCCCGCGCCGGGCCCCGGCCCCACGCCGAGCCCCGCCCGCACGGCCACCGCACCGGGCCCCGCGCTCACGGCCACCGCACCGGGCCCCGCGCTCACGCCGAGCCTGGCCCCCACGCCGGGCCCGGCCCCCACGCCGAGCCGCACTCCCACGCCGAGCCTGGCCCCCACGCCGGGCCCGACCCCCACGCCGAGCCCCACTCGTACGCCGGGCCCGACCCCCACGCCGAGCCCCACTCCCACGCCGAGCCTGGCCCCCACGCCGGGCCCGACCCCCACGCCGAGCCCCACTCCCACGCTGGGCCTGGCCCCCACGCTGGGCCCGGCCCCCGCGCCGAGCCCCGCCCGCGCGGCCACCGCGCCGGGCTCCGAGCTCACGCCGGGCCCCGGCCCCGCGCCGAGCCCTGCCCCCGCGCCGAGCCCCGTCCGCGCGGCCACCGCGCCGGGGCCGGGCGGCCCTGTCCTGTCGCCGGGACGGGCGGCCGGGGCCGGCGACGGGGCGCGCCGCGGCCCGGGGGCGCTGCCGGGGCCGGCCCGCACGGACCGCCCCGGGGCCGGAGCGCCGGAGGCGGCGGCCCCCCGCCGGATCGAGGGGCTGCTCCTCGGGCTCGCCGCGGGCGACGCCGCCGGGTGGCCCGCCGCCCGGCACCGGGCGAGCCGGATGCCCGAGTGGACCCGCCGCCTGACCCGCGAGCTCGACACCTTCGCCGAGCAGAACGCCACCACCACCCTCCCCGTCCCCATCGCCCTCAACCAGCCCCCCGAACCGCTGCGCCTCGGGCCCTCCGACGACGCCGAGTGGGCCGCCTTCGCCGCCGAGTCCGTCCTCACCGCCGCGGGCGCCCTGCTCAGCGACCTCTCCCGGTCCCGCCGCATGCGCGCCGCCATCGACCTGGCCTGGAACGCCCTGGCCAGCGAGGTGGCCGCGGCGGCGGAACGGGCCCCCGAGGTCGAGTCCGCCGTACTGCCGATGCGCGCGCGGATCTCCGTACGGGCGGGCCTGGGCAACCTCGCCGCCGGGCTGCGCCCGCCCGCCACCGGGCACGACAATCCGCACTATTTCGACGATGCCGCCTGCGTACGCGCCTGCGTGCTCGCCGTCGTCCACCCCGGCGACCCTTCCGCGGCCGCGGAACTCGCCGAATTCGACGCCCGCTACACCCAGGACGGGGACGGAGTCCACGGCGCCCGCGCCATGGCCGCCGCCGTCGCCTGCGCCCTGGCCGGGGCGGACACCGACACCGCCGTCGAGGCGGCCCTGCACCAGCTGCCCGCCGCCACCGAGATCGGCCGCAACGCCCGGCACGCCGTCGCGCTCGCCCGCGCCGGCGGGGACGGCGAAGGCGCCTTCGCCCTGGTCCCGCTCCTGGAGCACCAGATCGTGGACCACGTCTACAGCTACGGCATCGCCGCCGCCGAGACCGTCCCCGTCGCCCTGGCCCTGGCCACCGCCGCACGCGGCAGGGCCGTCGAGGCGGTCCCGGCCGCCGCCTGCCTCTCGCGCGTCGCCGACTCCGCCCCCGCCCTCGCGGGCGCCCTCACCGGCGCCCTCGGCGGCGGCGGCTCCCTGCCCGCCCCCTGGCGCGAGGCCTGCCGCGTCCTGTCCGGCTGTGCGCTGCCCCGGCTGGCCGGGACCGACCTGGTCGAGCTCGCCGCCCTCCTCACCCGTACGGAACTCACCGCACCCAAGGAATGATCTCGCTCATGACGTTCACACTGGAGGACCGGATCACCGGCTCCCTCGTCGGGGCCGCCGTCGGCGACGCCCTCGGCGGCCCGGTGGAGGGCTGGTCCCCCGACCAGATCG
Organism: Streptomyces sp. NPDC096136; assembly: GCF_044763325.1. Lineage (NCBI taxonomy): Bacteria > Bacillati > Actinomycetota > Actinomycetes > Kitasatosporales > Streptomycetaceae > Streptomyces > Streptomyces sp. NPDC096136. The sequence continues at coordinate 332,185 of NZ_JBIWFZ010000004.1, read as the reverse complement.
CCGAACGGCACGGCGGCCGCGTGCACGGCGTCGTCGGCCCCTGGTACGAGGACTGGCGCACCGCCCGCCCCATCGCGCCGTACCACAAGGGCGACGGCCACGTCACCGACGACACCCTCATGACGCACGCGCTGGTACGGGTCTACGAGACCGTACGGGACCACCTGGACGCGTACGCGGTCGCCGACCACCTCGTCCCCGACCTGATGTCCGTCCCGCGCTGGATCCCCGAGCTGGAGGCCGAGGCCCTGCCCCTCCAGCGGGTGTTCCTCGCGGAGAAATGGATGGTCACGCGGCTGCACTACGCGCACGCCGACCCCCGCGAGGCCGGCACCGGCAACATCGTCAACTGCGGTGCGGCGATGTACATGGCGCCGGTCGGACTGGTCAACGCGGGCAATCCGCAGGGCGCCTACGCCGAGGCGCTGGACGTCGCCGGGGCGCACCAGTCCTCGTACGGCCGGGAGGCGGCGGGGGTCTTCGCGGCGGCCGTGGCGGCGGCCTGCCTGCCGGGGGCGACGGCCGCGTCGGTGGTGGACACCGTCCTGGACCTGGCCAAGGACGGCACCCGGGAGGCCATCGCGGCGGTACGGGAAGCGGCCCTGCGCCACCGGGACGTCGAGTCCGCGCTCGGGCCGCTGCGGGAGGCGGTGGCCCCGTACGACTCGGTCGGCCCGGACTACCGGGCGCCCTCGCTCGGCGCCCGGCGGCCGTCGCGGCTCCACTCCATCGAGGAGCTGCCGATCGCGCTCGGGATGCTGCTGGTCGCGGACGGCCGGTACGAGGCGTCGGTCCTCGGCGCCGTCAACTACGGGCGGGACTGCGACTCCACCGCCGGCATGGCGGGGGCGATCGCGGGGGCGCTGGGCGGGGCCGGCGCGGTGCCGGCCGGCTGGGCCGCGCAGGTCGCCGGGGCCAGCCGCCTGGACCTGCACGCCCCGGCGGCGGCGCTGGCCTCCGTCGCCCGGGAGGTCTTCGCGCGCGACCACGCCCGCCGCCGCGCCCACGAAACGGCCTTCACCACCCTGGCGACCCCCCGATGACCCCCCGCCCCCCACTCCCCTGCGACCCCGCCCCGCGCACCACACCACCCGTGCCGGGAGGGACCGTGCCGGTGGGGCCGGCGGGTGTCGGGGACGGGGTCGTGCGGCTGACCTGGGCGCAGCCCGAGGATCTGGTCGGGCACGAGCTGCGGCAGGCCGCCGAGGACGGGCGGGACGCCGGGGCGCAGCTGCGCGCCTGGCGCGCGGCGGGCGGGCGGCCGGCCCCCGCCCGGGCCGGCGCCTCTACCGTCCCGGCCGGGCCGCGGCTGCGGGCCCTCGCCACCCGCCTCCTGGACGAGCTCGCCGCCCTCCCCGTCCCCTCGGCCCCCGACGAGCCCACCGCCTGGCCGGCCATCCGCGCGACGTGGCCCCCCGCCCCGCCGGCCGGGGTCGGCCGCACCGACCGCCCGGAGGCCGCACCGGTCCGGCCCGAGCCCCCGGCGGAGCCGGGGCGCGGACCCGCCCCGGACGGTCGGCCGGGCCGCGTGCGGGCGGCCGACCGCCCGTGTGCGGAGCGTCCCGCGGCGGCCGGCCCGGTCGATCCCCTGCTGTGCGCCCGGCTGGAGGCCGCGTGGCTGGGGCGGGCCGTGGGGTGCGTGCTGGGCAAGCCCGTCGAGAAGCTGCCGCTGCCGGGGATCCGGGCGCTGGGCCGGGCCGCCGGGAACTGGCCGCTCGACGGCTGGTTCACCGCCCGCGGGGTCCCCCCGGAGCTGCTCGCCGCCCACCCCTGGAACCGGCGTTCCGCCGCCACCTCCCTCGCCGAGAACATCGACGGCGCTCCCGCGGACGACGACCTCGACCACCCCCTGCTCGGCCTGCTCCTGCTCCAGCGGCACGGCAGGGGCTTCACCACCGCCGACCTCGCCCGCCTCTGGCTCGACGAGCTCCCGGCCGGCCGGGCCTTCACCGCCGAGCGGATCGCGTACCGCAACCTGCTCCTCGGCCTGGAGCCCCCGCTCACCGCCACCCACCACAACCCCTTCCGCGAGTGGATCGGCGCCCTCATCCGCGCCGACGTCCACGGCTGGACCAACCCCGGCGACCCGGCCGCCGCCGCCGAGCAGGCCTGGCGGGACGCCTCCCTCAGCCACACCGCCGGCGGGGTCCACGCCGCCCTCTTCGCCGCCGCAGCCATCGCGGAGGCCGCCTCCGGCCGGGCCGACGTGCACGGCGCGCTGCGGGCCGGGCTGGCCGTCGTCCCGCCCCGCTCCCGCCTCGCCGGGGCCGTCCGCTTCGGGATCGCCGCCGCCTGCGGCGAAGGGGACTTCGACCGGGTCGTGGACCGGCTGCACGCCCGCTACGGCGGCTACCACTGGGTGCACGCCCTGCCCAACACCGCCCTGATCGCGGCCGCCCTCACCCACGCCGACGGGGACTTCACGCACTCCGTGTGCCGCGCGGTGTCCGGCGGCTGGGACACCGATTCCAACGGGGCCACCGCCGGCTCCGTCGCCGGGCTGCTGGCGGGCTCCGCCGACCGGATCCCGGACCGGTGGACCGCGCCGCTGCGCAACCGCCTCGCCAGCACCGTCGCCGGATTCGACGGCGTCGGCTTCGACACCCTCGCCCGACTCACCGCCCAGGAGGCAGCCCGCCCATGACGGCCATCGCCGTGCTCGGCAGTACGAACATGGACCTCGTCGCCTACGTGCCCAAGGCCCCGAACCCCGGGGAGACCGTCACCGGACGGGAGTTCCGCACCGTCCCCGGCGGCAAGGGCGCCAACCAGGCGGTGGCCGCCGCCCGCCTCGGCGGGGAGGTGGTGATGATCGGCGCGGTCGGCGCGGACGCGTTCGGCGTACGGCTGCGGGAGGCCCTCGCCGGGGCGGGGGTGGAGACCGCCGCCCTGCGCACCGTCGAGGGCGCCAGCGGCACCGCCCACATCACCGTCGACGACGAGGGCGCGAACAGCATCGTCGTCATCCCCGGCGCCAACGGCCGGGTCACCGGCCTGGAGCCGGGCGACGACTCGCGCATCGGCGCCGCCGACTCCCTGCTCCTCCAGCTCGAACTCCCCCTGGAGGCCGTCCTCGCGGGCGCCCGGGCCGCCCGCGCCCACGGCGTGCGCACGGTCCTCACCCCGGCCCCGGTCCGGCCGCTGCCGGACGAACTCCTGGCCGCCACCGACCTGCTGGTCCCCAACGAGCACGAGGCGGCCGCCCTGACCGGGCTCACCGATCCGCACCGGGCCGCCGAGGCGCTGCTGCGGGCGGTGCCGGAGGTGGTGATCACCCTGGGAGCGGCGGGCTGCCTGTACGCGGCCCGGGGGTGCGAGCCCCTGGCCGTGCCCGCGCCCCGGGTGCGGGCCGTGGACACCACCGCCGCCGGGGACACCTTCGTGGGGGCGCTCGCGGTGGCCCTCGGGGAGGGACGGGCGGTGCCGGAGGCCCTGCGCTGGGCCTCGGTGGCGGCGTCGCTCTCGGTGCAGCGGCCCGGGGCGCAGTCCTCGATGCCGACGCGCACGGAGACGGACGCCGCCGCCCTGGCCGGCCGCTCCGGGCCGCAGGCCGATGGCACCGCCTGCGGGGAGTCCGACGGCGCCGTCCGTGCGGGGGGCGCCGCGTGACCCCGGCACGGGCGGCCGCCGGGACCGTCCCCGGGCGGGAGTCGGCGGCCGCCTCCCCCGGACCGGGGGGCGGGCCCCTCGCCGGGCTGCGGGTGCTGGACCTGGCCACGCTCTTCGCCGGGCCCCTCGCCGCCACCCTGCTCGGGGACTTCGGGGCCGAGGTGGTCAAGGTCGAGCACCCCGGGCGGCCCGACCCCTCGCGCGGGCACGGCCCCGCCAAGGACGGCGTCGGGCTGTGGTGGAAGCTGCTCGGACGGAACAAGCGGACGATCACCCTCGACCTGTCCGCGCCCGGCGGCCGGGACACCCTGCTGCGGCTGGCCGCCACCGCCGACGTGATCGTCGAGAACTTCCGCCCCGGCACCCTGGAGAAGTGGGGCCTGGGCTGGCCCGAGCTGTCGGCGGCCAACCCCCGTCTGGTGCTGGCCCGTGTCACGGCCTTCGGCCAGCAGGGGCCGTACGCCCGCCGACCCGGCTTCGGCACCCTCGCCGAGGCCATGAGCGGCTTCGCCGCGATCACCGGGGAGCCGGACGGCCCGCCGACCCTGCCGCCGTTCGGGCTCGCGGACTCCATCGCCGCGCTGACCTGCGCGTACGCCGTGATGACCGCGCTCGCCGGGCGGGAGCGGACCGGGCACGGCCAGGTCGTGGACCTCGCCATCGTCGAGCCGATCCTCACCGTGCTGGGCCCGCACCCGCTCTGGTACGACCAGCTCGGCTACGTCCAGGCCCGTACCGGCAACCGCTCCGCGAACAACGCCCCCCGCAACACCTACCGCAGCGCGGACGGCCGCTGGCTGGCGGTGTCCGCCTCGGCCCGGTCCATCGCGGAGCGGGTGGTCCGGCTGGTCGGGCGGCCCGAGCTGGCCGACGAGCCCTGGTTCGACAGCGGGGCCGGCCGGGCCGCGCACACGCACCTCCTCGACGAGGCGGTCGGCGGCTGGATCGCCCGCCACAAGGCGGAGGAGGTGGTCACGGCCTTCGAGGAGGCCGAGGCGGCCGTCGCCCTGGTCTACGACGTGCGGGACGTGATGGCCGACCCGCAGTTCGCGGCCCTCGACACGGTCACCGAGATCGAGGACCCGGAGCTCGGCCCGCTGCGGATGCAGAACGTCCTCTTCCGGCTCTCCGAGACCCCCGGCGGGATCCGCTGGGCGGGCCGCCCGCACGGCGCGGACACCGAAGCCGTCCTGACCGAGCTCGGCCTGACCCCGGCCGAGATCACCGCTCTGCGCACGGAGGGTGCGTTGTGATCCTGACCTGGCTTTACGCGCCCGGGGACCGCCCGGCGGTGGTGGAGAAGGCCCTGCGCTGCGGGGCGGACGCCGTCATCGTGGACCTGGAGGACTCGGTGTCGGCCTCCCGGAAGGAGTACGCCCGCGCCGCCACCGCCGAGCTGCTCGGGGAGCGGCCGCCGGTGCCCGTACACGTACGGGTGAACGCGCTGGGCTCCCCCTGGGCGGGGGCCGACCTCACGGCGCTGGCCCGCCTGCACGGGCTGGCGGGGCTGCGGCTGCCGAAGGTCGACGCCCCGGAGCAGATCGTCCGGGTCGCGGACCGGACGGGCGGAGTGGCGCTGTACGCGCTGCTGGAGTCCGCGCTGGGGGTGGAACGGGCGTACGAGATCGCCCGCGCCCACCCTTCCCTGCAGGGGCTGACCCTGGGCGAGGCCGACCTCTGCGCCGACCTCGGGGTGTGCGCGGAGGGCGGGCTGGACTGGCCTCGCTCCCGGGTGGTGGTGGCCGCCCGGGCCGCCGGGCTGGCGCCGCCGGCGCAGTCGGTGTTCCCCGACATCCGGGACCTGGAGGCACTGGCCGCCTCCTGCGCGCGGGGGCGTTCGCTGGGCTTCCTGGGGCGGGCGGCGATCCATCCCCGGCAGCTCCCGGTGATCGAACGCGCCTTCCTCCCCCGGCCGGAGGAGGTCACCGCGGCGCAGGAGGTCGTCTCGGCCTTCCGCGCCGCGCCCGGTGCGTTGGCCCTGCCGGACGGGCGCTTCGTCGACCCCGCCGTCGTGGCCGCCGCCCACCGCACCCTCACGCTCGCGCGGCGCTCCCGGTAGCCCTGCGGGGCCGTTCCCCCGGCCGCCCTTCCGCCGTTCCCTGGGGGCTCCGCCCCCAGACCCCGGCGCTTCAAGCGCCGGCGGGGCCATGAACAGCCCCGCCGGCGCTTGAGGCGCCGGGCGCGCAGCGGCACCCGGTACGCCGAAGGGGCGCCGCAGCACGTGCGGCGCCCCTTCGGGCAGAGGTTCAGCTCTTGTCGGCTTCCGGGGCCGACTTCGTCAGGCCCACCGGCTTCGCGTCGGCCTCCGGCTTCGCAGGGGCCTCAGCGTCCTCGGAAGCCCCCTCGGAAGCCCCCTCCGGCTTCGCGTCGGCGGCGGCAGCCCCCGGCTTCGCCTCCCCGGCCCCGGCCTGCGCGCCGGCCGCCTCGTCCCCCGCACCCGCGGCGGGCTCCGACTCCGGCTCGACGACCTCCTCGCGCCCCGGCCGCAGCTTCGCCGAGAGGACGAAGTAGACGACCGCGAGGACGAAGACCACGATGGCCGTCCACACGTTCAGGCGGACGCCCAGGACGTGGTGCGCCTCGTCGACGCGCATGTACTCGATCCAGACCCGCCCGGAGCAGTACGCGGCCACGTACAGGGCGAAGGCCCGCCCGTGCCCGAGCCGGAAGCGGCGGTCGGCCCAGATCACCAGGGCGGCGACGCCCAGGCACCACAGGGACTCGTACAGGAAGGTCGGGTGGTAGAGGCCGGCGACCCGGTTCGGGCCCTCGCTGATCTTCAGCGCCCACGGCAGGTCGGTGGGGCGGCCGTAGAGCTCCTGGTTGAACCAGTTGCCCCAGCGGCCGAAGGCCTGGGCGATGGCGATGCCGGGGGCGAGGGCGTCGGCCCAGGCGGGCAGCGGGATGCCGCGCAGCCGGCAGCCGATCCAGGCGCCCACCGCGCCCAGGGCGATCGCGCCCCAGATGCCGAGGCCGCCCTCCCAGATCTTGAAGGCGTCGACCCAGTCCCGGCCCTCGCCGAAGTAGAGCTGGTAGTCGGTGATCACGTGGTAGAGGCGACCGCCGACCAGGCCGAACGGCACCGCCCACACGGCGATGTCCGCGACCGTGCCCGGCTTTCCGCCGCGCGCGATCCACCGCTTGTTGCCGAGCCAGACGGCGACGAAGACGCCGATGATGATGCAGAACGCGTAGCCGCGGAGCGGGATCGGCCCGAGATGGAGCACGCCGGTCGACGGACTGGGGATGTAAGCAAGGGTCATGGCAAGGCTGACGCTACCCTGCCGGGCGGTGGCCACCGCAACCCGCCCGGCAAGCTGAAACCAAAACCACACACGGCGGTCGCCGCGGCTCAGTCCTCCGCAGTCCCCTTGGACACCGTCTTCGAGCCGGGCGAGACCGCGGATCCGGCCGTTCCCGTCTTCGTCGCCGAGCCGGGCTTCCCGGAGGCGGAAGCCGCGGGCGAGGGCGAAGCGGAAGCGGACGGCTTGGCCGCCACCCCGGCGTTGGCCTCGACCTTCTCCTTCAGCTTCTGCGGGGTCAGCGGGTTGGCCTGGTCGCCGAAGATGTCCTTGCCGTCGAGCAGGATGGTCGGGGTGCCCCGGAACTTCCCGGTGCGGAACGCCTCGTGCGACTTGGCCACCCAGCTGTTGTGGGTGCCCTGCTCCACGCAGGACCGGAACTCGGGGGTGTCGAGCCCCTCGACCTGGCCCGCCAGTTCCAGCAGCCTGGCGTTCTTGGCGTAGGCGTCGTCCGTCTCCTGCGGCTGGTTCTTGAAGAGGACGTCGTGGTACTCGGCGAACTTCCCGGCGTCCTGCGCGCACGCCGCGGCGTTGGCCGCCTTCAGGGAGCCGGTGCCGCGCATGTTGCCGTCGATCAGGGTCACCAGGTGGTACTCGACATTGAGCAGCCCCCTGTTCTCCAGGTCGTGGACGGTGTCCCGGTAGTTGTCCTCGAAGGCCTTGCAGGCGGGGCAGCGGAAGTCCTCCCAGACGACGAGGGTGGACTTGGCGCCCTCCTTGCCCGTCCGGATGGCGAGCGCGTCCTTGCCCGTGGCCCCCGAGGGGGCGGCGACGGGGCCCGCCCCTGACTTGTCGCTCTTGCCGGTGTTGGCCGCGATCACGCCGACGACGGCGGCCAGGCCGAGTACGCCGACCACCGCCCCGCCGACCAGGAGGGCGCGCCTGCGCTTGTCCTTCTTCTTCTGCTGCTCGCGCTCCGCCTGGAGTCGCTCCCGGGCCGATCGTTTCGTCGCATCGCGGTTCGCACCGTCGTTCTTCTCGCTCACGTTCCGCCAAACGAAGCGGGGAGGCACTCGCGTGCCTCCCCGCTCCCGATTCCACCCGATCGGGCTACAGAACCCCGTTCCGGGCCCGTCCCGCGTCAGGACCTGCGTACGCCTTCCGCAAGGTCGCCCGCCAGGGCCCGCACGGCCTCCAGGCCCGAGGGCAGGTCCGGCGCGTCCAGCAGCAGCTTCACGAAGGCCGAGCCGACGATCACACCGTCGGCGAAGCCCGCGACCTGCTTGGCCTGGACGGCGTTGGAGACGCCCAGGCCCACGCAGACCGGGAGCTCGGTCGTGGCGCGGGTGCGGCGGACCAGTTCCTGGGCCTCCTGGCCGACCGACTCGCGGGTGCCGGTGACCCCCATGAGGGAGGCTGCGTAGACGAAACCGGAACCGGCCGCCGTGATGGTGGCCAGGCGCTCGTCCTTGCTGCTGGGGGCCACGACGAACACGGTCGCCAGACCGTGCTTCGCCGCGTGCTCGCGCCACAGCGCGGACTCCTGGACCGGCAGGTCGGGCAGGATGCAGCCGGCACCGCCGGCGGCGGCGAGCTCGGCGGTGAACCGCTCGACGCCGTAGCGGTCGATGGGGTTCCAGTACGTCATGACCAGGATCGGGACCCCGGTGGCCTCGAAGGCCTCGCGCACCGTGCGCATCACGTCCGCGATCTTGACGCCGCCGCGCAGGGCGATGTCGTCGGCGGTCTGGATGACGGCGCCGTCCAGGACCGGGTCGCTGTGGGGCAGGCCGATCTCCACGACGTCGGCGCCGCCGGCGATGACGGCCTTGACGGCCTCGATGCCGCCGTCCACGGTCGGGAAGCCGGCCGGGAGGTAGGCGACGAGGGCGGCGCGGTCCTCGGACGCGGCCTTGGCGAGGGTCTCGCCCAGCAGCTGAAGGTTTCCCGTGCTCACTTGTTCTCCCCCTCGGGCTCCGTGCCGTCGTACAGCCCGAAGTAGCGGGCCGCCGTGTCCATGTCCTTGTCGCCGCGGCCGGACAGGTTGACCACGATCAGGCCGTCCGGGCCCAGCTCCCTGCCCAGGTCGAGCGCGCCGGCCAGGGCGTGGGCCGACTCGATCGCCGGGATGATGCCCTCGGTGCGCGACAGCAGGCGCAGGGCCTGCATGGCGGCGTCGTCGGTGACGGCGCGGTACTCGCCGCGGCCGCTGTCCTTGAGGTAGGAGTGCTCGGGGCCGATGCCCGGGTAGTCCAGGCCGGCGGAGATGGAGTAGGGCTCGGTGATCTGGCCCTCCTCGTCCTGGAGGACGTAGGAGCGGGAGCCGTGGAGGATGCCGGGCTCGCCCGCGGTCAGGGTGGCCGCGTGCTCGCCGGTCTCCACGCCGTGCCCGGCGGGCTCGAAGCCGACGAGGCGGACGTCCGCGTCGGGGATGAAGGCGTGGAAGAGGCCGATGGCGTTGGAGCCGCCGCCGACGCAGGCCGCGACGGCGTCGGGCAGGCGTCCGGCGCGCTCCAGGATCTGGCGGCGGGCCTCGACGCCGATGACGCGGTGGAAGTCGCGGACCATGGCCGGGAAGGGGTGCGGGCCGGCCACGGTGCCGAAGAGGTAGTGGGTGCGGTCCACGTTGGCGACCCAGTCGCGGAAGGCCTCGTTGATGGCGTCCTTGAGGGTCCGGGAGCCGGACTTCACGGCGATGACCTCGGCGCCGAGCATCCGCATGCGGGCCACGTTCAGGGCCTGGCGCTGGGTGTCGATCTCGCCCATGTAGATGGTGCATTCGAGGCCGAAGAGGGCGCAGGCGGTGGCGGTGGCGACGCCGTGCTGGCCGGCGCCGGTCTCGGCGATGACGCGGGTCTTGCCCATGCGCTTGGTGAGCAGCGCCTGGCCCAGCACGTTGTTGATCTTGTGCGAGCCGGTGTGGTTGAGGTCCTCGCGCTTGAGGAAGATCCGGGCGCCGCCGGCGTGCTCGGCGAAGCGGGGGACCTCGGTCAGGGCGCTGGGGCGGCCCGTGTAGTTGACCATGAGGTCGTTGAGCTCGGCGGCGAAGGCGGGGTCGCCCTTGGCCTTCTCGTACTCGACGGCGACCTCGTCGACGGCGGCGACGAGGGCCTCCGGGATGAACTTGCCGCCGAAGTCGCCGAAGTAGCCCTCGGCGTTCGGGACGCGACCCTCCGGGTCCGGGATGAAGAACGAGCTGGTGGACATGCCACTACTCCTACGTGGTGCGGAATGCGATGCCGACGGGTGGCTGGGATGCACCGTATTGCGCCGTCGGTCCGTCGCCCGCGCACCCCGCTGGAGGGGGTGGGGGCACGGACGGAGCGGCCCTCGCCGGGAGCCGGTGGCCCGGGGCGCGGGGCCGTACGCGGTCGGCCGCGCCGGCACCCGGGGGTGCCGGACGGGCGGAGCCGTCGTTACAGCGCGGCTCCGCCGCGCCATCGCATGCCGTTGACCTGACCGGGCTCGGAGCCGATCACGTAGCGCACCCGCCGGCCGTGGACGCGCCGGGCCGGGGCGCGGCAGCCGCGGGGGCGGCAGCCGCGCGCCAGGGGCGCGTGCGCCGTCGGCACGCCGGCCGGGGCGTGGCCCGGGCGGGTGCGGACGGAGGGGCGGGAGGGGGCCATGGGAGGGGTCAGCTCCGGCCGTGGCGCAGGGCGGGGTGGGCTCCGGCGGCGACGAGGTCGGCCACGGCCGCCTTCGGGTCGCGGCCGGTGACCAGGGACTCGCCGACGAGGACGGCGTCGGCGCCCTCGTTGGCGTAGGCGATCAGGTCGTGGGGTCCGCGGATGCCGGACTCGGCGACCTTCACGATGTGGGGCGGGATCTCGCCGACGACGCGCTCGAAGGTGGAGCGGTCGACCTTGAGGTCCTTCAGGTTGCGCGCGTTGACGCCGATGATCTTGGCGCCGGCGGCGACGGCCCGCTCGATCTCCTCCTCGTCGTGGACCTCCACGAGCGGGGTGAGGCCGATGGACTCGGCCCGCTCGATGAGGGAGACGAGGGCCTCCTGGTCCAGCGCCGCCACGATCAGCAGCACGAGGTCGGCGCCGTAGGCGCGGGCCTCCCACAGCTGGTACGCCGTGACGATGAAGTCCTTGCGCAGGATCGGGATGTCGACGCGGGCGCGGACGGCCTCCAGGTCGGCCAGCGAACCGCCGAAACGGCGCTGTTCGGTGAGGACGGAGATGACCGCCGCACCGCCCGCCTCGTAGTCGGCGGCGAGCCCGGCCGGGTCGGCGATCGCGGCCAGCGCGCCCTTGGAGGGGCTGGAGCGCTTGACCTCGCAGATCACCTTGACGCCGTCGCCGCGCAGGGCCGCGACGCCGTCCTTGGCCTGGGGCGCCTTGGCGGCACGCTCCTTGAGCTCGTCGAGGCTCACGCGGGCCTGCCGTTCGGCAAGGTCTTCGCGGACCCCTTCGATGATCTCGTCGAGCACACTCACGCGAGCGGCCCCCTTCCGGGTCGATGACGTTCGGCCGCCTTGCGGACACGTACCACTGCAAGGTCAGCACTCAAATGGTATCCGCAGGTCGCCACGGCCTCCGCACGGACTTCGGCGTTTCCCAGGGACTGGACACTCGGAATATGGGCTTCCTCCAGTCCCCCTGCGGGCCCCCCAAGGGGTCAGGGGGCCAAAGCGGAACCGATCGGTAGGTTCCGGACGATCGTGAAAGCCAGCAGCAGGGAGCCCAGGGCCCACCACCAGACCGGCCTCAGGACGATCCGGGGCGCCGGGCCGCCGCGGAAGGCCCGCACCAGCCACAGCGCCGTGAAGGCCACGAAGACCAGGTAGGCGGCGACGGCCGCGGCGTTGTCCCCGAGGGCCGTGACCAGGTCCCCCCGCGCGAAGGCGTGCGCGCTGCGCAGCCCTCCGCAGCCGGGGCACAGGACGCCCGTCAGCCGGAACAGCGGGCAGACCGGGTAGTGGCCGGGCTCGTTGGGGTCCACGGCGCCCACGTACGCGAAGGCCGCCACGACCCCCGCCAGGGTGAGCACCGGAGCGGACAGGCGGCGCGCCCGGGAGGCCCGCGGGGGGCCCGGGACGGGCGCCGGGCCCGGGCCGTGCGCCGGGCCCGGCAGCGGCGGGGCGGCCGGACCGGGGGGACTGCTGGAGGCGCTGCTGGAGGCTTCCACCCGCTGATTCTCTCCGCTCATGACGAAAGGCGCAGCCCGACCGGGCCGCGCCTTTCGTGCGCCAGGGGTCCGGCTCAGGCCTTCGCGGCGAGCTGGTTGGCGGCGATGACCTCGGCGAGGTCGCGGTAGGCCGGCTTCGGCGCGCCCATGCCCGCGGCCTTCATCGCGAGGCCGACGACACCGCCGAGCGCGACGACGACCATGCCCGCCCAGAACCCGACCGGGTTCGCCATCACCATGAAGGCGCCGGAGATGCAGAAACCGATGAAGGAAATGACGACACCGGTCCAGGCGGCCGGGGTGTGTCCGTGGCTCGTGCCCGCCATGAGTTGCTCCTCGTTGATCTGTCGGGCGTGACGTCTCGCACGCTCGGTGCCATTGTCGCGCACGCGGCGTGCGCGTTCCCCAGCGGGTGGCCCGTCCCGGGGACGGGACGGGCGCGGGAAGCGGTCCCCCGGGGGCGTGCGCCCGCGGCCGGGGTCTCAGCCGGTCGGGTCCTCGCCCCGGTCCAGGGCCTTCCACAGGTCCTCGGGCCGGTCGGGGTCCACCGCCGCGGGCGTACGCCTGCGGGGGCTGCCGTCCCGCTCGTAGCGGCCCCCCATCGCGGGCCAGCTCCGGCCGAAGCGCAGGGCCAGCAGCCCGGCGAGCAGGATCAGGGCCGCGCCCGCGGCCGTGATGTACGGCCAGGCCGTATGGCTGAGCTCCACCACCCGTGCGGCGGTGTCGGCGGTCGCCACGGCGGCCCGCTCGTCCAGCGCCCGGCGGTCGTCGGCGGCGGCCACCGCCGACAGCCCCGCGCCCAGGCCGCTCAGCGCGAGCAGCCCGGAGACCAGCAGGCGGCTCCGGCCCCGTACGGCGAACACGGCCACCAGGGCCGCGAGGCCGACGATGGCCAGGGCCGCCGGCAGGCCGGTCACGGCCCGCCCGTCGGCGGTCAGCGGGAGCGAACCGCCCCCGACGGCGGCGCTGCCCTTGGCCCAGACGCGGCCGGAGGCGAGCAGGACGACGGTGGCGCCGAGCGCGCCGAGCAGCAGGGCGACGGCCACCGTGCGGCGGCCCGCGCCGCTCTCGGGGGCGTCGGCGTTCGGGGACAGGGGTACGGCACTCACGTACCCCACTATCCCCTACGCCCTCAGCCGCGGTGGAGGCGGTTCGCCGCTCCCACCGCCCGGAGCACGGCGGCGGCCTTGTTCCGGCACTCCAGGTCCTCCAGCTCGGGCACCGAATCGGCGACCACGCCCGCCCCGGCCTGGACGTACGCCGTCCCGTCGCGCAGCAGCGCCGTACGGATGGCGATGGCCGTGTCGGAGTCCCCGGCGAAGTCGAGGTAGCCGACGCAGCCGCCGTACAGGCCCCGGCGGGAGGGCTCCAGCTCCTCGATGATCTGCATGGCGCGCGGCTTGGGCGCGCCGGAGAGGGTGCCGGCCGGGAAGCAGGCGGTGAGCACGTCGAAGGCGGTCTTCCCCTCGGCGACCCGCCCGGTGACGGTGGAGACGATGTGCATGACGTGCGAGTACCGCTCGATCGACATGAAGTCGACGACCTCCACCGAGCCCGGCTCGCAGACCCGTCCGAGGTCGTTGCGGCCGAGGTCGACGAGCATCAGGTGCTCGGCGCGCTCCTTGGGGTCGGCCAGCAGCTCCTCGGCGAGGTCGTTGTCCTCCTGCGGGGTGGCGCCGCGGTGCCGGGTGCCGGCGATCGGGTGGACCATGGCCCGCCCGTCCTCGACCTTCACCAGCGCCTCCGGGCTGGACCCGACCACGTCGAAGCCGTTCTCGAAGCGGAAGAGGTACATGTACGGCGACGGGTTGGTGGCCCGCAGGACGCGGTAGACGTCCAGCGCGGACGCCCGGCAGGGGGTCTCGAACCGCTGCGAGGGCACCACCTGGAAGGCCTCTCCGGCCCGGATGCGCTCCTTCACGTCCTCCACCGCGGCCTGGTACTTCTCGCCGCCCCACAGGGCGTCGAAGGGCGGCAGCTCGGACTCGGGCAGCGCGGCGGGCGCGTAGGGGGCGGGACGTGCGAGGTCGGCCTCCATCGCGTCGAGCCGGGCCACGGCGTCCGCGTACGCCTCGTCCACGCCCGTGTCGAGGTCGTTGTGGTTGATCGCGTTGGCGATGAGCTGGACCGTGCCGTCCCAGTGGTCGAGGACCGCCAGGTCGGAGGTGAGCAGCATGGTGAGCTCGGGGAGCTTCAGGTCGTCCTCGGTGTGGTCGCCGATGCGCTCCAGGCGGCGGACGATGTCGTAGCCCAGGTAGCCGACCATGCCGCCGGTGAAGGGGGGCATGCCGCCCGCCAGGTCGCGCGGCGTGTGCAGGGCCTCGACGGTGGCGCGCAGGGCTTCCAGGGGGTCGCCGTCGACGGGGACGCCGACGGGCGGGGTGCCGATCCAGTGGGCCTGCCCGTCCCTGGCGGTGAGGGTGGAGTCGCTGCGCACGCCGACGAAGGAGTAGCGGGACCAGGAGCGGCCGTTCTCGGCGGACTCCAGCAGGAAGGTGCCGGGGCGTTCCGCGGCCAGCTTGCGGTAGAGCCCGACCGGGGTGTCCCCGTCGGCGAGCAGCCGGCGGCTGACGGGGATGACACGGCGGTCGGCCGCGAGCTTGCGGAAGGTCTCGAGATCCATGGGGTGGGACCCTAACTGGCTAGTCGGCGTCGCTGAGCAGGACATCGGCGTCGAAGCAGGTGCGCGCGCCGGTGTGGCAGGCGGCCCCGACCTGGTCGACCTTGACGAGCACGGTGTCGGCGTCGCAGTCGAGGGCGACGGACTTGACGTGCTGGTAGTGGCCGGAGGTGTCGCCCTTGACCCAGTACTCCCGGCGGCTGCGGGACCAGTAGGTGCAGCGGCCGGTGGTGAGGGTGCGGTGCAGGGCCTCGTCGTCCATCCAGCCGAGCATGAGCACCTCGCCGGTGTCGTACTGCTGGGCGATGGCCGGGACCAGGCCGTCGGGGGAGCGCTTGAGGCGGGCGGCGACGGCGGGGTCGAGGGGGGACGTACTCATGGGCCCCATTGTGCCGCGCCGCGGGACCCGTTATGGATCTCCGTCCGCCTGATGGGCAGCCGCGGGGCGGCTTCCGGCCGTAGGCTGGCCGGCATGTCTACCCATGCGAAGCGCGAACGCCTGCTCTTGGCCGATCTGTTGGAGGCCGCCGGGCCGCAGGCCCCGACGCTGTGCGAAGGCTGGACCTGCCGGGAGCTGGCCGCGCACGTGGTGGTCCGCGAGCGCCGGCCGGACGCGGCGGGCGGCCTGGTGCTGAAGGCCCTCAAGGACCGCCTCGACCGGGCGATGGCCGAGTACGCGGCGAAGCCGTACGAGGAGCTCGTCCAGCTGATCCGCACCGGTCCGCCGAAGCTGTCCCTGTACGCGCTCAAGCAGGTCGACGAGGCGGCGAACGCGGTGGAGTTCTACGTGCACGCCGAGGACGTCCGCCGGGCCCAGCCTGACTGGTCGCCCCGGGAGCTGGACCCGGTCTTCTCGGACGCGCTCTGGTCCCGGCTGGAGCGGCTCGCCCGGCTGACCGGCCGCCGCTCGCCGGTGGGCCTGGTGCTGCGCCGCCCGGACGGGCGTACGGCGGTGGCGCGCAAGGGCGTGCCGGTGGTGACGGTGACGGGCGAGCCGGGCGAGCTGACGCTGTTCTGCTTCGGCCGCCAGGCCGCCGCCTCGGTGGACCTGGAGGGCGACCGGGAGGCCGTGTCCCGCCTGACGGTGGCCCAGCTGGGCATCTGAATCCTCGACGCGCCGCCCGCGGGCGGGTCACTGCGCGTGTCCGACCGCCCGGCGGAGCACGGTACCGCCGGGCCGGTGAAAACGGGCATGGCGCCCCCGGGGAAAAGGTTTCCGCACGCCTCCCCGTCCCTACGCTCCGTCACGGATGCCGACCGGTTCGGTGTCGTCCCCGTGGAAGGAACGGAAGCCCCCATGCGTCTTCGCACCACCGCCGCCGCCCTCGCCGGAGCCCTCGCGCTGGTCCTCCCCGCCGGAGCCCAGGCGTTCGCCGACGACGGCAAGGCCCTCAACTACGTGTACGTCGACCAGAGCAACGCCGAGAAGAACGGCCAGATCAAGGACATGGGCGCGGACAAATGCCACGCCCTGCCGTCCGCCGCGTCCAACGTCGTGGAAGCGGTGAACGAGACCGACTCGGTGGCCCTGCTGTTCGCGGAGGAGGAGTGCGGCGGCGAGCCCGTCGCCACGCTCCAGCCGGGCGAGAGCGCCGGTGACTTCCACGCCACCTCCGTGGTCTTCCAGCAGGCGCGCAAGCCGGAGCAGCAGCAGGCGGACAAGCAGCAGAAGCCGGAGCAGGAGCAGCAGGAGCACGACCAGCACGGGCAGCAGGACGGCGCGGACTCCTTCGACGACGTCCGCTAGCCGCCCGGCCGCCCGGCCGGGGGACCCGGGGAGCTCCCCCGCGTCCCCCGGCCGGTGCGGCGGTCAGCGGACCGGGTGGCCCGCCTCGCGCAGGGTCGCCTTGACCTCGGAGATCCGCAGGTCGCCGAAGTGGAACACCGACGCCGCGAGCACCGCGTCGGCGCCCGCCTCGATGGCGGGCGGGAAGTGCTCCAGCCGGCCGGCGCCGCCGGAGGCGATCACCGGGACGGTGACGTGCTTGCGGACGGCGGCGATCATCTCGGTGTCGTAGCCGTCCTTGGTGCCGTCGGCGTCCATGGAGTTCAGCAGGATCTCCCCGGCGCCCAGCTCGGCCGCGCGGTGCGCCCACTCGACGGCGTCGAGGCCGGTCCCCCGGCGGCCGCCGTGGGTGGTGACCTCGAAGGAGCCGGACCCGGTACGGCGGGCGTCGACCGACAGCACCAGCACCTGGCGGCCGAAACGCTCGGCGATCTCCCGGATCAGCTCGGGGCGGGCGATGGCGGCCGTGTTCACGCCCACCTTGTCCGCACCGGCCCGCAGCAGCTTGTCCACGTCCTCGGCGGTGCGCACGCCGCCGCCGACCGTGAGCGGGATGAAGACCTGCTCGGCGGTCCGGCGCACCACGTCGTACGTGGTCTCCCGGTTGCCGGAGGAGGCGGTGATGTCGAGGAAGGTCAGCTCGTCGGCGCCCTCGGCGTCGTACAGCCTGGCCATCTCCACCGGGTCGCCGGCGTCGCGCAGGTTCTGGAAGTTGACGCCCTTCACGACGCGGCCGTTGTCCACGTCCAGGCAGGGGATCACCCGTACGGCGAGGCTCATCGCGCGACCTCCTTGAAGGCCTCGACCTCCACCTCGACGACCATGCCCGGGTCGACGAAGCCATTGACGATGATCATGGAGGCGGCGGGGCGGACGGTGTCGAAGAGGGTCTTGTGGGCGCGGCCCACCTCGTCGACGTCCCGGGCGTGGGTGAGGTACATCCGGGTGCGGACGACGTGCTCGGGGCCCATGCCGGCCTCGGCGAGCGCCTTGAAGGCGACCTCGAAGGCCTTGACCGTCTGGTCGTAGGGGCCGCCCGCGTCGGCCGCGGTGCAGCCGGAGACCAGGACCAGGCCGTTGGGGAGGGCGACGGCGCGGGAGTAGCCGATCACGTCCTCGTAGGGGCCGCCGGAGGAGATCCGGCGTACGTCGGAGGAGCTCATGCGCGGACCGCCTCCAGCGCCTCTTCCAGGGTGAAGGCCTTGGCGTACAGGGCCTTGCCGACGATGGCGCCCTCGACGCCCAGGGGGACGAGCCCGGACAGGGCCCGCAGGTCGTCCAGGGAGGAGACCCCGCCGGAGGCGACGACGGGCCGGTCGGTGGCCGCGCAGACGTTCTTCAGCAGCTCCAGGTTGGGGCCGCTGAGGGTGCCGTCCTTGCCGATGTCGGTGACGACGTAGCGGGCGCAGCCCTCGGAGTCGAGGCGGGCGAGGGTCTCGTAGAGGTCGCCGCCCTCGCTGGTCCAGCCGCGGCCCTTGAGGGTGGTGCCGCGCACGTCCAGGCCGATGGCGATCCGGTCGCCGTGCTCGGCGATGGCCTTGGCGGCCCACTCGGGGGTCTCCAGGGCGGCGGTGCCGAGGTTGACGCGGGTGCAGCCGGTGGCGAGGGCCGCGGCGAGCGATGCGTCGTCGCGGATGCCGCCGGACAGCTCGACCTTGATGTCCATGGCGCGGGTGATCTCGGCGACCAGGGCGCGGTTGTCGCCGGTGCCGAAGGCGGCGTCCAGGTCGACGAGGTGCAGCCACTCGGCGCCGGAGGCCTGCCAGGCGAGGGCCGCCTCCAGCGGGGAGCCGTAGGAGGTCTCGCTGCCGGAGACCCCGTGCACGAGGCGCACGGCCTGGCCGTCGCGGACGTCGACCGCGGGGAGGAGTTCGAGCGTGGGTGCGGTCATCACAGGGTCTCGATCCAGTTGGTGAGGAGCTGGGCGCCGGCGTCGCCGGACTTCTCGGGGTGGAACTGGGTGGCCCACAGGGCCCCGTTCTCCACCGCCGCGACGAAGCGCTCGCCGTGCGTGGCCCAGGTGACCTTGGGGCCCCTGATCCTGGGGTTGGTGACCTCCAGGGTCCAGTCGTGGGCCGCGTAGGAGTGGACGAAGTAGAAGCGGGCGTCGGCGTCCAGGCCGGCGAAGGCCTGGCTGTCGGCGGGCGCCTCGACGGTGTTCCAGCCCATGTGGGGGACGACGGGGGCCTTCAGCGGGCCGACCGTGCCGGGCCACTCGTCCAGGCCCTCGGTCTCCACGCCGTGCTCGATGCCGCGCTCGAAGAGGATCTGCATGCCGACGCAGATGCCCATGACGGGCCGACCGCCGGAGAGCCGGCGCCCGATGATCCAGTCGCCGCGGGCCTCCTTGAGGCCCTGCATGCAGGCGGAGTAGGCGCCCACGCCGGGCACGAGGAGGCCGTCGGCGTCCATGGCCCGGTCGTAGTCGCGGGTGATCTCGACGTCCGCGCCGACGCGCGCGAGGGCGCGCTCGGCGGAGCGGACGTTGCCGAAGCCGTAGTCGAAGACCACGACGTTCTTCGTTGCGCTCATTCCCAAATCCCCTGGATTCGCAGGATCCCCGCGGCCAGGCACATGGCGGAGCCGAGGGCGAGCAGGAGGATCACCGACTTGGGCATCTTCTGCTTCTGGAAGGAGTAGACGCCCCCGGCCAGGAACAGGCCGAGGACGATCAGGACGGTGTTGAGGCCGTTCACGTCTAGAGGGCGCCCTTCGTGGAGGGCAGGATGCCGGCCGCGCGCGGGTCGAACTCGGCGGCGTAGCGCAGGGCGCGGGCCAGGGCCTTGAACTGGCACTCCACGATGTGGTGGGCGTTGCGGCCGTACGGGACGTGGACGTGCAGGGCGATCTGGGCCTGCGCGACGAAGGACTCCAGGATGTGGCGGGTCATCGTCGTGTCGTACTCGCCGATCATCGGCGCCATGTTCTCGGGCTCGGTGTGCACGAGGTAGGGGCGGCCGGAGAGGTCCACGGTGACCTGGGCGAGGGACTCGTCCAGGGGCACGGTGCAGTTGCCGAAACGGTAGATGCCGACCTTGTCGCCGAGGGCCTGCTTGAAGGCGGCGCCCAGCGCGAGGGCGGTGTCCTCGATCGTGTGGTGGCTGTCGATGTGCAGGTCGCCGTCCGTCTTGACCGTGAGGTCGAAGAGGCCGTGGCGGCCGAGCTGGTCGAGCATGTGGTCGTAGAAGCCGACGCCCGTCGAGACGTCGACCTGCCCGGTGCCGTCGAGGTTTATCTCGACGAGGACCGAGGTCTCCTTCGTGGTGCGCTCGACCCGTCCGATGCGGCTCATGCCTGCTGCTCCTTCTTCAGTGCGCGAACCGCTTCCAGGAACGCGTCGTTCTCGGCCGGGGTGCCCGCGGTGACCCGCAGCCGGCCCGGTACGCCGTTGTCCCGGACCAGGACGCCCTGGTCGAGGATCTTCTGCCAAGCGGTGTGGGAGTCCTCGAACTTCCCGAACTGGATGAAGTTCGCGTCGGACTCCGTGACCTCGTAGCCGAGGGCCCGCAGCTCCTCGACGAGGCGGTCCCGCTCGGACTTGAGCTGCTCGACGTAGCCGAGCAGGGTGTCGGTGTGCTCCAGGGCGGCCAGGGCGGTCGCCTGGGTGACGGCGGACAGGTGGTAGGGCAGGCGCACCAGCTGGACGGCGTCGACCACGGCGGGGTGCGCGGCCAGGTAGCCCAGGCGCAGGCCGGCGGCGCCGAAGGCCTTGGACATGGTCCGGGAGACCACCAGGTGGGGGCGGCCCTCGATCAGCGGGAGGAGGGAGTCGCGGTGGCTGAACTCGACGTACGCCTCGTCCACGACCACCAGGGACGGCTTGGCCGCCTGGGCGGCCTCGTAGAGGGCGAGGACCGTCTCCGCCCCGACCGCGGTCCCCGTGGGGTTGTTGGGCGAGGTGATGAAGACGACGTCGGGGGCGTTCTCCGCGATGGCCTGCTCGGCGGCCTCCACGTCGATGGTGAAGTCCTCCCGGCGGGGGCCGGAGATCCAGCCGGTGCCGGTGCCGCGGGCGATCAGGGCGTGCATCGAGTACGAGGGCTCGAAGCCGATCGCCGTGCGCCCCGGGCCGCCGAAGGTCTGGAGCAGCTGCTGGAGGACCTCGTTGGAGCCGTTGGCGGCCCAGACGTTCTCCATGGCCACCGGGTGCCTGCCGGTGCGGGTGAGGTACGCGGCCAGCTCGGTGCGCAGCTCGACCGCGTCCCGGTCGGGGTAGCGGTTGAGGGTGCGGGCGGCCTCGGCGACGCGCTCGGCGATGCGGCGCACCAGGGGCTCGGGGAGCGCGTAGGGGTTCTCGTTGGTGTTCAGCTGGACGGGGACGTCCAGCTGGGGGGCGCCGTAGGGGGTCTTGCCGCGGAGCTCGTCGCGGATGGGCAGGTCGTCGATGCCGAGGGTGCTCACTGGTTCGGCACCTTCCATCCGAAGCGGGCCTTCAGGGCGGCGCCGTGCGCGGGCAGGTCCTCGGCCTCGGCGAGGGTGACCACGTGGTGGGTGACCTCGGCGAGCGCGTCGCGGGTGTAGTCGACGATGTGGATGCCGCGCAGGAAGGACTGCACGGACAGGCCGGAGGAGTGGCAGGCGCAGCCGCCGGTGGGCAGGACGTGGTTGGAGCCGGCGCAGTAGTCGCCGAGGGAGACGGGCGCCCAGGGGCCGACGAAGACCGCGCCGGCGTTGCGGACGCGGGCGGCCCACGCCGCGGCGTCGGCGGTCTGGATCTCCAGGTGCTCGGCGCCGTAGGCGTCGACGACCTTGAGGCCGGCTTCCAGGTCGTCGACCAGGACGATCGCGGACTGCTTGCCGGCGAGGGCCGGCTTGATCCGGTCCTCGACGTGCTTGGTGGCCGCGACCTGGGGTTCCAGCTCCTCCTCGACGGCGTCCGCGAGCTCGGCGGAGTCGGTGACGAGCACGGCGGCGGCCATCGGGTCGTGCTCGGCCTGGCTGATCAGGTCGGCGGCGACGTGCACCGGATCGGCCGTGGAGTCGGCGAGGACGGCGATCTCGGTCGGGCCGGCCTCGGTGTCGATGCCGATCTTCCCGGTGAAGTAGCGCTTGGCGGCGGCGACCCAGATGTTGCCGGGGCCGGTGACCATGTTCGCGGGGGCGCACTCGTCGGTGCCGTACGCGAACATCGCGACGGCCTGGGCGCCGCCGGCCGCGTACACCTCGTCCACGCCGAGCAGTGCGCAGGCGGCGAGGATGGTGGGGTGCGGCAGGCCGCCGAACTCCCTCTGCGGAGGGGAGGCGAGCGCGATGGACTCGACGCCGGCCTCCTGGGCGGGGACGACGTTCATGACGACGGACGAGGGGTACACGGAGCGGCCGCCGGGCGCGTACAGGCCGACGCGCTCGACCGGAACCCACTTCTCGGTCACGGTTCCGCCGGGGACCACCTGGGTGGTGTGCTCGGTGCGCCGCTGGTTGCGGTGGACGATCCGGGCGCGCCGGATGGACTCCTCCAGGGCGGCGCGGACGGCCGGGTCCAGCTGTTCCAGGGCGGCCGTGAGGGCCTGCGCGGGTACCCGGACCTGCGTGAGCTCGACGCCGTCGAACTTCCGCGCGTACTCGATCAACGCCGCCGTGCCACGATGATGGACGTCCTCGCAGATGGGCCGCACCTTCTCCAGGGCGGCTTCCACGTCGAACTCGGCACGGGGCAGCAGATCGCGCAGGGCGCCACCCTCGGGGAGGGCGTCACCGCGCAGGTCGATACGAGAGATCACCCCCCAATTCTCTCAGACCGGCTCCCACCACCGTCCGCCCGTATCACTGGCTGATACACGCCCCGGACGTCACCGCCTCCCTCTAGCGTTCCCCTACACGGAGATGACGGCGGGGGGCTGCCATGGCGGACACGCAGGCACGGGTGCACGCGGACGGGCGTCCGGACGACCTCACGGAGCCCGAGCGGCGCATGTGGGAGACCTTCCGGGCGGGCACGGTCTGCGATCTGAGCGCCCGCTCGGCCGAACGGGACGACCCGCACGAGGGGCCGCCCTGGGGCCCCGAGCGGCGGGTCCGGGCGGCGGTGGTGGCCCACCTGCTGCTCGCCGGGCCCGCGCCGGTGCCCGGCCGGGTCGGCTGCCTGAAGCTGCGCGGCGCGCAGATCACCGGCCGGCTGGACCTGTCCGGCGGCACGGTCGCCCCGTACGTGGAGATCCGCTCCTGCCGCTTCGACCAGGAGGTCCAGCTGTCGGAGACCCGCTTCGGCACCCTGCGGCTCGACAACTGCGCGGTCCCGCGTCTGGAGGCGGCCCGGCTGCACACCGAGGGCGACCTGCACCTGGCGCGCTGCCGGGTGGCGCGGGGGATCCGGCTGACCGACGCGCAGATCGGCACCGACCTGCTGCTCGGCGGCTCCGTCGTGCAGCGGGACGGGCGGGGGCGGGCGATCGCCGCCGACGGGCTGGTGGTCGCGCAGGACCTGCAGGCCGATCTGCTGGAGACGAACGGCGAGGTCAGCCTGCGCGGGGCCCGGGTCGGCGCCTCGATGAGCCTGCGCGGGGCCCGGCTGCGCAACCCGTACGGCCGGCGCGCCCTGAACGCCCCCACCCTCACGGTCGAGCGCACCCTCTACCTGACCTCCGCCGCCCTGGGGCCCGCGACCGGGGACCCGTCGCGCCCGTACGACTGGAGCGCGACCCCCACGCGGGGCGTCCCGACGCGGCCGTTCGAGTGCCGGGGCGGGCTGCGGCTCGACGACGGCCGCTTCGGGGACTCCGTCGACTTCCACTCCGCCCGCTTCGAGCTCCGACCGGAGCAGGAGGTCGCGCTGCGGCGGATCCAGACGCCGGAGCTGCGCTTCGTCGGGGAGGCGCCGGAGCAGGGCCGGGTGGTGCTGTCCGGGGCGAAGGTGGTGCGGCTGGTGGACCGCTCGACGAGCTGGCCCGGTCCGGGCCGGCTGTCCATGGAGGGCTTCGTCTACGAGACCCTCGCGCCCCGGGGGCACTTCCCGCTGGCGCGGCGCCTGGAATGGGCCGCCGCGGCCGGCCCGGACTACTCGCCGGAGCCGTACGAGCGGCTGGCCGCCGTCCTGAGGGCCCGCGGGGAGGACGCGGACGCCCGCGAGGTGCTGCTGGCCAGGGAGCGCCGGCGGCGGGCCACGCTGTCGCCCGCCGGGCGGGCGTGGGGGTACCTCCAGGACTGGACGGTGCTCTACGGGTACCGGCCGGGGCGGGCGGCGCTGTGGATGGCGGTCCTGTGGGCGGCGGGCACCCTGCTGTTCCTGCGGCACCGCCCGGAGCCGCTCAAGGCGGACGAGCACCCGGCCTGGAACGCGGCCCTGTACGCCCTCGACCTCCTGCTGCCGGTGATCGACCTGGGCCAGGAGGGCCAGTGGAAGGCGCAGGGGGTCTGGCAGTGGGCGTCGGCGGCGCTGGTCCTGCTGGGGTGGATCCTGGCCACGACGGCGGCCGCGGGCGCGTCGCGGCTGCTGCGGCGGGGGTGACGGCCCGGCCTCCGCGGCCACTACCCTGTGGGTCGTGACCACCGTTCGCCTGCCCCTCTTCCCACTGAACTCGGTACTGTTCCCGGGCCTCGTGCTGCCGCTGAACGTCTTCGAGGAGCGGTATCGCGCCATGATGCGCGAGCTGCTGAAGCTCGGTGAGGACGAGCCGCGCCGGTTCGCCGTCGTGGCGATCCGCGACGGCCGGGAGGTGGCGCCGACCGCGCCCGGGCTGCCCGACCCGACGGCCCTGCCCGAGAAGGGCCCGGCGGCGGGCTTCGGCGCCGACCCGATCCAGGCGTTCCACCGGGTGGGCTGCATCGCGGACGCGGCGACGATCCGGGAGCGGGAGGACGGCAGCTTCGAGGTCCTGGCCACGGGTACGACGCGGGTGCGGCTGCTGTCGGTCGACGCGTCGGGGCCCTTCCTCGTCGCCGAGCTGGAGGAGCTCGCGGAGGACGCCGGGGAGGGTGCGGGCGCCCTGTCCGAGGGGGTGCTGCGGGCCTTCCGCAGCTACCAGAAGCGGCTGGCGGGGGCGCGGGAGCGGTCCCTGGCGGCGGCGCCGGACCTGCCGGACGAGCCGTCGGTGGTGTCGTACCTGGTGGCGGCCGCGGCCGTGCTGGACATCCCGGCGAAGCAGCGCCTCCTCCAGGCGCCGGACACCGCGACGCGGCTGGCGGAGGAGCTGAAGCTGCTCCGTACCGAGACGGCGGTGATCCGCCACCTCCCGTCCCTTCCCGCGGTGGACCTGACCCGCGCCCCGACGAGCCCGAACTGAGGCCATGGCGAAGAAGAAGCAGCAGACGGCCGGTACCCCCGCCATCACGGCGCTGACGGCGTCCGGCGTCGCGTTCACCACCCACGCCTACGAGCACGACCCGTCGCACCCCTCCTACGGCGAGGAGGCCGCCGAGGCCCTGGGCGTGTCGCCGGAGCAGGTCTTCAAGACCCTGGTCGCGGAGGTCGACGGGGCGCTGACGGTGGCGGTGGTCCCGGTGTCGGGGTCCCTGGACCTGAAGGCGCTGGCGGCCGCGGTGGGCGGGAAGCGGGCGGCGATGGCCGACCCGGCCCTGGCCGAGCGCACCACGGGGTACGTCCGGGGCGGCATCTCTCCGCTGGGGCAGCGCAAGCGGCTGCCGACGGTCCTCGACGCCACCGCCTCCGGCCACGCCACCATCTGCGTCTCGGCGGGCCGCCGGGGCCTGGAGGTCGAGCTGGCCCCGTCGTCCCTGGCGACCCTCACGGGTGCGGTACTCGCCCCGATCGCCCGCGCCTAGCGCCCCGGGAACGAGGAGGGGCGGGGCGGGGAGCGGAACGGCCCTCAGCCCTGCGGCGGCTTGGAGTCCGCGTGGACGTGGGGCGGGGGGTACGTGCCCTCCCAGGGGGAGGGGACGGGGTCCCGGGGGCCGAAGGCGGCCGTCAGGCACAGGTGGGTCAGGGTGGCGGCCATCGGCCAGCCCAGCAGCACCCCGTACGCCAGCAGCTGGAGCGGCGCGTCGAACGGCACCCCCTCGCCGGCCTTGGCCGCCGCGACGGCCACGTCGGTGCCCGGCCCGAGCCAGAGTCCCATCCGCCATCCCAGCAGGGCGGCGAAGCACGAGCCGACGGTGAGGCCGATCACGAGCGCGACGCCCCCGCGCCGCCGCCACAGGAAGACCGCGAGCCCGCTCAGCGCGCCCAGGCCGAGCGACAGCAGGAAGAAGGTGCCGTCGGCGCCGATCCGGCCCTCGCCCTCGGTGTTCTTCAGGAAGACGGCCTGGCCGTGGGCGACGTACTGGACGCGCGGCGCGAGCCATACCCACAGCAGTGCGAGGAGCGCGCCGGAGGCGCCCACCAGCAGGGTGATGGCGGCCCCGTCGCGGACGTCCGCCGGGGTGACGGCGGGCTCCTGGTCGGGGAGGCCGGCGGGCGGCGGAGGCGGCGGCATCGGGGTCACGGCTTCGGTCACCCCCACATCGTGCCAGGTCTTGTAAAGGAGGGACCGCCCGGCCGTGGTGTCAGCGGACCGCCGCCCGCCGGTACGCCCAGGTGGCGACGGCGAGGGAGAGGACGCCCACCGCGGCGCACACGCCGAGGTCGGCGAGGACCGCGGCCCAGTCCGGGTGCGGGGCGAAGGTCCGGGCGAAGGCCTCCACCCCGTACGTGGAGGGCAGCAGGTCGCGCGCCCAGACGACGACCCCGGGCATCCGCTCGGCGGGCAGCACCCCGAGCAGCAGCGCCGCGGACATGCCCAGCTGTCCGGCCAGGGTGGCCAGCTCCTGCCGGGGTGCCAGCAGGCCCAGGGCCGCGCCGAGCCCGGCCAGCGCGGCCCCGGCCAGCGGCACCACCGCGGCCAGGATCCACAGCCCGCCCAGGGGCAGCCCGAAGAGCACGCACCCGAAGACGGCGGTCACCAGGGTCCCCGGCAGGGTGAAGGAGGCGTACGCGGCGGCCGCGCCCAGCACCACGGAGGCGGGCGGGACCGGCAGGGTGGCGTAGTGGTCGAGTCCGCCGCCGGCCCGGAGCTGGCCGAAGTACTGGGCCAGGAGGTTGAGGGCGACGAAGGCGACGACCAGGACCGAGGAGCCGGCGACGACCGCCCGCGCCTCGGAGCCGCCGTCGACCACGCCCCGCATCAGGACCATGATCCCGACGGACTGGAAGGTGGCCACGAAGAGCAGCGGGATGCGCGACACCCGCGCCCGGGACAGCTGGGCGCGGTAGACGGCCGCGAGGGCGGGGAGCAGCCGCGCCCGGGGGCCCAGGGCGGCGGGGGCGGGGGCGGCAGCGGCGGTCACGACTTGACCAGACCCTTCATCCGACCGCCCAGCGCGAGGTACACGTCCTCCAGGCTCGGCGTGGCCAACGTGAAATCGTCGAGGGCGGCGAAGGCCTTGCCGCCGGTCACGGCGGCGACGGCGGCGCGGGCCTCGTCCTGGCCGAGCCGCAGCACCCAGCGGCGTCCGGACTCGGCGGCCAGCGGGGCCAGCGCGGCGACCTCGGGCACCTCCAGCGGGGCGGCGGTGCGCCACACCAGCTCCAGGCGGACCTCGTCGGAGACCCGGGCCTTGAGGCCGGCCGGGGTGTCGCAGGCGATGACCCTGCCCTGGTCGATGACGGCGACCCGGTCGAGGACCGTCTCCGCCTCGATGACGTTGTGGGTGACCAGCAGCACGGTGGTGCCGGTGCGGTCGCGGCGCCGGTCGACGGCGGCCCAGACGGCGCGCCGGGCGACCGGGTCCATGCCGGTGGTGGGTTCGTCGAGGACGAGCAGCGGCCGCTCCCCCACCAGCGCGGCGGCGAAGCAGGCGAGGCGCCGCTGGCCGCCGGAGAGCTTCTTCAGGGGGCGCCCGGCGATCCCGGTCAGGTCGAGCTCCTCCAGGACCTCGTCCCGTGCGGCCCGGGCGGCGCGGGTGTCGAGGCCGCGCAGCCGGCCGGTGGTCTCGGCGGCCAGCGCGACGGTGAGCTCGTCGAGGGCGGTGGACTCCTGGCCCAGGTAGGCCAGGAGGCGCGAGGCCCGCTCGGGGTGGCGGACGATGTCGTGGCCCAGCAGGGTGACGGAGCCGGCGTCGGGGCGCAGCAGCCCGGTCAGCTGGCGGACCAGGGTGGACTTGCCGGCGCCGTTGGGGCCGAGGAGTCCGAAGATCTCGCCGCGCCGGACTTCCAGGGAGATCCCGTCGGTGGCCCGGGTCTCGGGCAGGGCGGGCGCGCCGCGCCGGCCGCGTACGGCGGGGTACGTCTTGACGAGGTCACGCACCGCGCAGACCACCCCGGAAACCGCCCCTGCGGCCTCTGCCGTGGTGTGCCCTGCCTGTGCTGTGCCCGTACTCACGAGGGAGCAGCCTACGCGGCTTCCGCCCCTACTCGGCCGCCGGGGTCATCGGCGCCACGGATACGGAGGCGCCCGCTCCGCCCACGTGCTCGGCCGCGGCGCGCACGTCGATCTCCCTCCAGAACCCGGCGCGGATGGCGTAGCGGTCGTGCTCGTCGATCTGGTCGTCCTTGTGCGCGAGGAGCCCGAAGCGGGCGGCGTAGCGCAGCAGCTCCCCGTCGATGCGGTGCGGGACGCGCGGGTACATGGTGGCGAGCTTCTGCAGGTGGACGGCTTCCGGGAGGCGTTCCATCCAGCGGCGGGCGAAGACCTGTCCGACCTCGAACGGGTCGCCGCCGACGGTGGTGATGTCCTCCTCGCGGTCGGCCCAGCGCTGTTCGGCGCTGGTGAGCTGGGCCAGGGTGGGCAGGGAGGCGGTCTCGGCGGGTTCGCCCAGCGGGCCGGGGCGGTCGATCCAGCCCTTGTCGGAGGACCAGCGCAGGGCGCTGCCGGCCGGACTGGCGGTGGGGTGGGCGTGGGCGGCGTGCCCCTGGCCGGGGGCGCGCAGGGCGGCGAGGTCCTTGGGGGTGGGAACGGAGGGCTTGGGTCCCTCGCCGGCGGGTGCCGGGACGGCCGGGGCTCCGGTCGCGGAGGGTGCGGGGGCGGGCGGGGCGCCGTTGCGGGCGGCCTCGGCGAGCGCGGCCTCGGGCAGCGGGGCGGAGAGGATCGCGGCGATCTCGGGGCGCGGGGCGGGCGGCGGGGGGCAGAGTCCGGCGAGGTCCCGGGCGCGGACGGCGCGGGTGATCCAGGCGCGGTCGAGGACGCGGCGCTCGTCGGCCTCGGCGACGAGGTCCTCGGACTGGTTGTAGTCCCCGTCGGCGGCCTGGACGGCCCACAGGTGGACGGCGACGCCGTGTTCCTTGGCGGACATCAGCCCGGGCAGCAGGTCGCCGTCGCCGGTGACGAGGACGACGTCGGAGCAGGCGCGGTTGCGGGCGAGTTCGGTGAGCTCGGCGTGCATGGCGGCGTCGACGCCCTTCTGGGCCCAGCGGCCGTCGCTGCGGGTCAGGGCGCCCAGGCGGACGGTGACGCGGGGCATGACGCGCAGCCGGCGGTGCTCGGGCTGGGGCACCCGGTCGGGGGCGCCGTCGAACCAGTAGATCCGCAGGAGGGGCTGCTGGGTGTCGGCCTCGGCGCGCTCGCGCAGGCCCTGGATGAGGGCGGAGTGGTCGACGGTGATGCGGGAGCGCGAGGGTTCACCCGCCAGGAGGCTCGCGGCGGCGCCCAGCAGGTATCCGGCATCCACCAGGACGACGCAGCGGTCCACGCGTTCCACCCTCTTCCGTGGGGGTCCTCGACAGGTTTTCCCCGAGTCTGCCCGACCGCAAGGGCGTTGACGGCCGGAACTGGATCACCGGCGTGGCGTATCTCCCGGGAAGCCCCGCGGGAGGGGCCACTACGCACGGCAATGATCCAAAATGCGCGCTTTGTTGCGGTGTGTGAGGGTGAAGGCGGCCCTGGCCCCTACACCCCCCACGGAGGCATCCCATGGCCAAGAACAAGAACCAGAAGCAGCCGGCGAAGCAGCAGCCGCGCTCGGGCGGGCAGGACATGCCGAAGGGCTCGACGGAGACCTCGGACGACCGCCCGTCGCAGTCGCCCAGTCCGCTGGACATGGCGCACAAGAGCAAGTCGAAGCGCTTCGGCCACAACTGACGCCTCCGCGCGAACGGTGACAGCGGAAGGGGGCCCGCCCCGGCAGTGCCGGGGCGGGCCCCCTTCCCGTGCGTGCGGCGGGCTCTTCGCCCGTCCGGGCTAGCCGGCCAGGCAGGAGGGGCCGAGCAGCACCTTGAGGTCGCCGAAGAGGGCCGGGTCGGGCTGGACCCGGTGCCGGTCGAGGCGCAGCACGGTGGTGGTGCGCGGTCCCTGGAGCTTGATCCGCACCTCGGTGTTGCCCTTGTGGTGGCGCAGGATCTCGCCCAGTCGGGTGACCATCGGCGGGGTGACCTTGACGGTGGGGATGGTGAGGACGACGGGGGCGTTGGTGCCGGCGGAGGAGAGGTCGGGGACCATCATCTCCATCGCGACCAGGCGGGGGACGTCCTCGCGCTTGTCGAGGCGGCCCTTGACGAAGACCACGGTGTCCTCGACCAGCTGGGTGGAGACGAGCTGGTAGGTGGCCGGGAAGAACATGCACTCGATGGAGCCGGCGAGGTCCTCGACGGTGGCGATGGCCCAGGCGTTGCCCTGCTTGGTCATCTTGCGCTGGAGGCCGGAGATGATGCCGCCGATGGTGACGACGGCGCCGTCGGAGTGCTCTCCGCCGGTGAGCTGGGAGATGCCGGCGTCCGTCTTGTCGGAGAGGACGTGCTCCAGGCCGAAGAGCGGGTGGTCGGAGACGTAGAGGCCGAGCATCTCGCGCTCCTGGGCGAGCAGGTAGGACTTCTCCCACTCGACGTCCGAGAACTCCACGTCGAGGCCGAACCCGGGCTCGCTGCTCTCCTCGTCACCCATTCCGCCGAAGAGGTCGAACTGTCCCTCGGCCTCCTTGCGCTTGACCGCGACCACGTTGTCGATCATCGATTCGTGGTGGGCGACCAGGCCCTTGCGGGTGTGGCCCATCTCGTCGTAGGCGCCGGCCTTGATCAGCGACTCGATGGTGCGCTTGTTGCAGACGACGGCCTCGACCTTGTCGAGGAAGTCGGGGAAGGAGGAGTACTTCCCCTTGGACTTCCTGGTCTTGATGATCGAGTCGACGACGTTCTGGCCGACGTTGCGGACGGCGGTCAGGCCGAAGAGGATCACGTCGTCGCCCTGGGCGGCGAAGTTGGACTCGGACTCGTTGACGTTCGGCGGGAGCACCTTGATGCCCATGCGCCGGCACTCGTTGAGGTAGATCGCGGACTTGTCCTTGTCGTCCTTGACCGAGGTGAGCAGGCCCGCCATGTACTCGGCGGGGTAGTTCGCCTTGAGGTAGGCGGTCCAGTAGGAGACCAGGCCGTACGCGGCCGAGTGGGCCTTGTTGAAGGCGTAGCCGGCGAAGGGGACCAGGACGTCCCAGAGGGCCTGGATGGCCTGGTCGGTGTAGCCGTTCTTGCGGGCGCCCTCCTGGAAGATCGTGAAGTTCTTCGCGAGCTCCTCGGGCTTCTTCTTGCCCATGACGCGGCGCAGGATGTCGGCCTCGCCGAGCGAGTAGCCGGCGATGATCTGGGCGGCCTTCTGGACCTGCTCCTGGTAGACGATCAGGCCGTAGGTGACCGCGAGCACCTCTTCGAGCGGCTTCTCCAGATCCGGGTGGATCGGGGTGATCTCCTGCTGCTTGTTCTTGCGCAGGGCGTAGTTCGTGTGCGAGTTCATGCCCATCGGGCCCGGGCGGTAGAGCGCGGACACGGCGGAGATGTCTTCGAAGTTGTCGGGCTTCATCAGGCGCAGCAGGGAGCGCATGGGGCCGCCGTCGAACTGGAAGACGCCGAGGGTGTCGCCGCGGCCGAGGAGCTCGAAGGTCTTGGGGTCGTCGAGCGGGAGGGCCAGGAGGTCGATGTCGATCCCCTTGTTGGCCTTCACCATCTTGACGGCGTCGTCCATGATCGTGAGGTTGCGCAGGCCGAGGAAGTCCATCTTCAGCAGGCCGAGCGACTCGCAGCTCGGGTAGTCCCACTGGGTGATGGTCACCTGGTCCGTGTGCCGGACCCAGACGGGCACGTGGTCGGTGATCGTCTCGCTGGACATGATCACGCCGGCGGCGTGCACGCCCATCTGGCGGACCAGGCCCTCGACGCCGCGGGCGGTGTCGATGACCTTCTTCACGTCGGGCTCGTTCTCGTACATCCCGCGGATCTCGCCGGCCTCGCCGTAGCGGGGGTGCGAGGGGTCGAGGATGCCGGAGAGCGGGATGCCCTTGCCGAGGACGTCGGCGGGCATGGCCTTGGTGAGGCGGTCGCCCATGGCGTACGGGTAGCCGAGGACGCGGGCGGAGTCCTTGATCGCGTTCTTGGCCTTGATGGTGCCGTAGGTGCCGATCATGGCGACCTTGTCCTGGCCGTACTTCTCCGTGACGTACCGGATCACCTCGACGCGCCGACGCTCGTCGAAGTCGATGTCGACGTCGGGCATGGAGACGCGCTCGGGGTTCAGGAAGCGCTCGAAGATCAGGCCGTGGGTGAGCGGGTCGAGGTCGGTGATGCCCATGGCGTACGCGACGATCGAGCCGGCCGCGGAGCCTCGGCCGGGGCCGACCGCGATGCCCTGGTTCTTGGCCCACATGATGAAGTCGGCGACCACGAGGAAGTAGCCGGGGAAGCCCATCGAGATGATCGTGTCCATCTCGTACTCGGCCTGCTTCATCCGGTCGTCCGGGATGCCTCCGGGGTAGCGGCGGTGCATGCCGCGCATGGTCTCCTCGCGGAACCAGCTGACCTCGGTGTGGCCCTCGGGGATGTCGAACTTCGGCATGAGGTTGCGGAACTTGAACATGCCCTCGGTGTCGACCTGCTCCGCCACCAGCCTGGTGTTGGCGCAGCCCTCCTGCCAGGCGTCCGAGGAGTCGATGGCGTACATCTCGTCCGTGGACTTCAGGTAGTAGCCGGAGCCGTCGAAGCGGAAGCGGTCCGGGTCGGAGAGGTTCTTGCCGGTCTGGATGCAGAGCAGGGCGTCGTGGGCGCCGGCCTCGTGGGCGTACGTGTAG
This sequence comes from Streptomyces sp. NPDC096136, assembly GCF_044763325.1. Classification (NCBI taxonomy): domain Bacteria; kingdom Bacillati; phylum Actinomycetota; class Actinomycetes; order Kitasatosporales; family Streptomycetaceae; genus Streptomyces; species Streptomyces sp. NPDC096136. The sequence continues at coordinate 299,877 of NZ_JBIWFZ010000004.1, read as the reverse complement.
TGGGAGTCGTTCGTGACCAGCGGCGGGATGCCGAGCTTCTTGCCGATCTCCAGCAGCCCGTCGCGGACCCGGCGCTCGATCTCGATGCCGTGGTCCATCAGCTCCAGGAAGTAGCGGCCCTCTCCGAAGATGTCCTTGTAGTCCGAGGCCGCCTTGACCGCCTCGTCGAACTGGCCCAGGCGCAGTCGCGTCTGCACCTCGCCGGAGGGGCAGCCGGTGGAGGCGATCAGGCCCTCCGACCACTGGGCGATGGTCTCCTTGTCCATGCGGGGCCACTTGGTCAGCCAGCCCTCGGCGTAGGCGTCGGAGGACAGCCGGAAGAGGTTGTGCAGGCCGGTGCTGTTCGCCGCCCAGATCGTCTTGTGCGTGTAACCGCCGGAACCGGAGACGTCGTCCCGCTTCTGGTGCGGCTGGCCCCACTGGATGCGCCGCTTGTTGCGTCGGGACTCGGGCGCGACATACGCCTCGATACCGATGATCGGGGTGATCCCGGCCTTCTGGGCGGAGTGGAAGAAATCGTACGCGCCGTGAAGGTTTCCGTGGTCGGACATCGCGATGTGCGACATGCCCATTTCATTGCAGGCGGCGAACATGTCCTTCAGCCGAGCGGCACCGTCCAGCAGCGAGTACTGGGTGTGGACGTGCAGGTGCGTGAACGGCGTCTTGGACACGGTGGGGGCCTCCGGAGGAGAGAGGGGCGGCAGCTATGAATCCTACGTCCCACGAGTGACAGATCCGGGGCACGGAGCGATACGGTCGGGCGTTGCAGAACCAGGAACACACGTCCGACGTCCAGTCGGTCAGAACCCGTACCACCCCGTGCACCAGGAGGCATCCGCCATGGCGGTTCCCGAGACGACCGACGAGCAGCGCGCCGAGCAGATACTCGATGTGTTCGACACCGCTTTCGGTGAGCTGCTCGCCGCCGACCCCTCGGCCTTCCAGGTCAAGTTCCGGAAGATGGCGGCCTCGGCCTTCGCCTTCTACCGGGGCACGGCCTGCCTCTTCTACGCCGACCTGGAGCGCGACCGCCACGGCGGCCCCTTCCTGGACGAGCGCACCGGCCGGGTCTGGATCCACGGCGACCTCCACGCCGAGAACTTCGGCACGTACATGGACTCCAACGGCCGGCTGGTCTTCAACGTCAACGACTTCGACGAGGCCTACGTCGGCCCCTTCACCTGGGACCTCAAGCGCTTCGCCGCCTCCGTCGCCCTGATCGGCTACACCAAGGCGCTCAGCGACGAGCAGATCAGCTCCCTGGTGCGGACCTACGCGGCCGCCTACCGCGAGCGCATCCACCAGCTGGCGACGGGCGCCAAGAACGAGGAGGTCCCCTCCTTCACCCTGGACACCGCCGAGGGCCCCCTGCTGGGCGCCCTGCGCGACGCCCGCGCGCGCACCCGCTTCGCCCTGCTGGACTCGATGACCGAGATCCGCGACCACGAGCGCCGCTTCTCCGAGGGCGGCGGGGCCATCGAGCTGGACGCGGCCACCCGCTACAAGGTGCTGGCCGCCTTCGACGGGTACCTGGAGACCCTCCCGGAGGAGTCCCTCGTGCGCCCGGACTCCTACCGGGTCAAGGACGTGGTGGGCCGCCGGGGCGTCGGCATCGGCTCGGCCGGGCTCCCCTCGTACAACATCCTGCTGGAGGGGCACAGCGACGCCCTGGAGAACGACGTCGTGATCTACCTCAAGCAGGCGCAGACCCCGGCCGTCTCCCGGCACGTCACCGACCGGGCGGTGCGCGAGTACTTCCAGCACGAGGGGCACCGCACGGTGATCTCCCAGCGGGCCCTCCAGGCGCACGCCGACCCGTGGCTGGGCTGGACCGAGCTGGACGGGGCCGGGCAGCTGGTCGCGGAGGTCTCCCCGTACGCGGTGGACCTGGACTGGTCGGACCTGGACGACCCGGAGGAGATCGCGGCCGTGGTCGCGGACCTCGGCCGGGCCACGGCCACCATGCACGCCTCGGCCGACGAGGCGGAGAGCGGCCAGTCCCTGGTCCCCTTCTCCACCGAGCGCGCCATCGACGCGGCGATCGCCGCCGACGAGGAGGGCTTCCCGAAGCTCCTGGTCGACTTCGCCCACGCCTACGGGGCCCGGGCGCGCGCCGACCACCAGATCTTCGTGGACCTCTTCCGCAACGGCCGGATCATGCCGTAGGCCCTGCGGGGCCGGGACCCGGTGCGGGGGCCGTGCACCGGCCGGATCGGGGGGCGGGATCCGGCCGACAGGGCACCCCGTCCCCGCGCCCTCACAGGAACCCATGACAGACTCGCGGCGATGGACATATCAGGGGCGAGGATCCGGGGGCTGCGGGCCGCGCTGTTCAGCGCGCTCGTCGTGCTGCTCTCGGCGGGCTCCCACGTGCTCCTGTCCCGGGTGCCGCTGCCGCCCGCGCTGATCGGCGGCGCCTTCGCCGGGGTCTTCGCGATCGCCTACTCCCTGGCCGGCCGCGAGCGGGGCTTCGGGCCGATCGCCGGGCTGCTGGTCCCGCTGGAGCTGGCGGCCGACACGGTCTTCACCGCCGGGCAGCGCGTCTGCTACGGCCCCGCCGGCGGGCCGGTCTCCGGGCCGCTGCACGCGCTGGGCCTGGACGGGCTCTGCGGCGGGACCCCGGTGGGCGGGCGGCTGGCCGAGGTGGCCGGGCCCGCCGGCGATCCGGCCGCGCTGCTGGCCGCCCCCGGGCCGTGGACGCCCTGGCTGCTGCTCGGCGCCCACGTCGGCGTCGGGCTGCTCGCCGCCGCCTGGCTGCGCCGCGGCGAGCGGGCCCTGGTGCGGCTGCTGCGCGCCGTGGCCGCCTTCGCCTTCCGGCCGCTGCTGCTGGCCGCCGCCTCGGCGGCGGCCGGGCCCGGCCGGGCCCGGCGGGCGCTGCGCCCGCCGCTTCCGGGCACGGCGGCCCGCACCCGCTTCCCCGCGCACTCCGTGGGCCGGCGGGGACCTCCCGTACGGACGGCGCTCGCGAGCGCCTGACCGTACGCAGGACAGTCCCCTCCCACCCACCTCCCACGGAGATCACCATGAGTTCCCGCAACAGCCAGCAGAACAAGGCCGCCGCCCGCGAGAAGCTGCGCGTCGAGCGCGAGAAGCAGGCGAAGAAGGACAAGGCCCGCCGCCAGGTGTTCGTGGCCGGCGGCGTCGTCGCCGCCCTCGCCCTGGCCGGCGGCGTCGGCTACGCGGTCGTGCAGTCCAACCAGCCCGGCTACTGGGAGAAGGCCGCCACGGCCACGCTGGTCAAGCCGAAGAACACCGAGGGCGAGGACGGCCTGACCGTGGTCATCGGCAAGCCCGAGGCGAAGAAGACCCTGGAGCTCTACGAGGACCCGCGCTGCCCGGCGTGCGCCGCCTTCGAGCAGTCGGTCGGCGAGCAGGTCAAGAAGGACGTGGACGCGGGCAAGTTCAAGCTCCACTACTACGGCGCCACCTTCATCGACAACGGCGCCAAGGGCGAGGGCTCGAAGAACGCGCTGAGCGCCCTGGGCGCGGCGCTGAACGTGAGCCCGCAGGCCTTCCTCGACTACAAGGCCGCCCTCTACTCCAAGGCGCTGCACCCCGACGAGCGGGTCGACAGCTTCGCCAAGGACGACTACCTGCTGAAGGTCGCGGACACGGTCCCGGCCCTCAAGGGCAACGCCGAGTTCAAGAAGGCCGTCGAGGACGGCACCTACGACCGGTGGGCGATGGACATGTCGAAGGCCTTCGACAAGTCCGGCGTGACGGGCACCCCGACGCTGAAGATGGACGGCAAGAAGATCGACACCCCGGCCACCCCGGAGGCGTTCACCGCGGCGATCGACAAGGCGCTCGCGGGCTGACCGGCCGGCAGGCGGGCCCTTCCTCCGCATTACCGCCGATAACGGGCGGGCGAACTCCCAAAGTTCGCCCGCCCGTTGTCGTTCAGTGACTGTTCCCGGCCACATACCGATCAGTAATATGACCACCCGTGACCAGTCATCTCACCCCCCTTTCCCCTGCGGCGGATTCCGCCGCGGGCGCGGCGCACCCGCGCCGCCGCACGGTCGTCCTGGCCGCCGCCGCCACGGCGGCCCTGGCGCCGATCGCCCTGGGCGCCACCACCGCCCGGGCGGCCGGGTCCGCCCCCGCCTTCCTGCACGGCGTCGCCTCCGGCGACCCGCTGCCCGACGGCATCCTGCTGTGGACGCGCGTCACCCCCGCCCCCGAGGCCGTCCCCGGCTCCGGCCTGGGCCCGGACACCGCGGTGGGCTGGGAGGTGGCCGAGGACAAGGCCTTCTCCCGCGTGGTCGCGCGCGGCTCCGCCACCGCGAGCGCCGCCTCCGACCACACCGTCAAGGTGGACGTGCGCGGCCTGCGCCCGCACACCCCGTACTGGTACCGCTTCACCGCCGGCGCCACCGTCTCCCCGGTCGCCCGCACCCTGACCGCCCCCGCGGCCGACGCGAGCACCGCCGGCGTGCGCTTCGGCGTGGTCTCCTGCTCCAACTGGGAGTCCGGCTACTTCTCGGCGTACCGGCACCTGGCCGCCCGCACCGACCTGGACGCGGTCCTGCACCTGGGCGACTACATCTACGAGTACCAGACCGGCGAGTACCCGGCGGCCAAGTACGTCGTACGCCAGCACGAGCCGAAGAACGAGATCATCACGCTGGCCGACTACCGCACCCGGCACGGCCAGTACAAGACGGACCGCGACGCCCAGGCGCTGCACGCGGCCCACCCCATCGTGGCCATCTGGGACGACCACGAGTTCGCCGACAACGCCTGGTCCGGCGGCGCCACCAACCACACCCCGGCGACCGAGGGCGACTGGGCGGCCCGCGCGGCCGCCGCCAAGCAGGCGTACTTCGAGTGGATGCCGGTGCGCGCCTCCATCGCGGGTACCGTGTACCGTCGCCTGCGCTTCGGCAACCTGGCCGACCTGCACCTGCTGGACCTGCGCTCCTTCCGCTCGGAGCAGGCCAAGGCCGGCAGCGGTGCGGTGGACGACCCGGAGCGCACCATCACCGGGCGGGCGCAGCTGGACTGGCTGAAGGCCGGCCTGGCGGGCTCCACGGCCGCCTGGAAGCTGGTCGGCACCTCGGTGATGATCTCGCCGGTGGCCTTCGGCTCGCTCCCCGCGCACCTGCTCCAGCCCCTGACGCACCTGCTGGGCCTGCCCGAGGGCGGCCTCGCGGTCAACACGGACCAGTGGGACGGCTACACGGACGATCGCAAGGAGCTCCTGGGCCACTTGAAGGACCGGAACATCAAGAACACGGTGTTCCTGACCGGCGACATCCACATGGCCTGGGCGAACGACGTCCCGGTGAACATGGCGACCTACCCCGGTTCGGGCACGGTGGCGACCGAGTTCGTGGTGACCTCGGTGACCTCGGACAACATAGACGACACGCTCCACGTGCTGCCGCACACGGTCTCCCTGGTGGCGGAATCGGCCATCAAGGCCGCGAACTGGCATGTGAAGTGGCTGGACATGGACTCGCACGGCTACGGTGTGCTGGACGTGACGGCCGAGCGCTCACAGATGGACTACTACGTGGTCTCGGACAAGCGGCGCCAGGACGCGACCTCGTCCTGGGCCCGTTCGTACCGCACCCTGAACGGCACGCAGAAGGTGGAGCGGGTCGACCAGCCCGTCCGCTGATCTTCCTGACATACCGTCAAATCTCTTGCGCAACGGGGCTCCTGGTGCAGACCAGGAGCCCCGGATGTACCCCAGGCAACAAATCTTTAACTTCCGGGTACTTGCGAAGTGAATGACATGCACACATAAACTTCCGGCCAGCGTGAGGAAATACCTCACCCCCCACCACGCTTGCCGAGGAGTCACCGTGCGCGCTGTTGCCCGCATATCCCCCCTTCTCCGCCGCCGCCTCATGGGTACGGCCGTCCTGGCCTCCACCCTGGCGTTCGCCCCGCTGACGGCCCCCACCTCCGTCGCCGCGGCCCCCAAGACCGGCGCCGAGGCCTGTGCCGAGCAGGGCTCCGCCCCTGCCAACGCCCGTGTCGCGAAGCCCAAGGACAACCACGCGGCCGAGCCCAACGAGCTGTCCGAGGCCCAGACCAAGGCCATGGACGCGGACCTGACGAAGAAGCTCAGCCAGATGCAGCTGTCGCCGCAGCAGGTCTACGGCGCCCGCGAAGGCATCAGCTCCGTGGCGGCCGCCACCACCATCCCGGTGTACGTCCACGTGATCACGAACGGCACCCAGGGCAAGCTGACCGCCACGGACATCACCAACCAGATCAACGTCCTCAACGCCGCCTACAGCGGCAAGGGCAACGGCAACGTCGACTCCGGCTACCAGTTCTCCCTGGCCGGCACGGACTACACCGACAACGCCACCTGGTACAACGTCTCCGACGGCACCCAGGCCGAGACGGACATGAAGAACGCCCTGCGCAAGGGCGGCAAGAACGCGCTCAACCTCTACACCGCCAACCTCGGCGGCGGCCTGCTCGGCTGGGCGACCTTCCCGAGCTCCTACGCCTCCGCCCCGAAGATGGACGGCGTGGTCATCCTCAACTCCTCGCTGCCCGGCGGCTCCTCCGCCAACTACAACGAGGGCGACACCGCCACCCACGAGGTCGGCCACTGGATGGGCCTGTACCACACCTTCCAGGGCGGCTGCTCGGGCAGTGGCGACTCCGTCTCCGACACCCCGGCCGAGAAGAGCGCGGCCTTCGAGTGCCCGACCGGCCGTGACTCCTGCACCACCAAGGCCGGTGTGGACCCGATCCACAACTTCATGGACTACACGTACGACTCCTGCATGTACCAGTTCACCGCCGGCCAGGTGTCGCGCATGAAGAGCATGTGGAGCGCCTACCGCGCCTGATCGCGCGCACCGCTCCGCACACGACAGGGCCCGGCGCTCCCAGCGCCGGGCCCTGTCCCGTTCCCGCGTCCCCTACAGGCTGTCGAGGAACGCCAGCGCGATCCGCCAGACCTCCCCGGCGGCGTCCGCGTCGTAGTCGTCCAGGTCCGGGTCCGTGAACAGGTGCCCGGCACCCGGATAGCTGTGGATCTCCACGTCGGCCCCGGCCCGCCGCATCCTCAGGTACCAGGCGGTCAGCCAGTCGTGCGTCTCGAAGGGGTCCGGGTCCGCCATGTGCAGCTGCACCGGCAGTTCGTCGGCCGAGGCGCCGTCCTCCAGGTCCGCCGTGCCGTGCAGGAGCAGCAGCCCGCGCGCCTTGTCGTCGGCCAGCGCCAGGTGCTGGGCGACGGAGCCGCCGAAGTCGAAACCGGCGTAGACCAGGCCCTGGTCGGAGAAGGGCGCCGAAGCCAGCACCGCCCGCTTGAGCAGCTCGTCGCGGCCCACCTCCTCCAGGTGGGCCACGCCCTCCTCGAACGTCTCGAACGTACGGCCCTCGAAGAGGTCGGGCACCTGGACCCGGTGTCCGGCGGCGCGCAGCCGGTCGGCCGCCGCGTGCACCGCGGGCCGCAGCCCGTACGTCGAGTGGAAGAGCATGATGTTCATGGGTCCCATCGTGCCATTGCCCGGCGAAGGGGGGAGTCCGGCGGCGCCCGGTGGATAGGTTCTCCCGCATGGAGATGGAGAACGTCCTGCGTCCCGCCGCCGCCGTCTGCGCCGCACTGCTCCTCACCCTGCTCGCCGGCCGGCTCCTCGACCTGCTGCTGCGCCGGGCCGACGCCCGGCACCCCGAGACCCCGCTGTGGGGGCTGCTGCGCCGCTGCGTCCCGCCCTTCCGGCTCGTCCTGGCCACGGCCGCGTTCCAGGCCGCGTACCGGCCGGCGCACGTCCTGCCCGCCCACGCGGGCGCCGTGGGCCACGTCCTGACCCTGGTGCAGATCGCCTCGACGGCCTGGCTGCTCGTCCGCATCGCCACCGCGGTCGTCGACTCCGCCTGCGCCCGCTACGCCGCCTCCGCGCCGGACGACGCGCGGGTGCGGCGGGTGCGCACCCAGGTCGCGCTGATCCAGCGGGTGCTCACCGCCGTGGCCGTCGTGGTGGCCGCCGCCGCGATGCTGCTGACCTTCCCCGCGATGCGCACCCTCGGCGCCTCGGTGCTGGCCTCGGCCGGCGTCCTCGGCATCGTGGCCGGCATCGCCGCCCAGGCCTCCCTCGGGAACCTCTTCGCCGGGCTGCAGATCGCCTTCGGCGACACCGTGCGCATCGGGGACACGGTGGTCGTGGACAAGGAGTGGGGCACCGTCGAGGAGATCACCCTGACCTTCCTCGTGGTCCGCACCTGGGACGAGCGCCGCATCACGATGCCGGTCTCGTACTTCACGAGCAAGCCGCACGAGAACTGGTCCCGCGGCGGCTCCCAGATCACCGGGACGGTGCTGTGGCACCTGGACCACTCGGCGCCGGTCGCCCTGATGCGGGACAAGCTCGCGGAGCTCCTCAAGGACATCCCCGAATGGGACGGCCGCACCGGCGGCCTGGCCGTGACGGACACCACACCCAGCACGATCGTGGTCCGCGCCGTGGTCACCGCCAAGGACGCCGGCGACCTGTGGACCCTGCGGTGCGCGGTCCGCGAGCAGCTGATCGCCTGGCTGGCGGCCGAGCACCCGCACACCCTCCCCCGCGCCACCCCGCCGGAGCCCGCCCCGGACCGCAGCCCCTAGGCGCTCCGCAGACTGCGGACGTCCAGGTGCCGCAGCACCCGGTCGACGATCTCCGGGTCGGCACCCGGCTCGCTGCGGGCCGAGAGCACCTCGTGGCGGGCGGCGGACATCATCTCCCGCTGGATCCGCTGGACCTGCCGGATCCGCTCCACGCGCTTCGCGTACGCCTCCCGCCGCTCCTCGTCGACCAGGTCGGGGCTGATCCTCGCCCCCACGTCGTACGCGCGCCGGTACAGGACCTCGACCAGGTCCTCCGGGAGCTCCTCGACCTCCTCGATCTCCCTGAGCCGCCGCTTCGCCGCCTTCGCCGCGCGCAGCGCGAGCGCCCGCTCGGTGTCCCGTTCGGCGTCCGTGTCGGCCTCCACGCCCAGCCGCCGCACCAGCCAGGGCAGGGTCAGCCCCTGGAACACCAGGGTGGCCATGATCACGGCGAAGGCGGTGAAGATGATCTCGTCCCGGTCCGGGAAGGGGTCCCCGGCGTCCGTCCTGAGCGGGATGGCCAGGGCCAGCGCCACCGAGGCCACCCCCCGCATCCCCGCCCACCACATCACCACGCTCTCCCGCCAGCTCAGCGGGATCTCCTCGTCGTAGTCGCGCCGGCCGTGGAGCTTCTTCGCCAGCCAGCCCGCCGGCAGCAGCCACGCCAGCCGCACGGCGACCACCACGACGACCACGGCGGCGGCCCATCCGGCCATCTGCCACTCGCGGCCCTTCGCGACGCCGAAGACGTTGTGCAGCTCCAGCCCGATCAGCCCGAAGGCCACGCCGGTGACGAGGACGTCGATGACCTCCCAGAAGGTGTGCCCGGCCAGGCGCCCCAGCACGTCATCGGCGTCGGTGGCGTACTCGGCGAGGAACAGGGCGGTGGTCAGGACGGCCAGCACCCCCGACCCCTGGAGCTCCTCGGCCACCACGTACGAGACGAACGGCACCAGCAGTGTCAGGCCGATCTGGAGGGTGGCGTCGCCGAGCCGGTCCATCAGCCGGTTCGTGGCCCAGCCGAGCGCGAGCCCGACGGCCACGGCGACCACCGCGGACAGGACGAACTCTCCGAGCGCGGCGGGCCAGGAGAAGCTGCCGCTCACCGCGGCGGCGATGGCGACGTGGTAGAGGACGATCGCGGTGACGTCGTTGAAGAGCCCCTCGCCCTCCAGGATCGACACCATCCGGCGCGGCATCCCGAGCGACCCGGCCACCGCGGTGGCCGCGACGGGGTCGGGCGGGGCCACGAGCGCGCCGAGCGCGACGGCCGCCGCGACGGGCAGCCCGGGGACCACGGCGTTCGCGACGGCGGCCACGGCGGCGGTGGTCACGAAGACCAGGGCCACGGCCAGCAGCAGGATCGGCCGGACGTTGGCCGCGAACTGCCGCCAGGAGGTGCGCTGCGCGGAGGCGTACAGCAGGGGCGGCAGCAGCAGGGGGAGGATGTACTCGGGCGGGATGTCCACGTTGGGCACGGCCGGCACCAGCGCCAGCACGACCCCGCCGAGGGTCATCAGCACGGGGGCGGGCAGCCCCAGCCGGTCCCCGAGCGGGACGGTGACGACGGCCCCGAGCAGCAGCACGAAGAGCAGAGCGAGCTGATCCACCCGCTACACCCTGCCAGGAGGCCGCGCCGCACCCGGGGATTTGGGCCCCCGCCCCGCAGGGCCGCCTACTGGCTCTCGGCCCGGATCACGTCCAGGGCGTGCTGGAGGTCCGCCGGGTAGCCGCTCTCGAACTCCACCCACTGGCCGTCGGCCGGGTGCTCGAAGCCCAGCCGCACGGCGTGCAGCCACTGGCGGGTGAGGCCGAGGCGCTTGGCGACGGTCGGGTCGGCCCCGTAGGTCAGGTCGCCCACGCACGGGTGCCGGTGCGCGGACATGTGCACGCGGATCTGGTGCGTGCGCCCCGTCTCCAGCTTGATGTCCAGCAGCGACGCCGCCCGGAACGCCTCGATCAGGTCGTAGTGGGTGACCGAGGCCTTGCCGTCCTGGGTCACCGCCCACTTGTAGTCCGCGTTGGGGTGGCGCCCGATCGGCGCGTCGATGGTGCCGCTCATGGGGTCCGGGTGGCCCTGGACCAGCGCGTGGTACCGCTTGTCCACGACGCGCTCGCGGAACTGGTTCTTCAGCGAGGTGTAGGCGCGCTCCGACTTGGCCACGGCCATCAGGCCGGACGTGCCGACGTCGAGGCGGTGCACGATGCCCTGGCGCTCGGACGCGCCCGAGGTGGAGATCCGGTAGCCGGCCGCGGCGAGGCCGCCGATGACGGTGGTGCCGGTCCAGCCGGGGCTCGGGTGGGCCGCGACGCCCACCGGCTTCATGATGACCACGATGTCGTCGTCGTCGTGGACGATCTCCATGCCCGGGACCGGCTCGGCCACCAGCTCGACCGGCCGCGGCGGGGCGGGCATCTCGACCTCGAGCCAGGCGCCGCCGTGGACGCGCTCGGACTTGCCGACGACGCTGCCGTCGACCGAGACCTTCCCCTCCGAGGCCAGTTCGGCCGCCTTCGTCCGGGAAAAACCGAACATACGGGCGATGGCGGCGTCGACGCGCTCGCCTTCCAGGCCATCGGGAACGGGCAGGGTGCGGATCTCGGGAATCGTACTCACCCGTCGAGTATGCAGGACTCGGCGGAAGACCATTCCCGCGCGAGCCCCGCCCTCAGTCCTTGTGGACGGTGCCGTCCGGGTCCAGGCCCCTGAAGGAGAGCAGGACGATCAGGATGCCGCCGCACACGATCGCCGAGTCGGCGAGGTTGAAGACGGCGAAGTGGGCCGGCGCGATGAAGTCGACCACCGCGCCCCGGAACACGCCCGGCGAGCGGAAGATCCGGTCGGTCAGGTTGCCCAGCGCGCCGCCCAGCAGCAGCCCCAGGGCGATCGCCCACGGCAGGCTGTACAGCTTGCGGGCCAGCCGGATGATGACCACGATCACGGTCGCCGCGATCACGGTGAAGATGATCGTGAAGGCCTCGCCGAAGCCGAAGGCCGCGCCGGGGTTGCGGATGGCGTCGAACTTCAGCAGGTTCCCGACGATCTCGATCGGCGGCTGGTGCTCCAGCCGGGCCACGACCAGCATCTTGCTGCCGAGGTCGAGGAGGTACGCCAGCACCGCCACGACGAGCAGCGCCGTGATCCGCCTGCGCCCGCGGGGCGCGGCGGGCTCCGACTGCGGCTCGGCGTCGTCCCCGACCTCCGGCGTACCGATGATGCGCTCCGCCTCTGCCACGTGAGTCCCTCGAACTAGCCCGATCCCGACGAGACACGAGAGTACGTCAGGGTGCGTAGGTCCTGGCTAGTGCCGTCGCTCCTGCCTCTGCTTGCAGTCCACGCACAGCGTGGCGCGCGGGAAGGCCTGCATGCGCGCCTTGCCGATGGGCTTGCCGCAGTTCTCGCAGAGCCCGTACGTGCCCGCCTCCAGCCGTTCCAGGGCCCGCTCGGTCTGCTCCAGCATGGAGGTGGCGTTCGCGGCGAGGGCCAGCTCGGACTCCCGCGTGATGTTCTTGGTGCCGGTGTCGGCCTGGTCGTCGCCCGCGCCGTCGCCCGAGTCCCGCATCAGGCCCGAGATGGCCATCTCGGAGGCCTCCAGCTCCACGCGCAGCCGCATCACCTCGGAGAGCAGCTCCGTACGGGCCTCCGCGACCTCCTCGGCGGTCCAGGGCTCCTCCCCGGGGCGTACGGCGAGCTCGCCGGGGGTGGCGGCCGCGGGGCCGCCCGCCGTGTCCTCGGCCGTCTTGCGGGCCGCGCCCGCGGTCTTCTTCGCAACCACTTTCCGAGCTCCCGTCTTCCGCGCGGCCGGGGCCGCCCCGTCGACCTCCGCCGGGGCCTTCTCGGCCGGAGTGTTCCCGGCGGCCGTCTTCTTCGCCGCCGTCTTCTTCGCCGCCGTCTTCTTCGCGGGGGCCCGCCCGGCCGTGTCCTTCGCGGCCGCCGCCTCCTTCGCGGCCGTCCCGGCCGCCGCCTTCCTCGCCGCGGGCTTCCCGGCGGCCGCCCTCCCGGCCGGGGCCTCCTTCGCGGCTGCCTTCCCCGCCGGGGCCGCCTTCGCGGCGGCGGCCTTCTTCGCCGGGGCCGCCTTCCTCGCCGGGGCCTTCTTCTCCTCCGGAGCGGCCCGCTCGGCGGCAGCCGTGGAGCCCGGCACCGCAGCCACCTCCCGTGTCGCCGTCTTCTTCGCCACCATGGCCGCGGCCCCTTTTCACCGGATGTGGCCTTTTTAGCCAAATCGTGCCGGAACGATAAATCGCCTCCGACCCCACGGCAACGGGGCACGCGTCCATCGAGGTCAACCTGCATCCGTTGTGCCCAGCGGGAGCCCCCGTAATCCGCCCCGCCCGCCCCGGCGGGTCCCCGGCCCGCCCGTCGGGCCGTCCGGGTCACGCCGCGGCCCCTCCCGCGACCCGCCGCGCCCCGCCGTAAACCGGTCTGCCGAGCCGCGCCCCGGCCCGTACACTGGGCGCAGCGAGAGGCATGGATGGGGACGAGTAGCGTCGGACGCAGCCAGGAGCGACCCGGGGACGGTGAGAGCCCGGGGGCGAGCGCGACGTGAAGGATCACCCCGGAGCCGCCGGAAGAAAGCCCGCACGGGGTTCCCGTCGGGCCGGTAGAACCGGCTTCGCACCCCAATGAGGGGGCCGCCGGACCCGTCCGGAGGCCAAGGAGGGTGGTACCGCGGGAGCAGCAGACGCTCTCGTCCCTCCGGACGGAAGTGACACACCCGCCGGAGGAAGAGTTCAGCCTCATGACCACACCGCCGCAGTACCGCCCGGTACCCGCCCAGGTCGACCTGCCCGCCCTCGAACACGCCGTCCTCGACTTCTGGCGCGAGAGCAAGACCTTCGCCAAGACGCTGGAGCAGTCCGAGGGACGCCCCGAGTGGGTCTTCTACGAGGGCCCGCCCACCGCGAACGGCATGCCCGGCGCCCACCACATCGAGGCCCGCGTCTTCAAGGACGTCTTCCCCCGCTTCCGCACCATGCGCGGCTACCACGTGGCCCGCAAGGCCGGCTGGGACTGCCACGGCCTGCCGGTCGAGCTCGCCGTCGAGAAGGAGCTCGGCTTCAACGGCAAGCAGGACATCGAGGCGTACGGCATCGCCGAGTTCAACGCCAAGTGCCGTGAGTCCGTGACCCGCCACACCGACGCGTTCACCGAGCTCACGACCCGCATGGGCTACTGGGTCGACCTGGACGACGCGTACCGGACCATGGACCCCGAGTACGTGGAATCGGTGTGGTGGTCGCTGAGGGAGATCTTCAACAAGGGCCTGCTGGTCCAGGACCACCGCGTCGCCCCCTGGTGCCCGCGCTGCGGCACCGGCCTCTCGGACCACGAGCTGGCGCAGGGCTACGAGACCGTCGTCGACCCCTCCGTCTACGTCCGCTTCCCGCTGACCTCCGGCCCCCTCGCCGGCGAGGCGGCCCTGGTCGTGTGGACCACCACCCCGTGGACCCTGGTCTCCAACACCGCCGTCGCGGCCCACCCCGAGGTCACGTACGTCGTCGCCACGGACGGCAACGAGAAGCTGGTCGTCGCCCAGCCGCTGCTGGAGAAGGCGCTCGGCGAGGGCTGGGAGGCCACCGGCGAGAGCTTCACGGGCAAGGAGATGGAGCGCTGGACCTACGAGCGCCCCTTCGCCCTCGTCGAGTTCCCCGAGCCCGAGGCCGCGCACTACGTGGTCAACGCCGAGTACGTCACCACCGAGGACGGCACCGGTCTGGTCCACCAGGCCCCGGCCTTCGGCGCCGACGACCTCGCGGTCTGCCGCTCGTACGGCATGCCGGTCGTGAACCCGGTCCGCGCCGACGGCACCTTCGAGGAGGAGGTCCCGCTCGTCGGCGGCGTCTTCTTCAAGAAGGCCGACGAGAAGCTGACCGCCGACCTCGACGCGCGCGGCCTGCTCTTCAAGCACATCGCCTACGAGCACAGCTACCCGCACTGCTGGCGCTGCCACACGGCCCTGCTCTACTACGCGCAGCCGTCCTGGTACATCCGCACCACCGCCGTCAAGGACGCGATGCTGCGGGAGAACGAGAAGACCAACTGGTTCCCGGACTCGGTCAAGCAGGGCCGCTTCGGCGACTGGCTGAACAACAACATCGACTGGGCGCTCTCCCGCAACCGCTACTGGGGCACCCCGCTGCCGATCTGGCGCTGCGAGGAGGACCACCTCACCTGCGTCGGCTCGCGCGCCGAGCTGAGCGAGCTGTCCGGGCAGGACCACTCCGCCCTGGACCCGCACCGCCCGTACATCGACGACGTGACCTTCGCGTGCACCGCCGAGGGCTGCGGCCTGACCGCCGTCCGCGTCCCGGAGGTCATCGACGCCTGGTACGACTCGGGCTCGATGCCGTTCGCGCAGTGGGGCTACCCGTACAAGAACAAGGAGATCTTCGAGAAGCGCTACCCGGCGCAGTTCATCTCGGAGGCGATCGACCAGACCCGCGGGTGGTTCTACACCCTGATGGCGGTCGGCACCCTGGTCTTCGACAAGTCCTCCTACGAGAACGTGGTCTGCCTGGGCCACATCCTCGCCGAGGACGGCCGCAAGATGTCCAAGCACCTCGGCAACATCCTCCAGCCGATCCCGCTCATGGACCAGCACGGCGCGGACGCGGTGCGCTGGTTCATGGCGGCCGGCGGCTCCCCGTGGGCGGCGCGGCGCGTGGGCCACGGCACGATCCAGGAGGTCGTCCGCAAGACGCTCCTCACGTACTGGAACACGGTGGCCTTCCAGGCCCTGTACGCGCGGACGTCCGGCTGGGCCCCCTCGGAGGCCGACCCGGCGCCGGCGGACCGCACGGTGCTGGACAAGTGGCTGCTGTCCGAGCTGAACACCCTCGTCTCCGAGGTCACGGAGGCGATGGAGTCGTACGACACCCAGCGCGCCGGCAAGCTGCTGTCCGCCTTCGTCGACGACCTGTCCAACTGGTACGTGCGCCGCTCGCGCCGCCGGTTCTGGCAGGGCGACAAGGCGGCGCTGCGCACGCTGCACGAGGTCGTCGAGACGGTCACCCGGCTCATGGCCCCGCTGACCCCCTTCATCACGGAGCGGGTCTGGCAGGACATGGTCGTCCCGGTCACGCCGGGGGCCCCGGAGTCGGTGCACCTGTCCACGTGGCCGGCGGCGGACGCCTCCGCGATCGACCCGACGCTCTCCCAGCAGATGCTGCTGGTCCGCCGCCTGGTGGAGCTGGGCCGGGCCACGCGCGCCGAGTCGGGCGTCAAGACCCGCCAGCCCCTGTCGCGGGCGCTGGTCGGCGCGGTCGGCTTCGACGCGCTGTCGCCGGAGCTCCAGGCCCAGATCACGGAGGAGCTGAACGTCTCCTCGCTGGCCTCCCTCTCCGAGGTGGGCGGCTCCCTGGTGGACACGACGGCGAAGGCCAACTTCCGGGCGCTGGGCAAGCGGTTCGGCAAGGGCGTGCAGGACGTGGCGAAGGCGGTGGCCGCGGCCGACGCCGCCGCCCTGTCCCTCTCGCTGCGCTCCGGCTCGGCGGTCGTGACGGTGAACGGCGAGGAGGTGACCCTCACCCCGGAGGAGGTCATCATCACCGAGACCCCGCGCGAGGGCTGGTCGGTGGCCTCGGACTCCGGTGCCACGGTCGCGCTCGACCTGGAGATCACCCCGGAGCTGCGGCTGGCGGGCCTGGCCCGTGACGCGATCCGGCTGATCCAGGAGGCCCGCAAGAACTCCGGCCTCGACGTGGCGGACCGCATCGCCCTCCGCTGGTCGTCCACGTCCGAGGAGGTCGTCACGGCCCTCACGGACCACGCGGCCCTGATCGCGGACGAGGTCCTCGCGACGGACTTCGCCTCCGGAGAGGCCGACGCCTCGTACGGCGCCCCGTTCGAGGACGAGCCCCTGTCCCTGACGTTCCGCCTCCGCAAGGCGTAGCCCTCCGGCCCACCGAAGCGGCGCCCTCCCCGTGCGGGGGGCGCCGCTTTCGTGTCGTCTCCCCTCCCCGCCCTTCCACCGTTCCCGCCTCAATCGCCGGCGGGGCCGGTTCCAGCCCCGCCGGCGATTGAGGCGCGGGGGTCTGGGGGCGGAGCCGGCGCCGCGGGCACCCGCACCCCCGGGAACGGAAACGGGCCGGGCCCGGTGCCCCCTCAGGGGAACCGGGCCCGGCCCGTAGAGACTGCCGACGGCTACGTCAGTTGTCGTCCTCGTCGATCAGGAAGCCCCGCATGGGAGACGGCGCCTGCTGCATCGGCTGCGGCGCGGCCGGCCGCACCGGAGCCATCGGCTGCGTCATCGCCGGGGACATCTGCTGCTGCCCGCCGTAGGACGGACCACCGCTCATCGGGGAGGGGCCGCCCATGGGGGACGGGCCGCCCATCGGGGACGGGCCACCCATGCCCATGGCGCCGGCCGGAGCCATCGACGGGGACGGCGACGGCGGCAGGGCCGGGCCGGCCGGGGTGCGCGGCGGGGCCAGCGAGTCGTCGGCCTGGGTCTCCAGCTGGCGCAGCTGCGACTCCAGGTAGGACTTCAGACGCGTACGGTACTCGCGCTCGAAGCCCCGCAGGTCCTCGACCTTGCGCTCCAGCGTGGCGCGGGCGGACTCCAGGGAGCCCATCGCGACGCGGTGCTTCTCCTGGGCGTCCCGCTCCAGCGCGTCGGCCTTGGCGCGGGCGTCCCGCTCCAGGCCCTCGGCGCGGGAACGCGCCTCGCCGACGATCTTGTTGGCCTCGGAGCGGGCCTCCGCGATCGCCTGGTCGGCGGTCTGCTGCGCGAGCGACAGGACGCGGGCGGCGCTGTCGCCACCGGGGCCCTGCTGCGGCAGCTGCGGCTGCTGCATGGGCTGCATCTGCTGGCCCATCGGCTGCATCTGCTGCCCCATGGGCTGCATCTGCTGGCCCATGGGCTGGCCGAGCTGGTTCTGGCCGCCCATCGACTGCTGCTGCATCTGCTGCGGCATGGGCTGCTGGCCCATCTGCTGCTGCGGCGCCATCGGGTGCTGGCCACCCATGGACTGCTGCTGCATGGGGCCGCCCATCGGGCCCGGACCCTGCGGTCCGTGTCCGCCGGGGCCCGGGGGAAGCTGGGGCTGGCCGCCCGGCAGCTGGGGCTGGCCGCCCGGGAGCTGCGGCGGACCCATCTGCGGCTGCTGCGGCTGCGGCGGGCCGGATATGGCCGCGGGCACGGGGGCACCCGGGCCTCGCTGGTCCTGGGGCTCCGGCTTGCGCATGTTCGCCTGCTGCTGGCTCTGCGCGGCGGCTCGCGTGGCGGCGGCCAGCTTCGCGCGCAGGTCCTCGTTCTCGCGCAGCAGGCGCGTCAGCTCGGCCTCGACCTCGTCGAGGAAGGCATCGACCTCGTCCTCGTCATAGCCTTCTCGCAGGCGGACGGTCGTGAACTGCTTGTTCCGCACGTCCTCGGGAGTCAGCGGCATGTCTTCTTCACCTCTACGTAGTCGTCGGCAGTCGGCAGGACCGTATCGGGACTGTCCCCGCAGGCACGGGGGAGCTCATCGTTCACACGCTTCTCGCAGCGGTGCTCACGAAGCTGATGAGGATGTAAACGATGATCATCAGAACGAAGAAGGACAGGTCGAGCGCCACGCCCCCGAGACGCAACGGCGGGATGAACCGCCGCAGGAGTTTGAGCGGTGGATCGGTGACAGTGTAGGTGGCCTCCAGAACGACCACCATCGCCTTGCCGGGTGTCCATGAACGTGCGAACTGGAACACGTAGTCCATGACCAGTCGGAAGATCAGCACGATGAGGAAGCACATCAGCGCGATGTAGACCACCTGCAGTGCGACGCCCATCCCGCGCTTCCCTCTCCCCTGCTCCCGCTCTGTTCCCGGCCCCGTATCTGACGGATCGGTCTAGCTTTGGTTGAAGAACCCGCCCTCCGCGATGCGGGCCTTGTCCTCCGCCGTGACATCGACGTTAGCAGGCGACAGCAGGAACACCTTCTGTGTCACGCGTTCAATACTGCCGTGCAGACCGAAGACGAGGCCGGCCGCGAAGTCGACCAGACGCTTCGCGTCGGTGTCGTCCATCTCCGTGAGATTCATGATCACCGGGGTGCCCTCACGGAAGTGTTCCCCGATGGTACGGGCCTCGTTGTAGGTCCGGGGGTGCAGCGTCGTGATGCGGTACGGCTCCCGCTCGGAGACGACCTTGGGCATGATCACGGGGGCGTTCTTCTCCAGGTTGGTGCGGTCAGGTGTGATGGATGCCACGGGGGCAATTCGCGCAGGACGTCCGTTTTCTGACGGAATTGGGAGGGGTTCGCGCGGCGCCGGCGGCTGCACTGCTCGTACCGGTTCGTCCGTTACGGGCGATTGGTGCACGGGCTGCTGTCGCCGGTCCCTCTCCCGGGGGCGCTCGGGCTCCGGCTCGGGCTCGAATTCGTCATCGGGGTCGTACCCCGGGTTGTCGTACCGGTCGTCCTCCACGAGGCCGAGGTAGACCGCCATCTTGCGCATCGCGCCGGCCATTCTCCGAGTCCTCCGCTCTGTGGTGGATCGCCCTGTCGCAGGTGTCGCTGTGTCACCAAAGTCACCAACTGCCCGCGATCCACGTGGTCTGTCCGCTCATCTGCGGAAATGACCATATTTTCTGCTGTGGTCCGACTTTCTTCGCGACGTTACCCGAGCCGGGGTCTCGCGCCGAGTACCGCAGTGCCGACGCGCACATGTGTCGCACCGGCCAGTACGGCCTGTTCCAGGTCGGCGCTCATTCCTGCCGACACCATCGTGGCAGCCGGATGGTCCGCCCGCAGGCCGGATGACAATTCCATCATCCGCTCGAAGGCGGCCCGTTCGCGTCCCGCGTAGCGGCCGGCGAGGGGTGCGACGGTCATGAGGCCGTCGATCCGCAGCCCCGGCGCCCCGGCGACGAGATCCGCCAACTCGGCCATCTGCTCCGGCGCGGCACCGCCCCGGGTCCCGCGCTCCCCCGACTCGGCGTCGAGGGCGATCTGCACGAGGCAGCCGATCTCCCGCCCCTGCGCCACTGCGGCGGCCGAGAGCGCCGTGACGAGCCTCGGCCGGTCGACCGACTGCACCACCTGCGCGTATCCCGCCACGGAACGGACCTTGTTCGTCTGCAACTGGCCCACGAAGTGCCAGTTCAGGGACAGATCCGCGCAGGCCGCAGCCTTGGGAGCGGCATCCTGGTCGCGGTTTTCCGCCACATGACGGACGCCCAGGTCCGCCAGGAGGCGTACGTCGGTCGCCGGGTAGGTCTTGGTGACCACGATGAGGGTCACCTCGTCCCGGGGGCGGCCGGCCGCCGCGCAGGCGGAGGCGATCCGCTCCTCCACCCGCGCGAGGTTCTCGGCGAGCTCGGCCTTACGATCCGTCATCAGTCAGTCCAACCAGACATATCCGGCAAGCCGCCCGGTCACCCGGTCGCGGCGGTACGAGAAGTGGTCCCGCGACTCCAGTGTGCAGACCGGGGAGCGGTGTCCCTGCGCCACCCCCGCCTCCGCGAGCTGCGCGTGCACCCCGGCGACCACGTCGACGGCCGGCGTCCCCCAGCTGGTCTCGGCCCACGCGGCCGGCACCACCCCGGCGACCGCCTCCCGCATCTCGGCCGGCACCTCGTAGCAGCGCCCGCAGACGGCGGGGCCGGTACGGGCGACGATGCGCGCGGGGTCGGCGCCGAGGGCCACCATCGCCTCGACGGCGGCGGGCACCACCCCGGCCACCAGCCCGGGCCGCCCGGCGTGGGCGGCTCCGGCGACCCCGGCGACGGGGTCGGCCAGCAGCACGGGGGTGCAGTCGGCGGTGAGCACGGCGAGGGCGAGGCCCCGACGGGCGGTCACCACCGCGTCCACCGAGGGGATGTCCGCGGCGGAGCCCCAGGGCCCGTCGACCACGGCCACGTCCCGCCCGTGCACCTGGTTCATCCAGACCACCAGGTCCGGGTCGATGCCCAGCTCCTTCGCGGCGGCCGCCCGGTTCGCGCGAACGGCGGCCGGGTCGTCGCCGACCGCGCCGCCGAGATTGAGCTCCTCGTACGGAACGGCGCTCACCCCGCCCCACCGGTCGGTGAAGGCGAAGTGGGCGCCGCTCTCGTGATGCTGCTCCAGCGTCACTTCAAGAAGTCCGGAACGTCCAGCTCTTCGGCCGGGCTGTCCTGGTAGGGCCGGGCCGTCGGGACCTGCGGCGGGGCCGGCGCGGTCTCGACCGGGATCTCGACCGGGGCCGGGGGCTCCTCGCGGGGCGTCACGGTGCCGAGTCCGCCGAAGGCCGGGCGGACCGGCTCGGGGGCGCGGACCGGCGCGGGGGCCGGCTCCTCGCGCTTGGTGGACGCGGCGCCGATGACGTTGTCCCGGCGGGCCGGGGGCTGGCCGCCGTCGAAGCCGGCCGCGATGACCGTGACCCGGACCTCGTCGCCCAGGGCGTCGTCGATGACGGCGCCGAAGATGATGTTGGCCTCGGGGTGCGCGGCCTCGCTCACCAGCTGCGCGGCCTCGTTGATCTCGAAGAGACCGAGGTCCGAGCCGCCGGAGATGGAGAGCAGCACGCCGCGGGCGCCGTCGATGGACGCCTCCAGCAGCGGCGAGGAGATCGCCATCTCGGCCGCGGCCACGGCGCGGTCGTCGCCGCGGGCGGAGCCGATGCCCATCAGGGCCGAGCCGGCCTCGGACATCACGGACTTGACGTCGGCGAAGTCGAGGTTGATCAGGCCCGGGGTGGTGATCAGGTCGGTGATGCCCTGGACGCCGCTGAGCAGCACCTGGTCGGCCGACTTGAAGGCGTCGAGCACCGAGACCTGGCGGTCCGAGATGGACAGCAGGCGGTCGTTGGGGATGACGATGAGGGTGTCGACCTCTTCGCGGAGCTCGGCGATGCCGTCCTCCGCCTGGTTCGCGCGGCGCCGGCCCTCGAAGGTGAACGGGCGGGTGACCACGCCGATCGTCAGGGCGCCCAGCGAGCGCGCGATGTTGGCGACGACGGGCGCGCCGCCCGTGCCGGTGCCGCCGCCCTCGCCGGCGGTGACGAAGACCATGTCGGCCCCCTTGAGGACCTCCTCGATCTCCTCGCGGTGGTCCTCTGCCGCCTTGCGGCCGACGGCCGGGTTGGCTCCGGCGCCGAGGCCCCGGGTGAGTTCGCGGCCGACGTCGAGCTTGACGTCGGCGTCGCTCATCAACAGCGCCTGGGCGTCCGTGTTGATGGCGATGAACTCGACGCCCTTGAGACCGACCTCGATCATTCGGTTGATGGCATTGACACCACCGCCGCCGACACCGATGACCTTGATGACTGCGAGGTAGTTCTGCGGTGCTGCCACGTCGAAGGCCTCTCGCCTCGAGTTACGTGTCGCCGCCTCGCAGGCCTGCGGTGCGACGACTGATGCCGAAATGTGGGACGGTCCGCTACGCGCCGACCCGAACCCTAACCCTGAAGTTTAGGGTTAGGAGTGTGTCTGTTCCTTGGACTCTTCCGAACAGGACACTAAGTCGACAAGTAGCGCGTGTTCAACGAACACGCCGAACCTCCCGTTTTTCTTTTCACCCTATGTGATCACCCGTATCGGTGGCCAACCAGGGTGCGTCGGTGCTCGACCCGACGTCAACTCCCGGACACCGCCGGGGCCGTGGGAACGCTCACGTCGAAGTGCTCGGCCCTGGGCGCGGCTTTCAGCAGGGCGGTCAGCGCCCGGCCTTTGGCCTCACCCAGTTCGCCGCTCCCCCACACCACGGTGCGGCCCTTCGTCAGCTCCAGCACGACCGAGTCGAACGACCCCACCTTGACCTGCAACGTCTCCTTCGCGACTGCGTCGGGAAGGCTTCCCGCGATGCCCACCGCCTCCCGCAGCAGCCGCTCCTCGTCGAAGCGGCGCGCGCTCGGCGACCGGTCCGCGGCCATTTCGAGGAGCGGAACGCCGACGGGTGCTTTCGCAACCGTGTCGAACCGCGCACCCGTCGCGTCCACTTCGATGAAGTCCGTGCCCTTTTTGATGAGCAGGACCGGTTTGCGTTCCGTCACTTTCAGCCCGATCCCGTGCGGCCAGGCCCGCACCACATCGACCGAATCGATGCGGGACAGCCGGGCGCGCACCCGGCCGGCGATCTCGTCGGTGTCCACGCTGACCAGCGGGGCGCCGACGGGCACGGCCGCGGCGGACAGGACCTGCTCGGGGGTGAGCACCTCGGTGCCGGATGCCGTGACCTTCTCCACACGCAGCCAGGAGGACCCGTAGAGGGCCCAGGCGGCGCCCCCGGCGAGCAGCGCCGCCGCCGCGAGGGTCACCAGCAGGCGGACCCGGCGCGGCCTCCCGCCGCCGAACCGGCGCGGGCCGGCGCCCTTCGGCGACTTGGGCGGCCGGGGCGGCTTGGGCGCTCCCGCACCCCTGCCGCCCTTGCCCGCCCGGCCGGACGGTCCGCGTCGTGCCGTCGTCGCTCCGGCCACTGATGCGCCTCCTGGGTCAGCGGTTACCCGCGTGCGGCCGCGATCGCCTCGTGGACGAGGCCGACGAGGATCTCGTCGGCGTCCCGGCGGCCGAACTCGGCGGCGGCGCGGGACATCTCGTACAGGCGGTGCGGATCGGACAGCACCGGGAGGACCTGGCCCAGCACCCAGTCGGGCGTCAGTTCCGCGTCGTCGACGAGGAGGCCGCCGCCGGCCTTGACCACCGGCTGGGCGTTGAGCCGCTGTTCGCCGTTGCCGATGGGCAGCGGTACGTAGGCGGCCGGCAGTCCGACGGCGGAGAGTTCGGCGACGGTCATCGCGCCCGCGCGGCACAGCATCATGTCGGCGGCGGCGTACGCGAGGTCCATCCGGTCCACGTACGGTACCGGGACATAGGGCGGCATCCCGGGCATGTTGTCGACACGCGGCAGTTCGTTCTTCGGACCGACCGCGTGCAGGATCTGGATCCCGGAGCGCTGGAGGGCCGGCGCGGCCTGCTGGATGGTCTCGTTGAGGCGGCGGGCGCCCTGCGAGCCGCCGGAGACGAGCAGCGTCGGCAGGTTGGGGTCGAGGCCGAAGGCGGCCCGCGCCTCGGGGCGCACGGCGGAGCGGTCGAGGGTGGAGATGGAGCGGCGCAGCGGGATGCCCACGTAGCGGGCGCCGCGGAGCTTGCTGTCGGGGGTGGAGACGGCGACGGCGTGCGCGTAGCGGGAGCCGATCTTGTTGGCCAGTCCGGGCCGGGCGTTGGCCTCGTGGACGATGATCGGCACCCCGAGCCGTTTGGCGGCCAGGTAGCCGGGCAGGGCCACGTAGCCGCCGAAGCCGACGACCACGTCGGCCTTGGTGCGGACGAGGATCTCCTCGGCGGCCTTGATGGTGCCGCGCAGCCGCCCGGGGACGGTGATCAGCTCCGGAGTGGGCTTGCGGGGCAGCGGCACGGCGGGGATCAGGCCCAGCTCGTAGCCGCGCTCCGGCACGAGGCGGGTTTCGAGTCCGCGCTCCGTGCCGAGGGCGGTGATGCCCACGGTCGGGTCCTGCCTGCGCAGGGCGTCCGCGAGGGCGAGCGCCGGCTCGATGTGGCCGGCGGTCCCCCCACCGGCGAGTACGACATGCACCGAAATTCACCGCTCTCCGGACGGACGCCTCTTGACGCGCCGTCTCATCGACTTCCATATCGGCCCGCTCCGCCGCCAGCCGCCTCTCGGCTGCCGCATCGCGAGCGCCGCGCGCGCCGCCGGCTCCTCCCGCGCGAACGCGATGAGCAGTCCGACCGCGAACATGGTCGGCAACAGGGCGGACCCCCCGTAGGAGAACAGCGGGAGGGGCACCCCTGCGATCGGCAGCAGACCGAGCACCGCACCGATGTTGATCACGGCCTGGGCCGTGATCCAGGTGGTCACGCCTCCCGCGGCATACCGTACGAAGGAGTCCTCCGTGCGTCCGGCCACGCGGATACCCGCATAGCCTAGAGCCGCGAACAGGGCGAGCACCGACAGCGTCCCCGCCAGGCCCAGTTCCTCACCGGTGATGGCAAAGATGAAGTCGGTATGGGCTTCGGGCAGTTGCCCCCATTTTTCCACACTCGCACCCAGGCCGGAACCGAACCATCCGCCGGATGCGAGGGCGTAGATCCCGTGTACGGCCTGCCAGCAGAGGTCGTTCCTGCCCGGTTCCGTCGCCCCGATGCAGGCGAGCCGGTCCATGCGGTGCGGGCTGGTCTTGATGAGCAGTGCGACGATCACACCCGCGAAGGCGAGCACTCCGGCGAACAGCCGCGTCGGCGCCCCGGCGAGCCACAACAGGCCGAACAGGACGGCTCCGAGGATCATCGCGGTGCCCATGTCCCCGCCGAGCATGATGAGCCCGAGCAGCAGGAAGGCGACCGGGACCAGCGGCACCAGCAGGTGCTTCCACTGGGTCAGGAGCCCCTTGTCGCCCTTGCGGGCCAGCAGGTCGGCGCCCCAGAGGATCAGCGCCAGCTTGCCGAACTCGCTGGGCTGGAGCATGAACGGGCCGCCCAGGGAGATCCAGTTCTGGTTGCCGTTGATGGAGACCCCTATCCCGGGGACCTGGACCAGGACCATCAGGAACAGGGTGCCGGCGAGCACGGGGTAGGACAGCGCCCGGTGCAGCTTGACCGGCATGCGGGAGGCGGCCAGCAGCAGGACGCCGCCGATCACGGCGGCCAGGAACTGCTTCTTGAAGAAGTAGGCGTCTCCCAGGCCCAGCTGGAGGGCCTTGATCATGGACGCCGAGTAGACCATCACCAGGCCCAGCACGGTGATGAGCAGCGAGCTGCCGAAAATCAGGTAATAGGCGGTGAGCGGGCGGTCCCAGGCCTTGGTCAACTGCCGCCGCGTGCGCCGCAGCCGCTCCAGCGGCCCGCCCCGGGCGGGCCGCTTGGCACCGGGGGCGGGACGTTTGCGGCCCTGCGCCTTGACGGCGGGGGGCCGCCGTCCCGGCAGCATCTGTCTGGCCGGCATCTGTGATCTTCCCCTCCACTCGTACGAGGCGAGCAGCCGGCCGGGGGAACCTGTCGGGCGCCCTCGGCTAGGCCGTGTCCGCGGCGCTCCCGGAGGCGAGTTCGCGCACCGCGTCGGCGAACGCGTCGCCCCGCTTGTTGTAGTTCGCGAACATGTCCATCGAGGCGCACGCGGGCGCCAGCAGGACGGTGTCTCCGGGTTCCGCGAGCCGGGCCGCTTCCCGGACCGCTGCGAGCATCGCCCCAGTGTCGGTCCGTTCGAGGTCGGTCACCGGGACCTCGGGCGCGTGTCGCGCCAGCGCCTCGGCGATGAGCGCCCGGTCGGCGCCCATGAGCACCACGCCCCGCAGCCGCTTGGCGGACTTCTGCACGAGCTCGTCGAAGGTCGCGCCCTTGGCGAGGCCGCCGGCGATCCAGACGACCGGCTCGAAGGCCGCCAGGGAGGCCTCCGCGGCATGGGTGTTGGTCGCCTTGGAGTCGTCGACGTAGCGGACCCCGTCGACCTCGTCCACGTACGCCACGCGGTGCGCGTCGGGGCGGAAGTCGCGCAGCCCGTCGCGCACGGCGCGCGGCTCGACGCCGAAGGCGCGGGCCAGGGCCGCCGCCGCGAGGGCGTTGGCGATGTTGTGCGGGGCGGGCGGGTTGACGTCGTCGACGTGCGCCAGCTCCTGCGCGTTCTTCTGCCGGTCCTGCACGAACGCCCGGTCGACCAGGATCCCGTCGACCACGCCGAGCATGGACGGGGCCGGGGCACCGAGGGTGAAGCCGATGGCCCGGCAGCCCTCCTCGACGTCGGCCTCCTCGACCAGGCGCTCGGTGGCCGGGTCGGCGACGTTGTAGACGCAGGCGACCGTGTTGCCCTCGTAGATGCGGCCCTTGTCGGCGGCGTACGCCTCCATGGAGCCGTGCCAGTCGAGGTGGTCGGGGGCCAGGTTGAGGACGGCCGCCGAGTGGGCGCGCACGGAGGGCGCCCAGTGCAGCTGGTAGCTGGAGAGCTCCACGGCGAGGACGTCGTACGTCTCCTCGCCGGTCACCACGTCGATGATGGGCGTGCCGATGTTGCCGACGGCCGCGGTGCGCAGACCGGCGGCCCGCAGGATCGAGGCCAGCATCTGGGTGGTGGTGGTCTTGCCGTTGGTGCCGGTGATGGCCAGCCAGGGGGCGGCGTCCTCGCCGCGCAGCCGCCAGGCGATCTCGACGTCGCCGACGACGTCCACGCCGGCCGCGGCGGCGGCCGCGAACAGGGGGCTGTCGGGCTTCCAGCCGGGCGAGGTGACGACGAGGTCGGTGCCCTCGGGCAGGGTCTCGGCGTCGCCGAGGCGCACGGTGACGCCCTTGGCCTCGGCCTCCAGCTCGGCGGCCCGGGCCCGGTGGCCCTCGCTGTCCCCGCCGTCGACGACGGTCACGACGGCGCCGAGGCCGGCCAGGGCGCGGGCGGCGCTGATGCCGCTCACGCCGAGGCCGGCGACGGTGATGTTCCGGTCCTGCCAGGGGGTCACTTGTCCGCTGCCCATCCTGCGTAGAAGAGGCCGAGACCCACGATCACGCACATGCCCTGGATGATCCAGAAGCGGACCACGACAAGGACTTCTGACCAGCCCTTGAGTTCGAAGTGGTGCTGGAGCGGGGCCATTCGGAAGACTCGCTTGCCGGTCAGCTTGAAGGAGCCGACCTGGATGACGACCGACATCGTGATGAGCACGAAGAGGCCGCCGAGGAGCGCCATCAGGAACTCCGTGCGGGAGCAGATGGCGAGACCCGCGAGCGCGCCGCCGAGCGCGAGCGAGCCGGTGTCGCCCATGAAGATCTTGGCGGGCGAGGTGTTCCACCACAGGAAGCCGAAGCAGGCTCCCATGAGGGCGGAGGCGACGACCGCGAGGTCCAGCGGGTCGCGGACCTCGAAGCAGGCGTTGGGGTTGGTCAGGGTCACCGCGTTGGCGCAGGACTCCTGGTGCTGCCAGACGCCGATGAAGGTGTAGGCGCCGAAGACCATCACGGCGGCGCCGGTGGCGAGGCCGTCCAGACCGTCGGTCAGGTTCACGCCGTTGGACATGGCCAGGATCATGAAGAGGGCCCAGACCACGAACAGCACCGGGCCGATGGCCCAGCCGAAGTCCGTGACGAACGACAGCTTGGTCGAGGCCGGGGTGAGCCCGCGCGAGTCCTTGAACTGGAGCGCGAGCACGGCGAAGGCGATGCCGACGATCAGCTGGCCGGCCATCTTGGCCTTGGCCCGCAGACCGAGCGAACGCCGCTTGACGATCTTGATGTAGTCGTCCAGGTAGCCGACCAGGCCCATGCCCGCCATCAGGAAGAGCACCAGCAGGCCCGAGAAGGAGGGCTCCTCGCCGGTGATGACCTTCGTCAGGGCGTACGCGATGAGCGTGGCCAGGATGAAGGAGATACCGCCCATGGTGGGCGTGCCCTTCTTGCCCGCGTGGCCGCGGGGGCCGTCGTCGCGGATGAACTGGCCGTAGCCCTTGCGGGCCAGCAGCTTGATCAGCAGCGGGGTGCCGATGACGGTGAGGAACATGCCGATGACACCGGCGAACAGGATCTGCCTCATCGGCCGGCGACCTCGCCCTCGCCCTCGAGCAGCGCCAGCGCCACCCGCTCCAGACCGACCGACCTGGAAGCCTTCACCAGCACGACGTCCCCCGGGCGCAGTTCTCTGCGCAACAGGTCGACCGCCGCCTGCGCGTCGGACACGAGCACCGACTCCTCACCCCACGAACCCTCGTTATATGCGCCCAGCTGCAGCCAGGACGCTTCCCTGCCCCCGACTGCCACGAGCCTGCTCACGTTGAGCCGGACGGCAAGCCGCCCCACCGCGTCGTGCTCGGCCAGCGACGCGTCACCGAGCTCGGCCATGGGGCCGAGCACCGCCCACGTACGTCCCCCGTCCTCCTTGCCGGCACCGCCCATGGCGGCCAGTGCGCGCAGGGCGGCCCGCATGGATTCGGGGTTCGCGTTGTAGGCGTCGTTGACGATCGTGACGCCGTCCGCCCGCTCGGTGACCTCCATGCGCCACCGGGACAGGGTGCCCGCCCCGGAGAGCGCCGTGGCGATCTCCTCGGCTGACATGCCCAGGACATGAGCGACGGCGGCCGCGGCGAGCGCGTTCGACACGTGGTGCTCACCGTACAGGCGCAAGGTCACATCGCTGCACCCGGTCGGTGTGTGGAGTGTGAAGGAGGGCTGTCCCGCGGGGGTCATCCGCACTTCTGTGGCGCGTACGTCCGCGTCCTCGGCCTCGCCGAAGAGGACCGTACGGGCCTTCGTGCGGCCGGTCATCGCGCGCACCAGCAGGTCGTCGGCGTTGAGGACGGCGACCCCGCCCTCGGCCTCGCTCGGGAGGGCCTCGACCAGCTCTCCCTTGGCCTGGGCGATGGCCTCGCGGCCGCCGAACTCGCCGATGTGGGCGGTGCCGACGTTCAGGACGAGGCCGATGCGCGGCGGGGTGAGCCCGGTCAGGTAGGCGATGTGCCCGATGCCTCGGGCGCCCATCTCCAGGACCAGGTGCCGGGTCTCCGCGGTGGCCTTGAGCGCCGTGAGCGGCAGGCCGATCTCGTTGTTGAGGGAGCCCGGCGTCCACACGGTGGGCGCGTGGTGCTGCAGCACCTGGGCGATCAGGTCCTTGGTGGAGGTCTTGCCGGCCGAGCCGGTCAGGGCGACCACGTCGGTGCCGAGGCGTCCGACGACGGCGCGGGCGAGGGCCCCGAGCGCCTTCTCGACGTCGTCGACCACGATCGCCGGGACGCCGACCGGCCGGGCGGCCAGGACGGCGGCGGCGCCGGCGGCGACCGCGCGCTCGGCGTAGTCGTGGCCGTCGACGTGCTCGCCGGCGAAGGCGGCGAAGAGGCTGCCGTGCTCCACCTGGCGGGAGTCGATGACGACCGGGCCGCTGATCAGGGCGGAGGGATCGGGTATGTCGTGGGGCCGCCCGCCGGTGATGTCGGCGATCTCGGCGAGGGAAAGGGCGATCACGGGTTCACCTCGGCCTGTCGGACGATGCGCTGCTGGTTCTCGATGGCCGCGCGGAGCACGGCGCGGTCGTCGAAGGGGCGTACCACGCCCGCGGTGTCCTGGCCCTGCTCGTGGCCCTTGCCCGCGACGAGGACGGTGTCGCCCGCCTCGGCGCGCGCGACGGCGGCGGCGATGGCCGCGGCCCGGTCGGCGTCGACGAGGACGGCGGCGCGCTCCTCGGCGGGGACGGAGACGGCGCCCTCGAACATCGCGGCGAGGATCTTCAGCGGGTCCTCGGAGCGCGGGTTGTCGGAGGTCAGGACGGCGGTGTCGGCGTACCGGGCCGCGGCGGCGCCCATCGGGCCGCGCTTGGTGGTGTCGCGGTCGCCGCCGCAGCCGAGGACGATGTGCAGCCGGCCGGTGGTGACCTCGCGCAGGGCGCGCAGCACCGACTCGACGGCGTCGGTCTTGTGCGCGTAGTCGACGACGGCCAGGTACGGCTGGCCCGCGTCGACGCGCTCCAGGCGGCCGGGGACGCCGGGGACCGCGGCGACGCCGTCGGCGGCGGTCTGCGGGTCGAGTCCGGCGGCGGCGAGGGTGACGACCGCGGCGACGGTGTTGGCGACGTTGAACGGGCCGGGCAGCGGGGCCTTGGCCCGTACGCGCTGTCCCTCGGGCCCGACCAGGGTGAGGGTGGAGTCCATGTGGCCGCTGACCACGTCCTCGGCGCGCCAGTCGGCGGCCGGGTCGCCGGCGGCGGAGAAGGTGACGACCGGGATCGCCGACTCCTTGGCGAGGCGGCGGCCGTACTCGTCGTCCACGTTGACCACGCCCAGGCGGGCGCGGCGCTCGGTGAAGAGCTGCGCCTTGGCCTGGAAGTAGTCCTCCATGTCGGAGTGGAACTCCATGTGTTCCGGGCTGAGGTTGTTGAAGACGGCGACGTCGAAGACGCAGCCGTCGACCCGGCCGAGCACCAGGGCGTGGCTGGAGACCTCCATGGCGACGGCCTCGACGCCGCGTTCGCGCATCACGGCGAACAGGGCCTGGAGGTCGGTGGCCTCGGGGGTGGTGCGCTCGGACTTGATGCGCTCGTCGCCGATGCGCATCTCGACGGTGCCGACCAGTCCGGTGGCCCGTCCCGCCGCGCGCAGACCGCCCTCGACGAGGTACGCGGTGGTGGTCTTGCCGGAGGTACCGGTGATGCCGAGCTGGAGCAGGGCTTCGCCGGGGCGGCCGTAGATCTCGGCGGCGAGCTCGCCCATCCGGCCGCGCGGGTCCTCGACGGCCAGCACGGGCAGGCCGGTCGCGGCGGCGCGTTCGGCGCCCTGCGGGTCGGTCAGCACGGCGGCGGCGCCGAGGGCGGCGGCCTGGGCGGCGAAGTCGGCGCCGTGCAGCCGGGCGCCGGGCAGGGCCGCGTAGAGGTCGCCGGGGCGCACGGCACGGGAGTCGTGCGTGATGCCGGTGATCTGAGCGGAGCCGGACTCGGGCAGACCCAGCAGGCCGGCCAGCCCGCCCAGGGGGGTCGGGCGGGCGTTCACGGGCCGGGGCGCTCCCGGCGGCGCTGCCGGGGCGTCTTTCTGGGCGGTTCTGGGCTGATCAGCGTGGGGCACGGCGGTGAGCGTACCGGGCGCGGCGGGCCGCTCGCGAAGCGAGGGCCCGTCCTGGGCGGCTTCGGCCGTCTGGTTCCCGGGTTTCGGGGTGATCGTTGTCACTGATGGAGCCTCACGCGTGGGTGGTGGGACGGTCGGTTCGCCGTCAGGGCTGGGGACTGGGCTGCGCGCTGTTGGGGGCGGCGGGCGGCTGGCCGGTTCCGTAGGTGACCGGGAGGCCGGCGGGGGCCGTTCCGGTGGGCGCGACCTGGAGGGTCTTGAGTGCGAACTCCATGACCGTCTTGTAGATCGGGCCGCAGATCTGGCCGCCGAAGTAGCTGCCCTTGGTGGGGTTCTGGATGGCGCAGTAGACGGTGATCCGCGGGTTGTCGGCGGGGGCGAAGCCGGCGAAGGAGGCGGTGTAGCCCTTGTAGCGGCCGGTGGCCGGATCCACCCGGTTGGAGGTGCCGGTCTTGCCGCCGACCCGGTAGCCGGGGATCTTCGCCTTGGTTCCGGTGCCCTCCTGGTCGTCGACCACGGACTCCAGCATCTCGGAGAGGCTCTTGGCCGTCTCCTGGCTGATGACGCGGGTCCGTTCGGGCGCCGGGGCCGGGGTGAAGCGGCCGTCGGGGCCCTTGGTGCCGCGGACCAGGGTCGGGGTGATGCGGACGCCGCCGTTGGCGACGGTGGAGTAGACGGAGGCCGCCTGCATCGCGTTGAGGGACAGGCCCTGGCCGAAGGGGATCGTGTACTGCTGCGAGGTGGACCAGGCCTCCGGCTTGGCGAGGATGCCGCGGGACTCTCCGGGGTAGCCGAGGCCGGTGGGCCGTCCGATGCCGAACCGGTCCAGGTAGGAGTACAGGACCTTGTTGGCCTCGGGCTGGGTGGCGCCGAGCTGGCCGGTGGCCAGGATGGTGCCGATGTTGGAGGACTTGGCGAGGACCCCGTTGAGGGTCAGGTACCAGGTGGGGTGGTCGACGTCGTCCTTGAAGAGCCGGTCGCCGCGGTGCAGCCGGTTGGGGACCTCGACGTGGGTGTCGGGGGCGGCCTTCTTCTCCTCCAGGACGGCGGCCATGGAGATCACCTTGGCGGTGGAGCCGGGCTCGTACACGTCCTGGAGAGCGGCGTTGCCCATGGCGGTGGAGCGGGCCCGGGTCAGGTCGTTGGGGTCGAAGCCGGGGGCGTTGGCCATGGCGAGGACCTCGCCGGTGCGGGTGTCCTGGACGACGACGTAGCCGCGGTCGGCGCCGGACTTCTCGACCTGCTCCGCGATGGCGCTCTGGGCGGCCCACTGGATGTCGCGGTCGATGGTCAGCTCGATGTCGTCGCCGGGCACGGCGGGCTTCTCGTGGGACCCGGCGGTGGGCACGCGGCGGCCGCCGGACTGGGCGTAGGTGATCTCGCCGTCCTTGCCGGCCAGCTTCTTGTCGAGGGCGGACTCCAGTCCGCCGCCGCCCTTGCCCTCGGCGTTGACGTAGCCCAGTATCCCGGCGGCGAGGTCGCCGCCCGGGTACACGCGCTTGCTGCTGTTCTCGTTGAAGACCCCGGCGATGACGTTGGCGCCCGGCCCGTTGCGGCGCTTGTCGGCGGCCGCCTTGTCGGCGAAGAGCTTCTTGAGGTCCTTGATCTGGTTCCAGACCTGGGGGGTCTGCCGGCGGGCCAGGACCACGTAGCGGGTGTCCTTGGTCTTCAGCCGGGCGGCGATCTCCTTGGCGTCCTTGCCGAGGATCGGCGCGAGGAGGGCGGCGGCCTGCTCGGGGGCGTCGGGGGCCTTGCTCTCCTGGGGGGTGAACATCTTCGGGTCGGCGGTGATGTCGTACGCGTCGACGCTGGTGGCCAGGGCGACGCCCTTGCGGTCGGTGATCTCCCCGCGCTCGGCGGCCAGGACGTAGCTGGCGAAGCGGTTCTCGGTGGCCTTGGCGGAGTACGCGGAGGCGTCGACGGCCTGCACCTGGAGGAGCCGGACGACGAAGGCGAGCATCACGAGGGTGAGCCCGACGCCGACCAGGCGCAGCCGCGGCCTGGGGCTGCCGAGCCGGATCGTGTGCGGGGTGCGCTGCGCGGGGGGCCGCGCGCCGGTGCGGGGCCTGCCCGGGCCCGGTACCCGTCGCGGGGGCTCCTTGGGGCTCACCGACGGGCTCCGGGGTCCGGCGGCGGCCGGTGGGGAAGGGGCGGGGCGGGGAGAAGCCCCGCTGGGGTCCGCGTCACGAGGTCACCTGCCTGGGGTCGGGGTAGGCGGCGGGGTCCCGCTCGGGGCCGGCTGGGCCGGACCGTCCGGGTTCTGCGTGGCGGCCGGGGCCGAGGACGGCGCCGGGCTGGGGGGCGCCGGGGACGGCGGCGGCGGGGCCTCGGCCGTGGCGGGGGTGCCGGCGGTCTTCCCGTCGGGGCCGAGGAAGACGGGGCTGCCGCCGGGCACCAGGCCCAGCTCGCGGGCCCGCCGCTGGAGGGCGTCGGGGGCGGAGTAGCCGTCGACGTCCCGCTGGAGCGCCTGCTGCTCGTCGGTCAGCGCGGTGGTCTCCTTCTTGAGCCTGCTCAGCTGGAAGGAGCCCTGGTTGAGCGCCGAGTTCAGCAGGAGCAGGCTGATCAGGCCGCCGGCCAGCAGCGCCACGACCAGCAGCACGAACGGCATCCTCGCCGCCTGCCGGGCGCCCGCGGGGCCGGCCCCGGCGGGGCGGGGCCGTACGAGGCGGGCTGCCTGCCCGCGGGTCAGCGTGGCCACCTTCCCGGCCCGCCCCGCCTTCCCGGCCTTGGTCACCGCTGTGCCTCGCGGATGCGCTCGACGCCGCGGAACCGTGCCGGGGCGGCCCGCCGGTTCTCGGCGATCTCCTCCTCGGTGGGCAGTTCCGCGCCGCGGGTGAGCAGCTTCAGCCTCGGCTGGTACTTCTCGGGTACGACGGGCAGCCCGGGCGGGGCGGTGGAGGTGGCGCCGGCGGTGAAGACCTGCTTGACGAGCCGGTCCTCCAGGGAGTGGTACGACAGGACCGCGATCCGCCCGCCGACCGAGATCCGGTCGACGGCGGCGGGGATGGCCCGCTCCAGGCCGGCGAGCTCCCCGTTGACCTCGATGCGCAGGGCCTGGAAGGTCCGCTTGGCGGGGTTGCCGCCGGTGCGCTTGGCGGCCTGGGGCAGCGCGTCGCGGATCAGCTCGACGAGGCGGGCGCTGTTGGTGAAGGGCTCCTTCGCGCGCTCGCGCACGATCGCCGAGACGATCCGCTTGGCCTGCTTCTCCTCGCCGTACTGGCGCAGGATGCGGACCAGCTCGCCGGGGGCGTAGGTGTTGAGGACCTCGGCGGCGCTGATGCCGGTCGTCTGGTCCATGCGCATGTCCAGGGGTGCGTCCTGGGCGTACGCGAACCCGCGGTCGGCCTCGTCGAGCTGCATCGAGGAGACGCCGAGGTCGAAGAGGATCCCCTGGACGGCGGGCAGCCCCAGGCCGTCGAGGACCTCGGCGAGGTCGGCGTAGATCGCGTGGACGAGGGTGGCCCGGTCGCCGAAGGGCGCGAGCCGCTCGCCGGAGAGCCGCAGGGCCTCCTTGTCGCGGTCGAGGCCGATCAGGCGCACCTCGGGGAACCGGGTCAGCAGGGCCTCGCTGTGGCCGCCGAGGCCGAGCGTGCAGTCGACGACGACGGCCCCCGGCCTCTCCAGCGCCGGGGCCAACAGGTCCAGGCACCGCTGGAGCATCACCGGGACATGTCGGGACTCGCTAGTCAAAGCGCCCTCTCAGATAACGGCGCGGCAGGCATACGCCGCGCCGCGCACGCGGAGTGTTACCAGGGGGCCGGGCGGCCGGTGGGGCCGGGCTCCGGCCGGTTCGCGTCACTTTAGTGCAACGCCCGCCCCGGTCAACGAACCGCCCCGCGCGCGGTGCGCCCCCGCTCCGGCGCACCCGCAAAAGCCGCGAATCACCCGGACGGCGGCCTCCTTCCCACCCTTGTGGGTTAGCTCACAACAAGCATCGTTGACCTTCTTTGTGCATCCCCGCCCCCTGCCCGGACAGCCCGCGACCACTACCGTCGTAGGCATGACGACTTCCGCATCCCTGCCCGCACACCCCGCGTCCGCGGCATCCGGCGGCGACTCCGTCACCGACAGGCTCGTCGCGGCCAACCGCCGCTACGCCGCGGAGTTCGCCGACCCCGGCATGGACGCCCGCCCCGTCCTGCACGTGGCCGTCGTGGCCTGCATGGACGC
Source organism: Streptomyces sp. NPDC096136 (assembly GCF_044763325.1). NCBI lineage: Bacteria > Bacillati > Actinomycetota > Actinomycetes > Kitasatosporales > Streptomycetaceae > Streptomyces > Streptomyces sp. NPDC096136. The sequence continues at coordinate 264,721 of NZ_JBIWFZ010000004.1, read as the reverse complement.
CCGTCTCGACCTGCACAAGGCCCTCGGCCTGGAGCTCGGCGACTGCCACACCATCCGCAACGCCGGCGGGGTGGTCACCGACGACACCATCCGCTCGCTCACCATCAGCCAGCGCGCCCTGGGCACCCGGACCGTGATACTGATCCACCACACCGGCTGCGGTCTCGAAAGCCTGACCGAGGACTTCCGGCACGAGCTGGAGGACGAGGTCGGCCAGCGCCCCGCCTGGGCGGTGGAGGCCTTCCGCGACGTGGACCAGGACGTGCGCCAGTCCATGCAGCGGGTTCGCACCAACCCGTTCCTGCCCCACCGGGACGATGTGCGAGGCTTCGTCTTCGACGTGCACACCGGGCTCCTGCGGGAGATCGATCCGGCCACCTGAGTGACACAGCGCCGGACGCCGTCAAGAATGCGGTGGGGCGTCGCCCGGAACCCCTCCGGGGCGGCGTCCGTGTTTCGGGGTGGGCCGGACCGTGTGCCATGCGCGTCGGCCCTGGGAAAGGGCCGAGGAGAACCAGGTGACCACGTACGACGACCGAGCGAGCCTCGCTGATCTGACCAGCACGGCCGAGCGGGTCCGCCAGTCGGTCGAGCGCGTGATCGAGGGCAAGCCCGAGGTCGTCCGCCTCGCGCTGGTGGTCCTGCTGGCCGAGGGCCACCTGCTCATCGAGGACGTGCCCGGCGTCGGCAAGACGATGCTGGCCAAGACCCTGGCCAAGTCCATCGACTGCTCGGTCCAGCGCATCCAGTTCACCCCGGACCTGCTGCCCTCGGACATCACCGGCGTCAGCATCTACGACCAGCAGCGCCGCGAGTTCGAGTTCAAGCCCGGCGCGATCTTCGCCCAGATCGTCATCGGCGACGAGATCAACCGGGCCTCCCCCAAGACGCAGTCGGCGCTGCTGGAGTCGATGGAGGAGCGCCAGGTCACCATCGACGGCACCACCTACGCCCTGCCCAGCCCCTTCATGGTCGTCGCGACCCAGAACCCGGTCGAGATGGAGGGCACCTACCCCCTCCCCGAGGCCCAGCGCGACCGCTTCATGGCCCGCGTCTCGGTCGGCTACCCCAGCCCCGAGGCCGAGCTGGAGATGCTCGACGTGCACGGCGGGCTCTCCCCGCTCGACGACCTCACCGCCGTCGCGCACGCCCACGACGTCGTCAAGCTGATAGACGCCGTCCGCGAGGTGTACGTCGCGGCCCCCGTCAAGCGCTACGTCGTCGACCTGGTCTCCGCCACCCGCAGCCACCCCGACCTGCGCCTGGGCGCCTCCCCCCGCGCCACCCTGCACCTGCTGCGCGCCGTGAAGGCCTCCGCCGCCCTGTCCGGCCGCGACTACGTGCTGCCCGACGACGTCCAGCAGCTGGCCGCGCCCGTCCTCGCGCACCGCCTCCTGCCGACCGCGCAGGCCCAGCTGAACCGGCGCACCGCCGAGCAGGTCGTCCACGACATCCTCCAGCGCACCCCGGTGCCCGCCTCGCACACCCGCGGCGAGGTGCCGCCCGGCGCGGGCGCCCGGAGCTTCTGATGGGCGCCGGTGCCCCGCACGGCGCCGGCGGGCAGGCCGGGAACCCCGGAGGGGTGCGCGCCTCGCTGTCCGGGCTGACCACCCGGGGCCGCTCCTTCCTCGCGGCCGGGGCCGCCGCGGCCGTCTGCGCGTACGTCCTCGGGCAGGGCCAGCTGCTGCGGGTCGGGCTGCTGCTCGTCGTCCTCCCGCTGATCTGCGTCGTCGCCCTGCACCGCACCCGCCAGCAGGTCACCGCCGGCCGCCGGCTGAGCCCGCCGCGGGTGCCCGCCGGCGGCGAGGCCCGGGTGCAGCTGCGGTTGGAGAACGTCTCCCGGATGCCCACGGGGCTGCTCATGCTCCAGGACCGGGTGCCCTACGTCCTCGGGCCCCGCCCCCGCTTCGTGCTGGACCGGGTCGAGCCCGGCGGCCGCCGCGAGGTGTCCTACCGGGTCCGCTCCGACCTGCGCGGCCGCTATCCGCTGGGCCCGCTCCAGCTGCGGCTGACCGACCCCTTCGGGATGGTCGAGCTGACCCGCTCCTTCAGCGCCTACGACACCCTCACCGTCGTCCCGCGCACCCAGCCCCTGCCCGCGGTCCGGATGACCGGCGAGGCGGGCGGCCACGGCGACGGCAACCGCCGCTCCCTGGCCCTGGCCGGCGACGACGACGTGATCCCCCGCACCTACCGGCGCGGCGACGACCTGCGCCGGGTCCACTGGCGCTCCACCGCCCGCTACGGCGAGCTGATGGTCCGCCGCGAGGAACAGCCCCAGCGCAGCAAGGCCACCGTCCTGCTGGACACCCGCCACCTCGCCCACGAGGGCGCCGGCCCCGACTCCGCCTTCGAGTGGGCCGTGTCGGCCGCCGCCTCCACCCTGCTGCACGTCCTCGAACAGGGCTTCGCGGCGCGGCTGCTCACCGACACCGGGGACTCGGTGCCCGGCGCCGGCGCCTTCGCCGGCGGGACCTCCGGCGCGGGCCCGGAGTCCGCCGAGGCGGCCGGGCTGATGATGGACACCCTCGCGGTCGTCGGCCACTCCGAGGGCAGCGGCCTGGGCCGCGCCTACGACGCCCTGCGCGGCGGGACCGGCTCCGGCTCCTCCGGCGGCGACGGACTGCTGGTCGCGTTCTTCGGCGACCTCGACGACGAACAGGCCGAGATGGCGGCCCGGATGCGCCAGCGCAGCGCGGCCGCGCTCGCGTTCGTACTGGACCCCGCGCTGTGGACCGGGGCGCCCTCGCGGGTGGAGGAGCGGCTGCGCAGGCTGCGGGACGCGGGCTGGACGGCCCTGGCCGTCCCGCCCGGCGCATCCTTCCCCGAACTGTGGCGACAGGCCGGAAACGCCCCCCTCGGCATGCGGACCCCCGGAGGCACGGTATGAGCGGGCGGGCGCGCGTGACGCTCTTCGCGGCACTGGCGACGCTGCTGACCTCCTGGTCGCTGGCCCCGCTGGTGGAGACCTCCGGCTGGCTGCTCCAGGCGGCGCTGCTGCTGGCCGTGCAGGCCGCGGTGGGCGCCGGGGCGCGGCGGGTGCCGCTCGCCCGGTGGCTGACCGTGGGCGCGCAGCTGCTGGTGTCGCTGCTGCTGCTCCTCTTCCTCTTCGCGGGGAAGGCCGAGTCCACCGGGAGCGGGCCGCTGGCCTTCCTGGTCACCGACTTCGCCGGGCTGTTCCAGCAGGGCGTGCGGGACGTGGGCGAGTTCGCCATACCGGCGCCGCTGACGGACGGCATCCGGCTGCTGCTGCTCGCCGGGGTGCTGGCGATCGGGCTGCTGGTGGACTTCCTGGCGGTGACGATGCGGACGGCCGCGGCGGCCGGGCTGCCGCTGCTGGCGCTGTACTCCGTCGCCGCCGGGCTCTCGGCCGGGCGCGGCCAGACCTGGCTCGCGTTCCTGCTGGCCGGCGCGGGCTACCTGATGATGCTGCTGTCGGAGGGCCGCGACCGGCTCGCCCAGTGGGGCCGGGTCTTCGGCGGGGCCCCGGGCGCCCGTACGCCCGCCTCCGCCGGCTCCGGCTACGGGGCCAACGGGGCCGGGGGCACCCGCGCCGTGGCCCCCGTGCGCACCGGGCGGCGGATCGGCGCGGTCGCGCTGGGCCTGGCCCTGGCGGTGCCGGCCGCGCTGCCGTCGCTGGGCGGCGGGATGCTGGGCAACCAGGGCGAGGAATCCCCGTCGGCGGGCGGGGGCGGCGGCACCATCTCGGCGGTGAACCCGCTGGTCTCGCTGCAGAGCAGCCTGAACGCGCAGGACAACCGGGTCGTGATGAAGTACCGCACGGACAGCCCGCAGCTCGGCGAGCAGTACCTGAGGATCCTGGCGCTCGACGAGTTCAACGGGGTCAAGTGGGAGGCGTCCGCCCGCCCGCTGACGGACGTCCCGCAGCGGCTGCCGAACCCGTCGGGCCTCTCCGAGGAGGTCCGGGCGACCGCGGTCGAGGTGCGCACCACCGTCTCGGCGGCGGACACGTACGCCCAGCGCTACCTGCCGATGCCGTACCCGGCCACGCAGGTCGACATCGGCGGGAAGTGGCGCTTCGAGCCGGCCGGCCGGACCCTGGTCGGGGACCAGCTGGCCAAGGACCGCTTCCAGAACGTGCAGGGCGCGCAGTACACCGTCCGGAGCCTGCTGCTGCGGCCCACGGCGGAGCAGCTCCAGTCCGCGCCGCCCGCCAACGCGGGGGTGCACGCGGAGTACACGAAGCTGCCGGACAACCTGCCGCCGGTGGTGGCGGAGACGGCGCGGCGGGTGACGCAGGGCGCGAAGGACGACTACGCGCGGGCGGTGAAGCTCCAGGACTTCTTCGCCGTGACGGGCGGCTTCCGCTACGACACGAAGGTGTCCTCGGGCACGGGTTCGCAGGCCATCGTCCGCTTCCTGGAGGACAAGGAGGGCTTCTGCGTCCACTTCGCCTTCTCGATGGCGGCGATGTCGCGGACGCTGGGCATCCCGGCGCGGGTCGCGGTCGGTTTCACCCCGGGCGAGAAGCAGTCCGACGGCACGGTGAACGTCTCCATGCGGGACGCGCACGCCTGGCCGGAGCTGTACTTCGAGGGCGTGGGCTGGACCCGGTTCGAGCCGACGCCCCGCTCGGGCATCACGGTGCCGGAGTACAGCCGCCCCGAGGCCCCGGCCCCGCAGCCGTCCGCGTCCTCCGCGGCGCCCTCGGCGTCGGCGTCGGCTCCGGCGCCCGCGCCCTCGCAGGCCGAGGCGTGCCCGCCGGAGCAGAAGAAGCTCGGCGAGTGCGGCGGTCCGGTGGCCGGTCAGGGCACCGGGTCCGGGTCCGGCGGGGTGTCGGCGGGCGCGGTCCTCGGCTGGACCGCGGTGGCGCTGGTGGCGGCCGGGCTGCCGCTGCTGCCCCTGCTGTGGCGGCGCCGGGTGCACCGGCGGCGGCTGGGCACGGGCGACGTACTGGCCGCCTGGCGGGAGCTGGGCGACTGCGCCTGGGACGTGGGCATCCCGCCCGACGAGGCGCTGTCGCCGCGCGGCGCGGCCGGGCGGGTCGTCCTGCTGGGCCGGCTGGAGGGCGGGGCCGCCGAGGCGGTGCACCGGGTGGCGGGCGCGGTCGAGCGGGCGCTGTACGCCCCGCCCGGCGCGGACGTCTCGTACCCCGGGCTGGCCGCGGACGTCGTCGCGGCCCGGGCGGCGCTGCTGGCCGGGGTCGGCCGCGGGGCCCGGCTGCGGGCGCTGCTGCTGCCTCGGTCGGGGGCGCGGGTGGCCGCCGCGGTGTCGGCCCGGCTGTCGGCCGGGTCGGCGGCCCTGGCCCGCCTGGGCGGCCGCGTCCGCTTCCCGCTCCGCAACCGGGGCTGAGGGGCCGGGCGGCCGCCGCGCGGCCGGCGTTCCGCCGCGGCGGGGCTGACGGGCCGGCGTTCCGCCGCGCGGAATCCGGCCCCGCCGGCGATCGGGGCGGAGACGGGAAAACGCCGGTGCGGCCGGGCTCGTTCCCCCCGAGCCCGGACGCACCGGCGTTCTGTTTCCCCGGGCGGTGGCCGGTCCGCTCCGCGGCCCCGTGTCCGCGGTGCGGTCCGACCCGCCCTTGTCCCCAACCCCCAGTCTGCTGTTTCCGCAGGTGGGAGCCCATCCGTACGCGTACTCATCTGTGCGCCTAGGTACGGATACTCAGTTCTACGCCGCCCGGCCCCCCGGGCGGCACCGCCGACCGGGGGTCACCGGCTCCCGCTCACGCGCCCCCGCAGCAGCAGCGACAGCGCCGAGTGGACGTCGTCCAGCGAGCGCTCGCTCTGGAAGGCCTGCCAGTCGAGCGCGGCCACCAGCACCATCCCGACCAGCGCGGCCGCCGTCAGCGGCACGTCGATCTCGGCGCTGAGCTCGCCGCGCTCTACGCCCTCGCGCAGCACCGACTCGACGACGGCCACCGCCTGGCCCCGGACCACCATCAGGGTGCCCTGCCAGGCACGGTTGGTCCGCCAGAGCTCGGCGACGTAGAGCTGGGTGAAGGCCGGGTAGCGGTGGATGAAGACCAGGCCAGCCCGGATCATCGCGTCGAGGGCCTCGATGCGGCTGCCCCCGCGCGCCTCCGTCTCGTCGGCCGCCGCCCGCAGCGAGGCGGTCAGCAGACCCACCCCGTGCCGCAGGAGCTCCTCGAAGAGCTCGGTCTTGCTCGCGAAGTTGTAGTAGACGGTGCCCTTGGCCACGCCCGCCCGTTCGGCGATCTCGTCGACCGTGGTCGCGGAGAAGCCCTGCTCCGCGATGAGGGTGACGGCCGCTTCGTACAGCTTCTGTCGCGTGGCCTGCCGCCGGGCCCCGCCGACGGTGGTGCTGCTGCTTTCCATGGCGCTGATTCTCACAGGTCAACAGCCCCTTACAGGCTCAGTTCCGGGTGCAGCCGGTCCATCGTCCACACCTGCTTGCCGCGGGCGGCGAGGGCGGTGAGGGCCAGCGCGCCGGCCGTGAAGGCGACCAGGACCAGGCCGCCCTGCCACACCGGGGTGAGGTCCCCGCCGGTGATGAGGCGGCGCAGGCTCGCGACGATGTACGACATCGGCAGGTACGGGTGGATGGCGTTGAAGAAGTCCGGGCTGGTCTGGACGGGGTAGGTACCGCCCGCCGAGGTCAGCTGGAGCATCAGGACGGCGAGCACCAGGATGCGGCCGGCGGCGCCGAACTTGGCGTTGAGCCACTGGATGATCGCCGCGAAGCAGGCGGTGACCAGGACCAGGAACCCGATGGTCAGGGCCGGGTGGGCCATCTTCAGGCCGAGGCCCCAGTGCAGTACGGACATCAGCGCGCCCACCTGCGCGGCGCCGAGGCCGACCACGGGCAGCCAGCCGGCGAAGGCGATCCGCCAGGCGGAGGCGCCGGCGGCCAGGGCCCGCTTGTTCATGGGGGCGATCAGCATGTAGGCGACCATCGCGCCGACCCACAGGGAGAGCGGGATGAAGTACGGGGCGAAGCCGGTGCCGTAGTTGGGCGCCTTGTGCAGGGGGTCGCTGGCGAGCTGGACCGGGTCGGCCATGACCTGCGTGCGGGCGTCGCGCTGCCGCTGGTCGTAGTCCGGGATCTTGCCGGCGCCGTCGTGGAGGCCCCCGGCGAGTTCGCCGGTGCCGTCGACCAGCTTGACCATGCCGCCGCCCAGCTGCTGGGCGCCGTCGCCGAGCTTGCCGACGCCCTCGCCGAGCTTGCCGGAGCCGCCGGCGGCGGAGCCGATGCCGTTGTGGAGCTTGACCATGCCGTCGGCGACCTTGTGGGCGCCGTCGTTGAGGGCGTTGGCCTGGGCCACGGCCCCGTTGAGGTCGCCGGCGAGGCCGGGGGCCTTGTCGGCGAGCTCGCGGGCCTTGTTCTCCAGGTTGGTCAGCTGCTCCTTGAGCTTGGCGAGGTCGCCCTTGGAGTTGCCGAGGACGGTGTTCACGTCGGCGGTGAGCAGGGCGGCCTCGGCCGCGTCGTCCTTGATCTTCTTCTGGGCCTCGCAGAGACCCGCGGGCAGCTGGGGGGCCGGCTTGGCGCAGTACTGGTTGTAGGTGGAGTCGGCGAAGCCCGACAGGCGCTTGGCGGCCGCGGCGGCGCCCGGGGCGTGTTCGGCCGCCTTGTCGAGGTGGTTGTTGACGACGTGGGCGGTGTCGGCGACCAGCTTGGCGGTGTCCGCGAGGTTCTTGGGGTCCTTGACGAACGGGCGGGCCTTGTCGGCGGCGCCGTTCGCCAGGTCGGCGACCTTCTGGGTGCCCTCGGCGATCTGGCGCGTACCGGTCTCCAGCTGGCCGGCGGCCGAGTTGAGCTTGTTCAGGCCCCCGGTGAGCTCGCCGGACTTCTCCTTGGCCGTGTCGAGGCCGTCGGCGAGGTCCTGGGCGCCCTGCCGGGCCTTGCCCGCGCCGTCCTTGAGCTTGTCGGCGCCGTCGGCGGCCTCGGCGGTCTTGCCGTGCAGGTCGGAGAAGGAGACGAAGATCTTGTCCAGGAACTTGCGGGAGGCCTTGGTGGAGGCGGCCGAGCGGACCTCGGAGAAGACGGTGCGCGAGATCGAGCCGACGATGTAGTTGTTGGCGTCGTTCGTGCGGACCTGGAGGGCCCCGGTGGTGGGGTCGGCGCCGCCGCTGGAGGCGACCTTCTCGCTGAAGTCGGCGGGCATGGTCAGGGAGAGGAAGTACGTCCCGTCCTCCAGGCCCTTGGCCGCCTCGTCGGCGCTGACCACGCGCCAGTCGAAGGTCTTGCGCTCGCGCAGGTTCCTGGTGATCTCACCGCCGACGTCGAGGTGCTCGCCGCCCACGGTGGCGCCCTTGTCGGCGTTGACGAGGGCGACGGGGACGTGGTCGAGGCGCTTGTACGGGTCCCAGAACGACCAGAGGTACAGGGCTCCGTAGAGCAGGGGCAGCAGGAGCAGCGCGACGAGGGCGGCCCGGGGCAGCTTCCCCCGCCCGAACCGCTTCAGCTCAAGCGCGGCCAGTTTCGGCGAGCGCATCGTCCGCCCCCTTCGTGTCGTCGTCTGCGGCTGCGGCTGCGTCGGTTCCGGTGCCGGTTCCGGTGCGGTCCGCGGCCTTGGTGTCCGGGTCGGTGTCCGGCTTCGCGTCCGGCTTCGCGTCCGGCTTCGCGTCCGGCTTGGTCTTCGGCTTGGTTGCCGGCTTCGCGGCCGGCTTGGTCAGGGAGGGCGCGGCGGCCTTCTCCCCGGGTTCCGTTCCGGCTTCCGGTTCCGCCGGGCCGGAGGCGCCCCAGGTGACCTTCCGGGTCCCGGCGCGGGGTGCCGCGGCCCGCTCCGGGGCGGGCGCCGCCTCGGCCGGCGGGCCCGTGCGGACCACCGTGGCGTCGTCCGGGGCCTCGCTGCACACCGCGACGACGGTGGTCCCCCGGGCGGCGACCGCGCGGAGCATCGCCCAGGCCTCGGCGCGTTCGGCGTCCGAGAGCTTGAGGTCGAGGTCGTCGAGGGCCAGCAGCCGGGGGCCGCCCAGCAGGGCGATGGCCACGGACAGCCGGACGGCCTCCAGCCGCTCCAGGTCCCGTACGGAGGTGCGCGGGCCCTTGGGCAAGGCGGCCGGGTCGAGCCCGACGACGGCCAGGGCCTCCTCGATCCGGGCCGGGGCCGGGGCGCGGTGCGCGCCGCGCGGGCGCAGCAGGGCGCGCACGGGGGCTTCGTAGCGCCGCTGGAGCATGGCGCCCTCGCGCAGCTGCTCGGCGACGGTGAGCGCCTGGTCGAGGTCGTTGACCCCGGGGACCGGGCCGAGTGCGGCGATCCGGCGGACCGCGGCCATCTTCTTCGGCAGGCGGTGGCGGCCGATCTCGGCGTGGCCCTCGGTGGCCTTCATCCGGCCGGTGAGGGCGAGGAGCAGGCAGGTGCGGCCGCTGCCGGAGGGCCCTTCGACCGCGATGAGCGACCCGGGCGCGGCGTCGATGCCGACGTCGCGGAAGACCCAGCCGCGCGGGCCCTTGAGTCCGAAGCCCTCGGCCTTGACGGCGGCTCCGTGCGGGCTGTCCACGCCCTCCCCCTTCTTTTGAACTGACCAGTCAGTTCAAAAACTAGCAGGTGCCGGACCAAGGCCGGTACAGCAGGGGGACTTTGGGGGTAAAAGCACAGGTCAGGGCGATTGTCAGTGGGGGGCGCCACGATGGATCCACGCAACCGCGGACGCACCAACCGGCATCACCGCCGAGCACCACGCAACGACAGGAGGTTCGTCATGGCCACACCGTCCCCGTCCCCTGTCCACCCCGTCCCGCGCAGGGCGGCCGCACCCCCGGCCGCCCTGGACCTGCTCGCCAAGGCCCGCAGCGGCCTGGCCGAGGCCGCCCTGCTGCCCCGGCCCAACGAGCGGTACGCCACCGCCCACCTCGCCGCCCTGCGCACCGCCGCGGCGGTGCTCGCCGCCCGCGGCAGGCCCGAGCCCGTCAACCCGAGGCGGCGGCCCAGGATCCGCAGCGCGTGGGAGGTGCTGCCGGAGATAGCGCCGGAGCTGGCCGAGTGGAGCGCCCTGTTCGCCTCCGGCGCCGCCCGCCGGGCCCGGGCCGAGGCGGGCATACGGGACGCGGCCACCGGCCGGGACGCCGACGACCTCGTCCGGGAGGCCGGGATGTTCCTGCGCCTGGTGGAGCGGATGCTCGCGCTGCAGCCCGTGGCTCAGCCCCTGCCGCAGCCCCGTCCGGAGCGTCCGGACGCGGGATGAGCTGCGCGGTCGGCCGAGGCAATAGGGTGGGGCACGCACCGCACCCCGCCACCCATGCCGCCGAGGAGTCATCAGCCGTGTCGGACACTTCCCGCCCCCGCGCCTCCCTCCGCACCGCCGTGGTGTGGGAGGTCCTCAAGGAGGCCCTCGACCGCCGGGTGAAGGCGACCGGGCGGGATGTGCTGGACGTCCTCGACACCGGCGGCGGCACCGGCAGGTTCGCCGTGCCCGTCGCCCGGCTCGGCCACCGCGTGACCGTCGTCGACCCCAGCCCGAACGCGCTGTTCGGGCTGGAGCGCCGGGTCGCCGAGGAGGGCGTCGCCGACCTGGTGCGCGGGGTCCAGGGCGACGCCCAGGGCCTGCTGGACGTCGTCGAGCGGGACGCCTACGACGTGGTGGTCTGCCACGGCGTGCTGGAGTACGTGGACGACCCGGCCGAGGGCGTGGCCAACGCCGTCGCCGCGCTGCGCCCCGGCGGCGTCCTCAGCCTGCTCGGCGCCGGCCTGGGCGGGGCCGTCCTGGCGCGGGCGCTGGCCGGGCACTTCACCGAGGCCCGCACCGCGCTCACCGACCCGGCCGGGCGCTGGGGCGCCGGCGACCCGGTGCCGCGCCGCTTCACCGCCGAGCAGCTGGCGGAGCTCGTCGGCGGGGCCGGCCTGGAGGTCGGCGCCGTGCACGGCGTGCGGATCTTCGCCGACCTGGTGCCCGGCGTGCTGGTGGACACCGAGCCCGGCGCGGTGGAGGCTCTGCTGCGCCTGGAGGAGGCCGCCGCCGAGCTGCCCGCCTTCCACGCCGTGGCCACGCAGCTGCACGTCCTCGGCGAGAAGCCCGCCTGATCCGCGGGCCGGGCCGGGGCGACCTCCCCGAGACCCCTCCGTTTCCTCGCCGTGACCCGTATGATCGAACCACCGCTCGGCATGGCGGACCGCTCATTGGGGAATAACCGCCCCAGTGACCGCGCTGGTGACGGTACGTTTCACTCAGTGCTCGTCTACGCAGTGGTTTTCTCGCTCAGCGATTTGCAGAATGTGGCGTAGAGGGCGGGTATCACGGGGGCGATTCCCCGCCTATCCTGAAGGGGACCCCTGGTCGCTACCCCCCGCGACCGACGGATGAGGAGGACTCCCGTGCCGCTCTCGGAGCACGAGCAGCGAATGCTCGAGCAGATGGAGCGAGCGCTGTACGCCGAAGACCCCAAGTTCGCGACAGCGCTTGAGGGCAGTGGACTGCGCACGTACACCCGGCGACGGGTCTACCAGGCAGTCGTAGGCATTGTGGTGGGTATCGCGCTCCTCATGACCGGTGTGATCTGGCAGGAAGTGCTCTGGATCAGCGTGGTGGGATTCCTCGTCATGCTGGCCTGTACGGTCCTCGTGGTCACCGGTTGGCGCAAGGCACCCAAGCCCGGCGAGCAGCCCGTCTCCGGAAGTGCAGGCGGTTCGGCCCGCGGGCAGAACCGGCAGCGTCGGTCGATGATGACCAGGATCGAAGAACGGTGGCAGCGCCGCCGTGACGAGCAGGGGCACTAGCCCCCGCACCCGTTTTCCGTCCGCTGAGGGGACGGCCGCGCGATGGCGGCCGTCCCCTCACGGTTTTCCGCCGCCGATTCCCCCGCCCGGACTCCCCGGCCCCCCGTGCTGCGGCATGATGCCGGTGTGAGTGTGCTCCCCCTGGTCTTCACCAGCGGCTGGGCCAGCGGGATCAACGCCTACGCCGTGGTCCTCCTGCTCGGCCTCTTCGGCGCGACCGGCCTGACCGACGAGGTCCCGGCCTCCCTCCAGCGCACCGACGTGCTCGTCGTGGCGGGCGTGCTGTTCCTGTGCGAGGCCGTCGCGGACAAGATCCCGTACGTGGACTCCGTCTGGGACTCCGTCCACACCGTGATCCGCCCGGCGGCCGGGGCCGTGGTCGGCGCGCTCCTGGCCGGGCAGAGCGGCTCCCTGCCCGAGATCGCCGCCGGGGCCCTGGGCGGCTCCACCGCGCTGGCCAGCCATCTCGTCAAGGCCGGCACCCGGATGGCCGTCAACACCTCCCCCGAGCCGTTCAGCAACGTCGTGCTGAGCGGCGCCGAGGACCTCGGGGTGGCCGGCATCGTCACCTTCGCCATGTTCCACCCGGTGGCCGCCGCGGTCGTCGCGGCCGTCCTGCTCGCCGCCGGCATCGCGCTGCTCGTCTACCTCTGGAGCCGGATCCGCCGCTTCTGGCGACGACGGGCCCAGCGCCGCGAGGAGAAGCGGATGGGGGCGGTCCGGGGGGCACCGCCCCACTGAGCCGCTGACCTCGCTCGATGGGCGCGGCGCCCGCTCGATAGGCTCAGCGCCATGGCAAGAATTGCGGTGATCGGCGCCGGCATGGGCGCGATGGCGACGGCGGCGCGGCTGGCGGTGGCGGGCCACGGGGTGACGGTCTACGAGCGCGGCTCCACGTACGGCGGCGCGCTGGGCCGCTACGAGCGCGACGGCTTCGCCTTCGACACCGGACCGGGGCTGCTGCACCTGCCCGCCGTCTACCGCGACCTGTTCGTGAAGACCGGCAAGCGGCCGCTGGAGGAGTGCGTCGGCATGGTCCAGGTGGACCCGGCCGTCCGGCACGTCCTCGACCACGCCTCCGTCACCCTCCCCGGCACCTCCCGGGGCGGGGTCGCCGCCGCCCTCGACGGGGCCTTCGGCGCCGGCGCGGGCGAGCGCTGGAACGACCTGCTGGGCCGCGCCCGCGACACGTGGGACGCCACCCGGCGCCCCCTGCTGGAGGAGCCGCTGCGCCCCGACTGGCAGGTCCTGGGCCGCGACCCCTACCCGGCGCTGCGCGGGAGCGGCCTGCTGCGCCGCCGCCAGCCGACCCTGGCCGAGGTGGCCCGGCGCGAACTGGGCGGCGGGCTCGGGGAGCTGCTGCGCGGGCGGGTCCTGGCGTACGGGCTCGACCCCGACTCGGCGCCCGCCTCCGCGGCGGCCCTGCCGTACATGGAGCAGACCTTCGGCAGCTGGTACGTCCGGGGCGGCATGCGCGAGCTGGCCACCGCCGTGTACGAGCGCTGCCTGGAGCGGAAGGTGGAGTTCGTCTTCGGCGCCCCCGTGAAGGGCGTCCTGGCCCGGGACGGCCGGGCGGCCGGGGTCCGGCTGGCCGACGGCACCGAGGCCGAGGCCGACTCCGTGGTCTGCGGCATCGACCCGAGGCAGCTCCCGGCCGGCTCGGTGTCCTGGCCGCGCGGCAGCGTGCAGGCCCGGGGCGGCTCGGTGCCCGGCCGGCTGACCCTGATGCTCGCCCTGCGCGGCGGGCGGCCCGAGGACGCCGTCCACCGCACGCTGGTGCACTCCCCCGGCTCCGCCGCCGTCCAGCTGGTCACGGTGCTGCGGCCGGACGACCCGTCCACCCGGCCCGACGCGGACCACGAGGCGGTCACCGTCAGCGCCGTGTGCGGTCCCGCCGGCGGGTCGGCGGTCCCGGACCCGGAGAAGCTCCTGGACCTGGCCGCACGGGCCGTCCCCGACCTGCGCAAGCGGCTGCTGTGGCAGGAGGTGCGCACCCCGGCGCACGTGGAGGCGGCCACGGGCGCCCTCGGCGGCTCGGTGCCCGCCCCGGCCCTGCCCGGCGACGGGGGGCGCCTGCTGTACCCGGCCAACGCGACGGGGCTGCCCGGGCTGTACCTCGCGGGCGGCTGGGCGCACCCGGGCGGCGGACTCGCGCACGCGGGGATGACGGGGGCCCTGGTGGCCGGCCTGATCGTCGAGGGGGCGGACTTCCGCGGCTCGCAGTGAGCCCGGCGTGGAACGGGGGAGGGGCCGGCTCGTACGAGCCGGCCCCTCCCCCGTTCCACGTCAGTAGCGGTACTGCCCGTACTCGCCGTTGCCCTGGTACGGGTACCCCTGCGGCGGCTGCTGCTGCGGGTCCTGCTCCGGGTAGGGCTGCGGGGCCGCGTCGGTGGCGCGCTGCTGCGGGACCCAGACCCCGCCGGGCGGGGTGTCCATGGAGTACTGCTGCTGCGCGGGGTCGGTGTACTGCGGGTAGTCGTACGTCTGCCCCGGGGCGACCGCGCCGCCGGTGCCGATGTACGGGTCCGAGTAGGCGGCGTAGACCTGCTGTCCGCCCGCCGGGTAGCCGCCGGTGTAGTCATATCCGCCCTGGCCCTGCCCGCCGTCGTAGTAGGCGGCCTGCTGCCCGGCGTCCTGCCCGTCCGGGGCGAACGGGGAGGCGAAGGCGGCGGTGGCGTCCGGCTGCTGGGGGGCGAAGCTCTGTATCCCGTACGAGCCGGTCTCCTCGGGCACCGGCTGCGGGGTGAAGACGTTGCGGTCGTCCTGGTCGTCCCGGTCGGCGGCGTCGTCACGGGAGGGGGCGGGGCCCTGGGAGCCGTACTCCAGCCCGGTCACCTCCAGCGCGGGCTCCGGGCGCGGCGCGGCGCCCCCGGAGCGGCGGCGTCTGGTCCTGCCCTCCGGGCGTGCGGGCTCGGCGCCCTTGCCCTTGCGCAGAGCCCAGCCGGCGACGAAGCCCTTGCGGAAGGAGAGCGTCACCAGGGTCTGGCCCACGGCGAAGGCGACCGCGCCGACGGCGATGACCAGCACCGACGGCAGCACGACCCCGGCCACGACGCCGAGGAACCCGGCGAAGGCGAGCAGGCGCCAGCGCAGCCGGGCCTTGTACTGCATCAGGACCTCGGCAAGCAGCCACAACGCGACGAAACCGAACGCGATGTAGAGGACCGTCATTCCCATGCAAGGCCCCTCTCGGTACGGCCGTACCGCGCGGGAAACGGGAGACGGCCGATCAGGCCCGCTGGTGCAGGCCCAGGTTCTCGTAGATCTCGAGGGTCGCCGTGGAATTGTTCAGCGTGATGAAGTGCAGTCCGGGTACACCTTCGGACAGCAGCCGCGCGCAGAACTCCGTGGCGAACTCGATGCCAATGGAGCGTACAGCGGCCGGATCGTCCTTGACGGCGAGCATGCGGTCTTTCACGGCGTCGGGGAAGACCGCATTGCTCAGCTGGGGCAGCCGGTCGAGCTGCTTGATGCCCACAACAGGCATGACCTCGGGGATGATCGGGGTCTCGCAGCCGGCCTTCTGGGCGCTGTCGCGCAGCCGCAGATAATTCTCCGGATCGAAGAACATCTGGGTGATGGCGTAGTCCGCACCGGCGCGGCACTTGTCCACGAAGTGTCGGATGTCCGTGTCCCAGTCCTCCGAGCGCGGGTGCATCTCGGGGAAGGCGGCGACGCCGACGCAGAAGTCGCCGGACTCCTTGAGCAGGCGCACGAGGTCGGCCGCGTAGTCCACGCCCTCGGGATGCTTGACCCAGGGGCCCATGGGGTCGCCCGGCGGGTCCCCGCGCAGCGCGAGCATGTTGCGGATGCCGGCGTCGGCGAACTGGCCGATCACGTGGCGCAGCTCGGCGACGGAGTGGTCGACGGCGGTGAGGTGCGCGACGGGTGTCAGCGTGGTGTCGGCGGCGATCTGCTCGGTGGCGCGGACGGTGCCGCCCCGGGTCGAGCCTCCGGCCCCGTACGTGACGGAGACGAAGCTCGGGGAGACCGCCTCGATCCGGCGGAGCGCGTTCCAGAGGTTGCGCTCGCCCTTCTCGGTCTTGGGGGCCCAGAACTCGAAGGAATACGAGGCTCCGGACGCGAGGAGGTCGCGGACCGTGTGTGCGCGGTCCGACCAGGTGGAAGCGGTACCAAGGGCCATACGGGCAGGTTAGACGCGCCCCGGCGGACGCCGAAGCGCTGTCCACCCCTTGGACGGATTTTTGGACACCTCGGCGCGCGCCCCGGCCGGGCGCGAGTTCCGCGCGAGCACGGTTCGAGGGGCCGCCGCCCGGGACGGGTCCGGGCGGGCCGGGCCCTGGCGGGGCGGGTCCGGGGCGGGTCCGGGGCCTCAGCCGAGGCGGGCGCGGACGCGCTTCGCCAGCTCGGCGGCGGCGGCGCCGGGGTCGGAGGCCTCGGTGATGGCGCGGACGACCACGACACGGGTGGCCCCGGCGTCGAGGACCTCGTCCAGGTTGCCGGCGTCGATGCCGCCGATGGCGAACCAGGGGCGGTCCTGGTCCAGGGAGGCCGCGTGGCGGACGAGGTCCAGGCCGGGGGCGTGGCGGCCGGGCTTGGTGGGGGTGGGCCAGCAGGGGCCGGTGCAGAAGTAGTCCACGCCCGGCTCGGCGACGGCGGCGTCGACCTCGGACTCGGAGTGGCAGGAGCGCCCGATCAGGACCTCCGGGCCGAGGATCGCGCGGGCGGCGGGGACGGGGATGTCGCCCTGGCCCAGGTGCAGGACGTCGGAGCCGATGGCGTGCGCGACGTCGGCGCGGTCGTTGACCGCGAGGAGCTTGCCGTGCCGGCGGGCGGCCTCGGCGAAGACCCGGAGGTGTTCGAGTTCCTCACCGGCCTCCATGCCCTTGTCGCGGAGCTGGACGACGTCCACCCCGCCGGCCAGGACGGCGTCGAGGAACTCGGGGAGGTCTCCCTGCCGCTTTCGGGCGTCCGTGCACAGGTAGAGCCGGGCGTCGGACAGCTGCTGCATGGGAGTACCCCTCTGGTGGTGGCGGTGTGCGGGCGGGCCGAGGCTACCCCGCCGGCCCGCACACCCGTGGATCAGCCGGTCAGAGGGCGAGCGCCTGGGCGCGGCGCTTCACCTCCGTGCCGCGATTCTCGCGCAGCGCCTGCACGGGGGTGCCGGGCAGGGTGGGGTCCTCGGTGAAGAGCCACTCCAGCATCTCCTCGTCGGAGAAGCGGTCGTCGCGCAGCACCGTGAGCAGGCCGACGAGTCCCTTGACGACCTTGTCGCCGTCGATGAACTGGGCCGGAACCTGCAGGGCGCGGTTCTCGCCCCGGCGTACGGCGATCAGCTGCCCTTCCTTGACCATCTGGCGGACCCGGGTCACCTCGATGTCGAGCATCTCCGCGATGTCGGGGAGGTACAGCCACGAGGGGACGAGGGCATCGATCTTTGCGTCAATCTCGGTCACGGGGACAAGCCTGCCACCTCGGCGGGACACCCGGTACCCGGCCCCGTCCGTCCGGGTCCGTCCGCGTAGGCGGGGATCCGCCCGGATCAGGGTCCGCGCCCGGTTGCGGGCCCGGCCGCGCGGCGGCGGGCCGGGCCCCGGGGCGGTGTCAGGCGGCGGCCGACTTCAGCGGTACGCCCGGGTCGGCGACCTTGGCCGGATCCACGGGGGCGCCCGACTCGATCAGCTTCCGCCCCTGGGCCAGGTCGCGGGGGCGGCCGACGGCCAGGACCGCGACGAGGGCGTCCCCGCGCAGCCAGCACACCGACCAGGCGTCCCCGTCCGGGTCGCCGCGCCACAGCAGGGCGTCGGCGCCGCCGTGGTGGCCGGCGTACTGCACGAAGCGGCCGAACTGCTCGGACCAGAAGTAGGGCACGGGGTCGTAGGCCTGTACGGCCTCCCCCGCGACGATGTTCGCCGCGACCGTGCGCGGGCCCTGGAGGGCGTTGTCCCAGTGGTGGACCAGCAGCCGGGTCCCGTAGCGGGCCGACGGGAAGGAGGAGCAGTCCCCGACGGCGTACACCCCGGGCAGGGAGGTGCGCAGGTGGGCGTCGGCGGTGACGGAGCCGTCGGGGCCCCGCTCGACGCCGCTGCCGTCGAGCCAGTCGGTGGCGGGCCGGGCGCCGACGCCGACGACGACGGCCCCGGCGGGCAGCTCGCGGCCGTCCGCGAGGAGCACCCGCCCCTCCTCGACGGCGGCCACCCGGGCGCCGGTGAGCAGGGTGGCGCCGGCGCCCTGGTACCAGCGGGCCATCGGGGCGGCGACCTCGGCGGGCAGGGCACCGGCGAGGACCCGGTCGGCCGCCTCGACCACGGTGACGGCGCAGCCGGCCTCGCGGGCGGCGGTGGCGAACTCGGCGCCGATCCAGCCGGCCCCGACCACGACGGTGTCGGGGGCGGCGGCCAGGACCGGGCGCAGCCGGGCGGCGTCGTCGAGGGTGCGCAGCAGGTGGGCGCCGGGGACGCCGCCGGTGCCGGGCAGGGTCAGGGGCGTGGCTCCCGTGGCCAGGACGAGGACCTCGTACGGGACCGGTCCGGCCTCGGTGTCCAGCTCGTGGTCGGCGGCGCGCAGGCCGGTGACCTCGGTCCCCAGGCGGAGCGTGATGCCGAGGCCTTCGAAGTCGACGTCGAAGGCCGAGTCCTCGGCCTTGCCGAGCAGTACCGCCTTGGACAGCGGCGGGCGGTCGTAGGGCTGGTGGGGTTCGGCGCCCAGCAGGGTCACGGGGCCGGTCCAGCCCTGTTCCCGCAGGGCCACCGCGGTCTGCACCCCGGCCATTCCGGCGCCGACGATCACGACACCGGGCTTCGTCTGTTCCGTCTGCTCACTCACACGGCCAGCCTAGTCACCTGACGACCCGTCAGGAAACTGGGGGCGGGGCGCCACAGGGAGGCAGCCTTACCCGCCACCGGCCCCGGGGTTACGCTGGCCACCGTACCTATCGCGGGAGTCCGGGCGCACCGGGCTGAGAGGGAGGCTGGCCGGCCTCCGACCGTACGAACCTGATCCGGGTCATGCCGGCGAAGGGAGGGGCTGGACGCCCATGCACGCATCCGACAAGGGATCCGACCACCGGGGCTGCGACGTCCTCGTCATCGGTGGCGGGATCATCGGCCTGGTCACCGCCTGGCGGGCGGCCCGCAGCGGCCTGCGCACCGCGCTCGCCGACCCCGACCCCGGCGGCGGCGCCGCCCGGGTCGCGGCCGGCATGCTCGCCGCCGTCACCGAACTGCACTACGGCGAGGAAACCCTGCTGGGGCTCAACCTCGCCTCCGCCGCCCGCTACCCGGACTTCGCCGCCGAGCTCTCCGAGGCCAGCGGCGGCATGGACCTCGGCTACCGGGCCTGCGGCACCCTGGCCGTCGCCCTCGACGCCGACGACCGCCTCCACCTGCGGGAACTGCACGCCCTCCAGCGCCGCTGCGGCCTGGAGTCCGAGTGGCTCACCGGCCGCGAGTGCCGCCGCCTGGAGCCGATGCTGACCCCCGGGGTGCGCGGCGGGCTGCGCGTCGACGGGGACCACCAGGTGGATCCGCGCCGACTCGCCGCCGCACTGCTGGCCGCCTGCGAGCGGGCCGGGGTGGAGATCCACCGGGCGGCCGCCCGCCGGCTGCTCGTCACCGCCGACCGGGCCTCGGGGGCGCTGCTCGACGACGGCACCGGGCTGCGCGCCGACCAGGTGGTCCTGGCCGCCGGCTCGCTCAGCGGCCGGCTGGAGGGCGTACCGGAACAGGTGCTGCCGCCCGTACGGCCGGTCAAGGGGCAGGTCCTGCGGCTGGCCGTGCCGCCCGCCTTCGCGCCGTTCCTGTCCCGGACGGTACGGGCCGTGGTGCGCGGCAGCCACGTCTACCTGGTCCCGCGCGAGAACGGCGAACTCGTCGTCGGCGCCACCAGCGAGGAGCTCGGCTGGGACACCACCGTCACCGCCGGCGGGGTCTACGAGCTGCTGCGCGACGCGCACGAACTGGTCCCCGGCATCACCGAGCTCCCCCTGGTCGAGACCCGGGCGGGGCTGCGCCCGTGCTCCCCGGACAACGCGCCGCTGCTGGGCCCCAGCGACCTGCCCGGTCTGCACCTGGCCACCGGCCACTACCGCAACGGGGTGCTGCTGACCCCGCTCACCGGCGACGTGATGGCGGAGCTGCTGACCACCGGCGCCGTGCCGGAGATCGCCCGCCCCTTCAGCCCCCGCCGCTTCTCCTCCACCCGTCAGGAGTCCCCCGCATGACCATCTCCGTCAACGGCGAGCCGCGCGAGCTCGCGGCCGGCACCACCCTCGACGCGGTGGTCGCCACCCTGACCACCGCCCCCTCCGGCGTGGCCGCCGCCCTCAACGAGACGGTCGTCCCGCGCGGACAGTGGCCGCACACCGCGGTCGGCGACGGCGACCGGGTCGAGGTCCTCACCGCGGTCCAGGGAGGCTGAGCGCCATGGCCGACGACCTGTTCACCCTGGGCGGCCGGACCTTCTCGTCCCGCCTGATCATGGGCACGGGCGGCGCCCCGAGCCTGGAGGTCATGGAACGCGCCCTGATCACCTCCGGCACCGAGCTCACCACGGTGGCCATGCGCCGCCTGGACCCGACGGTCCAGGGCTCCGTCCTGTCCGTTCTGTCCCGGCTCGGCATCGCGGTCCTCCCGAACACGGCGGGCTGCTTCACCGCCGGCGAGGCCGTCCTGACGGCCCGGCTCGCGCGGGAGGCGCTGGGCACGGACTGGATCAAGCTGGAGGTGGTCGCGGACGAGCGGACCCTCCTGCCGGACGGGGTCGAGCTGCTGGACGCGGCGGAGGTGCTGGTCGACGAGGGCTTCACGGTCCTCCCCTACACCAACGACGACCCGGTGCTGGCCCGCAGGCTGGAGGACGCGGGCTGCGCGGCGATCATGCCGCTGGGCTCCCCCATCGGCTCCGGGATGGGCATCCGCAACCCGCACAACTTCGAGCTGATCGTGGAGCGGGCCGGGGTGCCGGTCATCCTGGACGCGGGCGCGGGGACGGCCTCGGACGCCGCGCTGGCGATGGAGCTCGGCTGCGCGGCGGTGATGCTGGCCTCCGCGGTGACCCGTGCGCAGGAGCCGGTGCTCATGGCGGCGGCCATGCGCGACGCCGTCTCGGCGGGCCGGCTGGCCCACCGCGCGGGCCGCATCCCCCAGCGCCGCTTCGCGGAGGCCTCGTCCCCGCGGGAGGGCCGCGCCGCTCTGGACCCGGAGCGCCCGGCGTTCTGAGGGCCCGCCGCGAACCCCCCGCCCCCCCGCCCACGTCACAGGTGCGCTGCAAGGCGTGGACACCCCGGCCGGGGGTGGTGGGGGCCCTCGTAGAATCGCCGGGTGGATACGACCCTGGATGACCCCCTCGTCGGGCGCGTGCTCGACGGCCGCTACCGCGTCGACGCCCGCATCGCCGCAGGCGGCATGGCGACGGTCTACCGGGCCCTCGACACCCGCCTCGACCGCGTCCTCGCACTGAAGATCATGCACCCGGACCTGGCCGCCGACGCCGCCTTCGTCGACCGCTTCATCCGCGAGGCGAAGTCCGTGGCCCGCCTCGCCCACCCCAACGTGGTCGGGGTCTTCGACCAGGGCACCGACGGCCCGTACACGTACCTCGCCATGGAGTACGTCTCCGGCTGCACCCTGCGCGACGTCCTGCGCGAGCGCGGCGCGCTCCAGCCGCGGGCCGCGCTCGACATCCTCGAACCGGTCCTCGCCGCGCTCGGCACCGCCCACCGCGCCGGCTTCGTCCACCGGGACATCAAGCCCGAGAACGTGCTGATCGGCGACGACGGCCGGGTCAAGGTCGCCGACTTCGGCCTCGTGCGCTCCGTGGACGCCGCCACCCACACCACCGGCTCCGTCCTCGGCACGGTCTCCTACCTCGCCCCCGAGCAGATCGAGGACGGGGTCTACGACACCCGCGTGGACGTCTACGCCTGCGGCGTCGTGCTGTACGAGATGCTCACCGGCTCCAAGCCGCACACCGGCGGCACCCCCGCCCAGGTGCTGTTCCAGCACCTCAACGAGGACGTCCCGCCCCCGTCGGCCGCCGTCCCGGGGCTGCCCGCCGCGCTCGACGAGCTCGTCGCCCAGGCCACCGCCCGCACCCCCGGGCTGCGCCCCGCGGACGCCGCCGCCCTGCTGGGCCTGGCCCGCGAGGCGCGGGCGCGGATCGGCGAGGCCGAGCTGGACGCCGTACCTCCGCAGGCGCGGGCCGCCGAGCGGTCCGCAACCGAGGACCGCACCAGCGTGATCCCGCGCCCGGTCGCGGGGCAGGCGCAGGAGCAGTCCGTGCACCACACCTCGCGCCTGGAGCGGCCGCACGTACCGGAGCCCCCGGCTCCCCCGGCCGCCCGCCGGCAGCGCCGGGGCACGGTCCTCGTCATCGCGGGGATCCTGCTCGCCCTGGGTCTGGGCGCCGGCGTCTGGTACATCAACTCCGGGCAGTTCACCAAGGTGCCCAACCTCCTCGGCAAGACGGAGGAGCAGGCCAGGACGGAGCTGTCCGCCGCCGGGCTCGGCGTCAAGAAGGTCGACCGGAAGTTCAGCGAGGCCTTCGAGCGCGGCACGGTCATGAACTCCGACCCCGCCGGCGGCAAGCGGATCCGCGGCAACGGCGCGGTGACCCTCACCGTCTCCCGCGGCCCCGAGCTGGTCAGCGTGCCCGATCTGAAGGGTCGGCCGCTGGAGGAGGCCAAGGCCGAGCTGACGAAGGCGGGGCTGGCCCCCGGCATCGTCACCCAGGCCTTCAGCCAGGACGTGGCCCAGGGCTCGGTGATCGGCACCGACCCGGCCGGCGGCCAGAAGCGGGCCCCCGACACCGCCGTCTCCCTCCAGGTCAGCAAGGGCCGCCCGGTCCAGGTCCCGGCCGTCACCGGCCAGTCGGCCGACCAGGCGCGGGCGGCCCTGGAGGCCCTCGGTCTGAAGGTCGAGACGGCCCCCGACCAGGTCAACTCCCCCGCGCCCGCCGGTACGGTCGCCAACCAGTCGATCGGCGCGGGCACCCAGGCCGCCACCGGGGACACGGTCACGCTGACCCTCTCCAAGGGCCCCCGGCCGGTGCAGGTCCCGAACGTGGCCGGCCAGGACGTGGACGCCGCCCGCAAGGCGCTGGAGGCCCTGGGCTTCAAGGTGAAGGTGGAGCGCCCCTTCCTGTCCTTCAGCAGCACGGTGGACACGCAGTCGGTGCCCGCCGGACAGAGCGTCCCCGAGGGCAGCACGATCACCATCAAGACCAAGGGGCTCTGAGCACCGTTGTCACGCAATCCCGTGGGCGGGCACGTGCCCGTCGCCGGCGGGCTGGCCTCCGTGGGCCTCGCCTACGCCCGTGAGATGGGCGCAGAGGCCGTCCAGGTCTTCGTGGCCAACCCGCGCGGGTGGGCCACCCCGACCGGGAACCCGGCGCAGGACGAGCTGCTGCGCGCGCAGTGCGCCGAGGAGTCGATCCCGGTGTACGTGCACGCCCCGTACCTGATCAACTTCGGCTCGCACACCGCGGCGACCGTCGAGAAGTCGGTGGAGTCCCTGCGGCACTCACTGCGCCGGGGCCGGGAGATCGGTGCGCTCGGGGTGGTCGTGCACACCGGCTCGGCGACCGGGGGCCGTCCGCGTGAGGAGGCGTACGCGCAGGTCAGGGAGTACATGCTGCCGCTGCTGGACGAGCTGACCCACGAGGACGACCCCTTCCTGCTGCTGGAGTCCACGGCCGGCCAGGGCTCCTCGCTCTGCTCGCGCACCTGGGACTTCGGCCCGTACTTCGAGGCCCTCGACCACCACGAGAAGCTCGGCATCTGCCTGGACACCTGCCACATCTTCGCGGCGGGCCACGACCTGGCGGAGCCGGGCGGCACCAAGCAGACCCTGGACCTGCTGGCGGACACGGTGGGCGCGGGCCGGCTCAAGCTGATCCACGCCAACGACTCCAAGGAGGGCGTCGGCGCCCACAAGGACCGGCACGCCAACATCGGCCAGGGCCACATCGGCCGGGAGGCCTTCGCCGAGCTGTTCTCCCACCCCGAGACGGACGGCGTCCCGCTGATCATCGAGACGCCCGGCGGCAAGGAGGGGCACGCCGCGGACGTGGCCCTGCTGAAGGAGCTGCGCGAGCTGCACTGACCGCTCCCCGATTCCTTGAGGAATACCCCTGGGGGGTATACGGTTCCACCAGTCGGCGGGACCGCTGCCCGGCGTTCCGCCAGACCTCCAGGGGGTTGTCATGACGCAGGCGCACGAACATCACGAGCACCACGCACATCACGAGAACCACGACCACCACGCACACACCGAGCACCAGCAGCACGCCGGGCACGCCCACGCCCACGGCGGCGGCCCCGTCGGCTGGGGGACGGCGGCCCGGGCCACGCTGCACTGCCTGACCGGATGCGCCATCGGCGAGGTCCTCGGCATGATCGTCGGCACCGCCCTGGGCTGGGGGAACCTTCCGACGATGGTCCTGGCGATCGTCCTCGCGTTCTTCTTCGGCTACGCCCTCACCCTGCGCGGGATCCTGGCCGCCGGCGTGGACCTCCGCTCGGCCGTCCGGGTGGCGCTGGCCGCGGACACCCTCTCGATCGCCGTCATGGAGCTGATCGACAACGGCGTCATCGCCGTCTGGCCCGGGGCCATGGACGCCCACCTCTCGGAGGCGCTGTTCTGGACCGCCCTGGCGATCTCGCTGGCGCTCGCCTTCGTCGTGACCGCCCCGGTCAACAAGTGGATGATCGGCCGCGGCAAGGGCCACGCCGTCGTCCACCAGTACCACCACTGAGGGCGGTCACAGCTCCGGACCGTCGCCGGGCCCCTCCTGGTACGAGTAGCGCTGCTCGCGCCAGGGGTCGCCGATGTTGTGGTAGCCGCGCTCCTCCCAGAAACCGCGGCGGTCGGCGGTCATGTACTCGATGCCCCGCACCCACTTGGGCCCTTTCCAGGCGTACAGGTGCGGGACCACCAGGCGCAGCGGGAAGCCGTGTTCGGCCGTGAGCGGTTCGCCGCCCATGTGGGTGGCGAAGACGGTCCGGTCGGAGGCGAAGTCGGCCAGCCGCAGGTTGGAGCTGAAGCCGTACTCGGCCCACACCATCACGTGCGTGGCCTGCGGGGCCGGAGGGGCCAGGGCGAGGATGTCGCGGGCCATCACCCCGCCCCACTCGGCGCCCAGCATGCTGAACTTGGTGACGCAGTGCAGGTCGGCCACCACCGAGTCGAACGGCAGCGCCGCGAACTCCTCGTGGTTCCAGCAGTGCTTCTCGCCGTCGGCCGTCGCCCCGAAGACGCGGAACTCCCAGCGGTCCGGCTTGAACTTGGGCACGGGACCGTAGTGGGTGACCGGCCAGCCCCTCTGCAGCCGCTGCCCCGGAGGAAGCTCCAGTTGCTCTGCTCCCGGAGATTCCCGGCTTTCCGGCTGACCCATGCCTCCATGGTGACAGACGTGGCGGGGTGGTCACGACCAGGTACGAGCCGAAACGGGCAAGTCACGGTAACTCCGACTAAGGAGGCACTTACTGGACGGCCCCCTACGGCGGTGCAAAGATGCGCGCACTGCCCAGTCACCTAGCTGACATTGCCTGGAAGGAGCCTCTGCGATGCAGGGCGACCCCGAGGTCCTCGAGTTTCTGAACGAGCAGCTGACCGGCGAGCTCACGGCCATCAACCAGTACTGGCTGCACTACCGCATCCAGGACAACAAGGGGTGGACGAAGCTCGCCAACTACACCCGTGCCGAGTCCATCGACGAGATGAAGCACGCGGACAAGCTCACCGAGCGCATCCTGATGCTCGACGGGCTCCCGAACTACCAGCGGCTCTTCCACGTGCGGGTCGGCCAGACCCTGACGGAGATGTTCCAGGCGGACCGGCAGGTCGAGGTGGAGGCGATCGACCGCCTCAGGCGGGGCATCGAGGTCATGCGCGGCAAGGGGGACGTCACCTCGGCGCGGCTCTTCGAGGAGATCCTGGAGGACGAGGAGCACCACATCGACTACCTCGACACCCAGCTGGAGCTGATCGAGAGCATCGGCGAGGCGCTCTACATCGCCCAGCTGATCGAGCAGCCGGAGAGCTGAGGGCGGGAGGGACCAGGGGCCCGGTGGGCGCCCGGCGCCCGGAGGTTAGGCCGCGTCGGCCAGGACGGGCTGCGCGGCCCCGGGGGCCGGGCGGGGCGCGGAGGCGAGGACGGCCGCCGCGTCGCCCTTCTCCACCAGCTCCCGGCGCGGGCACGCGCCACGGCCCAGGAGGCCCTGGATGGTCCGCACGCAGGAGCCGCAGTCCGTGCCGGCCTTGGTGACCGAGGCGATCTGGCGGGGGGTGCAGGCCCCGGCGGCCGCGTGTTCCTTGACCTGCTTGTCGGTGACCCCGAAGCAAGAGCAGACGTACACGCGGTTCACCTCCCTGGGCGGAATGGTCCTTGCAGCCATCCCCTGTGCGGTGAGGCTTACCTAACCGTACCCAAAGTTAGGGTTGCCTAAAAGACCCGGGAACGCGGATGGGGCGCGGATCACATCGATCCGCGCCCCGTCGGCAGGTGCCGCCTACTGGTCGCGGTACATCTCCGCCACCAGGAACGCCAGGTCCAGGGACTGGCTGCGGTTGAGACGCGGGTCGCAGGCCGTCTCGTAGCGCTGGTGCAGGTCGTCGACGAAGATCTCGTCGCCGCCGCCCACGCACTCGGTGACGTCGTCACCGGTGAGCTCGACGTGGATGCCGCCCGGGTGGGTGCCCAGCGCCTTGTGGACCTCGAAGAAGCCCTTGACCTCGTCGAGCACGTCGTCGAAACGGCGCGTCTTGTGGCCGGAGGCCGCCTCGAAGGTGTTGCCGTGCATCGGGTCGGTGACCCAGGCGACGGTCGCACCGGACGCGGTGACCTTCTCGACCAGCTCGGGGAGCTTGTCGCGGACCTTGTCGGCGCCCATGCGGACGACGAAGGTCAGCCGGCCCGGCTCGCGCTCGGGGTCCAGGCGGTCGATGTACGTCAGCGCCTCGTCCACCGTGGTGGTCGGACCGAGCTTGATGCCGATCGGGTTGGCGATCTGCGCGCAGAACTCGATGTGCGCGTGGTCCAGCTGACGGGTGCGCTCACCGATCCAGACCATGTGGCCGGAGGTGTCGTACAGCTTGCCGGTGCGGGAGTCCGTACGGGTGAGGGCGCCCTCGTAGTCCAGCAGCAGGGCCTCGTGCGAGGAGTAGAACTCCACCGCCTTGAACTCGGCCGGGTCGGTGCCGCAGGCCTTCATGAAGTTCAGCGCGTTGTCGATCTCCCGCGCGAGCTGCTCGTAGCGCTGCCCGGACGGGGAGGACTTCACGAAGTCCTGGTTCCAGGCGTGCACCTGGCGCAGGTCGGCGTAACCGCCGGTGGTGAAGGCGCGCACCAGGTTCAGCGTGGAGGCCGAGGCGTGGTACATGCGCTTGAGGCGCTCGGGGTCCGGGACGCGGGCCTCTTCGGTGAAGGCGAAGCCGTTGACGGAGTCGCCGCGGTAGGTCGGCAGGGTCACGCCGTCGCGGGTCTCGGTGTCCTTGGAGCGCGGCTTGGAGTACTGGCCCGCGATGCGGCCGACCTTGACGACGGGCACGGAGGCCGCGTAGGTCAGGACGGCGCTCATCTGGAGCAGGGTCTTCAGCTTGGCGCGGATGTGGTCGGCGGAGACGGCGTCGAAGGCCTCGGCGCAGTCGCCGCCCTGCAGCAGGAACGCCTCGCCCTTGGCGACGGCTCCCAGGCGGGCGCGCAGCTGGTCGCACTCGCCCGCGAAGACGAGCGGAGGATACGACTCGAGGTCCGCGACGACAGCGCGCAGGGCCTCGGCATCGGGGTACGAAGGCTGCTGCGCCGCGGGAAGGTCTCGCCAGGTCGCCTTGGCGGCGAGGGCGTGGTTTTCAGCGTTCACGGTCACCTCGTACACATTACGGCGTCATTCGCCGTGTCCGGCCGGACGCCCACCTGGTGAGACGGTGTCGTTCGAAGGTCCACGGAGCCCAGATGAACGGAATTCAAGGTTCACATGCCGGAAGAGGCGGGATGCGGCAGGAGGACGGCGGCGTGGGCTAAGGTGCCTCCCATGTACGCGCTCTCCGTCCAGAACTGGTGGTGGTCCGCTCCCGGCGGCCCACCCCTCGTGCGTACCCACTGACACGAGCGAAGCGAAGGCCGCCCCGAGGGGCGGCCTTCTGCGTGCACCGGCACGGGCCGCCCCTCCTCCCGACACCCCACCGGAAGGACGCCCGCCCCATGCCCCAGTCCGAGTTCTCCCTCGCCCGGCTCCTCGACGACGACGCCCCGCCCTTCGCGCTGCTGCGCCGGCGCACCCCCGGCCGCGACCACGACACCGTCGAGGTGCTGCTGGGCCCGGTCCACACGGCCGACCGCCTCGCCGACCTGCCCGTCCGCGCGCTGCCCACCCTGGCCCTGGTCCCCTTCCGCCAGATCCGCGAGCGCGGGTTCGACGTCCGCGACGACGGCACCCCGCTGGCCGTACTGGCCGCCGAGGAGGCCTACGAGGTCCCGCTCGCCGAGGCGCTGGCCGCCCTCCCGGCCCACGGCGTACGGGTCGACGGCGGCGGCTTCGACGTCGGCGACGAGGAGTACGCGGCCACCGTCGAGCGGGTGGTCCGCGACGAGATCGGCCGGGGCGAGGGCGCGAACTTCGTGATCCGGCGGACCTACCGGGGCCGGATCGACGGCTTCGGCCGGGCCGACGCCCTGGCCCTGTTCCGGCGTCTGCTGGAGGGCGAGCGGGGGGCGTACTGGACGTACGTGGTCCACACCCCGGACCGCACCCTGGTCGGGGCCAGCCCCGAGGTCCACGTCCGCATGACGGGCGGCACGGTGGTCATGAACCCCATCAGCGGCACCTACCGGTACCCGGCCGGCGGCCCGACCGCCGAGTCGCTCCTCGCCTTCCTCGGCGACCGCAAGGAGACCGAGGAGCTGTCGATGGTGGTCGACGAGGAGCTGAAGATGATGTGCACGGTCGGCGACATGGGCGGGACCGTCGTCGGACCCCGGCTGCGGGAGATGGCCCACCTCGCGCACACCGAGTACGAGCTGCGCGGACGCTCCTCGCTGGACGTCCGGGAGGTGCTGCGGGAGACCATGTTCGCGGCGACGGTGACGGGCTCGCCCGTGCAGAACGCCTGCCGCGTGATCGAACGGTACGAGGACGGGGGCCGCGGCTACTACGCGGGCGCGCTGGCGCTGCTGGGGCTGGACCCGGCCGGCGGCCAGACCCTGGACTCCCCCATCCTGATCCGCACCGCCGACATCGCCCCGGACGGGGCCCTGCGGGTGCCGGTCGGGGCCACCCTGGTCCGCCACTCCGACCCGCTCGGCGAGGTGGCCGAGACCCACGCCAAGGCCGCCGGGGTGCTGGCCGCCCTGGGCGTACGGGAGGCCGCGCCCCGGCCCGCCCGCGGGACGACGGGCGCCCGGCTGGCGGACGACCCCCGGGTGCGGGCGGCGCTGGCCTCGCGGCGGGCGGACCTGGCGCCGTTCTGGCTGCGGATGCAGGAGCGGCTGCCCGCGACGGACGGGCACGCGCTGGTGGTGGACGGCGAGGACACCTTCACGGCGATGCTGGCGCACGTGCTGCGGGCGGCGGGTCTGTCGGTGGCGGTGCGCCGCTACGACGAGCCGGGGCTGCGGGAGGCGGCGCTGGCCTGGGAGGGCCCGATCGTCCTGGGCCCGGGCCCGGGGAACCCGGCCGACGCGGCGGACCCGAAGATGCGGACGCTGCGCGCGCTGGCGGGCGAGCTGCTCGCCTCGCACCGGGGCGGTCTGCTCGGGGTCTGTCTGGGGCACGAGCTGCTGGCGGCGGAGATCGGGCTGCCCCTCGTCCGCAAGGCGGAGCCGGCGCAGGGGGCGCAGGTGCGGATCGACCTCTTCGGCAGGCCGGAGGTCGTCGGCTTCTACAACACGTACACCGCCGCCTGTGATGCGGAGGCGGCCGCCGAGCTGGCGGCGCACGGCGTCGAGGTCTCCCGGGACCCGGTCACGGAGGAGGTCCACGCCCTGCGCTGCGCGGAGCGCGGCTTCGCGGGCGTCCAGTTCCACCCGGAGTCCGTCCTCACCCTGCGGGGAGCGCCGCTCGTGCGCGACCTGGTCCGCTCCCTGACCCCGGTGGGGCGGCGGGCGTGACGTCCGCCCGGGTCCGGCCGGCGGTCAGGCCGGACCCGGGACCAGGGTGTTGTCCGAACGGCGTCCCGCCAGGTAGTCCGCCACGTTGCGGACCGTCGCGTCGATGATCTGCCCCACCGCCTCGTGCGTGTAGTACGCCTGGTGGGAGGTGACCAGGACGTTCGGGAAGGTCATCAGCCGCGCGAGGGTGTCGTCGGGCACCGCCTCCAGGGACTTGTCCTGGGAGAAGATCCCCGCCTCCGCCTCGTACACGTCCAGCCCCACCCCCGCGAAACGGCCCGCGCGCAGCTCTCCCACCAGGGCCTCCGTGTCGACGAGTCCGCCCCGGCTGGAGTTCACCAGGATCGCGTCGTCCTTCATCGCCGCCAGCGCGGCCGCGTCGACGAGGTGGCGGGTCGCCTCCAGCAGGGGCACGTGCAGGCTGACCAGGTCCGCGGAGGCGAACAGCTCCTCCTTCGCCACGTACTCCATGCCCAGCTCCACGCACGCCGGGTTCGGCGCGAGGTCCCAGCCCAGCAGCCGCATCCCGAACCCGTGCGCGATCCGGGTGAAGGCCTCGCCGATCCGGCCCGTGCCCAGCACCCCCGCCGTCCGCCCCCGCATGTCGCGGCCCATCAGGCCGTTCAGCCGGAAGTCGAAGTCCCGGGTGCGGTTCGAGGCGCGCACGATGCGCCGGTTCACGGCCATCGCCAGGGTCCAGGCGAACTCGGCGACCGAGTACGGCGAGTAGTACGAGACCCGGCTGACGGTCAGGCCCAGCCGCCGCGCCGCGTCGAGGTCGATGTTGTTGAAGCCGGTGGACCGCTGGGCGATCAGCCTCGTCCCGCCCGACGCCAGGACGTTCAGGACCCGGACGCCCAGGTCGGCGTTGACGCTGGAGGAGACGATCTCGTACCCGGCGGCGATCGGCGCCGTGTCCTCGCCGAGGCCGACGTCGAGGCAGCGGACCTCGTGCCGCCCCGCCCCCGCGAAGGCCCGCTCCAGGAGCGGCCCCTCGTCGGCGGTCACTCCGAAGGCCAGGATCTCCACGCTCGCTCCCACAGGTCGGACCACGGGTCGTTCCATCGCTCTCGTCACGATACGACCCGCGGTCCGGTCCCCCGCAGAGGCGGGGCGGCGGCTCAGCCGAAGAAGACGCCGGCCTCCTCGTACAGCTTCGGGTCCACCGTCTTCAGCTTCGCCGTCGCCTCGGCGATCGGGACGCGGACGATGTCCGTCCCCTTCAGCGCGACCATCTTCCCGAAGTCCCCGTCGCGCACCGCGTCGATCGCGTGCAGTCCGAAGCGGGTGGCCAGCCAGCGGTCGAAGGCGCTCGGGGTGCCGCCGCGCTGGATGTGCCCGAGGACCGTGGTCCGGGCCTCCTTTCCGGTCCGCGCCTCGATCTCCTTGGCCAGCCACTCCCCCACGCCCGACAGCCGGACGTGCCCGAAGGAGTCCCGGGAGACGGCGTCCTTGAGCACCAGGTCGCCGTCCTTGGGCATGGCCCCCTCCGCCACCACCACGATCGGCGCGTAGCTGGCCTTGAACCGGGAGGTCACCCAGGCGCAGACCTGGTCCACGTCGAAGCGCTGCTCGGGGACGAGGATGACGTTCGCGCCGCCCGCGAGTCCCGAGTGCAGGGCGATCCAGCCGGCGTGCCGGCCCATCACCTCGACGACCAGCACCCGCATGTGGGACTCGGCCGTGGTGTGCAGCCGGTCGATGGCCTCCGTCGCGATGCCGACGGCCGTGTCGAAGCCGAAGGTGTAGTCGGTGGCCGACAGGTCGTTGTCGATGGTCTTGGGGACGCCGACGCAGGGGATGCCGTACTCCTCGTACAGCCGGGCGGCCACGCCCAGGGTGTCCTCGCCGCCGATCGCGATGAGCGCGTCGACCTCGGCCTTGGCGAGGTTCTCCTTGATCGCGCGGACCCCGTTCTCCGTCTTGAACGGGTTGGTGCGCGAGGAGCCGAGGATGGTGCCGCCGCGGGGCAGGATCCCGCGGACGGCGGGGATGTCGAGCGGGACGGCGTCCCCCTCGACCGGTCCCCGCCAGCCGTCCTTGAACCCGACGAACCCGTATCCGTACTCCTGGACGCCCTTGCGGACGACGCCCCTGATCACCGCGTTGAGCCCGGGGCAGTCGCCGCCGCCCGTGAGCACTCCGACCTTCATGGAATCTCCCTTCGCCATGACGGCCACGCTAGTGGTGACACAGGTCACACCGACGGGTCTGGAAAAGGCAATTCCGGTGGAATTACGAGGCGTTGCGTACGCGTGTTCACTCGTAAGGGGAAGTAAGTACGACCGGTGCGGCCTTGCGCGTCCCCCTTACGCGTCGTCGAGCCCGCGCTCGATCGCGTACCGGACGAGCTCCACCCGGTTGTGCAGCTGGAGCTTGCCCAGGGTGTTCTGCACGTGGTTCTGCACCGTCCGGTGGGAGATCACCAGCCGCTCCGCGATCTGCTTGTACGACAGCCCCTTGGCCACCAGCCGCAGCACCTCGGTCTCCCGGTCGGTCAGCTGCGGGGCCTTCGGCTCGTCGGCCGCGGCCGGCACCGGGTCGGCGGCCAGCCGCCGGTACTCGCCGAGGACCAGCCCGGCCAGGCCCGGGGTGAACACCGGGTCGCCGGCCGCGGTGCGGCGGACCGCGTCGATCAGCTCCTGGGCCCCGGCGGACTTCATCAGGTAGCCGGTCGCCCCGGACTTCACCGCCTCCAGCACGTCCGCGTGCTCCCCGCTCGCCGACAGCACCAGCACCCGCAGCGCGGGATCGGCGCCGACCAGCTCCTTGCACACCTGCACCCCGGGCATCCCGGGCAGGTTGAGGTCGAGGACCAGCACCCGCGGGGCCGCGGCACGGGCGCGGCGCACCGCCTCCGGCCCGTCCCCGGCGGTGGCGACCACGTCGAACCCCGCGGCGGCCAGGTCGCGGGCCACCGCGTCCCGCCACATCGGGTGGTCGTCGACGACCATCACCTTGATGTCGTGGAGCTCGCCGCCGCCGCTGACGCTGTCGTTCACTGGGTCCTCCCCCTCGGTACTTTCAGTTCCACTTCGGTGCCCTGCCCGGGGACGGACACCAGCTCGGCGCTGCCGCCGAGGTCGCGCAGCCGGCCCCGGATGGACAGGGCCACGCCCATCCGCCCCTCGCCCTCC
Organism: Streptomyces sp. NPDC096136; assembly: GCF_044763325.1. Lineage (NCBI taxonomy): Bacteria > Bacillati > Actinomycetota > Actinomycetes > Kitasatosporales > Streptomycetaceae > Streptomyces > Streptomyces sp. NPDC096136. Next base: position 231,883 of record NZ_JBIWFZ010000004.1, on the reverse strand, counting down.
GCCTGGTCGAGCCGTCCGGCCGGGATGCCCGGGCCGTCGTCCCGCACGGTCACGATCACCTCGTCGCCCCAGTCCTCGACCAGGATCCAGGCACGGGCCCCCTCCCCCGCGTGCCTGCGCACGTTGTCGAGGGCGGCGCCGACGGCCGCTGCCAGCTCCCGCGCGGCGGGCGCGGGCAGCGGCACCGGGGTGCCCGGCTCGGCGAAGCTCACCCGGGAGCCGGCGTGCGGGGCCAGCAGGGCGCGCAGGTCCAGCTCGCCCTCGTCGGCGCCCGGCTCCTCCACCTCGTAGGCGTCCACCCGCGCGCCGAGCGACTCGTCGCGCGAGACCCGGGAGGGGCGGACCAGCCCGCTGGAGACCAGCGTGCGCAGCGCCACCTCCTGCTCGCCGGCCATCCGGCCCAGCTCGGCCGCCTCCCCGCCCAGCTCGGTACCGCGCCGCTGGACCATGGCGAGGACCTGGAGGACCCCGTCGTGGATGTCCCGGGCGAGGCGCTCGCGCTCGCGGGTGGCGGCCTCGATCTCCAGGGCGCGGGCGAGCGTCGCCTCACTGGCCCGGGCGACCTCGACGACGTAGCCGAGGGCGATGGAGGCCACCCAGACCAGCAGCACGTTGTGCAGGGTGTCCCGGGTGGGGTCGCCGCCGTGGATGGCGATGTTGGCGACGGCCACGAAGGTCGAGGCGATCCCGGCCCAGCGCCAGCCGCCCTTGAGGGCGAAGGCGAGCACCGAGCCCGCCGTCCAGATGCTGGGCAGGGTGGGGCCGCCCGCCTGGATGCGGGCGTGGGTGTCGGCGAGCGGGGTGAGGGCTATGCCGGCGAGCGCGACGGTGAGGTCGGCCGCGAGGAAGCCCCGGGTGCAGCGCGCCGCGCTGCCCACCCGGCGGTGGGTGGCCGCCGTCCAGACGACGAGGACGGCGAGGTAGCCGGCCGCGACGCCGGGGCGGGGGAAGTCCTTGTACGCGGAGGCGAACAGCAGGACCGCGTAGACCATGGTGAGCAGCCGGTACGCGGTCAGGGCCCGCCACAGCGGCTGCTCCACCGACATGCGCACGACGCGCTCGCGCTTCGTCGCCATCTCCCCCACCCCCGCCGCGCGGACGGCACCGGCCGCCCGCGGGGACTACTCCGCGCCCTTGTCGCCCTTGGCGGCGTCCTTGGCCGCGTCCTTGGCGGCCTTCTCCGCGTCCGCGATCTGCCGCTTGGCGGCCGTCGCGTAGATGTCGACGTACTCCTGGCCGGAGAGCTTCATGATCTCGTACATGACCTCGTCGGTCACCGAGCGGAGGATGAAGCGGTCCCCGTCCATGCCCTGGTAGCGGCTGAAGTCCAGCGGCTTGCCGATCCGGATGCCCGGACGCATCAGCTTCGGGACCACCTTGCCGGGCGGCTGGATCTTCTCGGTGTCGATCATCGCCACCGGGATCACGGGCGCGCCGGTGGCCAGCGCCACCCGGGCCAGACCGCCGGGCTTGCCCCGGTAGAGGCGGCCGTCGGGTGAACGGGTCCCCTCGGGGTAGATACCGAACAGCTCCCCGCGCTCGATGACCTCGATGCCGCTCTTGATGGCGGCCTCACCGGCACCGCGCGCACCGGAGCGGTCCACGGGCAGCTGGCCGACGCCCTTGAAGAAGGCCGCGGTCAGCTTGCCCTTGACCCCGGGGGAGGTGAAGTACTCCGCCTTCGCGATGAAGGTCACCTTCCGGTCCAGCACGGCCGGCAGGAAGAAGGAGTCGGAGAAGGACAGGTGGTTGCTCGCGAGGATCGCCGGCCCCTCCGCGGGAATGTTCTCGAGGCCCTCCACCCACGGCCTGAAGGCGAGCTTCAGGGAACCGCCGATGGAGAACTTCATTGCGCCGTAGATCAACTCGAAAGCCTTCCTGTGTCTGTCGAACAGACCTTATCCCCTGCCTCCACCGAGAGCGCCCGACGACCCTGGTCGGTGTCATCCCGGTCGCGTACCGTGAAGTCACACAGCGCGACGCACCCGTACGCACCCGTACCCCGCGCGCGTCATGGTCATCGTCGAGTCGAAGTCCTCACCAACAAGGAGACTGTGGTGCCCGTCCTCCCTGGAGCAGAGCCGTTCCGCCACGAGGGCGGGGAGGTGGGCGTGCTCCTCTGCCACGGCTTCACCGGTTCCCCGCAGTCGCTGCGCCCCTGGGCCGAATACCTGGCCGAACGCGGGCTGACGGTCTCGCTGCCGCTGCTGCCGGGGCACGGCACGCGCTGGCAGGACATGCAGCTCACCGGCTGGCAGGACTGGTACGCCGAGGTGGACCGGGCGCTGCGGGAGCTGCTGGAGCGGTGCACGCAGGTGTTCGTGTTCGGGCTGTCGATGGGCGGAGCGCTGACCCTGCGGCTGGCCGCCAAGCACGGGGACGCGATCAGCGGCATCGTGCTCGTCAACCCGGCCAACAAGGTGCACGACCCGATGGCCGTGGCCCTCCCCGTGGCCAAGCACTTCATCCGCTCCACGCCGGGGATCGCCAGCGACATCGCGAAGCCGGGCGCGGCGGAGGTCGGATACGACCGGGTCCCGACGAAGGCCGCGCACTCGCTGCGGAAGTTCTTCCAGCTGGTGGACACCGAGCTGCCGCAGGTCACGCAGCCGGTGCTGCTGCTCCACAGCCCCCAGGACCACGTGGTCCCGCCGGTGGACTCGGAGCGGATCCTGGCGCGGGTGTCGTCGACGGACGTCACCGAGACCCTGCTGGAACAGAGTTACCACGTGGCGACGTTGGACCATGACGCGGAGCGGATCTTCGCGGACAGCTATGCGTTCGTCGGGCGGCTCGCGGAGAGCGTCGGCAGGGAGGGGGCGGCCAGCGGTGGCTGAGCACGAGGAGTCCGCCGGGGGCGTGCCCCCGCTGGACGAGGAGGCGGCCTGGGCCGCGATCGTCGCCGGGTACGGGCAGGAGCCGCCGGACCCGCCGGGGGCGCGCCCGTTCCGGCCGATCGAGAACCTGATGCTGCCGGAGGAGGACGTCCAGCCGGAGCCGCCGGCCGCCGCTCCGACGGCACTGGGCGGCTCGGTGGTCTTCGCCCCGGGCGTCGGCCTCGGCCCGCGCGACCACGCGCCGGCCGAGCCGAAGGACGAGGACGCGGCGGGGGACGCCGCCGACGAGGGCCACTTCGTCCCCCCGGAACCGCCGGAGCTCCCGCCGGCGGACACCACGGCGAAGTTCGCGTGGCTGGCCGTGGTCGGCGGCCCGGTCCTGCTCCTGCTGGCGGTGCTGCTGCAGTGGGACATGACGTGGTGGCTGACCACCCTGGGCATCGGCGGCTTCCTGGGCGGCTTCGCCACCCTGGTGGCCCGCATGTCGGGCGACACGGACGACGATGACGACGACCCGGGGCGCGGCGCGGTGGTGTAGCCCGGCTCGCCGGGTGCCGGCGGGGCGGCGGTGCGGGCCTCCCCGACGGCCCTCTCGGCGGCGGGCCCGCCATCTCCCCCTCGCGGCGTCGGGGGCGGGTCCGGAGGGCGGGGCGGTTACGCTCCCGCGCTCAGGTGCAGGGCCGCCAGGACCGGGAGGTGGTCCGTTGCCGTGCGGAGGTCCTGGGGCGGGAGGCCCGTCGGGACTCCGCAGGCGAGGACCTCCACGCTGCGGGAGGCGAACACCGCGTCGATGCGGCGGGTGGGCGCGGCGGAGGGGAAGGTGTTCCCGCCGCCCCAGGGGGCGGCCGTCCAGCAGTCCTGGAGGGCGTCCGACAGGCGGCCGAAGGCGGGGCCGCCCGGAGCCTCGTTGACGTCGGCGGCGGCGATCGCGTGCGGGGCGTCCAGGGCCCGGACCCGGTCGAGGAGGAGGTCGGCCTGGGCGGCGCGCTCCGTCGCGTCCAGCGACAGGTGGGCGCTGACGACCCCCACCCGCGCGGCGCCGAAGCGGACCACCGCCGTCGCGAAGCCGCGCCGGTGGAGTCCGGGGGTGAGGGGGAGCAGGACGTCCTCGGTCCGCTCCACGAAGGCCCGGAGCGAGCACAGCAGCAGCGGACCGGCCGCGGTCGCTCCGCCGCCCAGGACCACCAGGTCGGTCTTGGCGGCCAGCCGCGCCGCGTGCTTGCGCCAGCGGAAGAACCTCGGGGCCTCCTGGACGAAGACCAGGTCCGGGGCGCAGGCCCGGATCACCCGGGCCAGGGCCTCCTCGTCGTCGCGCAGCGAGCGGACGTTGTAGCTGAGGACCCGGATCACGGCGGACCCGTCCGGCTCGGTCACGGACCCGGGCAGTGCGCCGGGCACCGCGTCGGCGTCGGGCAGCGGATGGGGCTGGGGCAGCGTGTCAGGCACCATGCACCGCAAGATACGCAGCCGCCCGCCGCTCCCACAGGGGGCGCGGCGGGCGGCTCCAGACCTTCCCGAGTGCGTCTCAGCCCTGGCGGGCCAGGTCGGCCGCGCCCACCAGGCCGGCCTTGCCGCCGAGCTGCGCGGCCAGCACCTGGGCGTGCGGTCGCCAGGCGCCGCCGATCAGCCAGCGCTTGAAGGACTTGCGGATCGGGTCGAGGACGAGATCGCCCTCGTCGGAGACGCCGCCTCCGACGATGAACGCCGAGGGGTCGAAGAGGGAGGCGAGGTCGGCCAGGCCCGCGCCGGCCCAGCGGGCCAGCTCGCGGAAGGAGTCGACGGCCACCGGGTCGCCGGCCCGTGCGGCCTCGCTGATGTGCTTGCCCTCGATGCCCTCGGGGGTGCCGTCGCCCAGTCCCAGCAGGACCGCCGCGTTCTCGGGGGTGGCGTTGGCGCGCTGCTTCGCGTAGCGGACGAGCGCGCGGCCGGAGGCGTACTGCTCCCAGCAGCCCTGGCTGCCGCAGCCGCACAGCAGGCCGTCGGGGACGACCCGGATGTGGCCGAACTCGGCGGCGACGCCGAAGCGGCCGCGGCGCAGCTTGTTGCCGATGATGATGCCGCCGCCCAGGCCGGTGCCGAGCGTGATGCAGATGACGTCCTCGTGGCCCTGGCCGGCGCCAAAGCGGTATTCGCCCCAGGCCGCGCAGTTCGCGTCGTTCTCGACGACGACGGGCAGGCCGATGCGCTGCTCGACCTTGTCCTTGAGCGGCTCGTGCCGCCAGTTGATGTTCGGTGCGAAGAGCACCGTCGCGCGCTTGTCGTCCACGTATCCGGCGGCGCCGATGCCGACGGCGTCGATGGTGTGGTTGCTGCTGACCTCGGACACGGCGGCGCAGATCGCCTCCGTCACGCCGTCCGCGGTCGGCGGGGTGGGCACCTTGTACGTCTCAAGGATGGTGCCCTCTTCGTCGACCACGCCGGCCGCGATCTTCGTGCCGCCGATGTCGACGCCGATGGTGAGTCCCATTAGTCCCTCGGTTTTCCGGTCAAGCCCCGCCACGGCCAACCGTACCCGAGGCGGGCGGAGGATCAGTCGAGATCGATCCGCTGCGCCGGGCCCTCGTCGGGTCCCCCGTCGTCGCCGTCGGTGTGCTTGCGGGGGGCGGGGGGCTCGTCCCGGGTCCAGCGGCGTTCGTGGCCCTCGACGGCCGAGCGGTAGGCGGCGAGCAGCTCCGATCCGGCCGCCGCGAGGTGGCCGAAGACCTCCGGATTGCGCTCGATCACGGGCTTGGCGGCGGTCCTGGCCTGGTTGACGAACTGGCGTACGGCGCCCTGGGCGGCTGCGGCGAGCTCCGGGTTGTTGAGGGCGGAGACCTTGTCGGCGACGGCGCCGAAGAGCTTGAACAGCTCCTCGGCGGCGGTGCCGGTGGCATCGCCCGCTCCCCCGGCCTGCTCGCGCTCCGCACGGCGGCGCTCCCGTTCGGCGGCGAGGTCCTCGGCGCAGGCCTTCGCCCAGGCGTCGTCGTCGGTGGGGCGGTCGGTGGCCTCGCTCATGGCGGACTCTCCTGCGGCGGCTGCGGTAGGGGCTACTTCCGACGGTACCCGAACGGAGGTACGCAGGTCAGCGCGCCCGTGGCCACAGCTGCGGGTCGGGGGTGAAGCGGACGCGGAGCACCCCGTCGACGAGGGCGGCGCCGGAGACGGTGCAGCGGCGCAGGGCGGAGGGGAGGGAAACGGTCCTGCGGTGCGGGCCGACCGCGAGGAGCAGTTCGTCGCCGCGCCGGACCAGGTCGAGCTCGTCCTTGCAGGCGCGGGGCAGCGGGACCGCCCAGACGAGTACCCCGTCCTCGGCGAGCCGGTCCTCGACGGCCCAGCGGGCGCGGGGGGCGGGGGCGGGGGCCGGGGCCATGCCGTGGGCGGCGGCGAGCTCGCCGGGGTCCCGGGGGTCCCGGCCGAGGTGCCCCAGGGGGACGACCGGCAGGCCCCGTCGCCACTCCTCCAGGTACCGCCCCTGCTGGGCGGCGAGCCCGGCCACCCACGGGTCGGCGGAGTCCGCCGGGACGAGCCGGTTGGCCACCAGGTCGCGGACGGGCAGCTCGTACAGGGCGAGGCCGAGCAGGCCGGTGCGCAGGGCGGCGTCGGCGGCGGGGCCGGGTTCGGCGACGAGGCGGACGCCGGTGGTGGGGGCCTCGACGACGGCCTGGACGGCGGCGAGCTCCTCGTCCCAGCGGGCGGCGGTCTCGTAGAGCCACTGGGCGGGCATGGGGACCCCGGCGAGCTGGGCCAGTACGGGGCGCAGGGCGCGGGCCGCCTGGCGCTCCGCGGGCAGCAGCCGGGCCAGGTAGCGGCGCAGCTGGGCGGGGAGGGCGAGGGTGGTGAGGGCCTGGTGCAGCGGGGGCATGTCGACGACCACGAGGTCCGTGCCGGGCGCGGCGGCGGCCCGGCGCAGGCCGCGGAGCAGGGCGAACTGCTCGGCGCCGGGGAGTTCGGTGAGTTCCTCGGCGCCGAGCGGGCTGCCGCCGAGCATCCCGAGGAGGGTGGCGCCGCGCTCCTGGAGGGCGGCGAGCTCGGTGCGGAACTCCTCGCCGGAGTCGATGCGGGCGAGGCGGAGCCGGTCGGGGGCCGGGGCGCCGTGCCAGGGGTCCTCGCCGCACAGCAGGAGCACCCGCTGTCCGGCGCGGGCCGCGGCGAGCGCGGTGGCGGCGGCGACGGTGGTCCGGCCGGCGCCGCCGGGGCCGGTGACGAGGAGGGTGTGCGGCATGCGGTGCTCCGGGTCGTAGATCATCCTCCCCTGCACGCTACGCCGCCCGGCGGCGGGTCCGGACCGGGGGGCGTGCGGCCCCGCTCTTCGCCCCTTCCCCCGGGGCTCCGCCCCGGACCCCGCGCCTCAAACGCGGGCGGGGCCGGAATTTCGCTGCGCGAAATCCAGCCCGCGCGGCGTTTGAGCGCACCAACCGGTCAGGCGCCGGATTCGACGCGCTTCTTCAGGCCCGCCAGGGCGCGGTCGATGATGACCTTCTCCGCCTTGCGCTTGATCATGCCGAGCATGGGGATCTTGACGTCGACCGTCAGCTGGTAGGTGACCTCCGTGCGCCGCCCCCCGTCCAGCGGGGCGAGCCGGTAGGAGCCGTCCAGCTGGCGCAGCATCTGGGACTTGTGGAGGGTCCAGCCGACCTCGTCCTCGCCCTTCCAGCTGTAGGACAGGGTGTGGTCGTCCTTGATCGCGCCGGCGTCCAGCAGCAGCCGCACCTTCTCGGCTCGGCCCTCGGCGTCGGTGGAGAGCACCTCGGCCTCCTTCACCTCGCCGGTCCACTCGGGGTAGCGGGCGAAGTCGGCGATGACGGCCATGACCTCGGCCGGCGCGGCCTCGATCGTGATGCTCGAGCTGGTGTGTTCCGCCATCGCGGTCGCTCCTCCGGGGGTACCGCCCAGCGGTGGCTGGGGGAGAGTGTTCGGCAAGGGTGCGGGGGCCTCCGGCCGCCGCACGAAGGCTACCGCGCGCGCATGCCCCGCCACTGCGGCACCCTGGCCCACGGGCGCGCGGTCACCATTCCAGGGCCCACGGCCGGCCCGTCGCCGCGAAGTGGCCCACGTTCACGCACTCCGTGGCCCCGATCCGCATCCGCCGTGCCAGCGGCTGGTGGACGTGCCCGAAGAGGGCGTGGCGCGGCCGGGTGCGGCGGATCGCGGCCAGCAGGGCGGCGCTGCCGCGTTCGAAGCGGCGGGCGACCGTGTCGTAGCAGAGCTCGGGGACCTCCGGCGGGATGTGGGAGCACAGGACGTCGACCTCGCCGAGCGCCTCCACCTTCGCCGCGTACTCGTCCTCGTCCACCTCGTACGGGGTGCGCATCGGCGAGGGCAGTCCGCCGCCGACGAAGCCGAAGACGCGGCCGCCGATCTCCACGCGCTGCCCGTCGAGGACGGTGGTGCCGGGTCCGGCGTACTCGTGCCACAGGCCGGGGATGTCGACGTTGCCGTAGGTGGCGTACGTCGGGGTGGGGAAGGCGGCGAACATCTGCGCGTACTGGCGGCGCACGGCTTCCTCGATCATCCGTTCCCGGTCCAGCCCGTCCCAGAGCCGGCGGCCGAATTCGCGCGCCTCGGCGAAGCGGCGGGCCGTGCGCAGCTCGACGATGCGGTGGGCGTTCTCGACGCCGAAGAGGTCGGGGAAGATGCCGCGCGAGTGGTCGGCGTAGTCGAGGAAGAGGACCAGGTCACCCAGGCAGACGAGGGCGTCGGCGCCGTCGCCGGCCCTGGCGAGCGCGTCGGTGTTGCCGTGGACGTCGCTGACGACGTGGACCCGTGTACGCCTCTTGCTGGCACCCATGCCCGCCACCCTAGGGCTGCCCGTGCCCGGCGGGTAGAGGGGGGCTCGCAGGCGGCCGGACCTGCGGTTACTTCCGAGTCCTGGAGGCGGTCGACTACTGTCGGCAGCGCTGTGGCGGCGTTTGCGATGCACGGCGAAGTCCAGAATGTGACGCACGGAACATCTGGCCGGTTCCCTCTATCGGGAACCCACTACCGGTGGGTAACGTCCGGTCGGTCCACACGGTGGCGATGGCGCCCAGAGGAGCAGCAGTCTTGCGCGAGTTCAGCCTTCCGGCCCTGTACGAGGTCCCGTCGGACGGGAACCTGACGGATCTCATCCGCCGCAACGCCGCCCAGCACCCAGACACCGCCGTCATGAGCCGCAAGGTCGACGGCCGGTGGCAGGACGTCACGGCGACGGAGTTCCTCGCCGAGGTGCGCGCCGCCGCCAAGGGCCTGATCGCGGCGGGCATCCAGCCCGGCGACCGGGTCGCGCTGATCTCCCGCACCCGCTACGAGTGGGTCCTGTTCGACTTCGCGATCTGGAGCGCGGGCGCGGTCACCGTGCCGGTCTACGAGACCAGCTCCCCGGAACAGATCCAGTGGATCCTCGGTGACTCCGGCGCCGTCGCCGCGATCGTGGAGAGCCCGGGCCACAACGCGGCCGTGGACGCCCTGCGCGACCGGCTGCCGGAGCTGCGCGAGGTCTGGGAGATCGAGCAGGACGCCTTCGGCGCGCTGAAGGCCGCCGGCGCCGACGTCGCGGACGCCGACGTGGACGCCCGCAGCTCGCTGGCCAACGCCGACGACCCGGCCACCATCGTCTACACCTCGGGCACCACCGGCCGCCCCAAGGGCTGCGTGCTGACCCACCGCAACTTCTTCGCCGAGTGCGGCAACGTCGTGGAGCGCCTGAAGCCGCTCTTCCGCACCGGCGAGTGCTCGGTGCTGCTGTTCCTCCCGGCCGCGCACGTCTTCGGCCGCCTGGTCGAGGTCGCGGCGGTGCTGGCGCCGATCCGGCTGGGCTGCGTGCCGGACATCAAGAACCTCACGGACGAGCTCCAGTCCTTCCGCCCGACGCTGATCCTGGGCGTGCCGCGCGTCTTCGAGAAGGTTTACAACTCGGCGCGCGCCAAGGCCCAGGCCGACGGCAAGGGCCGGATCTTCGACGCCGCCGCCGAGACGGCGATCGCGTACAGCCGGGCGCTGGACCTGCCCTCGGGCCCGTCCTTCGGCCTGAAGCTGAAGCACAAGATCTTCTCCAAGCTGGTCTACAGCAAGCTGCACGCCGTCCTCGGCGGGCGCGGCGAGTACGCGATCTCCGGCGGCGCCCCGCTGGGCGAGCGGCTCGGCCACTTCTTCCGCGGCATCGGCTTCACGGTCCTGGAGGGCTACGGCCTGACGGAGACCTGCGCGGCCACGGCGTTCCTGCCCTGGGACAAGCAGAAGATCGGCACGGTCGGCCAGCCGCTGCCGGGCTCGGTGCTGCGCATCGCCGACGACGGCGAGGTGCTGGTGCACGGCGAGCACGTCTTCAAGGAGTACTGGAAGAACGAGGCGGCCACCGCCGAGGCGATGTCCGACGGCTGGTTCCACACCGGTGACGTCGGCACGCTCGACGAGGACGGCTACCTGAGGATCACGGGCCGCAAGAAGGAGCTCATCGTCACGGCGGGCGGCAAGAACGTCGCCCCCGCCGTGATCGAGGACCGGATCCGGGCCCACGCGCTGGTCGCCGAGTGCATGGTGGTCGGCGACGGCAAGCCGTTCGTGGCGGCGCTGGTCACCATCGACGAGGAGTTCCTCGGCCGGTGGGCCGCGGAGAACGGCAAGCCGGCCGGGTCGACGGCGGCGGACCTGCGCGAGGACGCGGACCTGATGGCCGCCGTCCAGAAGGCCGTGGACGACGGCAACGCGGCGGTCTCCAAGGCGGAGTCGGTGCGCAAGTTCCGCATCCTCCCCTCCCAGTTCACGGAGGAGTCCGGCCACATCACTCCGTCGCTGAAGCTCAAGCGCAACGTGGTGGCGAAGGACTTCGCGGACGAGATCGAGGCGCTGTACCGCCCCTGACCCCGGTCAGCGCGGGTCCTCGGCCAGGATCCGCTCCATGTTCCGCTCGGCGAGGGCCGTGATCGTCACGAACGGGTTCACGCCGAGCGAGCCGGGGACGAGCGACCCGTCGAGGACGTAGAGCCCCCGGTACCCCTTGACCCGCCCGAAGGCGTCCGTGGCCTCGCCGAGGACGCAGCCGCCCAGCGGGTGGTAGGTGAAGGTGTCGGCGAAGGCCTTGTTCTCCCCGAACAGGTCGTAGCGGTACATGGTGAAGTTCCTGAGGTTGATGCGGTCGAAGAGGTTCTTGGCCGCCGCCACCGACGGGGCGTTCTGGTCCCGGGTCCACTGGAGCCGCGCCGAGTCGGTGGCGGCGTCGTAGGTGAAGTGCCCGCGCTCCGGGTTCTTCGTGATGGCCAGGTACATCGAGATCCAGTGCTCGATGCCCATCGGGAGCGGGGCGATCTCCGCGAAGACCGGGTTGGCCGCGTTGTCCCAGTCGTCGATGCCGAGGGCCGGCATGGTGGCCTGGTTGGCGCCGACCGTGTCCCAGAGGTGGTTGGCGCGGGCGGTCATGACGTTGCCGTTGGTGCCCCAGTTCCGCCCGACCCGGTCGCTCAGCGCGGGCAGGGCGCCGGTCTCGCGGGCGCGCAGCAGGATCTCGGTGGTGCCGAGGCTGCCGGCACCGAGGAAGAGCCGGTCGCAGCCGAGTTCGCGGACCTGGGTGACCTTGCCGGTGACGTCGCTGGTCCGGACGGTGAGGACGTATCCGCCGGCGGGGTCCTGGCGTACGGCGACCACGCGCTGCATGGTCTCGATGGTGACGTTGCCGGTGCCGAGGGCGGCCGCGAGGTAGGTCTTGTCGACGCTCTTCTTGCCGTGGTTGTTGCCGTAGATGACCTCGCCGGCGAGCGCGGACTTCGCGGCGGTGCCGGCGGCCTCGCGCTGCATGTACCCGAAGTCGTAGACGTTGGGCACGAAGGTGGTCCTGAGGCCGGTGTTCTGGGCGTGCTTGCGGGAGATCCGGGCGAAGCGGTACCACTCGGTGGACTCGAACCAGTCGGGGTCGACGGTGTTGACGCCGAGCATGGCGCGGGCGCGCGGGTAGTAGGTGCCGTACATCTCCTCGGCGTCGACCTGGGGCAGCACCTCGGAGAAGTAGCTGCGGCGGGGCGTGGGCGCCATGCCGCCGTTGACGAGGGATCCGCCGCCGACGCCGCGGCCGACGTAGACGGACATGTCGCCGTAGTTCACGCGGTCCAGGACGCCGGGGTAGGGGCTGATGTCGCGGTTGACGACGTCGAGCCAGAGGAAGGTGGCGAGGGGGGCCTCGGTGCGGGTGCGGTACCACATGGACCGCTGGTCGGGGGCGCTGGTGGACGGGAAGACCTTCCCGTCGGGCCCGGGGGTGTCCCACAGCCGCCCCATTTCGAGGACGACGGTGCGGATGCCGGCCTGTCCGAGCCTGAGCGCCGCGACGGCGGACCCGTAGCCGGAGCCGACGACGATGGCGGGCGCGTAGCGGGCGGCGGGCGGGGCCTCGGCGGCGGTGGCGGTGGTGAGGCCGATGCGGGTGAGGCCGAGGGCGGCGGCGGTGCGGAGGGCGTTGAGGCCGAGTTGACGGCGCGTCAGGTTCGGTGTCATGGGCGCATGATGGGCGGATTCCGCCGAAGCGGCCATAAGGCGGGGTGCCACGCATCTGAGTGACAGTCAGCCGTGTCGCTCCGCCGAGGGGGAGGGTTGCTCTCGCCGCCCCGCCCTTCGCCCGATCGAGGCGGAAACGTCCGCCTCGATCGCCGGCGGGGCCGTGAACGGCCCCGCCGACGGTCGAGGCCTGGGGTCCGGGGGCGCCGGCCGCGCCCCCGGCCCGGCTACAGCAGGTCCCGCAGCCGCTCCGCCAGGAGGTCCCAGCGCCACTTCTCCTCGACCCAGGCGCGGCCGGCCGCGCCCATCCGGGCCCGCAGCTGCGGGTCCTGGAGGAGCGGGACGATGCGGTCCGCCGCCTCCTCGGGGTCGCCGCCCCGGACCACCCACCCGGTCTCGCCGGAGAGCACCGCGTCCGGCGCCCCGCCCGAGTCCCCCGCGACCACCGGCAGGCCCGTCGCCGACGCCTCCAGGTAGACGATGCCGAGGCCCTCCACGTCCAGTCCGCCCCGCCGGGTCCGGCAGGGCATCGCGAAGACGTCCCCCGCCCCGTAGTGGGCCGGCAGTTCGGACCAGGGGACGGCGCCCGTGAAGACCACCGAGCCGGCGACCCCCTTCGCGGCGGCCAGCGCCCGCAGGTCCGCCTCGTACGGGCCGCCGCCCACGACCAGCAGCACCGCGTCCGGCACCTGCGCCAGGATCCGCGGCATCGCCTCGATCAGCGTGTCCTGCCCCTTGCGCGGGACGAGCCGCGAGACGCAGACGACCACCGGGCGGTCGCTGAGCCCCAGCCGGGCCCGGACCCCGGCACCGCCGGAATCGGGGTGGAAGGTCTTCTCGTCCACTCCCGGCGGGAGTTGGACCATGCGCGCCGCCGCCCGGTCCGTCACCGCCGAGGCGATCCGCGAGCGGGTGTACTCGCCCAGGTAGGTGAGGGTGTCCGTGCCCTCGCCGATCCGCCGCAGCAGCTGCCGCGCGGCCGGCAGCTGGGCCCAGCCCGCCTCGTGCCCGTGGGTGGTGGCGACCAGTCTCCGGGCGCCCGCCCGGCGCAGCGCCGGACCCATCAGGCCCAGGGGGGCGGCCGCCCCGAACCACACCGACTCGCAGCCGTGTTCGCGCAGCAGGGACACCGCCCGCCGGGTCACGCGGGGCGTCGGCAGCAGCATCGTGGTGCGGTCGCGCACCACGGTGAAGGGCTGCTCGGCGTCGAAGGCGGCGGTGGCCTCCCGGCCCTCCGCGCCGTGCTTCCAGGTGGAGGCGTAGACGACGACCCGCTCGGGGTCCAGCCGCAGCGCCATGTTGTGCAGGAAGGCCTGGATGCCGCCCGGGCGCGGCGGGAAGTCGTTGGTCACGATCAGCGTCTTGTGCATCCCCGCCAACGTACCGGACGGCTACCCGAGCTCCGTCCGCAACTCCTCCCGCCAGGCCTTCGTCAGGGCGGCCGGGTCCGTGCCCAGGGCCTGGCCGAGGGCGGTAGGCAGCGGTGCGCGGCCGGCGTCCTCGTAGAGCCGGACCAGGGCGGCGTCCCCCCAGCGGTCGGCGACGAGCCGGCAGGCGAGCCAGGCGCCCTCGTAGGCCCGGGCCATCGCCTCCTGGTCGCCGCCGAAGGCGAAGGCCCCGTCGTCCGGGAGGGCGGCCGGGAGGTCGCCGCGGCGGACGGACCGCGCGAGGGCGGGGGCGGCCTGCGCCGGGCCGAGGGGGCCCTGCCGGTACGCCGCCCAGTCCGCGAAGCCCTCGGAGAGCCACTGCGGGGTCCGGGCGGTGGTGGCGGTGCGGGTCGCGACGTGGGTGGTCTCGTGGGTGAGGACGATCTGCCGGCCGGCCTGCGACAGCTGCGCGTACCCCTCCGGGTTGACCACCACCCGGTCCGCGGGGGCGGGGCCGCCGCCGGTGGCGCCGGTGGTGACGGCCCCCATGCCCCGGTAGGCGTCGGCCGGCCGCCCCAGCAGCGCCGCCATCGCCTCCAGCGTGCCGGGGACCAGGACCACCACCCGCCCCGCCCACGGCCGCGGCCAGGCGGCGCTCACGGCCGGGACCGCCCGGTCGGCCTCGGCGGCGAGGCCGGAGAGGGTCTGCGGGCTCTGGCCGACGCCGAGCACGAGGGAGTGCGCTCCCCGTACGACGGCCACCTCCCCCTGGTCCCACAGCTGCGGCGGGGCCCCGGGGGCGGGCCGGTCGGCGGTGACCCGCCAGGCCGTGCCGCCGTCGGCGCCGGGGTCCCGGGCCAGTTCCACCTCGCGGGCGGACCCGGCCGGGGCGGTGTCGTAGCCGGCGAGGCGGTAGCGCAGCTCGGCGCGCGCGAAGGCGCGGGAGCCGTCCTGCCGGACCGAGGTGACCTCGTAGGCCCAGCCCTCCAGCGGGATCCCGGCGAGCCGCGCGGGCGGGGCCGCCGCCCAGTCGGCCACGGCCCGGCGCACCCGCCCGTCGACGGGCGGGGCCGGCGCCGCGCATCCGGCCGCCGCCGCGAGCAGGCACAGGGCCGGCACGAGGAGGCGCAGGAAGGCGCGGCGGAGGGGATCCATCCGCCGATCGTACGCAGGGCGGGGGTCAGGGCCGGGTGACGGAGGACACCGGCATCATCCCGACGGGGTCGTAGCGGACCCGGGCGCCGGGGTAGGGGGCGTGGATCACCTGGCCGTTGCCGACGTACATGGCGACGTGGCTGGCGTCCGAGCGGTACGTGACGAGGTCGCCGGGCTGGGCCTGCGAGAGCGGCACCTGCCGGCCGGCGTGGCGCTGCGCCTGCGAGGTGCGCGGCAGGGAGACCCCCGCCTGGCGGTACGACCAGACCATCAGCCCGGAGCAGTCGAAGCCGGAGGGGCCGGTGGAGCCCCACACGTACGGCTTGCCCACCGCGGCGCGGGCGGCCATCACGGCGGCCATGGCCCGGCCGGAGGCGCGGCCGGCGCCCGCGGGGACGCCGGGCAGGTCCGGCAGGGCGTCGGCGCGGCCGCCGGAGCGGGAGGCCCGCTCGAAGTCGGCGCGCTCCTCGGAGGGCATGTCGTCGAGCAGCCTGCGGGCGGCGGCGAGCTTGGCCGTGACGGCGCGCTTCTGGGTGGCCACCTCGGTGCGCAGGGTCTCCAGTTCGGCGAGCTTGCGGGAGGCGTCCTGGCGCTGCTGGCCGATCCGGCGCTGCTCCTCGCGCAGTTCGGCGAGCTGCCTGGCCTGGCGGCCGCTGAGGCGGTCGAGGACGGCGGCCTTGTCGAGGTAGGCGCCGGGGTCCTCGGAGAGCATCAGCTCGACGGTGGGGTCGAGGCCGCCGGAGCGGTACTGGGCCCCGGCGAAGGTGCCGAGGACGCCGCGCATGGTGTTGACGCGGTCCTGGGCGCGGGCGACGGCGTCCTGGGCGCGGCCGATCTCGGCGCGCAGGGCGTCGGCCTTCTCGCCCGCCCGGTTGAACTTCTCGGTGGCCTGCTCGGCCTCCTCGTAGAGCCGGTCGACCTGGGCGCGGGAGCTCGCGGGGGGATCCTCGGGGAGGGCCGGGGCGGCGCCGGCGGGTGCGCCGCTCAGGGCCACGGCGGCGGTGGC
This sequence comes from Streptomyces sp. NPDC096136, assembly GCF_044763325.1. Taxonomy (NCBI): domain Bacteria; kingdom Bacillati; phylum Actinomycetota; class Actinomycetes; order Kitasatosporales; family Streptomycetaceae; genus Streptomyces; species Streptomyces sp. NPDC096136. The sequence goes on along the minus strand of NZ_JBIWFZ010000004.1, from coordinate 216,077 downwards.
CGCGGCTGCGGCGGTGAGGACGGCGGCCCTGGCGTTCCGGTCGGGGCCGCCGCTGCCGGGCCGGCGATGGGACGCCACGTGGCACCGCTCCCTTGTGCTGCGCGGGTCCGGGTCCGCCCCCGTGGACGGCCGTGTGCCGGGTTCCGCGCTGGCAGACAGTAGCGGCGCGGTCACGCGGCGGCCAACGCCCGCCGGCGGGCGCTCACGCCGGCGCCCCGCCTCTGACGCAGGTCATGGGCGGGGCGCGGGGTCAGGGCGGGTCCGCGCAATTCGCCCGGATGGGCGGTGTGCGGCGGGTGCCCGGGGGGCGGGGAGGGTCAGCCGACGCGGACGCCGAACTGGAAGGGCATGTTGCTCATGGCCTCGTAGCGCACGCCGCCGGTCGGGTTGGAGGCGTGGAAGACCTGGCCGTTGCCGGCGTAGAGGCCGACGTGGTGCAGGTCGCTGTAGAAGAAGACCAGGTCGCCGGGCTGGAGCTCGCTGCGGCCGATGCGGGTGCCGTCGTTGACCTGGGTGTAGGTGGTGCGGCTGATGCTGACGCCGGCCTGGCCGTAGGCCCACTGGGTCAGGCCCGAGCAGTCCCAGGAGTTGGGGCCGGTGTCGCCCATGTGGTAGGCGTCGCCCTCCTGGGTGATGGCGGCGGCGAGGGCGGCTCCGGCGCGGCCCGAGCCCTTCGCGGCGCCGGGCTTGGCGCCCGTACCGCCGCCGGCGGCCTTCGCGGAGGCCGCGCCGTCCTTGGCCGCGTCGCTCTTGAGCTCGCTGCGCTCCTCGGCGGTCAGCGAGTTGAGGAGGGCCTGGGCGTCGGAGAGCTTGCTCTGGGAAGCGGCCTTCTGCTCGGCCAGCTCCTTGCGGACGGCGGCGAGGTCGGCGAGCTTGCCCGTGGCTTCCTGGCGCTTCTGCGCGAGGCTGCGCTGCTTGGCCTGGATCGCCGTTATCTGCTCGACCTGCTTGCCGCTCAGCTGCTGGAGCGTGGACGCCTTGTCGAGGTAGGTGTCCGGGTCGCCGGAGAGGAGGAGCGCCACGGTCGGGTCGATGCCCTCCCCGCGGTACTGGGCGGTGGCCATGGAACCGAGGGCGTTGCGCAGGGAGTTGACCTCGTCCTGGCCGCGCGCCACCTGGTCCTGGAGCTGCGCGATCTCCTTCTCCAGCTTGTCCTGCTGCTCCTTGGCCCCGTTGAACTTCTCGGTGGCCTGCTCGGACTCCTCGTAGAGGGCGTCGACCTTGGTCTTGACCTCGTCCTTGTTCGGCTTGTCCGGTGCGGGTGCGGCCATGGCCGACTGGGAGGAGAGGGCGACGGCCGCGGTGGCGAGGGCGGTGAGGACGCTGACGCGGGTGCGGGTCGGCGGCTTGGGTCGACGGTGGGACGCCACGGACGCGAGCTCCTTCTTCCTGGAGCCGCCGAAGACGGTCGCACACTCGGCAGCGCGCCTCCGCCGACACCCCGAATGGGTGTCCTGCCGAACGAAGGTTTGAGCAGACCCTAGTGACCCGTCCGTGATCAGTTCAAATCCCGGAACGTAAAAATCCGCTGCCCTTCCGGCTTCTTTACCCGGGGCGCACGCTGCGTGCCGCCCCCCTGACGATGCGTCCCCCCCCACGCACCGTCAATTCGGGCATCCCGCGCAGTCGTTACATCAGGCGCAAGATCCGCGCAGTACTACGAAACGCGCGCGAGCCGCTTGAGCAGCAGCGCCGACGCCACCGGCCGGGCCCCCGCCTTCGCCACCCCGTCGGCCACCTCGCGGTCGGTGGAGACCACCACCACCGGACGGCCGGGCGGCTCGGCCCGCACCAGCTGGCGGATCAGCTCGTCCGCCGTCACCCCGGCCTTGGAGAACAGCACCCGCACCCCGCGCGGCGGCGCGAGCAGCACCGGCGCCGCCAGCTCCGCCCCGTCGAAGACGCACGTCATCTCGGCGCCGGTCTGCGCGGCCAGCATCGACAGCCCGCCCAGCAGCCGCAGCCGCTGCTTCTCCAGCGGCATCGTCGGATAGCCGGTCTTCGTCACGTTGTAGCCGTCGACCACCAGGTGCGCCTGCGGCAGCGCCAACAGCTGGTCCAGCAGCGCCGGATCGGTCTCCGACAGGGCCCGCGCCGCGATGTCCTTCGGGGTCATCCGGCCCGGCTCGACGGCGTCCACGGTGTCCGCGGGCCGCGTCGAGACCGGCGGCAGCGCCAGCTCGCGGCGCAGCCCCGCCGCCGCGTCCAGCACGGTGTCCAGCAGCAGCCGCAGCCGCATGTCCTCGACGCTGCGCCCCTCGCGGGTGGCCCGGCGCGCGGTCTCCAACGCCGACTCCGCCTCCGCCAGGCGGGACTTCAGCCGCCGGGACTCGCTCTCGGCCGCGGCCACCTGGGCGGCCGCCTCACCGCGGATCCCGTCGATCTCGCCGCCGAGCTTGCGCAGGGCCGCCTCGCCCCGCTTGACGTCGCTCAGGGCGCTGCGCAGCTTGCGCTGAAGCGATTCCGCTTCCTTGCGGGCGGCGTCCAGCTCGGCCCGCACCTGCTCACCGCCGCTGCGCTGGGCCTCGCGCAGCTGGGCCAGCTCCTCGCGCAGCCGCTCCAGCTCGCGCCGGTTCTCGTCGTCGACCCGCTCGGCGTCGGCGCGCTGCGCCTCCTCGCCCGCGGCGGCCACCAGCTTGACCCAGCCGGCCGGACGCAGCACGTACGCGGCGGCCGCCACGTCCAGCGGGTCCGCGGCGGCCGGCGGGGCACCGGACTCCAGCGCCCCGGCCAGTTCCGGCTGCGCCTCGCGCACCTTCTCCGCGACCCGGCTGCGGAAGACCCCGTCGCTCTCCACGGCGGCGGCCATCGCGTTGCCCGCGAACTTGGCGCGCCGGGTCGGGGTGAACCGGGCGTACTGGCGCAGCTGCGCCGGGAGGTCGGCGACCGTCAGGCCGCCGAAGGCGTCCGAGACGAGCGAGACGACCCGGCGCCGCACGCCTTCCGGCAGCGGGCGGTCGAGGACCTCCGCGGCGTCGCGGGCCGCGTCGGCCGGCCCGGCACCGCTTGCTGGCTCCACAATCCGTCACCCCTACCGTGATCTCCTGCGGGCCCGGCTCCGTCAGGAGTCGGTGCCCGGCCTGTCGACGAGCTCGATCTGGTCCACCGCGTTGCACCAGCGGCAGCGGACCGACTCGATGGTCTCACTGACCACCTCGCGCTCCTCGACCTTGGGCTCCCCGGCGAGGTCGAGGTGGACGTACTCCACCACCTTCGACGATCGGGTGACATCGAACCGCGTGAGGTTGCCGCACAGGGTGCAGCGCCACCGGGTGGTGTCGGTCGGCAGGGGAACCGTCGTCATCGGGCCGCTCTCTCCTTCGTAGCTCGTTCAATTAAAGCCTTCCGCGGCGGTCGCAGGACCGCAGCACGTAACCCTACGGCCTGGCACCACCCTCAGGGGGGTCCACCTGCGTCATGCTCTTTCCCATGATCGTAAAGTGGCGGGCCGTGCGCGAGGCCGCCCGGGGCCCCGTGGTCACGTACGCGCTGATCGCCGGCTGCTGCGCGGCGTTCCTGACGAGCCCGGCCTCGGGCCTGAACCCGTCCTTCGGGACCGGTGACCGGCTGATGGCGACGGGGACGGCCTACTTCCGGCACTGGGGCGTGGTCCCGGACGAACTCTTCTCGGGGGCGGTCCGCCCCCTGCTGACCCCGCTGACGGCGCTCTTCGTCCACGGCAGCTGGCTGCACCTGCTCGGGAACATGCTCTTCCTCTACGTCTTCGGCGCCATGACGGAGGAGCGGATGGGCCGGCCGGCCTTCCTCGTCTTCTACCTCTGCACCGGCTACGTGGCCCTGGCGGTCTACGCGGCGGCCAACGCCTCCTCCGACCAGACCCTGGTCGGGGCGTCCGGCGCGATCTCGGCGGCGCTCGGCGCGTTCCTGTGCCTGTTCCCCCGGGCCCGGGTGACGAGCCTGTTCCCGTTCCTGCTGTTCCTGCCGCTGCGGTTCCCGGCGTGGATCGTGCTGATGTTCTGGTTCGGGCTCCAGTGGCTGGCCGCGCACCGGGCGGGGAGCGGGCCGGGAGTGGCCTACCTCGCCCACGTGGTGGGCTTCTCCGTGGGGTTCTGCTACGCGTGGGCGCGATATCGCCGTACGACTAGAGTGAGGCGACCAGTGACTGCCGGCGAGGGAGACAGCCAACCGTGATCACCGCGATCGTGCTCATCAAGACCAGCGTGGACCGGATCCCCGAGATCGCCGAGTCCATCGCCCAGCTGGACAGCGTCAGCGAGGTCTACTCCGTCACCGGTACGTACGACCTGATCGCGCTGGTCCGCGTGGCCCGCCACGAGAACCTGGCGGACATCATCCCCGGCCGGATCTCCAAGATCCCCGGCGTCGAGGCCACCGACACCCACGTCGCGTTCCGCACGTACTCCCAGCACGACCTGGAAGCCGCCTTCGCCATCGGGCTCGACGCGTAGCACCGGCGGGGCTGCCCGTCAGCCCCGCGGGCGGCCGTCGCCCCGCCTACACGGCGGGAACGCAGCGGCCGTCCTCCGTGCGGTACTGCCACTTCGCGCCGGAGGTCACCAGCTCCTTGACCGCCCGCACGAAGCGGTCGACGTGCTCGTCCGGGGTCCCCGCGCCGAAGCTCACCCGGATCGCGTTCAGCGAACGCTCGCCCGGCGCCGCCTCCGGCGCCCCGCACTCGCCCGGCTCCTGCGGCTCGCCGCCCAGCAGCGTCCGCACCAGCGGGTGGGCGCAGAACAGCCCGTCCCGGACCCCGATCCCGTACTCCGCGGACAGCGCCGCCGCGAAGTGCGAGCTGTTCCAGCCGTCGACCACGAACGAGATGACGCCGACGCGCGGGGCGTCGTCCCCGAACAGGGACAGCACCCGCACCGCCGGGACCCCGGCCAGCCCCTCGCGGACCTTCGCGATGAGGTGCCGCTCACGGGCGACGAGGTCCTCGAACCCGGCCTCCTCCAGCGCGCGGCAGGCGGAGGCGATGGAGTAGACGCCGATCACGTTCGGGGAGCCGGCCTCGTGCCGGGCGGCGGTGGTGTGCCACTCGACGTCGACGCCGCCGTCCTCGCGGCGGGCCACCGTACGGGAGGCGCCGCCGCCGGCCAGGTACGGCTCGGCCTCCCGGAGCCAGTCCGCGCGGCCCGCGAGGACGCCCGAGCCGAAGGGCGCGTACAGCTTGTGCCCGGAGAAGGCCACCCAGTCCACGTCCAGCTCCCGCACCGAGACCGGGTGGTGGGGCGCCAGCTGGGCGGCGTCCAGCACGATCCGCGCGCCGTGGGCGTGCGCGGCGGCGGCCAGCTCCCTGACCGGCCACAGCTCGCCGGTGACGTTGGACGCACCGGTCACGCAGACCAGCGCCGGGCCGTAGGGGTCGCGGTCGGCGAGCGCCCGCTCCAGGGTCGCGACGGCCTCGCCCGGGGTGCGCGGGGCGTCGAGGTAGGTGACCTGCGCGTCGCACCAGGGCAGCAGCGAGGCGTGGTGCTCGGTCTCGAAGACGAAGACCTGGCAGTCGGCCGGGAGGACGGCGGCCAGCAGGTTCAGGGAGTCGGTGGTGGACCGGGTGAAGACCACCTGGTCGGCGGGGCGGCAGTCGAGGAACGCGGCGACGGTGGCCCGGCTCTGCTCGAAGAGGTCGGTGGACAGCTGCGAGAGGTACCCCGCGCCGCGGTGGACGCTGCCGTAGTAGGGGGCGTACGCGGCGACGTCGTCCCAGACCCGCTGGAGCGCGGGGGCGCTCGCCGCGTAGTCCAGGGCCGCGTAGGTGACCTCGCCGCCGGTGACGAGCGGGACGGTGACGTCCCGGCCGAGCACGGGCAGCGGCTCGGCACAGGCGGGGCCCTCGGCGGTGGCGGCGGCAACGGCGGCGGCGGTGGCGGTGTTCAGGGACGCGGACATGGCGGTATCTCCCGGCAGGCAGGGCTGAATGGCTTCGGTGTGCCCGTACGCGGGTACGGCGGCGCGCGGTGGCGGCAGCGGCCGTAGGGGGTACGGGAAGGACCTCGGACCGGTCGGGGGTACGCGGAAGGGACCCTGGTCCGAGGGATGAAGAAGGGGCGGAGTCGCCCTATCGCATTCGCTTGCTCACGGAAAACGCTCCTCGAGAGACCAGGACCCCTGGTGTCGAGGGATCCGCGCTTGCCGTAGACCTCGCTGCCTACGACCTGGTCATCACCCGGGGCACCCCGCCACGGAAGGAGGGTTGCCGGACAGCGAGCCGGGGCCTTGACGCTGTCACTCGTGACCTTGGGGAGCATCCTGCCACAGGGACCCCCGAACGCAAGACCCCGGTCCACGATGTGGACCGGGGTCGTGGCCGGAAGCACCCGGCCGGGTCAGGCGTTGCTGGCCGCCACCCACCGCTCCAGGGCGGCCCGGGCGGCGCCCGAGTCGATGGACTCGGCCGCGCGGGCGATGCCCGCCGACAGCTGCTCCTCCAGCGAGCCCGTACCCGGGTCCACGGCCACCAGGGCCGACGCCGAGTTCAGCAGGACGGCGTCGCGCACCGGGCCGGTCTCCCCCGCCAGCAGGCGGCGGGCCACGTCGGCGTTGTACGACGGGTCGCCGCCGCGCAGGGCGGAGATGTCGATGGTCGCGATGCCCACGTCGCGCGGGTCGAAGGCGTGCTCGGTGATCCGGCCCTCGCGGACCCACCACACCCGGGAGGTCCCGGTGGTGGTCAGCTCGTCCAGGCCGTCGTCGCCGCGGAAGACGAGGGCCGAGGTGTTCCGCTCGGCGAGCACGCCCGCCATGATCGGGGCCAGCCGGGGGTCGGCGACGCCCACGGCCTGCGCCGTGACCCGGGCGGGGTTGGTGAGCGGGCCGAGGCCGTTGAACGCCGTGCGCACCCCGAGGTCGCGGCGGGCGGAGGCCGCGTACCGCAGGGCGGGGTGGAAGACCACCGCGGCGCAGAAGGTGATGCCGGCCTCCTCGGCGACCTGCGCCACCCGCTCCGGGGTCAGGCGCAGGTTGACGCCGAGCTTCTCCAGCACGTCGGAGGAGCCGCTGGCGGAGGACGCGGCCCGGTTGCCGTGCTTGACCACCTTCGCGCCCGCGCCGGCCGCCACGATGGCGGACATGGTCGAGATGTTGACGGTCTTGGCGCCGTCGCCGCCGGTGCCGACGATGTCGACGGTCCGCCCGGGCACCTCGATCAGGTTGGCGTGGGCGTACATCGTGCGGACCAGCCCCGTGTACTCCTGCACGGTCTCGCCCTTGGCCCGCAGGGCCACCGCGAAGCCCGCGATCTGCGCGTCGGTGGCCTCGCCGCGCATGATCCGCTCCATCGCCCAGGCGGTGTCGTCGGTGGCGAGGTCGCGGCCGCAGAGCAGCGCCTCCAGGATGCCCGGCCAGCTGCGGGCCGCCACGCTGTCGCCGCCTGCCGGGGTCGCAACGTTCATGGTCAGCTCCTGCTGCTCGTCGGGGATCGCACGTCGGATGGGAAGGATCTCAGCCTATCCAGCCCCGGAGACGGCAAAGAGCCCCCGTCCAGACACTGGACGGGGGCTCCTGCCGTGGCGACACCAGGATCGGCCCGGGGGCCGGTCCCTCAAGCGGTCGTGCCGGAGATCAGTGGTGGCCGTGGCCGGACTGGATCTCCTTGTACTCCTCGGCGGTGGGCTTCGAGATCTGGTTGCCCTCCGCGTAGAGGCCCTTGCTGAGCTTCGCGCGCAGCTTCTCGGTGCGGGTCACCTTGCGCTCGACACCGTTCTCGTCGACCGTCGGGCCGAGCTCGATCGGCTTGTACTGCTCGTGCGAGGTGAGCGTGTGCAGCTTGCCCTGCGGGAGCGGCTCGTGGACCTCGATGAACTCACCGTGCGGCAGGCGCTTGATGATGCCGGTCTCGCGACCGTGCAGCACCTTGTCGTGGTCCCGGCGCTGGAGGCCGAGGCAGATCCGCTTGGTGGCGATGAAGGCCAGGACCGGGACGACGAAGAAGCCGATCCGGACGAACCAGGTGATCGAGTTGATCGACAGGTGGAAGTACTGGGCGAACATGTCGTTGCCGCCGCCGATGAGGAGCACGATGTACTCCGCGATCCAGGCGACACCGAAGGCCGTACGGGTCGGGACGTTGCGCGGGCGGTCCAGGATGTGGTGCTCGCGCTTGTCGCCGGTGATCCAGGACTCGATGAACGGCCAGACGGCGATCGCGCCGAGGACCAGCGGGAAGAGCAGCAGCGGGATGAACACGCCCAGGACGAGCGTGTGGCCCCACAGGTTGATCTCCCAGCCGGGCATGGCACGGATCAGGCCTTCCGGCATACCCATGTACCAGTCGGGCTGCGCACCGGTGGACACGTGGTCCGGGCGGTACGGGCCGAGCGCCCAGATCGGGTTGATCGAGGCGAGGGCCGCGATGGCCGCGATGACACCGAAGACCAGGAAGAAGAAGCCTCCGGCCTTGGCCATGTAGACCGGCAGCAGCGGCATGCCGACGACGTTGTTGTTCGTCTTGCCGGGACCCGCGAACTGGGTGTGCTTGTGGTAGAAGACCAGGATCAGGTGGGCCACCAGCAGGCCCATCATGATGCCGGGCAGCAGCAGGATGTGGATCGAGTAGAACCGCGCGACGAAGTCGCCGCCGGGGAACTCGCCGCCGAAGAGGAAGAACGACAGGTACGTGCCGACGATCGGCACGGACAGGATCGCGCCCTCCATGAAGCGGACACCGGTGCCCGAGAGCAGGTCGTCCGGCAGGGAGTAACCGGTGAAGCCGGTGAACATGCCGAGGACCAGCAGCAGGAAGCCGAAGATCCAGTTGATCTCGCGCGGCTTGCGGAACGCGCCGGTGAAGAAGACGCGCATCATGTGCACGACCATGCCGGCGACGAAGATCAGCGCGGACCAGTGGTGGATCTGCCGGATGAGCAGACCGCCGCGGACGTCGAAGCTGATGTCCAGCGTCGAGGCGAAGGCCTCGGACATCTGGACGCCCTGCATCGGCACGTACGAGCCGTGGTACACGACCTCGTTCATGCTCGGGTGGAAGAACAGCGTCAGGTACACACCCGTGAGGATGATGATGACGAAGCTGTAGAGGCAGATCTCACCCAGCATGAAGGACCAGTGGTCCGGGAAGATCTTGCGCATGTTCGCCTTGGCGAGGCTGTAGATGCCCAGGCGGCCGTCCGCCCAGTCGGCTACGCGCTCGCCGCGCGGCGCTTTGCGCTCGGTGGTGGTGGCAGTGCTCATCCGCGCTCCCAGAATGCAGGACCGACGGGCTCTTCGAAGTCGCCGAGCGCTTCGAGGAAGCCTTCGTCATTCACGCCGATCCGCAGCTGCGGAAGCGCGTGACCGGCCGGGCCGAAGATGACACGGGCGCCGTCGGAGAGGTCGAAGGTGGACTGGTGGCACGGGCAGAGCACGTGGTGCGTCTGCTGCTCGTACAGGCTGATCGGGCAGCCGACGTGGGTGCAGATCTTCGAGTAGGCCACGATGCCCTCGTGGGACCACTCCAGCTCCTGCTTGTCCTTGATGTCCTCCGGCTTGATCCGGACGAGCATCAGGGCGGCCTTGGCGATCTGGACCTGGAAGTCGTGCTGCTCCTCCTCCAGGCCCTCCGGCATGGCGAAGGTGAGGGAGCCGACCAGGACGTCCTCGGGGCGCAGCGGCTCCATGGTGTTCTGGTTGATGATCAGCTTGCCCTTGGCCCAGACGGTCTTGCGCAGCTTCTTCTCGGGCAGCGGGCCCAGGTCGCGCAGCAGCATCACGCCGGAGAGCGGCACCAGGGCCAGCGCGCCGAGCATGGTGTTGCGGATGAGCGGACGGCGCGCGATGCCGGACTCGTTCGCACCGTCGGCGAAGTCCTGCATGACCTTCGCCTTGACGTCGGCCGGCGCCGCGATCTCGTGGCGGTCGTCGGCGACCTCGACGTCGGACATCAGGGTGCGGGCCCAGTGGACCGCGCCCGCGCCGATGCAGAACAGGGCCGTGCCCAGGGTCAGGCCCAGGGCGAAGTTCAGCCCGCTCACCTTCCCGATGGGGAAGATGTAGACGATCTTGTCGACCGGGATGGACACGTACGAGGCGATGAAGCCGATGGTGGCCAGCATCGACAGCGTGAACAGCATCGCCACCGTGCGCTCGGACCGCCGGGCGGCCCGCTCGTCGATGTCCTGGATGCGCGGCTTGTGGACCGGGAGGCCGGGGTCGGCGAACGGGTCGTCCGCGACCGCTACGGCACCGTGGTGCGCGTCGCCCTGCTCGGTGGGCAGGTGCTTGTCTTCGGGAATGTCTTGGCTACTCATGACTTCTTGGCCTTAGCGGTGTGGGCCGCGACCCAGACGGCGACAGCGATCAGCGCACCCAGACCGAAGATCCAGCCGAACAGACCCTCGGAGACGGGGCCGAGGCCGCCGAGCTTCAGGCCGCCAGGGCTGACCGACTTCTCGCCGTTCACGGTCTGGAGGTACGCGATGATGTCCTTCTTCTGCTTCTCCGGCATCGTGCTGTCGGGGAAGGAGGGCATGTTCTGCGGGCCGGTGAGCATGGCCTCGTAGATGTGCTTCGGCTCCACGCCCTCGAGGTTCGGGGCGTACTTGCCGTTCGTCAGCGCGCCGCCCTCACCGGTGAAGTTGTGGCACTGCGCGCAGTTGTTGCGGAACAGCTCGCCACCGGCCGCGACATCGGCACCGGCCGGGTCGTACTGCTTCTCGGTCGGCGTGATGGGGCCGGCACCGAGGGAGGCGACGTACGCCGCCAGCTGGTCGATCTGGGCCTGGCTGTAGATGTTCCGCTTCTTCGGCACCTGGGCGCCGGGCTGCTGGGCGGGCATGCGGCCCGTGCTCACCTGGAAGTCGACGGCCGCGGAGCCGACGCCGACCAGGCTGGGGCCGTCAGAGGAACCCTGACCGCCGGTTCCGTGGCAGCTTGCGCATCCCACGGCGTAGAGCTTCTTGCCCTCCTCGATGGCGAGGGACTGGGCGGTTTCATCGGCCTGCGCCTTGCCAGCGGGCGCGAAGGCGGCGTACAGCCCCCCCGTGACCGCCAGCGCGAAGAGTAGAACGACGACCGCCGCCAGCGGATGGCGTCGTCGTGCGGAGAGCTTTTTCACGGATTACCCCGGTGTCAGGATCTTCTGCGTCGGTGTTTCTGGATGGTGTACCGGGCGGGACCCGGCGACGTTTCGCTACTTGATCAGGTAGATCGTGGCGAAGAGGCCGATCCAGACGACATCGACGAAGTGCCAGTAGTAGGACACGACGATGGCCGACGTGGCCTGTTCGTGGGTGAACCTCTTGGCCGCGTACGTCCGGCCGAGGACCAGCAGGAAGGCGATGAGACCGCCCGTCACGTGCAGACCGTGGAAGCCGGTGGTCAGGTAGAACACCGTGCCGTACGGGTTGGACGAGAGGCTCAGGCCCTCGTGCTTGACCAGCTCGGTGTACTCGAACACCTGGCCGCCAATGAAGATCGCACCCATGACGAACGTGATGATGAACCACGTCCGGAGCTTCTTCACGTCACCGCGCTCGGCGGCGAACACGCCGAGCTGGCAGGTGAGGGAGGAGAGCACCAGGATCGTGGTGTTCGTCGCCGAGAAGGGCAGGTTCAAGGCCGAGGCCTGTTCTGCCCAGTACTCGGCGCCCATCACGGATCGCAGGGTGAAGTACATCGCGAAGAGGGCCGCGAAGAACATCAGCTCGGAACTCAACCAGATGATGGTTCCGACGCTGACGAGGTTCGGCCGGTTGACCGTCGGGTGCGCGTGCCCGGTATCTACTGTCGTTGCTGTCGCCACGACCGACATTATGTCGGTCGCTTATCCCGCCCTCACCCCGGGGGGTGCCGTTCGGAGTGTCAGGGGGGTGTGCAAGGCCCGAACGGCCCATCAGATCACCCCCGCCGGGCCGCTCCCGCCGGCCCGGCGGAACCGATGTTGACACGGGGTCGGACGGAGTAGCATCCCGCGCATCATCAGCGTGATTCACGGACACGTGGAGGAACGAAATGCGGGCGACTGCGCGGGTTCTGCTCTACAGCGACGACGCGGGCACCCGGGAGCAGGTGCGGCTGGCGGCCGGGCGCAGGCCTGCCGCCGACCTGCCGCCGGTCGAGTTCCTGGAATGTGCCACGCTTCCGGCCGTTCTCAAGGAACTGGACGCCGGAGGCATCGACGCCTGCGTCCTGGACGGCGAGGCGGTCCCGGCCGGGGGCATGGGCGTGTGCCGGCAGATCAAGGACGAGATCTTCCGGTGCCCCCCGGTGCTGCTCCTGATGGGGCGGCCCCAGGACGCCTGGCTCGCCACCTGGAGCCGGGCCGACGCGGCCGTCACCCTCCCGGTGGACCCGGTGGAGTTCCCCGAGGCTCTTGCGGGGGTGCTGCGCTCCCGGCTGTCCCTGGACGCCTGAGGGGCCCGCGGGCCCCGGAGGTACGACGAGGGCCCGCGGACGGCCCTGTGGCCGTCCGCGGGCCCTCGCGGGCTCCGCGGGGGCGTCCGCTCAGACGGCGGGGCGCAGGCGGGCCTGGTCCATGGGGCTGCGGCCCTCCTGGGTGCCCTTGAGGAGGTAGCTGCCCTCGCGCCACTCCTTCCAGTCCAGGTTCCAGTCGCCGTAGCCGTTGCCGAAGGGCTCCATGTCGTCGCCGATGCTGTTGATCACCCGGACGATGTCGCCCTCGGTGATGTTCTCGTAGAACCAGGCGGCGTTGCCCGTGCTCATGCCGGTGCAGCCGTGGCTGACGTTCTCGTAGCCCTGGGAGCCGACCGACCAGGGCGCGGCGTGCACGTACTCGCCGCTCCAGGTGACGCGGGTGGCGTAGTAGACGGGCAGGTTGTAGTACTCGCTGCCGCCGATGCCGACGGTGTCCCCGCGCATCTGGACGAAGTACTGCTTGCCCAGTACCACCTTGACCCCGTTGCGGGTGGAGAAGCCCGGCTTCCCGGTGGTCACCGGAATGGTGTTGATCACTTCTCCGTTGCGCTCGAACGTGAGGGTGTGCGCGGCGGCGTCGGTGGTGACCTCCACCCGGTCGCCGATCTCCAGCTTGAGGGGCTTGGAGGCGGATCCGTGGAGGTCGTCCTCGATCTTGACGCCCTCCAGGTTGCTCCGTACGGAGACCCAGGAGTGCGCGGGCCAGTAGTCCTTCGGGCGGAAGTGCAGGTTCTTGTCGTCCACCCAGTGCCAGGCGCCCTCGACGGGCTCCGGGGTGTCGATGACCAGGCCCCGTTCGACGAGGGCGCGGGCGGCCTTGTCCTTGACCGGTTCGCTGAGTTCGGCCGTGATGGGCTGCCCGACCCCGTATTTGCCCTCGTCCGGGCCGAATTCGACCTTGAGGACCTTCTTGGCCGGAGTGGTGTCGAAGGTCAGCGTGCGCAGCCCTGGGGCGCCGCGCTGGTCCTCCGTGCTCACCGCGACGGTGTAGCGGACGCCGGCGGCCAGGGGGGAGGTGCTGTGCCAGCGGTCCCCCTTGGCGGAGAGCTCGCCCGCCAGCCGGCGCCCGTGGGTGTCCACGGCGGTCACGTCGGTGATGCGGGACTCCGTGCCCTTGACGGTGACCTCGAGGGGCTTGTCGGGGTCGCCGGCGCGGCCGCCGGGCGGCTGGTTGAAGGCGACCTGCCGGCCCGCGTCGTACGGGCGGGCTGACAGCGGGTTGTCTGCGGACCCCCCGCATGCGGTGGCGCCGGCACCGAGGGACGCGACCAGCAGGGAGCAGCTGAGTGCGGTCCGAAGACGCGGTGAGTGGTTCATGCGCTCAACGCTATGAACATATGACTATTACGTCGCGCGGGGTGACTGCAAACGAGGGGCCCGGACTCCTCCGAAAAGGTGTCCGGGCCCCTCAGGTCCTACTGGTGGCGCCAGCGCCTACTGGTTCTGGTTCTCACCGCGGTAGTACTCGTACACCCAGCCCCACAGGCCGATCAGGATGATCGGGGCCGAGAAGTACATGAGCCACCAGCCGAAGATGACGCCCATGAACGCGAGCGCGCCGCCGATGCCCAGCGAGAGCGGCTGCCAGCTGTGCGGGGCGAAGAACCCCAGCTCGCCCGCCTCGTCGGCGACGTCGGCCTCCAGGTTGTCCTGGGCCATCTCGTCCACGCGCCGGGCCGTGAAGGCCAGGTAGTAGCCGATCATGGCGCTCAGGCCGAAGGCCAGCGCGAGAGCGGTGGTTCCGACCGGCTCCTTCGACCAGACGCCGTAGACGACGGTCATGATCAGGATGAAGACGGAGAGCCAGAGGAACATCTTGCCCTGGATCTTCACTTGCCGGCCTCCTTGCCACCGGTGACGGCCTTCGCCGGGGCGTGGTCCTCGAGGTGGTCGAGGGCCGCGATCTCCGGGTGGTGCAGGTCGAACGCCGGCGATTCACTGCGGATGCGCGGCAGGGTGAGGAAGTTGTGGCGCGGCGGCGGGCAGGAGGTCGCCCACTCGAGCGAACGGCCGTAGCCCCACGGGTCGTCGACCTCGATCTTCTTGCCGTACTTGGCGGTCTTCCAGACGTTGTACATGAACGGCAGGAAGGAGAGGCCGAGGACGAAGGAGCTGATCGTCGAGATCGTGTTCAGCGTGGTGAAGCCGTCGGCGGCGAGGTAGTCCGCGTAGCGACGCGGCATGCCCTCGGCGCCCAGCCAGTGCTGCACCAGGAAGGTGCCGTGGAAGCCGATGAACAGCGTCCAGAAGGTGATCTTGCCCAGGCGCTCGTCCAGCATCTTGCCCGTGAACTTCGGCCACCAGAAGTGGAAGCCGGCGAACATCGCGAACACCACGGTGCCGAAGACGACGTAGTGGAAGTGCGCGACGACGAAGTACGAGTCGGAGACGTGGAAGTCCATCGGGGGCGAGGCCAGGATGACGCCGGTCAGACCACCGAAGGTGAAGGTGACCAGGAAGCCGATCGTCCAGAGCATCGGGGTCTCGAAGGACAGCGAGCCCTTCCACATGGTGCCGATCCAGTTGAAGAACTTCACACCGGTCGGGACCGCGATCAGGAAGGTCATGAAGGAGAAGAACGGCAGCAGCACACCGCCGGTGACGTACATGTGGTGCGCCCACACGGTCACCGAGAGGCCGGCGATCGCGATCGTCGCGGCGATCAGACCGATGTAGCCGAACATCGGCTTGCGGGAGAAGACCGGGATGATCTCGGAGACGATGCCGAAGAACGGTAGCGCGATGATGTACACCTCTGGGTGTCCGAAGAACCAGAAGAGGTGTTGCCACAGCAAGGCGCCGCCGTTGGACGCGTCGAAGACGTGTGCACCGAACTTGCGGTCGGCCTCCAGCGCGAAGAGCGCGGCGGCCAGGACCGGGAAGGCGAGCAGGACCAGGACACCGGTCAGCAGCACGTTCCAGGTGAAGATCGGCATGCGGAACATCGTCATGCCCGGAGCGCGCATGCAGATGATCGTGGTGATGAAGTTGACCGAGCCGAGGATCGTACCGAAGCCGGAGAAGGCCAGACCCATGATCCACATGTCGGCGCCGATGCCCGGGGAGCGGACGGCGTCGGACAGCGGGGAGTAGGCGAACCAGCCGAAGTCGGCCGCACCCGAGGGGGTGACGAAGCCGGCCACCGCGATGGTCGAGCCGAAGAGGTACAGCCAGTACGCGAACATGTTCAGCCGCGGGAACGCCACGTCGGGCGCGCCGATCTGCAGCGGCATGATCCAGTTGGCGAAACCGGCGAACAGCGGGGTCGCGAACATCAGCAGCATGATCGTGCCATGCATGGTGAACGCCTGGTTGAACTGCTCGTTCGACATGATCTGCGTACCCGGCCGGGCCAGCTCGGCGCGCATGAAGAGCGCCAGGATGCCGCCGATCAGGAAGAACACGAACGACGTGACCAGGTACATCGTGCCGATGGTCTTGTGGTCGGTGGTGGTGAGCCACTTCACGACCACGTTGCCCGGCTGCTTGCGCCGCACCGGCAGCTCGTTTTCATACGAGTCGGCGGCGGCACCCTGGGATTCGTTGAGGATGCTCACAGTTTGTTCACTTCCGCATTCCGGGCGGGGTCAGTCTGCTTGATGCCGGCCGGCAGGAAGCCGGTCTGCCCCTTCTCCGCGAGCTGCTTCAGGTGCGCCTTGTACTCCGCCGGGGAGACGACCTTCACGTTGAACAGCATGCGGGAGTGGTCGACACCGCAGAGCTCGGCACACTTGCCCATGAAGGTGCCTTCCTGGTTCGGGGTGACCTCGAAGACATTGGTGTGACCGGGGATGACGTCCTGCTTGAACAGGAAGGGCACCACCCAGAAGGAGTGGATGACGTCGTTCGACGACAGGATGAAGCGGACCTTCTCACCCTTGGGCAGGTAGAGGGTCGGCCCCGGGTTGTTCGTGTCCGCGTTCCGGTCGCCGGGGACGCCCTTCTCGTAGACGCCCTCGGCGCCCGCGGGGAAGTCCTTGGTGAAACGGTCCGGGAGGGAGGCGAGCTCCTTCGGAACCACACCCGCCTTCGGGGTCGCGGCGTCGCCGTCGACGTTCTCGACGTAGTTGAAGCCCCAGCTCCACTGGAAGCCGATCACGTTGATCGTGTGCGCCGGCTTGGAGAGGGTGAGCAGCTTCGACTCATCACGCGCGGTGAAGTAGAACAGCACCGAGACGATGATGAGCGGGACCACGGTGTACAGGGCCTCGATGGGCATGTTGTACCGGGTCTGCGCGGGGACCTCGATCTTCGTCCGGCTACGCCGGTGGAAGATGACGCTCCACAGGATCAGGCCCCACACCAGGATGCCCGTGACCAGAGCGGCTGCCCACGACCCCTGCCACAGGGACAGGATGCGAGGCGCCTCCTCCGTGACCGGATAGGGCATTCCGAGGCGGGGGAAGTCTTGCCAGTTGTACGAGCAACCAGTGGCGGTCGCCAGGACCACGCCCGCAGTCAGCGCCTGCAGCAGCTTCCGCCGCATCGGGCGCCGCGGCGAGCGGTCGGAGCCGTAGGGACTCACGTAGCGCCTTCCCGAGAGTCTCGGCCCGCGCGGCCGGCCGCGGCCGTGTTCGGGTCGGTCGCCGGCCCTGACGCAGGCAGGGGTTTGGATGTTTATGCGGACCAAACCCTACTGGACGCTATTTGAGGCCGCGCGGGGAGGGTGCCCAACGCGCCGCTACTGCCCCCGAAGGGATGGATCCGCCGTACGGGGGACGGGCCGTTCGGCCCTGAATGGCGGGCTCCGGACGGCATCTGACGCCCCCTGAACCCGTCGCGACCTGGCGCGTTGCGCACGCCCGGCCTCCGGGCCGGCCTCCCGGCCCGCCGCCCGCCCCCTCCACGGCCCGGCCCCCTCGGCCCCTGCCTTACGGTGGCCGGATGCCGTACTTCGACACCGCGTCCGCCGCCCCGCTGCACCCCGTGGCCCGGCAGGCGCTGCAGGCCGCACTGGACGAGGGCTGGGCCGATCCGGCCCGCCTCTACCGGGAGGGGCGGCGGGCCCGACTGCTGCTGGACGCCGCGCGCGAGGCCGCGGCCGAGGCGGTGGGTTGTCGCGCCGACGAGCTCGTGTTCACTCCTTCGGGGACGCACGCGGTTCACGCGGGCGTCGCGGGGGCGCTGGCGGGGCGCCGGCGGGTCGGCGGCCATCTGGTCGTCTCGGCCGTCGAGCACAGCTCCGTGCTGCACGCCGCCGAGGCGCACGCGGCGGCCGGGGGGACGGTGACCGAGGTTGCGGTGGACCGGCTCGGCGCGGTGGCGCCCGCCGGGTACGCGTCCGCCCTGACCTCCACCACCGCTCTGGCCTGCCTCCAGTCGGCCAACCACGAGGTGGGCACGGTCCAGCCGGTGGCCGAGGTGGCCGAGGTCTGCGCGGCGGCGGGGGTGCCGCTGCTGGTCGACGCGGCGCAGTCGCTGGGCTGGGGCCCGGTGGAGGGCGCCTGGTCGGTGCTGGCCGCCAGCGCCCACAAGTGGGGCGGTCCGCCCGGGGTCGGCCTGCTGGCCGTCCGCAAGGGGGTCCGCTTCGCCCCCCAAGGCCCCGCGGACGAACGGGAGTCGGGCCGCTCCCCCGGCTTCACGAACCTTCCCGCCGTCGTGGCGGCGGCGGCCTCCCTGCGGGCGGTACGGGCCGAGGCGGACGCGGAGGCGGCGCGGCTGCGGGTGCTGGTGGACCGGATCCGGCGGCGGGTGGCCCGGCTGGTGCCGGACGTGGAGGTGGTCGGCCACGCCGACCGGCGCCTGCCGCACCTGGTGACGTTCTCCTGCCTGTACGTCGACGGCGAGACCCTGCTGCACGAGCTGGACCGCGCGGGCTGGTCGGTCTCCTCGGGCTCCTCCTGCACCAGCTCCACGCTGACCCCCAGTCACGTGCTGCGGGCGATGGGCGTGCTGTCGGAGGGGAACGTACGGGTCTCGCTGCCGCGGGGCACGACGGCGGAGGAGGTCAACGGCTTCCTGGAGGTGCTCCCGCGGGCGGTGGCCGGGGTCCGGGAGGAGCTGGGCGTGGCGGAGCCGGCCCCGTCCGCCTCCCCGGTGGCGGACGCGGTGGAGGTCGACGCCCTCGGTCTGCGCTGCCCGCAGCCGGTGATCGAGCTGGCCCGGGCGATCGGGACGGTGCCGGTCGGCGGGACGGTGACGGTCCTGTCGGACGACGAGGTGGCCCGGCTGGACATCCCTGCGTGGTGCGCGATGCGGGGCCACGCCTACCTGGGCGAGACCCCGCACGGCGCCGCCGCGGCCTACCGGGTCCGCCGGTCGGTGTGACGCCGGCGGGGCCGTGCGCGGCCCCGCCGGCGCCGAGGTGCGACGGGCGCGCGGCGCCCGTACGCGGCTACGCCTCCAGGTGGGCGCGGACCTCGGCGGCGGCCGTCTCGCCGTACGCCTTGGTGAAGCGCTCCATGAAGTGGGCGCGGGCCAGCGTGTACTCCTGGGTGCCCAGGGTCTCGATCACGAGGGTGGCCAGCATGCAGCCCAGCTGCGCGGCCCGCTCCAGGCCGACGCCCCAGCCGAGGCCCGTCAGGAACCCGGCCCGGAACGCGTCGCCGACACCGGTGGGGTCGACCTTCGCCGTCTCCTCGGGGCAGCCGACCAGGATCGGCTCCTCGCCGGCCCGCTCGATCCGCACGCCCCGCGCGCCCAGGGTGGTGACCCGGGTGCCGACCTTGGCGAGGATCTCCTCGTCCGTCCAGCCGGACTTCGTCTCGATGAGGCCCTTCTCGTACTCGTTCGAGAAGAGGTAGGTCGCGCCGTCCATCAGGGTGCGGATGTTCTCGCCGTCCATGCGGGCGATCTGCTGCGAGAAGTCCGCGGCGAAGGGGATCGCGCGCGTACGGCACTCCTCGGTGTGGCGGAGCATCGCCTCGGGGTCGTCGGCGCCGATGAGGACCAGGTCCAGACCGCCCACCCGGTCGGCGACGGCCTTCAGCTCGATCTGGCGGGCCTCGCTCATGGCGCCGGTGTAGAAGGAGCCGATCTGGTTGTGGTCGGCGTCGGTGGTGCAGACGAAGCGCGCGGTGTGCAGCACCTCGGAGATCCGCACGGAGGCCGTGTCCACCCCGTGCCGGTCCAGCCAGGCGCGGTACTCGTCGAAGTCCGAGCCGGCCGCGCCGACGAGGATCGGGCGGGTGCCGAGCTGGCCCATGCCGAAGCAGATGTTCGGGCCGACACCGCCCCGCCGCACGTCGAGGTTGTCGACGAGGAAGGAGAGGGAGACCGTGTGGAGCTGGTCGGCGACGAACTGGTCGGCGAAGCGGCCCGGGAAGGTCATGAGGTGGTCGGTGGCGATGGAGCCGGTGACTGCGATGCGCACGGCGTGGATGCTCCTGCGGATGACGGCGGGTGACATTCAAAGCTACCCGGTCCCCGGCGCTTGGCCGAACGGCTGAAACTACCCCGTAGTAGGACTTCCTTCGCCCGATGCGGCGTGCCTACCGTGCCTCCATGACCTCTACCGATGGTTTCGGTTACACGGAGTACACCGCCGGGGCGCGCCCCGGCTTCGCGCGGCTGCTGGGTGACTGCGCCCGGATGGCCCCGCACTGGGCGGTTCCGCCCGAACCCCTGCCCGTACCGGTGGCTCCCTCCCAGATCCACGGGGTCAGCGTCCCGCCGGCCTCCGCCCGGCTGATCGCCTCCACGGCGGAGTACGGGGAGTAGGGGACGCGGGGGGAAGGACCCGGAAGACGGGGGAACCGGTTGCGCGGTCCGCGCGTCACACCCGCATCACGTACGGCGGGACACGCGAAGGAGCGAGCGGTGACCAGCGAAGAACCCGACACATCACGCGCCACACGACGGCGGCCGGCCTGGGCCATCGGCTCCATCGCGGCCGCCGTCCTGCTGGCGGGCGGCGGCACCGCCTACTGGGCGTCGACGGCGTACGGCGACGCCACGGGCGGCGGCGGCCGTACGGGGGACACCGCGGCCGTCGCCCCGCGCACCGCCGCGACGCCCCCCGGGCCCGGCATCGCCCCCGGCGAGCCGGATCCGAACGGCGGCGGGGTGACCTACCGGGCGGACGGCCCGCTCCCCCAGGCCCCGGCCTCCGCACCCTCCTTCACCGCCTCGGGCGAGGTCGGCTCCGAGGAGGTGGCCCGGCTCGCGCAGGCCCTCGGGATCTCCGGCGCGCCCCGCCCCAGCGGTGAGCAGTGGCTGGCCGGCGAGTCCGCCGACGGCGCCGGGCCCCGGCTGACCGTCACCCGCAAGGCCCCCGGCACCTGGAGCTTCTCCCGCTTCCAGGCGGGCGGCTCGGGTGCGGGCGACGACTGCGTGCGCGGCAAGGACACCTGCGGTCCGGCCACGCTCCCCCAGGAGGGCTCCGGTGGGGCGAAGCCGGCCGCGCCGCAGGGCTCCGGCACCGGGAAGCCGGTCTCCGAGGAGGCCGCCAAGGCGGCCGCGGCCCCGGTGCTCGCGGGCGCCGGGCAGGGCGACGCGAAGGTGGACGCCCGGCTGGCGACTGGCTCGGTGCGGGTGGTGGTGGCCGACCCGGTGGTGGGCGGCCTGCCCACGCAGGGCTGGTCCAGCCGGATCACCGTGGGGGCGGACGGCCAGGTGGTGGCGGGCAGCGGCGAACTGAAGGCCCCGGTCCGCGCGGGCGAGCAGCAGGTGATCGGGGCCGCGGAGGCGCTGGACCGCCTCAACGCGGCGGGCCGGGGCGGTGGCGGCAGCGGCCCGGGGCCGAGCGGCTGCGCGACCTCGGTGCCGCTGACCCCGGACACCACGACGGGCGCCACGGACACCCTGCCGTGCAACCCGGAGCCGCGCCCGGTCAAGCCGCCGCGGACGGAGACCGTGAAGGGGGCCGTGCTGGGGCTGGTCGCGGGGACGGTCGACGGCGGGCGGGGTCTCGTGCCGGCCTGGCTGTTCGAGGTGGCGGGTACGGACGGGAAGCCGGGCCGCACGGTGGTCCAGCCCGCGGGCGCGGACGGGGGCGCCACGACGGCGCCCGTGCCCCCGCAGGGCCGGACCGTGCCCGGGTTCTCGTACGCACAGGCCGACCGGACGCTGACCGTGAACTTCTGGGGCGGGGTGTGCAGCACCTACGCGCTGGAGGCGCGGGAGGAGGCCGGCACGGTGCTGGTGAAGATCACGGACACCCCGAACAAGCCCGGCCAGGCCTGCATCATGATCGCGAAGGAGATGTCCGTCACGGCGCCGCTCCAGCAGCCGCTGGGCGACCGCAAGGTGGTCGACGCGACGACGGGCAAGCCCCTTCCCCGCCAGTAGGCGCCGACGGGAGCCCGGGCGGGAGACGAAGCCCGGGCGGGAGACGAAGGACACGAAGGCGAGGGCCCGGGCGCCGGTCGGATTCGACCGGGGCCCGGGCCCTCGTCGTGCGCGTTCAGCCGGGTTTAGCTGAAGGAGTCGCCGCAGGCGCAGGAGCCGGTGGCGTTCGGGTTGTCGATCGTGAAGCCCTGCTTCTCGATGGTGTCGACGAAGTCGATGGAGGCGCCGCCCAGGTAGGGGGCGCTCATGCGGTCGGTGACGACCTTGACGCCGTCGAAGTCCTTGACGACGTCGCCGTCGAGGGAGCGCTCGTCGAAGAAGAGCTGGTAGCGCAGGCCGGAGCAGCCGCCGGGCTGGACGGCGACGCGCAGCGCCAGGTCATCGCGGCCTTCCTGCTCCAGCAGGGTGCGGACCTTCTCGGCGGCGGCGTCGGACAGGAGGATGCCGTCGCTCACAGTGGTCTTGTCGTCCTGTACGGACATCTGCATTCACTCCCGAAGTGGGCGGCTCCCCGCCGGTGGCTGGGGAAACGTCGGACTCTTGCCGTCGGTGGCAACCAGCGGGACCGCGGTTTCATTCCGGGTCCGGCGCCTTGTTTCAGTTATTCATGCTCGCACACCCGCGGGGAACGGTGGACCCCCTGCGGAGGGCTGCTGGAGTGCGCCGCTCCGGAGCGGGCGAATGCGTCACATCGACATTATCGCCATCGTCAAAGTGACGTGAAGCGGCTATGATAGATAGCGTCATATAGACGAGAAGTCGAAATGACGCCTTCGGAAGCCCTCTTCGGAAGGCACCTAGTCGCAGAACAGAAAGGGTGCGTGTCGTGACCACCGCCCAGCCCTTGGACGTCCAGCCGACGCCCCTTGCCCTGCTGCTGCTCGGCCGCGAGTCCGACCCCAAGAGCGAGCGCGGCGTGGAGTGCCCCGGCGACCTGCCCTCGCCCTCGGACCCGGACCTGGTGGCCCGTGCCCGCGCGGCCAAGGAGAAGCTCGGGGACAAGGTCTTCATCCTCGGGCACCACTACCAGCGTGACGAGGTCATCGAGTTCGCCGACGTCACCGGCGACTCCTTCAAGCTGGCCCGCGACGCGGCCGCCAAGCCGGAGGCCGAGTACATCGTCTTCTGCGGCGTCCACTTCATGGCCGAGTCCGCGGACATCCTGACCTCCGACGCCCAGAAGGTCGTCCTGCCCGACCTCGCCGCCGGCTGCTCGATGGCCGACATGGCCACCGCCGAGCAGGTCGCCGAGTGCTGGGACGTGCTCACCGAGGCCGGGATCGCCGGCGCCACCGTGCCCGTCTCGTACATGAACTCCTCCGCCGACATCAAGGCCTTCACCGGCAAGCACGGCGGCACGATCTGTACCTCGTCCAACGCGAAGAAGGCCCTGGACTGGGCCTTCGAGCAGGGCGAGAAGGTGCTCTTCCTGCCCGACCAGCACCTGGGCCGCAACACCGCCGTCCGCGACATGGGCATGTCCCTGGACGACTGCGTGGTCTACAACCCGCACAAGCCGAACGGCGGGCTCACCGCCGAGGAGCTGCGCGGCGCGAAGATGATCCTGTGGCGCGGCCACTGCTCGGTCCACGGCCGGTTCAGCCTGGACTCGGTCAACGACGTGCGCGAGCGGATCCCGGGCGTCAACGTGCTGGTGCACCCGGAGTGCAAGCACGAGGTCGTCGCGGCCGCGGACTACGTCGGCTCGACGGAGTACATCATCAAGGCACTGGAGGCGGCCCCGGCCGGCTCCAAGTGGGCCATCGGCACCGAGCTGAACCTCGTGAAGCGGCTGGCGAACCGTTTCGCCGCCGAGGACAAGGAAGTCGTCTTCCTCGACAAGACGGTCTGCTTCTGCTCGACGATGAACCGCATCGACCTCCCCCACCTGGTGTGGACCCTGGAGTCCCTGGCCGAGGGCAACCTCGTCAACCAGATCCGGGTCGACAAGGAGACCGAGGGCTTCGCCAAGCTCGCGCTGGAGCGCATGCTCGCCCTCCCGTAGGCGGCGCGCACGCGCACGAAGGGGCGCCCCCGGCCGGGGGCGCCCCTTCGGCGTTCACGGGATCAGACCGTCACCCGGTCCTCCTCCCGGGACGGGACCACGGCCGGCTCCTCCCCGCGCTTGGCGGCGCGGCGCGCGCGGCGGCGCTCCTTGCGCAGCTCGATCGCCGTGTAGAGGGTCGGGACCAGCAGCAGGGTCAGCAGGGTGGAGCTGATCAGGCCGCCGATCACCACCACCGCGAGCGGCTGCGAGATGAACCCGCCCTCGCCGGTGACGCCCAGCGCCATCGGGAGCAGCGCGAAGATCGTCGCGAGGGCCGTCATCAGGATCGGGCGCAGGCGGTGGCGGCCGCCCTCGACGACCGCCTCGACCACGCCCAGGCCCTGGGCCCGGTACTGGTTGACCAGGTCGATCAGGACGATGGCGTTGGTGACCACGATGCCGATGAGCATCAGCATGCCGATCATCGCCGGAACGCCCATCGGCGTACCGGTGGCGATGAGCAGGCCCAGCGCGCCGGTGGCCGCGAAGGGGATCGAGACCAGCAGGATCAGCGGCTGGACCAGCGAGCGGAACGTCGCGACGAGCAGCATGAAGACGATCGCGACGGCCGCGAGCATGGCCAGGCCCAGTGAGCCGAAGGCGTCGTCCTGGTCCTGGGAGACGCCGCCCACGGAGGCCGTGGCCCCGGCGGGCAGGTCCAGGGCCTTGAGCTTGGTCTGGAGCGCGGCGCTGACCGCGCCGGTGTTGTCGCCGACCGGCTTGGCGGTGATGGTGGCGGCGCGGGCGCCGTCGATCCGGGTCATCGCGACCGGGCCGGGGACCTCCTTGACCTCGGCGATGTCGCCCAGCCTGGCGGGGCCGACGGGCAGGGCCTGGAGCTCGGCGAGGGTGGTGGCCGGGTGGGCGGAGCGGATGACGACGTCCCGCTCGGTGTTGTCCAGTACGGCCTTGCCCACCGGGTTGCCGCGCACGGCCTGGGCGACGAGCGCGCCCAGCGCGGCCTGGTTCAGGCCCGCCTCGGCGGTCTTCGGGGTGGCGGTGACCGAGATCCGGGGGACGGACTGGGCGAGGTCGCTCTGGACGTCGGTGACGTCCTTGAGCGTGGCCACCTCGGCACGGACCTGCTCGGCGGCCTTGGCGAGGACGGCGCCGTCGCCGGCCTTGACGACCACGCTCAGGTTCTGGCCGCCGAAGCCGCCGCCCGCCGAGATGGACGTGTCGCCGATGCCCTGGAGCTTGCCGAGGGCGTCCTGGATGCGCTGCTTGACGGCCTCGGAGCGGCCGGCGTCGTCCAGGGTGACCTGGTAGGAGGCCTGGTTGGAGCCGGTCCCGCCGCCGAAGGCCGCGAGGAAGCCGGAGGAGCCGACGGTGACCTGGTAGTCCTTGACGCCGTCGACGGAGGCCAGGGCCTGCTCCACCTTGCGGCTCGCCTCGTCGGAGGCGGCCAGCGAGGTGCCGGCGGGCAGCTCCTGCTTGACCGTCAGGACGTCCTGCTCGCCCTGGTCGAAGAAGTTGGTCTTCAGCAGCGGGGTCATCCCGAAGGTGGCGACCAGCACGACGACCGCGAGGGCGATGCTGGTCAGGCGGCGCCGGGTGGCGAAGCCCAGGACCCGTACGTACAGGCGCTGGAGGCGGCTCCTCGCCTCCTTCTCCTCCGCTTCGCGGCGCGCCCGCTCGGGGTCCTGCGAGGTCCCCTTGGGGGCGCGCAGGAACCAGTACGACAGGACCGGGACCACCGTCAGGGACACCAGCAGCGAGGCCAGCAGGGCGGCGGTGACGGTGAGCGAGAAGGAGCCGAAGAGCTCGCCGACCATGCCGCCGACGAGGCCGATCGGCAGGAAGACGGCGACGGTGGTGAGCGTCGACGAGGTGACCGCTCCGGCCACCTCCTTGACGGCGGCGGTGATCGCGGCCTCGCGCTCCTCGCCGTAGCCGAGGTGGCGCTTGATGTTCTCCAGCACCACGATCGAGTCGTCGACGACGCGGCCGATGGCGATGGTGAGCGCGCCCAGCGTCAGCATGTTGAGGGACAGGTCGCGGGTCCACAGCACGATCAGGGCGAGGACCACGGACAGCGGGATGGACACCGCGGTGACCAGCGTCGAGCGGATCGAGGCCAGGAAGACCAGGATCACGATCACCGCGAAGACCAGGCCGAGGAGGCCCTCGGTGGTGAGGCCGGAGATGGAGCGGGCCACGGCCGGGCCCTGGTCGCTGACGACGGTCAGCGCGGCGCCGGAGCCGAGCTGGGAGCGCAGCTCCGGGAGCTTGTCCTTGACGGCGTCGGAGATGGCGACGGCGCTGCCGTCCTTGTCCATCGTGAGGACCACGGCGAGGCTGGGCTTGCCGTCGGTGCGGGTGATCGAGTCGGCCCTGGCCGGCTCCTGCTTGACGGCGGCCACGTCGCCGAGGCGGACGACCTGCTTGCCGGGGCCCGCGGTCAGCCGGAGGTCCTCCAGCTGGGCGAGGGAGGTGTAGCCGGAGCCGACGCGGACGGTGCGGCTCTTGCCCTGCTCGTCGAAGGAGCCGGCGGGGACGGCCGCGCCGCCCGCCTTGAGGCCCTCGGCGAGGGCGGCGCCGTCGAGGCCGGCGGCGGCGAGCTTCGCGTTGTCGGGGGTGACGGTGACCTGGAGGTCGCGGACGCCCTCCACGCTGACCCGGCCGACGCCGTCGAGGTCCTCCAGGACGGGGACGACGGAGCGGTTCAGCTGGTCGGCGAGGGCCTGCTGGTCCTTGTCGGAGGTGACGGCGAGGACGACGGTCGGGATGTCGTCGGTGGAGCCGGCCACCACCTGCGGGTCCACCTCGGCGGGCAGCCGGACGCGGGCCCGGTTGACGGCCTGCTGGACGTCGGCGACGAGCTGCTTGGTGCCCTCGTCGCCGTAGTCGAAGGTGGCGCGGATGAGGGCGTTGCCCTCGCTGGCGGTGGAGGTGATGCCGGTGATGCCGTCGACGCCCTTGAGGGTGTTCTCGATCGGCTCGATGACCTGCTTCTCGACCACGTCGGGCGAGGCGCCCTGGTACGGCGCGAGCACGGAGACCATCGGCAGTTCGATGGACGGCAGCAGCTGCTGCTTGAGCTGCGGGATGGCTATGGCTCCGAAGAGCAGCGCGACGATCGACACGAGGCCGATCAGGGCTCTCTGGGCCAGGCTGAAACGGGACAGCCAGGACATGGGCGTGGGATCTCTCTGCAGTGACGAACGCGAAGGGTCCTCCAGCCTCCCCCACGCCGGGGAGCCGCAGCGTCGCCCCCAGGTCCCGTCCTTATGCGCCGCATACCGCGCCCGCAGTACTCCGCCCTACTGCGGGGCCCCGTCCCGCGCCGGGCGGGTCAGTCGGTGCGCGGGCGGACGAGGCCCGATTCGTAGGCGACGACCACCAGTTGGGCCCGGTCCCGGGCGCCGAGCTTGGCCATGGCCCGGTTGACGTGGGTCTTCACGGTCAGCGGGCTGACCTCCAGGCGGGCGGCGATGCCGTCGTTGGAGAGGCCCGCGGCCACCAGGACGAGCACCTCGCGCTCGCGTCCGGTCAGCGCGGCGAGCCGCTCGGCGTGGGCCGAGCCCGCGGCGGGGGCGTCGGCGCGGGCGCCCTGGGCGAGGAAGCTGGCGATCAGCCCCTTGGTGGCGGCCGGGGAGAGCAGCGCCTCGCCGGCGGCCGCGACGCGGATGGCGTTGAGGAGCTCGTCGGGTTCGGCGCCCTTGCCGAGGAAGCCGGAGGCCCCGGCGCGCAGGGCCTGGACGACGTACTCGTCGACCTCGAAGGTGGTGAGCATGACGACCCGGACCCCGGAGAGCTCGGGGTCCTCGCTGATCATGCGGGTGGCGGCGAGGCCGTCGGTGCCGGGCATGCGGATGTCCATCAGCACGACGTCCGCCCGCGACTCGCGGGCGAGGGCGTAGGCCTGGGCCCCGTCGGAGGCCTCCCCGACGACCCGCATGTCGGGCTCGGAGTCGACCAGCACCTTGAACGCGCTGCGCAGCAGCGCCTGGTCGTCGGCCAGCAGCACCTTGATGGGGGCGGCCCCGCCCCGTTCCTGAGCCCGGTTCTCGTCCACGCCCCGAGGGTACGCGGGCGGCGGGGCGCGGGATCAGCCCAGGGCGAGAACGACGAGGACGGCCGTGGCCGCCACCTCGCAGACGGCGCCGAAGACGTCGCCGGTGACCCCGTCGAAGCGGTGCACGCAGCGGCGCAGCAGGAGTTCGGCGGCGAGCAGCCCGGCCAGGACGGCCGCCGCGTGCCGGGCGGCGGCGGCCGGCCCCGCCGGGAGGGCGGCCAGGGCGGCGGCCGCCAGGACCAGGACGGCCACCCCGGCGGCCGCGCGGCGCGGGACCACGCCGGCGACGGCGGCGCCGAGCCCCTCGGGGCGGGCGGCGGGGACGCCCCGGCGGGAGGCCAGGGTCATGGCGAGCCGGGCGGTGACGGCGGCGGTCACGGCGGCGAGGGCGCCGCGTCCCCAGCCGTCGGCGTACGCGTCGGCGAGTGCGGCGACCTGGATCAGGAGGACGAACAGCAGGGAGACGACGCCGAAGGGGCCGATGTCGGACTGCTTCATGATCCGCAGGGCGTCCTCGGCGGGTTTGGCGCTGCCGAGCCCGTCGGCGGTGTCGGCCAGGCCGTCCAGGTGGAGGCCGCGGGTCAGGGCCGCCGGGACGGCGACGGTGACGGCCGCGGCGAGCAGGGGGCCGCCGCCGAGGAGCAGCAGGAGCGTGCCGGGTACGGTGGCGAGCAGGCCGACGGCGAGGCCGGCGAGCGGGGCGCAGGCCATGCCGGTGCGGGCGGCGGGCCGGTCCCAGCGGGTGATGCGCGCGGGCAGGACGGTCAGCGTGCCGAAGGCGAAGCGGATCCCGTCGGCCAGCGGGGCGCGCTCCGAGGGCGGGAGCGGCGGTCGATCATCGGTCGAATCTGTCATCGGCGCGAACGCTACCCGCTTACGGTGAGCGGTAAATTGCCCATTACGTGTCAAATCGGGAGCGGGTGTCGTGGGTCACTGGTGGGAGCGCAACATCGTCGAGCCGGGCAAGCTCCCGCTGCTGCTCGCGCTGTTGTCGTTCGTGCTGTCGTTCCTGGTGACACGGGTGATCACCCGGCTGATCCGGGCCGGCCGCGGACCCTTCAAGAACATCACCCCGGGCGGTCTGCACGTCCACCACGTGGTCCCCGGCGTGGTCCTGGTGATCATCGGCGGGTTCGGGGCGGTGGGCAGCGGCGGGCACAGTTTCGGCGCGGGCCTGTCGGCCGTGCTCTTCGGGCTGGGCGCGGGGCTGGTGCTGGACGAGTTCGCGCTGATCCTGCACCTCGACGACGTCTACTGGAGCGAGCAGGGGCGCAAGAGCGTGGAGGTCGTCGTCCTGACGGCCGCGGTGGTCGCGCTCGTCCTGGGCGGCTTCCTGCCGTTCGGGGTCAACGAGCTGTCCCCCGGGGAGCGGCACAGCCGCGGGATCGTCGTCATGAACACCGCCACCAACTTCTTCCTGGCGCTGATCGCCCTGTGGAAGGGCAAACCCCGTACGGCGGTCTTCGGGACGGTCATCCCCTTCGTCGCGCTGATCGGCGCGGTCCGGCTGGCGCGGCCGGGGTCGCCGTACGCGAAGCGGTTCTACGCCAACCGGCCGCGCGCCCGCGCCAGGGCGGGGCTGCGGGCCTTCCACCACGACCGGCGCTGGGCCCGGCCGCGCCGCCGGTTCGAGAACTTCATCAGCGGGCTGTCGGATCCGGACCGGGAGCGGGACCGCCCCCGCGGCCGCGGGAAGGGCGGCGGCGGGGCCGGTCCGGGGCACGGCTGCGGATGACGCGCGGGGGTCCGCCCCCGGCGCCGGGGGCGGACCCCCGCGGTATCGCCGTCGGTGCCCGGTGCGCGGGCATGGTCAGCCCGGGATCAGGCCGCCGTCGCCGAGCATCTCCCGGACCTCCGCGAGCGTCGCGTCCGGGGCGGGCAGGATCAGCTCGGAGGGTTCCAGCGCGTCGTCGGGCAGCGGGGTGCCCAGCCGCCGCACCTCGTCGAGAAGGGCGACCAGCGTGCGCCGGAAGCCCGCCTCGTCGCCGGACTCCATCTCCGCGAGGAGTTCGTCGTCCAGCCTGTCGAGCCCGGTGAAGTGGCTGTCGGCCACCTTCACCTGGCCCTCCCCCATGATGCGGACAATCATGACGGGCCCCTGTCCTCCTGCTAGACGAAGTACTGCTGCCGGAAGTCCTACTGCTTGTCGAACCGGTGCTGGGTCGGGTGCGGCTGGGCGGTGCCCGGGGCGCCGCCCTCGATGGCCTGCTGCTGCGCGGACGGGCCGCCGGCCAGCTCCGCCTTCATCCGCTGGAGCTCCAGCTCGACGTCGGTCCCGCCGGAGAGGCGGTCGAGCTCGGCCTGGATGTCGTCCTTGGAGCCGAGGCCGCTCTGGTCGTCGAGGGCCCCGGAGGCCAGCAGCTCGTCGATCGCGCCGGCCCGGGCCTGGAGCTGGGCGGTCTTGTCCTCGGCCCGCTGGATGGCCAGCCCGACGTCGCTCATCTCCTCGGAGATGCCGGAGAAGGACTCCGCGATCCGGGTCTGGGCCTGGGCGGCCGTGTAGGTGGCCTTGATGGTCTCCTTCTTCGTGCGGAAGGCGTCCACCTTGGCCTGGAGGCGCTGGGCGGCCAGCGTCAGCTTCTCCTCCTCGCCCTGGAGGGTCTGGTGCTGCACCTCCAGGTCGCTGACCTGCTGCTGGAGCGAGGACCGGCGGGACAGGGCCTCGCGGGCCAGGTCCTCGCGGCCCAGGGCGAGGGCCTTGCGGCCCTGGTCCTCCAGCTTGGCGGACTGGGTCTGGAGCTGGTTGAGCTGCAGCTCCAGGCGCTTGCGGGAGGTCGCCACGTCGGCGACGCCGCGGCGCACCTTCTGCAGCAGCTCCAGCTGCTTCTGGTACGAGTAGTCGAGGGTCTCGCGCGGGTCCTCGGCCCGGTCAAGGGCCTTGTTCGCCTTCGCGCGGAAGATCATCCCCATACGCTTCATGACACCGCTCATGGGCTTCGCGCGCCCCCTTCTAGACGGACTGTGCTCCAGGTCACCGACAGGACCCACAGTACGGGCCCTGCTTCCATTACCGCACTGTTCGAGTACGGATGCGCTCCTCCTCCAGGACGAGTACCCCGGCGCCGTATCAGGCGCAAGGAGTAGGTGATCCCCGAGGACCTCAGGAGCCTCGTACCGGGAAGACGCCCGCCGTTGCCGGATCGTTCCCCGCCGAGGTGGGCCGCCCGCCGTCGACCACGTAGGGTTGTGTCTGTGTTTGGTAGCCGCTCCTCCAAGGAAGAGAAGGACGCCGCCACCGAAAAGGTGAGCGCCGACCTCTCGCAGCCCCGTGACCCGCAGGCCCCCAAGGGCCGTCCGACGCCGAAGCGCGCTGTCGCCCAGTCGCAGCGCAGGGCCGTCGTGGCCTCGACCGGCAACCGCAAGGAGGACGCCCGGCGGGCCCGCGAGCGCCGCCGCGAGGAGATGGCCCGGCAGCGCGAAGCGCTGGCCAACGGCGACGAGCGCTACCTGCCCGTCCGGGACAAGGGCCCCGTCCGCCGGTTCGTGCGCGACTTCGTGGACTCCCGCTTCTCGGTCGCCGAGCTGTTCCTGCCGCTGGCCGTGATCATCCTGGTCCTCACCATGATCCGGGTCCCGTCGATCCAGAACATCGCGCTGCTGCTGTGGCTCGGCGTGATCGTCCTGATCGTCCTGGACTCCATCGGCCTGGTCTTCCGGCTGCGCAAGGCGCTCAACGAGCGCTTCCCGAACGAGCCCCGCCGCGGCGCCATCGCCTACGGCCTGATGCGCACCCTCCAGATGCGCCGCCTGCGTCTGCCCAAGCCGCAGGTCAAGCGCGGGGAACGGCCCTGACCGGAGCGACGCCCGGATCATCTGGGGCGTCGAAGGGGGAGGGTTTCGCGGGGGGAGCCCGGCTGTGGCTCGAAGGACTGGGCGGACTGCGCAACGCCGTCCGCCAGGAGCTCGTCGGCCGGCAGGTCGAGGAGCAGATCACGCACCGCTTCCCGGTCGGGCAGCGGCTGCGCGTCCTCGACGTCGGCATGGGCCAGGGCACCCAGGCACTGCGCCTCGCCCGCGCCGGCCACATGGTCACCGGGCTGGAACAGGACGCCGCCATGCTCGCGGTCGCCCACGCGGCGCTGGCCGCCGAGCCGGCGGGGATCCGCGACCGGGTCGAGCTGATCGAGGGCGACGGCCGGGAGACGGGCGCCCACTTCGGGCCCGGCAGCTTCGACGTCGTGCTGTGCCACGGCGTACTGATGTACGTCTCCGAGCCGGACGCCATGCTCGCCGGACTGGCCCGGATGCTCGCACCGGGCGGACTGCTGTCCCTGCTCGTGCGCAACGGGGACGCGCTCGCCCTGCGCCCGGGGATGTCCGGGGACTGGTCGGGGGCGCTGGACGCCTTCGACACCGTCGACTACACGAACCGGCTGGGCCTGGAGGTGCGCGCCGACCGGCTCGCCGACCTGACGGCCACCCTGTCGGGCATCGGCGCGCCGCTGCACACCTGGTACGGGGTGCGGGTCTTCACCGACGGCACCGAGGCCGCCGCGGAGCTCCCGCCGGAGGAGGAGCTGGAGCGGCTCCTCGCCGCCGAGGAACGCGCCGGGCGCACCGACCCGTACCGGTCCGTGGCGGCGCTGCTGCACCTGTGCGGGGTGCGGGGCTGAGACGAACGCGAACCCCCGGGGGGCAGACCCCGGGGGTTCCGTGCGCTCAGGCCTCCGCGGCCGCGCTGAGGCTCATCCGGTAGATCTCGGTCGCGTCCTCGAACAGGGTCACCCGTTCCGCGCCGCCGTCCAGGAGCTCCTTCCAGACCTCGCCGATCCAGGACTCCGCGTCCCCCTGCGTGGTGAACTCCTCCGGTTCCACCGCCGGGCTGGTCTCGCTGCCGTCGGCCGCCTCGAACCGCCACGTCCACGCCATGTCCGCCTCCGTTGCTCGTCCGCCACTCGTCATGAGTGTGCCCGCAGCGTAACCGGGCGCGCACCAGTACCGGCGAAGCGAGAGGATCTCCGTGTGGAACTCACTCTCCTCGGCACCGGCACCCCCGAGGGACTGCCCCGCCCCGGCTGTCCCTGCTCCGTCTGCGCCGTCTCCGTGGGCACCCGGTCGCGCGGCGCGACCTCCGTCCTCGTCGACGGCGCACTGCTCCTCGACCTCACCCCCGGGGCGGTGCTCGCCGGGGCCCGCGCCGGGCACTCGCTGGCCGGCGTACGGCAGGTGCTGCTGACCCACCCGCACGACGGGCCGGCCGTCGAGCTGCCGCCCGGCCTGCCCACCGCCGTACGCGTCCCGGACGGGCGCGAACTCTCGGTGATCAGCGGACACCGGGTGCGGGCCGTGGCTCTGGACGCGCCGGGCACCGGGTACGAGGTCACCGGGCCCGACGGCACCCGGCTGCTGTACCTGCCGCCCGGCGGGGCACCCGCCGGCACCGGCGGGATCCCCGCGCGGCACCCGTACGACGTGGTCCTCGCCGACGTCCTCGGCCGGCCGGAGACCCTGGCCCGGCTGCGCTCCACCGGCGCCGTCGGCCCCGCCACCGACGTGATCGCCGTCCACCTCGACCACGACACCCCGCCCGGCCGGGAGCTGGAGCGCCGCTGCGCCGCCGCCGGGGCCCGCGCCCTACCCGACGGCACCACCGTGACGGCCGGCGAGTACCACGCGGTACCCGACGTGCCCCTGCGCACCCTGGTGCTGGGCGGGGCCCGCTCGGGCAAGTCCGTCGAGGCGGAACGCCGCCTGGAGGCCTTCCCCGAGGTGACCTACGTCGCCACCGGCGGCACCCGCGACGGCGACGCGGACTGGGCCCAGCGCGTCGGCCTCCACCGCGAGCGCCGCCCCTCCGGCTGGCGGACGGCCGAGACCTGCGACCTGGTGCCGCTGCTGGAGCTGCCCGGGGCGCCCCTGCTGATCGACTGCCTCGCCCTGTGGCTCACCGACGCCATGGACCGGGCCGGCGCCTGGGACGACGCCGTCTGGGCCGCCGACGGGCAGAAGCGGCTGCGCGAACGGACCGCGGAGCTGGTCGCGGCGGTGCGCGCGACCCGCCGCACCGTGGTGCTGGTGAGCAACGAGGTGGGCTCCGGGGTGGTCCCCGCGACCTCGTCCGGGCGGCGGTTCCGCGACGAGCTGGGGCGCCTCAACAACGCCGTGGCGGGCGAGTGCGAACACGTCCTGCTGGTCGTCGCGGGGCAGGCCCTCGTACTCAAGGAGCAGCCGTCGTGACGGATCGACAGCCGCCCCCGGAGGAGGGGTCCGGACGGCTGTAATCTCTGGCAGATGACCACGCTGAATCTCGACGACTTCTCCGATCTGATCGAACGCCCCGACGGGGGCGTCCGACGTGACGCCGAGGAGCGTCGTGGGCGGCTGGCCGTACCGCCCGGCGCCCTGGGCCGGCTCGACGAGCTCGCCGAATGGCTGGCCGCCGCGCAGGGCCGGGTACCGGTCAGGCCGATCGAGCGGCCGCGGGTCGTCCTGTTCGCCGCCGACCACGGCATCGCCGCCGGCGGCGTGTCCGCCCGGCCCGCGGGCAGCGCCCACGAACTGGTGCGCGCGGTGCTCGACGGGGCCAGCCCGGTCTCGATCCTGGCCGAGCGCTTCGGCGCGGGCGTCCGCGTCGTCGACGCGGGCCTCGACTGCGACCCCGGGCTGCTGCCCGAGGACGTGGTCCGCCACCGCGTACGGCGCGGCAGCGGACGCATCGACGTCGAGGACGCCCTCACCGCCGAGGAGGCCGAGGCCGCGCTGAAGCTCGGCATCCGCATCGCCGACGAGGAAGCCGACTCCGGGACCGACCTGGTCGTCCTCGGCGACCTCAGCGTGGGCGGCACCACCGTCGCCGCCACCCTGGTCGCCGCCCTGTGCGGCACCGACGCCTCCGTGGTCACCGGCCGCGGCGGCCTGCCCATCGACGACCTGGCCTGGATGCGCAAGTGCGCCGCCATCCGCGACTCGCTGCGCCGCGCCCGCCCGGTGCTCGGCGACCAGACGGCGCTGCTGGCGGCGGTCGGCGGTGCGGACGTCGCCGCCATCACCGGCTTCCTGCTCCAGTGCGCGGTGCGCCGCACCCCGGTCATCCTCGACGGGGTCGTCTCCGCGGCCTGCGGTCTGGTGGCCCAGCGGGCCGCCTTCCGCGCCCCGGACTGGTGGCTGGCGGGACAGAGCAGCGGGGAGCCGGGCCAGGCGAAGGCACTGGACCGGATGGCACTCAACCCCGTGCTCGACCACGGCGTCACAGTGGGGGAGGGAACCGGAGCCCTGCTGGCGCTCCCCCTGGTCCAGGCCGCCGCCGCGCTCGCCGCGGAACTCCCGGAGAAGGAAGCCGGAGAGAAGCCGACGGACCAGAAGACGGACTGAAAGTACCGGGCACCACGGGCCTGACCAGTCCGCAGTGCTCGTACGGCCTGCGGACCGGTGACGCCCATATCATCGCGTCTCATGGGAGAGGTCCGCTTGACCAGCGTAGAAACCGACCGGAACAGCCTCGATCAGGCTTCCGGCAAGGGTTCCAACAACAAGAAGGAGCAGGGAGGGGAAGCAGCCGCGAAGCCGGAGACCCGCAGGGGCAGCCCGCGCTCGCGGCGCAGCGCCGCCTTCGCGGTCTGGTACCTCCGGGCCGTCACCTTCGTCAACTTCCTCAGTGCGGTGTGGCTCTCGCTCGGGCAGGACCTGCGCCGGCACAACACCGCCGACTTCTACACCCCGTACCTGCTGACGGCCGGCTTCGCCTCCGGCCTGTTCTCGCTGCTGCTCGCGGTCACCATGGGCCGGCGCAAGCGGGCCGCGTGGATCCTGAACCTGGTGGTCAGCGGCATGCTGCTGCTGGCGTTCGCGGTCGCCGCCTTCGCCCCGTGCACCGGCGGCGAGTTCAGCCTGTGCTACCCCGAGTTCCGCGACCACGCGCAGAACTGGGTCTCCCTCGTCCTGACCGCGGCGTTCGTCGGCGCCCTGCTGGTGGGCCGCCACGAGTTCTACGCCAAGGGCGACCGCTCCAACCCCAGGCTGGCCACCGCCGTCGCCGCCGTCGGCCTGCTCCTCACCTCGCTGGTCGCCGCGCTGCTCGTCGGCGCCACCAACACCGACCCGGACCGGGCCGACGCCACGTTCCTGGCCCGCTGGCGGTACGGCGTGATGCGGCTGATCACCCTGGCCCCCGACGACAAGGCGTACAACGCGATCACCACCCCCGCCTGGGTGGACGTGTTCATCAACGTCATGTCGATGCTGCTGCTGCTCGCCGTGCTCTTCGCCGCCTTCCGCTCGCGCCGCGCCGTCGACCCGCTCACCCCCGAGGACGAGGAGCGGCTGCGGGCCCTGCTCGCCAAGCAGGGCGACCGCGACTCGCTCGGCTACTTCGCGCTGCG
Source organism: Streptomyces sp. NPDC096136 (assembly GCF_044763325.1). NCBI lineage: Bacteria > Bacillati > Actinomycetota > Actinomycetes > Kitasatosporales > Streptomycetaceae > Streptomyces > Streptomyces sp. NPDC096136. The sequence continues at coordinate 180,118 of NZ_JBIWFZ010000004.1, read as the reverse complement.
CCGCGAGAAGTCCGTCATCTGGTCCCCCACCGGCAAGGCCGCCGTCACCTACCGCGTCGTCGGCGGGGTCTCGCTGGCCTCCGGCGACCCCATCGGCGACCCCGAGGCCTGGCCGGGCGCCATCGAGCCCTGGCTGGCCGAGGCCCGCGAGCACGGCTGGGTGCCGGCCGTGATGGGCGCCTCCGAGGAGGCCGGACAGATCTACGCCCGGCACGGGCTGGACGCCCTGGAGCTGGGCGACGAGGCCATCGTCGAGACCGACGAGTTCACGCTGGAGGGCCGCGCCATGCGCACCGTCCGGCAGGCCTACAACCGCGTCAAGCGGGCCGGCTACACCGTCCGCATCCGCCGGCACGCCGACATCCCGGCCGAGGAGATGACCGTCCTGCTCCAGCGCGCCGACGACTGGCGCGACGGCGCGACCGAGCGCGGCTTCTCCATGGCCCTGGGCCGCCTGGGCGATCCGGGCGACGGCCAGTGCGTGATGCTGGAGTGCACCGACGGCAACGGCGACCTGCGCGCCGTGCTGTCCTTCGTTCCCTGGGGCCCCAAGGGCCTGTCGCTGGACCTGATGCGCCGTGACCGGGACTCCGAGAACGGCCTGATGGAATTCATGGTCATCGAACTCCTGGAGCGCTCGAAGGAGATCGGCGTCACACAGGTCTCACTGAACTTCGCGATGTTCCGCTCCGTCTTCGAGCGGGGGTCCAAGCTCGGCGCGGGTCCGGTGCTGCGCATGTGGCGCTCGCTGCTGAGCTTCTTCTCCCGCTGGTGGCAGATCGAGTCCCTCTACCGGGCCAACGCCAAATACCGCCCGATCTGGGAGCCGCGGTTCATGCTCTTCGAGAAGAGTTCCGACCTGCTGCGCATCGGCATCGCGGCGGGCCGGGCCGAGGGCTTCCTGGAGGCGCCCGGCCTGCCGAAGTGGCTGCACCGCAGACATCTGGAGACGATTCGTTGACGTCGTGGACGACGGCCTCACCGCGGCGGTTCGCCCGCCGCGAGTGGGGCCCCCTGTTCTGGACCCTCAGGGACGCACTCGTCCACGACAAGTGGCGGGCCGCCCCGATGACCATCGGCGCGGTCTGCCTCACCTCGGTCTTCCAGATCGTGCAGAACACGCACTGGGGCTTCCAGCCCGTCCAGAACCTCGGGTCCGTCAAGGCCGTCGACCCCCTGTGGCTCGCGCTGCTGCGCACGCCGCTGTCCCTCTTCGTCCCCGCCCTCGACCTGCCGGTGTGGGGGGCGCTCGCGCAGATCCTGCTGGTCTTCGGGATCGCCGAGATCTGCATCGGCTGGTGGCGCACCCTGCTGATCGGCTACGTCGCCACCCTCGCCGGCACCACCTACGCCCGCATCGGGCTCTCGCTGGGACCCGACCACCCCTTCGGGCTGCCGGTCACCGACCGCGTCGTCAACGACACCGGCCCCTCGGCCGCCGTGGTGGGCCTGGCCATCTACGTCTGCTGGCGCTACCGCGCCTACTTCACCGGCACCCTCGTGATCCTCGTGATGATCGGGGAGGTCCTCGTCAAGGACAACCTCGCCGGCAAGGAGCACCTGGCGGCGATCGCCGCCGTCATGGCCGTGTGCGTGGCCCGCGCCAAGTGGGGGCCGCCCCGCTCCCGCGCCCCGCTGGGCCACCGCGCCCCGCCCGCCCCTCCCCCGTCCCGCACCCCCGGGCCGGCCTGAGCCCTGCCGGAGGCGTGCGAGCCCGTACCGTATCCGGGTGACCACAGACCTCGGACCCGGGCCCTTCCCCACCGGGCGGCAGTGGATGCGGGCCCACCCGCTCGCCACCGACGCCGTGCTGGCGCTCGGGGCACTGGTCGCCATGGTCCTCGGCTCCTTCGTCGACCCGCACGGCCCGCTCGGCCCCACCTTCCGCACCCGCGCCCCCGAACCGGTCTCCCTGGTGCTGATGGTGCTCGGCGCGGCCGCCCTCGTCTTCCGGCGCCGCCGGCCGCGCAGCGTGCTCGCCGTCACCTGCGCGCTGACGCTCGTGGAGCTGGCCACCGGCGAGCCGCGGGCACCCGTCGCGATGAGCGCCGTGATCGCCCTGTACACCGTGGCCTCGCGCACCGACCGCCCCACCACCTGGCGCACCGGCCTGCTGACGATGGCGGGCCTGACCGGGGTGGCGATGCTGGCCGGGCCGCTGCCCTGGTACGCGCAGGAGAACATCGGCATCTTCGCCTGGACCGGGATGGCCGCGGCCGCGGGGGACGCGGTGCGCAGCCGCAGGGCCTTCGTCGACGCCATCCGGGAACGGGCGGAACGCGCCGAGCGCACCCGCGAGGAGGAGGCCCGGAGGCGGGTCGCCGAGGAGCGGCTGCGCATCGCCCGGGACCTGCACGACGTGGTGGCCCACCACATCGCCCTGGTCAACGTGCAGGCGGGCGTGGCCGCGCACGTCATGGACAAGCGGCCCGACCAGGCCAAGGAGGCCCTGGCCCACGTACGGGACGCGAGCCGCTCGGCGCTGAACGAGCTGCGCGCCACGGTCGGGCTGCTGCGGCAGTCCGGTGACCCGGAGGCGCCGACGGAGCCGGCGCCGGGGCTGGCCGTCCTGGACGAACTGCTGGACACCTTCCGACACGCCGGCCTGCCGGTGGAGGCCGCGGTCCAGCTGGGAACGGGCACGGACCCGCTGCCGGCCGCCGTGGACCTGGCGGCGTACCGGGTGGTCCAGGAGGCGCTGACCAACGTCCGCAAGCACGCGGGCCCGGGGGCCCGGGCCCAGGTCAGCGTGGTCCGGGTGGGCGCCTCGGTGGAGGTGACCGTACTGGACGACGGCGGCGACTCGGCGGACTCCTCCCCCGCCCAGGGCGACCCGGGCGGCGGCCACGGCCTCCTCGGCATGCGCGAACGCGCGGGCGCCCTCGGCGGCTCCTGCTTCACGGGTCCCCGCTACGGGGGCGGCTACCGGGTCCACGCCATCCTGCCGGTGTGAGGGGCGGGGCGGCGGGACCCGGGCGGGGCGGTGTCGGAAGCCGACCCCGGTCAGCAGCAGTTGGGGAAGTCCCAGGCCCACCAGCCCTGCCCGAGGGCGGGGCGCACCTTGCCCACGAGGGCGCCGTTGCTGTTGCGGAGGTAGATGCCGGTGCGGAAGTTGCCCTGGGACTGCTCGTCCGTCACGTTGATGGAGCTCGCGGCGCGGGCCTTGCCGAGGGGGTCGGGCATGCCCAGGGACACCCAGCCGGTCCACTGCTTGTTGATGGTCCAGCGCGTCCACACCGCATAGTCGGTGCCGACCAGGAACTGTTCCTTCTCCCCACCCGGGAGCGCGTGGTCCTTCACCCCGTAGTCACATATGTAGAGGCCGCCGCCCCCGGCGTTGCAGCTGGCCGCCGCCTGGGCCGGTGCGACGGCCACGGCCATTCCCGCGATGGTGGCGACGGCGACGACGGCAGCCTTGATCTTCTTCAACCTGAGCACCCTGTCCTCTCGGTGTGATCCGCTCAAGCCGGGCCCTTGGGACCGGCTATGACATGCCGTCAGCTTACTTGTCGGTACTCAGCACGGCTTGCGCCATGCGCCCAGTTCGTACTTCTTCTGCATCGAGCTCAGCTTCAGCTCCTTCGACCGTGCGCAGAAGCGGTTCGTGGAGAGTTCGTACTCCACGTGGAAGACGGCCTTGTCCGCCTTGATGAAGGGGGTGAGGGTGTCGCACTCCTCGTACTGGGCGCACTGCTCGTTGACGGCGAAGTCGAACTCGCCCACCAGGTGCGGGATCTGGTCGAGGTCGTTCTTCAGGCCGACCGCCATCCCGCGGTCGTGTGCCAGGCGGGCGATCAGGCGGTTGTAGGCCAGCTGGTGGTCGGCGGTCAGGGGGAAGCCGGTCTTGTTCTGGTAGCCGTCCATGTTGTCGGGCTCCACCGCGTCGAAGCCCTTGTCCCGGCACATGTCGAAGCGCTTGGCCATCAGCGGTTCCAGGGCGGCCGTCTGGCGGATGTCCAGCCACCGCTCGCCCTTCCAGCCGTTGCCCTCCCCCAGCAGCGACTTCGGGAAGGCGTCGGCGTCGGTGCGGAAGTCCTCCCAGGCGCCGGTGGAGACGTAGCAGATGGTCCGCCGCCCGGCCTTCTTCAGCCCCGCTACCTGCTCCTTCGTCGTGTTGAACCCGTCCACGTCGTACACCGGCACCTTCACCGAGGTGTCCAGCCTCCCCGAGAGCTGCCACTGCCAGGGCGTCCCCGGCCGGGGCTGCCAGCGCTCCCCCGGTGCCGGGGCCGGCGCGAGGTCGGGGGTCTCGCCGTCGTCGTCCGGCCCGGCCGTGCAGGCGGTGAGCAGCAGCAGGCCGGCCGTCAGCAGGGTGGCGGAGCGCTTCATCCGGTGGTCTCCAGGGCGTACGGGAGGGTCCCCCAGGGGTGTACGCCGCCGCCCGGGACGGCGCAGTGCACGCCGGCCCCCCGTTCGGCGGCCAGTTCGGCGGCCGGGGCGTGCGGCGGGACGGCGTACACGAGGTGGCAGAACCGTTCGGCGGGGTGGTCGGCGGTCCAGGGGGGCGGGGTGGCGGCGCCGTCGCGGTAGGCGTCCCAGGGGCCCTCGAAGGTGACGAGGAGGTCGGCGAGCCCGGCGTACCCGGGGTGCGGGTGGACGCCGTGGTTCAGGACGAGCGTACGGGCCCCGGCGGCGCGGGCGGCGACGGCGAGCCGGCCGTAGTGGGGCAGCAGTTCGGGGCCCGAGGCGGCCTGGTCGAGGAAGGCCCCGTCGGCCGCGTACCAGTCGCGGTGGCGCAGCAGGTCCTGGACGACCTCGGCGTGGGGGCGGCGCCCGTAGTCGGTGTCGGTGTAGCCGAGGACGGGGACGCCGGCGTCCCGCAGCCGGACGGCGACGGCGGCGAACCGTTCGTCGGGGGCGCTGCCGGGCCCGCTGTCGGGGTTGAGCACGACCGAGTGCAGCCGGTCGGCGGAGGCGATGAGGCGCTCCCACGCCTCGGGCCGGTCGGCGGGGTGCTCGTAGAGCGGGACCAGCAGCATGCCGTCGTCCTCGGAACGCGGGGTCATCGGTGGGCCGTCGCACGGCCGAGGAGCAGGCAGACCAGGACGGACAGCACGGCCGCGGCGGCGCCGGCCACCACGAGCTGGACCAGCCGGGACTGCTGCGCCCCGGCGAGCAGGGCCAGGCTCTGGGCGGCGGCCGCGGCGGCGCAGACCGCGGCGGCGGGCCGGACGGCGCCGAAGGACTGCAGGAGCAGCCCGGTCCACATCACGGCGCCGAGCAGCAGCAGGGTGGCGGCGCGGTCCCAGGTCAGGCCCGGGGCGTGCGGCCACAGCAGGGTTCCGGCGGTGCCCAGCAGGAGCAGGACCGTCAGGTACACGGCCAGGCACCGGGTCAGGGTGGAGAGCATCCGCCGCCGGAACGCCCGGGGCGAGCGGGCGGCGCGCAGCCCGGCGAGGCTGCCGCTGCGGAAGCGGTGCAGGAGCCATTCGGCGGGCCCCATGCTGAGGGTGAGGGCCACCGCCGAGGGGGCCGCGACGGCCTCGGCGGGGCCGCCGGTGAGGACCTCACCCAGGGCGGCGTACAGCACCAGCAGGCCGGTCCCGAGCCCGAACACCCCGTAGGGCACGGAGTCCCGGATGCGGGGGCCGCGCCGGGCGCGGTCCTCCTCGGCGCCGCGCAGCATCCGCCAGCGCACCGTGCCCCCTCCGCCGGAGTGGAGGCGCGCCCGGCCGGTGGCGCCTCCCGGCGCCGGCCGGCGGATCCTGCGCACGGCGGCCCGGGCCCCCTCGGCCAGCGGCAGCTCCCGCAGGGCGAGGGTGCAGGCGGCGGCCAGGGACACCAGCAGCAGGGTCACCCGTACGGGCACGGGCGGGTCGGTGAACAGGGCGAGCGTCGATCCGGCGGCCATCGGGCCGAGGGCGGCCAGCAGCAGCCGCTCCCGTCCGAGGACCAGCAGGACGGTCGCGGCCCCCACGTACAGGGCCTGTCCGGCGGCGAAGGCGTACGAGAACGGGGGCCCGCCGGGGACGGCGAACGCGGCGGCGGTGCCCAGGAGCGCCCCGGCGGGAGCGCCGACGAGCAGGGTCCGCCCGGCGGAGGCGCGGTCGCCGAGGCCGAGCCAGGTGTAGGCGCGGTGGGACAGGGTCTGGTCCCAGACCCAGCCGATGAGGGCGCCGGCGAGCAGGGTCAGGGTGCCGGCGGGCAGTCCGAGCCGGTCGGGCGGGCCCTCCAGCAGGGGTGCGCCCAGCAGGTAGGCGAGGCCGGGCAGGGCGAAGATCAGGCCGCGCAGCAGGCAGGCGGTGAGGGAGACCTTCCAGGGGTCGGGGAGGGCGTCGGGTTCGGGGAAGGAGCGGGGGACGCGGTCGTAGAGCTCCTCGGCGAGGGCGAAGGAGTCGGGGCGGCCGTAGGTGAGGCGGATGTACTCGTCGGTCATGCCGTCGGATTCGAGGACGGCGGCGATCTCGTCGGGGTGGACGGCGGCGGCGACGAACGCGTCGAGCCGCCGGGCGAGTTCGTCCATGGGGTCGGCGGCGGCCTCCCCCTCCCCCGGCCCGGGGCCGCCGGGCCGGGGGAGGACGGGCAGGGTGTCGGTGGCGGCCGCGGCGGGGTACGGCCGGGCGGTGCGGCCGGTGCGGGTCCGGGGGCCTTCCGGCCCGGGCGGTTTGAGCCAGAGGGATCCGCTCATCCCACGCTCCCGTCGGCCGCGAGTTCCCGGTACCAGGGGTCGGCGAGGCGCCGGGTCCACTCGTCGCCGGGGCGGACGGGCGGGGCGGGCTGTCCGGCGAGCTCGCGGTAGATGTGGCGGAAGCCGTCCACGGACTGGTGGAGGGTGAACTTCTCGACGACCCGTTTGCGGGACATCCGGCCCAGTTCGGCGCGGCGTTCGTCGTCGCGGAGCAGGGCGAGGGTGGCGCGGGCCATGGTCTCGGGCTCGCGGGGCGGGACGACCAGGCCGGTGTCGGCGACGGCCTCGCGGACGCCGCCGACGTCGGTGGAGACGGTGGTGCGGCCGCAGGACATGGCCTCGATGATGCTGAAGGGGAAGCCCTCGCTGATGCTGGAGAGCATGACGACGCTGCCGGCGGCGTAGGCCCGGTGGACCTCCCTGATCGGGCCCTCCCAGCTGATGCCGTCGCCGACGCCGAGTTCGGCCGCGAGCTTCTCCAGGCGCAGCCTGTACTCCTCGCAGCCGGCCGGGACCGGGCCGAAGAGGCGCAGGCGCAGGGCGGGGAGTTCGCCGCGCATGAACGCGTAGGCGCGGATGAGGGTTTCGAGGTCCTTGATCGGGTCGATGCGGCCGCACCAGGTGAGGGTGGGCACGTCGGGTTCGGGCCCGGCCTCGGGGAAGACGTGCGGGTCGACGCCGTTGTAGACGGTGCGGATGCGTTCGGCTTCGGCGCCCCCGCGCTCCTCCCAGCGGCGGTTGTACTGGTTGCAGGGGGTGATCAGGTCGGCCTGCCGGTAGCCCTCGGAGTTGAGCTCCCGGTAGAAGCCGAGGACGAGGGCCTTGACGGGCCAGCGCTGGGCGGCTGTGCGGTAGCCGAGGTAGCGCTCCCGCAGGTAGATGCCGTGCTCGGTGAGGAGGAAGGGCACCCCGTCGAGCGTTTTGGCGGCGAGGGCCGGGAGGGTGGCGAGGCCGCTGCTGACGGCGTGGGCGACGCTGTCGGGCGGGATCCGCACGGACAGCGGGCGCAGGGCGTGTTCCAGCAGGTCGGTGGCGGTGAGCGCGTCGTGGATGGTGGGCCCGGCGGCGGCGGTGGCCAGGCCGGGGCGGGTCCAGACGGCCATCAGCAGGCGCAGCGCGGGTTCGGAGCGCAGGGCCGGGGCGAGGCGGCCGGCCCGGGCGAGGCGGGCGAGTTCGCGGAGGGCTTCGGAGAAGCCGCCGCGGTGGGGGCCGTCGCCGGCCGTGGCCGGCGGAGGGCCGAGCAGGGAGAGCAGGAAGGCCTCGTAGACCTCGGTGAAGCGGCGGTGGGCCCTGCCGCGCAGGGCGGTGCGGCGGGTCGTCCGGGGCGGTGGGCCCCACAGCGGGACGGCGGTGTGCCGGTAGACGTTGCGCGGCAGCTGCCAGGTGACCGGCTCGCGTCCTGAGCCGGTGAGGGCTATGACGTTGAAGTCGACCTCCGGCATTCCGCGTACCAGCTGGTCGCACCAGGTGCTGACGCCCCCGTGGACGTGCGGGTAGGTGCCTTCGGTGAGCATGGTGACATGACGCCCATGGCTCATGTGCTGAGTCCCCCCAGGACTGAAAAGGGGCCGGCGCCCGCGGTGGGGCGGAGCGCCGGCACTGGGTACTACCGGGTGGAGCGGGCGACGACGGGGCGCGGGGCCCCGCGGTCAGAGGAGCCGGAGGGTGACCGCCGACTGGAGCAGGTCGGGGGCCGTCCAGGCGGAGCGGGTGCCGGCGTAGGCGGTGCCGAAGTCGGCGGTGCCGAGCAGGAGCTGCTTCTTCGTCCCGTTGGGTGCGGTGATCGGGGCGACGATGCCGGAGGGCGCCTTGACGGTGACGTCCTTGCCGATGCGGTAGGCGGTGACCTGGTTCGCGGCGATCGCCTTGTTCCAGGCGGCGCGGCGCTGGAGCTCGACGCCGGTGGCCTTCATGCTCTGGTTGACGATCGGCGCGCTGGGCGCGTAGAGGGAGCGGTAGGTGTCGAGGACCTGGTTGAGCACGGGGTACAGGGTCCGGTCCTCGGCGAGGTTGGACTGGTGGACGTAGTGCGGCTTCGGGTCGTTGGCGAGGACGTGGCGCAGAGCGGTCTTCGCCTCGGTCGGGACGATGTAGTCGAGGTAGCCGGTGTTGACGTCCAGCGGGGCGGGCAGGCAGGTGGAGGTCGCCGGGTTGTCCTCGCAGAGGCCGCTGCCGCCGTCGGCGCGACTGGTGTAGATCCAGTTGTACTCGTCGGCCATCTCCGCGTTGGTGCCCGTGTTGTAGTACACGTTCATCGGGTAGCGGGGGACGGTCAGGGCGGCGCCGACCGCCCGCTGGTCGGGTTCGCGGGAGTTGTCGCTCCCGGCCCACTTGACCCCGTTGTCGGCGAGGGCGCCGGCCAGGTTGGGGTTGTCCTGGGGCTGCTGCGGGAGGGTCTTGAGGCCGGAGTGCTCGCCGGTGACGAGTTCGGAGCGGTCGGTGGTGAGGCCCTTGGAGGCGGCCCAGTTGTTGTTGTCGCGGATCTGCGCCGAGATGTCGGCCCGGCTCATCCAGTTGGTCTGGCCCTGGGCGTTCTTCGTGCAGGTCCAGGGGCTGACGCTGACGTCCTGGGTGCAGCCGAGGAAGAGGTGGGTGTAGGTGTGGTTCATCCAGCGGTACTTGGCCTTGTCGGCCAGGAGCTGGGTGGTCAGGGCGTCGGTGCCGCCGTTCTCGGTCTTCCACTCCTCGCCGGCGCCCGCGTTGAAGAGCAGGTCCAGCTTGAAGTCCTTGGAGGTCTGCCACTGCGCGAGGTACTGGGCGTCGGCGGCGGTCATGCGGACCGTCGACTCCTTGCCCTCGCCGCCCGCGCAGGCGTAGTCGCCGGGCGTGCAGTTCAGGCCCTTGTCCCAGCGGGCGTCCGGGGCGAAGACGTCGTCGACGTGGACGGCGAAGTAGTTGCGCTCCTGGCCGAGGTGCACGCCCTGGGTGAGCCATTCGACGATGCCCCGGGCCAGCAGCCGGAACTGCTGCTGGTACTGGTTGTAGCCGAAGGTGACGACGAGTTCGCTGCGGCCGTCGTGGGCGTACTCGCCGACGAGGGAGCCGCGTCCGGAGCCCACGGGGGCGTCGACGTAGCTGGTGTAGCCGGCCATCGGCTTGGCGATGAACCCGTAGCTCTCCGGAATCAGGGGAGAGTTGTCCTCGAAGGCCACTTGACCGCCGAGGTAGCCGAAGGGGCCCGCCTTGCCGGCGTCGGTGACGGCGGCCTGCGTGCCGTCGAGGGTGCCGGTGTAGCCGCCGTTGTCCGTGTACTCCAGGCCGACTTCGGGGTGCGCCCAGGTGTAGGCGTCCACCTGGCGGATCCCGTACGTGGTCTCGTACGTGGTGAGTGCGGCCATCTCGGCGGAGCCGGTGCCGAAGGGGTTCTCGTTCGGCAGGACCACGCCCTGGTACTTGGCGCGCGGCCGGCCGTTGACGGTGTCGCTGAGGAAGGCGGCGTCGATCTTCGGGCGGCTCGCGCTGCCCAGGTCGACCCGCGTGTACGGGACTCCGGTGTCGCGGAGTTCCGCGGTGATCGCCCCGACCGAGCTGCCGCCGTCGTCGACGACCAGCACCTTCAGGTCGATGCGCGGTGCCACGGTCGCCGCGTGGGCGGTCGTGGCGGGTACGGCTACCGAGATCAGCGCCGCTGCGCCCATGGCCGCGGCAGCCCTGTTCATCCGGTTCTTGTTGACCATTTCGGCCTTTCCCCCCGCAGGCGTCCCTCGTCGCGGCCGATGGCGGACGGCCGGGCCGGGGAGGCTCTGTGGAAATCATGCAAAAGGACCCCGCGTCCCCTTGCGAGAGTGGCTCGAGTCTCTCGGACCTCGTCAGGTCTCATCGGCAAACCTGGAGCAGAGTCCACAGATGGGTGAACCTGATGGCGCTTTGGTCGAACAAGTTGACAAACCTTCGAGTGACGTACGGATGACGGGCTGCGCGTAGGCTCGTTTCCGGCGGCCGTCGGGCCCGAATACGATCGCTGCGGAGCGGCCGGCGACCCCGACGCGACAGAAGCGCCCATATAACACAAACGGAAGCGAGACTTCACCACCGTGACTGCTCTGACTCTCAGCACTGCCGGCGCGGCGACGCTGCGCGCCGACGCCCTCGTGGTCGGCGTGGCGAAGGGCCCGAAGGGGCTCGTCGTGGCCGCCGGCGCGGAGGCCGTGGACACGGCGTTCGACGGAAAGCTCGCCGCCGTACTGGACGCGCTCGGCGCCTCCGGCGCCGAAGGCGAGACCACCAAGCTGCCCTCCCCGGCCGGCCTCAAGGCCCCGGTCGTGCTGGCGGTCGGCCTGGGCCCCGCGCCCGAGCAGGACGAGTCCTTCGACGAGGAGGCCCTGCGCCGCGCCGCCGGCTCCGCCGCCCGCGCGCTGCACGGCTCCAAGAAGGCCGCCTTCGCGCTCCCCCTGGAGGACGCCTCCGCCGTCACCGCGGTGGCCGAGGGCGCGCTGCTGGGCGCGTACGCCTTCACCACCTACCAGGGCGGCGAGAAGAAGGCCGCCAAGAACGGCGGCCCCAAGCAGCCGCTGGCCGAGGTGGCCCTGCTCGGCGCCAAGCCGCGCGACAAGGAGCACAAGGCGGCCGCCGAGCGCGCCGTCGTCGTCGCCGCCGAGGTCAACGTCGCCCGCGACCTGATCAACACCCCGCCGAACGACCTCACCCCGGCCGCCTTCGCCGCGATCGCCGCGGCCACCGCCAAGGAGCTCGGCCTCAAGGCCCAGGTCCTGGACGAGAAGGCGCTGGTCAAGGGCGGCTACGGCGGCATCATGGGCGTCGGCAAGGGCTCCGAGAACCCGCCGCGCCTGGTGAAGATCGCCTACACCCACCCCGAGGCGGAGAAGCACCTCGCCTTCGTCGGCAAGGGCATCACGTACGACTCGGGCGGCATCTCCCTGAAGCCGGCCGGTCACAACGAGACCATGAAGTGCGACATGTCCGGGGCGGCCGCCGTGTTCTCGGCCGTCGTCGCCGCCGCCAAGCTGGGCCTGAAGGTCAACGTCACCGGCTGGCTCGCCCTCGCCGAGAACATGCCGTCCGGCTCCGCCACCCGTCCCGGTGACGTCCTGCGCATGTACAGCGGCAAGACCGTCGAGGTCCTGAACACGGACGCCGAGGGCCGCCTGGTCCTGGGCGACGCCCTGACCAAGGCCTCCGAGGAGAACCCGGACGCGATCGTCGACGTGGCCACCCTGACCGGCGCGATGGTGCTGGCGCTGGGCGACCGCACCTTCGGCATCATGGCCAACGACGACGCCTTCCGCACGTCGATCCACGAGATCGCCGAGGAGGTCGGCGAGTCCTCCTGGCCGATGCCGCTCCCCGAGGACCTGCGCAAGACCATGGACTCCCCGACCGCCGACATCGCCAACATGGGCGTGCGGATGGGCGGCGGCCTGGTGGCCGGCCTCTTCCTCCAGGAGTTCGTCGGCGAGGGCATCACCTGGGCCCACCTCGACATCGCGGGCCCGGCCTTCCACGAGGGCGCCCCGTACGGCTACACCCCCAAGGGCGGCACCGGCTCCGCCGTCCGCACCCTGGTGCGCCTGGCCGAGCGCACCGCCACCGGCGACCTGGGCTGACCCGCCCCGCCACCGCCGTCGCGGAGCACGTCCCACCTGGTGGGACGTGCTCCGCGACGCGCTGCGCGCCCCGGGACCGGGACCTCGGCCCCGGGGCGTGTTCGCTCTGGAAGAAATCTTGAGGATCAGTAGGTTTCTACGCCCGGGTAACCCGGACTTCGGGCGGAACGACGGTCCACACCCGGGGCCCGGCGTCCCGCGTTCCCCCGACAAATGCGAAGATGGGTTCTCGGCAGGACAGGGCCCCCACCACAGGGCCGAAGAAACAAGCGGCCGATTACCAGCCGCCGCCCGGTCACAGAGGACCGGTGCCCGGCGCACATGCATGGAGGACGTGACGTGGCGAACGACGCCAGCACCGTTTTCGACCTAGTGATCCTCGGCGGTGGCAGTGGCGGCTACGCCGCGGCGCTCCGCGCATCGCAGCTGGGTCTCGACGTTGCGCTGATCGAGAAGAACAAGCTCGGCGGCACCTGCCTGCACAACGGCTGCATCCCCACGAAGGCTCTGCTGCACGCCGGTGAGGTCGCCGACCAGGCGCGCGAAGCCGGACAGTTCGGTGTCAAGGCCTCCTTCGAGGGCATCGACATCGCCGGTGTGCACAAGTACAAGGACGAGGTCATCGCCGGCCTGTACAAGGGTCTGCAGGGCCTGGTCGCCTCCCGCAAGGTGACCTACATCGAGGGTGAGGGCCGCCTCTCCTCCCCGACCTCCGTCGACGTCAACGGCCAGCGCATCCAGGGCCGCCACGTCCTGCTGGCGACCGGCTCCGTGCCGAAGTCGCTGCCCGGCCTGGACATCGACGGCAACCGCATCATCTCCTCGGACCACGCGCTGGTCCTGGACCGCGTGCCGCAGTCCGCGATCATCCTGGGCGGCGGCGTCATCGGCGTCGAGTTCGCCTCGGCGTGGAAGTCCTTCGGCACCGACGTCACCGTCATCGAGGGCCTCAAGCACCTCGTCCCGGTCGAGGACGAGAACAGCTCCAAGATCCTGGAGCGCGCCTTCCGCAAGCGCGGCATCAAGTTCAACCTCGGCACCTTCTTCCAGAAGGCCGAGTACACGGAGTCCGGCGTCCGCGTCACCCTCGCCGACGGCAAGACCTTCGAGGCCGAGGTGCTGCTGGTCGCCATCGGCCGCGGCCCGGTCTCGCAGGGCCTGGGCTACGAGGAGCAGGGCGTCGCGATGGACCGCGGCTACGTCCTGGTCGACGAGTACATGCGCACCAACGTGCCGACCATCTCCGCCGTCGGCGACCTCGTCCCGACCCTCCAGCTCGCGCACGTCGGCTTCGCCGAGGGCATCCTGGTGGCGGAGCGGCTGGCCGGTCTGAAGACCGTCCCGATCGACTACGACGGCGTCCCGCGCGTCACGTACTGCCACCCCGAGGTCGCCTCCGTCGGCATCACCGAGGCCAAGGCCAAGGAGATCTACGGCGCGGACAAGGTCGTGGCCCTGAAGTACAACCTGGCGGGCAACGGCAAGAGCAAGATCCTGAAGACCGCGGGCGAGATCAAGCTCGTCCAGGTCAAGGACGGTGCCGTGGTCGGCGTCCACATGGTCGGTGACCGGATGGGCGAGCAGGTCGGCGAAGCCCAGCTGATCTACAACTGGGAGGCCCTGCCGGCCGAGGTCGCGCAGCTCATCCACGCGCACCCGACCCAGAACGAGGCGCTCGGCGAGGCCCACCTGGCCCTGGCCGGCAAGCCCCTTCACGCACACGACTAATCCACAGTCACGGGCGCGACGACCACTTCCGCACTTTCGTTAGGAGCAACAGAAACCATGCCGGTTTCCGTAACCCTTCCGGCGCTCGGTGAGAGCGTCACCGAGGGCACTGTCACCCGTTGGCTGAAGGCCGAGGGCGAGCGCGTCGAGGCCGACGAGCCGCTGCTCGAGGTCTCGACCGACAAGGTCGACACCGAGATCCCCTCCCCCGTCTCCGGCATCCTCGCGTCCATCAAGGTCGCCGAGGACGAGACGGTCGAGGTCGGCGCCGAGCTGGCCATCATCGACGACGGCTCGGGCGCCGCTGCCCCGGCCGCCGCCCCGGCCGCCGAGCCCGCCGCCGCCCCGGCGCCGGTCGCCGAGGCCCCGGCCGCCCCCGCACCGGCCGAGACCCCGGCCGCCCCGGCCCCCGCCGCCGCCGCTCCGGCCGCGTCCGGCACCGATGTCGTGCTCCCCGCCCTGGGCGAGTCCGTCACCGAGGGCACCGTCACCCGCTGGCTGAAGGAGGTCGGCGAGTCCGTCGAGGCCGACGAGCCGCTGCTCGAGGTCTCCACGGACAAGGTCGACACCGAGATCCCCGCCCCGGTTTCCGGCACCCTGCTGGAGATCCTGGTCGCCGAGGACGAGACCGCCGAGGTCGGCGCGCGTCTGGCCGTCATCGGTGTCGCCGGTGCCGCTCCGGCCGCCGCCCCGGCCGCCGCCGCTCCGGCTCCGGCCGCTCCGGCCGCCCCGGTCGCCGCCCCGGCCCCGGTCGCCCCCGCGGCTCCGGTCGCCGCTCCGGCCCCGGTCGCCCCGGCCGCCCCGGTCGCCGCCCCGGCCCCGGTCGCCCCCGCGGCTCCGGCCCCGGTGGCCGCTCCGGCTCCGGTCGCCGCTCCGGTCGCCCCCGCCGCCCCGGTCTCGGCCGGTGACGAGGGCGCCTACGTGACCCCGCTGGTGCGCAAGCTCGCCTCGGAGTCCGGCGTCGACCTGGCCTCGGTCACGGGCACCGGTGTCGGTGGCCGTATCCGCAAGCAGGACGTCCTGGCCGCCGCCGAGGCCGCCAAGGCCGCCGCCGCCCCGGCCCCGGCCGCTGCCGCCCCGGCCGCCGCCAAGGCCCCGGCCGCGGTGTCCGAGCTGCGCGGTCAGACGGTCAAGATGACCCGCATGCGCAAGGTCATCGGCGACAACATGATGAAGGCCCTGCACTCGCAGGCGCAGCTCAGCTCCGTGGTCGAGGTGGACATCACCAAGATCATGAAGCTGCGCGAGAAGGCCAAGGCCGGCTTCCTCGCCCGCGAGGGCGTCAAGCTGTCCCCGATGCCGTTCTTCGTCAAGGCCGCTGCCCAGGCGCTGAAGGCCCACGCGGTCGTCAACGCCCGGATCAACGACGACGAGGGCACCATCACCTACTTCGACTCGGAGAACATCGGCATCGCCGTGGACTCCGAGAAGGGCCTGATGACCCCGGTCATCAAGGGTGCCGGTGACCTCAACCTGGCGGGCATCTCCAAGGCGACCGCCGACCTGGCCGCCAAGGTCCGCGGCAACAAGATCACCCCGGACGAGCTGTCCGGCGCGACCTTCACCATCAGCAACACCGGCTCGCGCGGTGCGCTGTTCGACACGGTGATCGTTCCGCCGAACCAGGTCGCGATCCTGGGCATCGGTGCCACGGTCAAGCGCCCGGTGGTCATCGAGACCGAAGAGGGCACCGTCATCGGCGTCCGCGACATGACGTACCTGACCCTGTCCTACGACCACCGCCTGGTGGACGGCGCGGACGCGGCCCGGTACCTCACCGCCGTCAAGGCGATCCTCGAGGCCGGCGAGTTCGAGGTCGAGCTCGGCCTGTAAGGCCAGAGCGCGCAGGGATCTGCCGCTTGCGGCGCCCCCGCCCGGATTCGTCCGGGCGGGGGCGCCGTCGTTGTAACGAGCCTCACCCTGCGTCCCTGACCACGAACGCATCGGAGCAGGCCACAGCGGCCTTATTGTCTAGGCATCAGGCCCCGCGTGTCCGCACACACAGGAGTTGAACCCCGATGATCACCCCACCCGTCGTGCACTCGCTGCGCGAGCAGATCCGCGAGCACATCGTGGAGGGGATCGTCAGCGGCCGCTGGAAGCCCGGCGAGCGGATCGTCGAGCGGCGCATCGCGGTCGAGCTGGAGGTCAGCCAGACGCCCGTGCGGGAGGCCCTGCGCGAGCTGGAGACGCTGCGGCTGATCGAGTCGGCGCCGAACAAGGGCGTGCGCGTACGGAACCTCTCCGCGGCCGACCTGGAGGAGATCTACCCGGTCCGGGCCGGCCTGGAGCAGATCGCGGCCGAGCTGGCCGCGCCGCGGCTGGCGGCCGACTGCTCGGCGCTGGAGCCGCACGTGGCGGCCCTCTGGGAGGCCGACCGAGTCCAGGACGGCACCGCGCAGGTGCGGCACACGGTGGGCTTCCACCGGGAGCTGGTGCGGGCCGCCGGGAACAGCGTGCTGCTGCACACCTGGGAGAGCCTGGGCATCGAGGTCTTCACCGCCCTGTCGATCCGGTGGCTGGGAACCGTCCAGAAGTCGTACGCCGAGGAGCACGAGGCCCTCGTCGCGGCCTTCCGCAGCCAGGACCCGGACATCGGGGTGCTGGTGAAGCGGCACGTCCTGGGCTGCGCCCCACGGAGCGCCTGACCCGCTTCTGACCTGCGGTTTTGAGCGATCCTCCAGGGGGTCGCGGGCACTTTGGCGTGTACTGATGAAACCGGCACGGCGTGCCTGTGTTCATGGCACCCGGTGCCGACTTTCGCCGTAGCGTCGAATATTCGTCACTTTTATTTGATCGATCATCGATCAGGGATTTACAGTCACTGCGGACCCCCACCCGGGTCCATCGGCCCTGTCCTGCCCGTCAGGGTTTTCTTCACCACCTCCTCTCCTTTGTCCGGAAGGCGGCGCACACCGATGTCCGACCCCGTAGGAAAGCTTCCGAGCGAGCTCGACCAGCTCCCGGACCGCGACACCGAAGAGACCGCCGAATGGGCGGCCTCCCTCGACGCCGTCGCCAAGGCCGCCGGTACGCGCCGCGCCGAATACCTGCTCCGCCGCACGCTCCAGCACGCCGAGGCCGCCGGCCTGGCGCTGCCGAAGCTGCTGGAGACGGACTACGTCAACACCATCCCCACCTCCGCCGAACCCGAGTTCCCGGGTGACGAGGAGATGGAAGCCAAGATCACCGCCTGGAACCGCTGGAACGCGGCCGCCATGGTGACCCGCGGCTCCAAGTACGGCGTCGGCGGCCACATCGCCACCTTCGCCTCGGCGGCCTGGCTCTACGAGACCGGCTTCCAGCACTTCTTCCGCGGGAAGGAGGCCGACGGATCGGGCGACCAGCTCTACATCCAGGGCCACGCCTCCCCCGGCATCTACGCCCGCGCCTTCCTCGACGGGCGCGTCTCCGAGCAGCAGCTCGACAACTTCCGCCAGGAGTCCGGCGGCAACGGCCTGCCGTCCTACCCGCACCCGCGGCGCCTGCCGTGGCTGTGGGAGTTCCCCACGGTCTCCATGGGCCTCGGCCCGCTCTCCGCGATCTATCAGGCGCGCTTCAACCGCTACCTGCAGAACCGGAACATCAAGGACACCTCCAACTCCCACGTCTGGGCCTTCCTCGGCGACGGCGAGATGGACGAGCCCGAGTCGACCGCCGCCCTGGCCCTGGCCTCCCGCGAGCAGCTCGACAACCTGACGTTCGTCATCAACTGCAACCTGCAGCGCCTCGACGGCCCGGTCCGCGCGAACTTCCGCGTGGTCCAGGAGCTGGAGGCCCAGTTCCGCGGTGCCGGCTGGAACGTCATCAAGACCCTGTGGGGCTCCGCCTGGGACGAGCTGTTCCAGCTCGACACCACGGGCGCCCTGGTACGCCGCATCCGCGAGGTGCCGGACGCGCAGTTCCAGACGTACGCGACCCGCGACGTGGCCTACATCCGCCAGCACTTCTTCGGCGCCAACGCCGAGCTCGTGCAGCTGGCCGGGGTGCTGTCCGACGCGAAGATCGCCGAGTGCTTCCACACCTCGCGCGGCGGCCACGAGCCCCGCAAGGTGTACGCCGCGTACAAGGCCGCCCTGGCGCACAAGGGCGCGCCGACGGTCATCCTGGCGCAGACCGTCAAGGGCCACACGCTGGGTGCCGGGTTCGAGTCGAAGAACGCGAACCACCAGATGAAGAAGCTGACGATCGACGAGTTCAAGGACATGCGCGACCTCCTTGGCCTCCCGATCCCGGACAGCGCCTTCGCCGACGGCAAGGTCCCGTACGGCCACCCGGGCGCGAACAGCCCCGAGGTGCAGTACCTGCACGAGCGCCGCGCGGCCCTCGGCGGCCCCGCCCCGGCCCGCAAGGTCCACCACGTGGCCCTGCCGGCTCCGGCCGAGCGCTCCTTCGCCCCGCTCATCAAGGGCTCCGGCAAGCAGGAGATGGCCACCACCATGGCCTTCGTCCGCCTCGTCAAGGACCTGATGCGGGACAAGGAGACCGGCAAGCGCTGGGTGCCGATCGTCCCCGACGAGGCCCGTACCTTCGGCATGGAGTCCCTCTTCCCGTCGGCCGGCATCTACTCGCCGCTGGGCCAGACGTACGAGCCGGTCGACCGCGACCAGCTGATGTACTACAAGGAGGCCAAGGACGGCCAGATCCTCAACGAGGGGATCACCGAGGCCGGCGCCATGGCCGACTTCATCGCCGCCTGCACGTCGTACGCGACGCACGGCGAGCCGATGATCCCGTTCTACATCTTCTACTCGATGTTCGGCTGGCAGCGCACCGCCGACCAGATGTGGCAGCTCGCCGACCAGCTCGGCAAGGGCTTCATCGTCGGCGCGACCGCCGGCCGCACCACCCTGACCGGTGAGGGCCTCCAGCACGCGGACGGCCACTCGCACCTGATCGCGTCCACGAACCCGGCGTCGCTCAACTACGACCCGGCGTTCGCGTACGAGATCGCGGTGATCGTCAAGGACGGTCTGCGCCGGATGTACGGCGAGCAGCCCGAGGACGTCTTCTACTACCTGACGGTCTACAACGAGCCGAAGGTCCAGCCGGCCATGCCCGAGGGCGTGGAGGAGGGCATCCTCAAGGGCCTGTACCGCTTCAACACGGCCGCCGCCCTGGAGGCCGCCCCGGCCGCCGACGCCCCGAAGATCCAGCTCATGGCCTCGGGTACGGCGATCCACTGGGTCCTGGAGGCGCAGCGGCTGCTGGCCGCCGACTGGAACGTGGCCGCCGACGTGTGGTCCGCCACCTCGTGGGGCGAGCTGCGCCGCGACGCGCTGGAGTGCGACGAGGCCCTGCTGCGCGGCGAGGAGCGCACCCCGTACGTCACCCGCGTACTGGAGGGCGCCCCGGGCCCGGTCCTGGCCGTCTCCGACTGGATGCGCCAGGTTCCGGACCAGATCAGCCAGTGGGTCCCGCAGGACTACACCTCGCTGGGCACGGACGGCTTCGGCCTCTCCGACACCCGCGAGGGCGCCCGCCGCCACTTCGGCGTCGACGCCCAGTCCATCGTGGTGGCCGCCCTGGCCCAGCTCGCCCGCCGCGGCGAGGTCCCGGCGTCCGCCGTCAAGGAGGCCCGGGAGCGCTACGGCCTCTGAGCCGCCGGCGACCGGAACGCGCACCGCACCGAAGGCCGGTGCCCGACCCCCGCGGGGGTCGGGCACCGGCCTTTGGCCGTATGAGCGGTGGCGGTGCGGGGGTGGAGCCGTGATGCTGGATCGCGTGATGGACGAGACGGAGTTCTGGGAGATCGTCGACCGTACCCGCGAGGCCGCCGAGGGCGACCCCGAGGAGCATGCCGAGCTGCTCGTGGAACGGCTGGCCCAGCTGGATCCCGACTCCGTGCTGGACTTCGCCCGGCACTTCGAGTCCCGGTACAACCGCGCGTACACCTGGGACCTGTGGGGGGCGGCGTGGGTGCTGCTCGGCGGCGCGAGCGACGACGCGTTCGACTACTTCCGGTGCTGGCTCATCGGGCAGGGCCGGGAGGTCTTCGAGGGCGGGGTGCACGACCCGGACCAGCTGGCGGAGCTCCTGGGCGAGTTCGACGAGGAGATCGACGGGGACGGCGAGGAGCTGGGGTACGCGGCCGACGAGGCGTACGAGCAGCTGACCGGGGCGGTGGCGCCCGACCTGGGGATCCCCCTCCAGGCGGAGGAGCCGGAGGGCGCCCCGCTGGACTTCGAGAACGAAGCCGTGCTCGCGGAGCGCTTCCCCCGGCTCTGGGACCGCTTCGGGGGCTGAGCCCCGGCCGGGTCCGGAGCCCGGGCCGCCCCGTCCGGCGGGCCGGGCGGTCCTGGGGGCGGCCTAGTAGTGGGTGCCGCCGTCGATGCGGATCTCGGTGCCCGTGATGAAGGCGCCGTCCTCGGAGCCGAGCATCGCGACGACGCCGGCGACGGTCTGCGGGCCGGCGAAGCCCTGGCCGAGGGCCGGGGCCAGCTTGGCGAAGAGGGACCAGTCGGTGTCCTCGGGCAGGCCGGGGCCGTTGCCGGTGGTCATGCCGCTCTCGATGGAGCCGGGGGCGACGGAGACGAAGCGCAGGCCCTGCTTGCTGTACTCGGCGGCCAGGGCGTGGGTCATCGACTGGATGCCGCCCTTGCTGGCCGCGTAGGCGGACATGTAGGGGTGCGCGAAGCTCGCCGAGGTGGAGCTGAAGTTCACGACGACCGGCTGGTCGCCCGCCAGCAGCGCGGGGAGGGACTCGCGGATCATCAGGAAGGTGCCGGTCAGGTTGACCGCGATGACCTTGTTCCAGAAGTCGAGCGTGGTCTGGTGGGTGTGCGCGGAGCGCAGGATGCCCGCCGCGTTGACCAGCACGTCGATGCCGCCGAGGGCGTCCACGGCGGCGGCGACGCCCTCCTTGACCGAGCTCTCGTCGGATATGTCCAGCACGGCGGTGGTGAGCCGGCCGGCGTGGCCGTCGGCCGCGGCCCGCTCGGCGGTGGCCTTGAGGCCGGTTTCGTTGACGTCCACGGTGTGGACGCGGCCGCCCTCGGAGAGAATGCGGTGCACGGTGGCCTGGCCGATGCCGGAGCCGCCGCCGGTGATGAGGACGCGACGTCCTTCGTAACGGTTCATGAGGTGAAGCGTACCGAGAAGATGACACGTTTTGCCAGACTGGCATCAAATGCATCCATCTGATCCGACTGGCGGTACGCTTCACCCGTGAGATCTCCCCGTCCGTACTCCCCCCAGAGCGGCTCCGGAGCCCAGTCGCTGACGGAGCGCCGCAAGGCCGCCACCCAGCTCGACATCGCCCGCGCCGCCTGCGAGCTCTTCGCCGCGCACGGCCCCGACGGGACCACCGCCGAGGACATCGCCCACCGGGCGGGGGTCGCACTGCGCACCTTCTACCGCTACTTCCGCAACAAGCAGGAAGCCGTGGCCCCGCTGCTCGCCGGCGGGGGCGACGCCTGGCGCGCGCTGCTCGCCGAGGAGGACCCCGCCACTCCGCTGGCGCAGGCCCTGGAACGGGCCGTGACCCGCGCCCTGAGCGACTCCAAGGCCGTCGAGGAGGGCTTGGAGGTCACCCGCGGCCTGCTGCGCGCGGCCGCCACGGACGAGGCCCTGCGGGCCGTCTGGTACCGGGTGAACCAGGAGTCCGAGGAGCGGCTGGTCCCCATCGTGGCCCGACTGGCGGGCCCGGAGGCGCAGGAGCTGTCCGTACGCCTGGTGTCCGCGGCCGCCACCGACGCGATCCGCGTCGCGCTGGAGCTGTGGTCCGCCGGCGACGCCCCGGTCTCCGGGCCCGGCTCCCCGGCCGACCTCGCGGTGCGCTGCCTGCGCGAGCTGACCGGCGCGATGCCCCTGCTCCGCTGAGCGCGGGGCAGGGGCACCGGAAGGAGTCCGGACGGGCGGGACGGGTCAGCGCCAGCCTCCCCAGTCGCCGTCCCAGTTGGCGTTGTCCCAGCGGCTCCAGTCGTTATTGCCCCAGTTGCCATGGTGCCGCCAGTGGCCGCTGTTGCCGCAGTCGTCGTCATCGTCCCAGTTGTTGGCCCAGCGGGAGTGGCCGGAACGGTTCCAGTTCCCGTCGTGGTCGTGGGCGGACGCGCTGCTCAGGGGCAGCAGGGCCAGGGTGATCCCCGCGGCGCCGGCGACTGCGGCACCGATGATCCTACGGCGCATCTTCATGCACCTCCGAACATGTATCGCTTATCGGGCTTATCGGGCCTTTAGGTCCCAATCAACCGTTACTCCGGTCGGGCGACCTGTCAAAAGCAGAAGGCCCCCCGCCCCTCTCCGAAGAGAGCGGCGGGGGGCCTCCCAGCAGGCACGATCCCGGCTTCGCGGGCCGACTTTTTACAGGTCGAAGTAGAGCTCGAACTCGTGCGGGTGCGGACGCTGGGCGATCGGGGCGATCTCGTGCGTGCGCTTGTAGTCGATCCAGGTCTCGATCAGGTCGGGGGTGAAGACACCGCCGGCCAGGAGGTACTCGTGGTCCTCCTCCAGGGCCTTGAGGACGTCCTCGAGGCTGGTCGGGACCTGCGGAACGTTCGCGTGCTCGTCCGGGGAGAGCTCGTAGAGGTCCTTGTCGATCGGCTCCATCGGCTCGATCTTGTTCTTGATGCCGTCGAGGCCCGCGAGGAGCAGCGCCGCGAAGGCGAGGTACGGGTTCGAGGACGGGTCCGGCGCGCGGAACTCGACGCGCTTGGCCTTCGGGTTCGAGCCCGTGATCGGGATGCGCATGGCGGCGGAGCGGTTGCGCTGCGAGTACACCATGTTGACCGGCGCCTCGAAGCCCGGCACCAGGCGGTGGTACGAGTTCACCGTCGGGTTGGTGAAGGCGAGCAGCGACGGGGCGTGCTTGAGGATGCCGCCGATGTAGTAGCGGGCGGTGTCCGACAGGCCCGCGTAGCCGGCCTCGTCGTAGAAGAGCGGCTCGCCGCCGGCCCACAGGGACTGGTGGACGTGCATGCCCGAGCCGTTGTCACCGAAGATCGGCTTCGGCATGAAGGTCGCGGTCTTGCCGTTGCGCCAGGCGACGTTCTTCACGATGTACTTGAAGAGCATCAGGTCGTCGGCCGCGGCCAGCAGCGTGTTGAACTTGTAGTTGATCTCGGCCTGGCCGCCGGTGCCGACCTCGTGGTGCTGGCGCTCGACCTGGAGGCCCTGGGCGTCCAGCTCCAGGGAGATCTCGGCGCGCAGGTCGGCGAAGTGGTCGACCGGGGCGACCGGGAAGTAACCGCCCTTGTAGCGGACCTTGTAGCCGCGGTTGTTCTCCTCGGAACCGGTGTTCCAGGCGCCGGCCTCGGAGTCGATGTGGTAGAAGCCCTCGTTCGCGGAGGTCGCGAAGCGCACGCTGTCGAACACGTAGAACTCGGCCTCGGGGCCGAAGAACGCGGTGTCGGCGATGCCGGTGGAGGCGAGGTAGGCCTCGGCCTTCTTCGCGATGTTGCGCGGGTCGCGGCTGTAGGCCTCACCCGTGATCGGGTCGTGGATGAAGAAGTTGATGTTGAGCGTCTTGTCCTTGCGGAACGGGTCCAGACGCGCGGTCGTGATGTCGGCGCGCAGCGCCATGTCCGACTCGTGGATCGCCTGGAAGCCGCGGATCGAGGAACCGTCGAAGGCCAGCTCCTCCGCCGGGTCGAACGCTCGCGCCGGAATGGTGAAGTGCTGCATCACACCAGGCAGGTCGCAGAAGCGGACGTCGACGAACTTGACGTCGTTCTCCTCGATGTACTGCTTCACTTCGTCGGCGTTCTTGAACATCCAACTCCTCCTACTCCCGGTCCCCGGGGCAGGGACGGGCTTTATAGCTCGTGGCGCGTCAGTGCGGTGCCGCACGCTGACCCGACCATAAGCAGACGGGATTTCCCAAGCATGACCCATTTGTTTCGCACAAGTTAACCAGGGTCCCGTCCAGGTCCCGTCGAAGCGCACCGGTACCGTGGTGGAGTGGACAACAGGCAAGCAATCGGTTCCTGGCTCTCCGGCCCCCGCGCGGCCGCCGAGGACATGGGCGTCGACTTCGGTTATCCGGGCCAGCAGCTCGGCCTGCCTCAGTCGGGGCCCGGCTCCGTGGCCCGTTTCGGGCGCCGGCTCGGCGCCGTGGCCATCGACTGGATCGGCTGCCAGCTGATCGCATACGGGCTCATCACCCATGGCGACCTGACCTCGGCGGGCAACTGGACGCTGGGGCTCTTCGTGGCCCTGGCGATCCTGACCGTGGGCACCGTGGGATTCACCCCTGGCAAGCGGATGCTCGGCCTCCGGGTGATCGGGCAGAACGGCGGCCGCCTCGGCCTCCCCCGCGTGGTGCTCCGTACGGTGCTGCTGGCCCTGGTCATCCCGGCGCTGGTCTGGGACCGGGACGGCCGCGGACTGCACGACCGGCTCTCCGGAGCGGTCCAGGTCCGGATCTGAGGCCGCCCCCGCCGGGGACGGCGCAGGAGAACGGAAGAGGAGCGCCCCACCCGGCCGGCGGCGCGGGGGGCGCTCCTCGTGTTTTTGGTTATAGTGCCGGTGAGCGGGGGGCCGGGGCCCGCCTGCCGCCGGCGGGGCGCGG
>NZ_JBIWFZ010000004.1:0-155681 GCF_044763325.1 Streptomyces sp. NPDC096136 | reverse complement strand
CGCCCGCCCCGGCCCCCGGGGGGGCCCCGGGGCGGTCTCGGCGCCCCCCCCGGCGGGGGCGGGCGCCGTACAAGGCACCCCGCCCCCCCCCCGCGCCGCCGGGCGGGGGGGCCGCTCCTCTTCTGTTTCGTATACGTGCGGGTCAGCGGGGCCGCTGGCCCCGCATGCCGCGGCCGGGGACCGGGCCCTTCGGGATGGGCATGTTGCTCATGAGGTCGCCCATGGCCCGGAGCTTGTCGTTGACCTGGGTGATCTGCGGGCCCGACAGGACGCGCGGCAGCTTCAGCAGCGTCGTGCGGACCTTCTTGAGCGGCACCTCGCCCTCGCCGGTGCCCACGATGAAGTCGTGGACCGGGACGTCGGGCATGATCCGGGCCAGCTTCTTCTTCTCGGCCGCGAGCAGGGACTTCACCCGGTTGGGGTTGCCCTCGGCGATCAGGACCACGCCCGCCTTGCCGACGGCCCGGTGGACGATGTCCTGGTTCCGGTTCATCGCGACGGCCGGGGTGGTCGTCCAGCCCCGTCCCACGTTGTCCAGTACGGCCGCGGCAGCGCCCGGCTGCCCCTCCATCTGCCCGAAGGCAGCCCGCTCGGCCCGCCGCCCGAAGACGATCGCCATCGCGAGGAACGCCACCAGGAAGCCCAGGATGCCCAGGTAGGCCGGGTGGCCGATCAGGAAGCCGATCGCAAGGAAGACACCGAAGGTGACGATTCCCACGCCCGCGACGATCAGACCGACCTTGGGGTCGGCCTTGCGCGTCATCTTGTACGTCAGGGCGATCTGCTTCAGTCGCCCGGGGTTCGCAGCAGTCTCTGCGTTTGACTTCCTCGCCATAAGGCGAAGTTTACGTGGCCTGCGGGGTACGGGTGGCCGCGGCCTCGAGTACGTGCTCGGTTTCCACCCGGTCCTTGGCCCTGCGGCGGTCCTCCAGGACGGCCGTCCAGGCGTTGCGCCGGGCACCGCTCATGAGCAGCGATTCGATGCCGCGGAAGGCCTCGGTGAAGGACGGAATGGCGATGGCGCGGACGGGCGCGGCCTGCATGATGTCGGTCCCTACTCTCGGTACTCGCATCGGTGGCGTGTGCGGTGCGTGGATCCAGCGTCACTGACTGGTGTTACCAGGGCATGACCGGTGGGTCAAACGTGATGAAATATTGACGCGGCCCGCCGGGCTCTCCCAATGAAAGAGCCTAGGGGCCGCGTCATCACGCATTACTGCCTGGTAATTTTTTGTGCCCGACTTCACACGGTGCGTGGACCAATGGATCACGCACCGTGCCCGCCCGCCGCGGGTCAGGCGCCCGCGCGCTTCTCCATCGCCTGGCCGTAGAGGCGGCCGGCGCGGTAGGAGGAGCGGACCAGCGGGCCGGACATCACGCCGGAGAAGCCGATCTCCTCGGCCTCCTTCGCCAGCTCGACGAACTCGGCCGGCTTCACCCAGCGCTCGACGGGGTGGTGGCGCGGCGAGGGCCGCAGGTACTGGGTGATGGTGATGAGCTCGCAGCCGGCCGCGTGCAGCTCCTTGAGCGCCTCCGAGACCTCCTCGCGCTCCTCGCCCATGCCCAGGATCAGGTTGGACTTGGTGACGAGGCCGTAGGCGCGGGCCTGGCGGATCACGTCGAGCGAGCGCTCGTAGCGGAAGCCGGGGCGGATCCGCTTGAAGATCCGGGGGACCGTCTCGACGTTGTGCGCGAAGACCTCGGGGCGGGAGGCGAAGACCTCCTCCAGCAGCTCCGGGACCGCGTTGAAGTCGGGGGCCAGCAGCTCGACCTTGGTGTGGCCGCCCTCGCGGCCCGCCGTCTGCTGGTGGATCTGGCGCACGGTCTCCGCGTACAGCCAGGCGCCGCCGTCGGCCAGGTCGTCGCGTGCGACGCCGGTGATGGTGGCGTAGTTCAGGTCCATCGTGACGACGGACTCGCCGACGCGGCGGGGCTCGTCCCGGTCCAGGGCCTCGGGCTTGCCCGTGTCGATCTGGCAGAAGTCACAGCGCCGGGTGCACTGGTCGCCGCCGATGAGGAACGTGGCCTCGCGGTCTTCCCAGCACTCGTAGATGTTCGGACAGCCGGCTTCCTGGCACACCGTGTGCAGTCCCTCGCCCTTCACGAGGTTCTGCATCTTGGTGTACTCGGGACCCATCTTCGCCCGGGTCTTGATCCACTCGGGCTTGCGCTCGATGGGGGTCTGGGCGTTACGGACCTCGAGGCGCAGCATCTTGCGTCCGTCGGGTGCGACTGCGGACACGACCGGCTCCCTGTGACTTCGATTCTTCGGCGCCCACCAGGGTACGCCCGTAATTCGTACGCTCTTACGTCCGGCCAACCCGGGGGCGGCAGGACGCATTCCCGCGGCCGTCAGCCGGCGGCGGGCTCCGGCTCCCGCTCGATCTCGCGCGGCTTCAGCTCGGCGTGCTCCAGCACGTCCTTCAGGTGCCGTTCGACGACCGGCAGCACCTCGGCGATGGTGATCTCGCGGCCCAGTTCGTACGAGAGCGAGGTCACACCGGCGTCCCGGATCCCGCAGGGGATGATCCGGTCGAACCAGGTGCTGTCCGGGTTCACGTTGAAGGAGAAGCCGTGCATCGTGACGCCCTTGGCGACGCGGATGCCGATCGCGGCGAGCTTGCGGTCCTCGCGGCGCTGGCCGGCGTTGGACGGGGCGTACTCGGGGCCGTTCAGGCGGGCGTCGAACTCGTCGTCGCCTATCCGGGGGTCGAAGTCCAGGGAGAGGCCCCCGATCCTCGGGCGCTCCTCCACGGGGTCGCCGAGGACCCAGACGCCGGAGCGGCCCTCGACCCGGGTGGTCTCGACGCCGAACTCGGCCGCGGTGCGGATGAGGGCCTCCTCCAGACGGCGGACGTGGGCGACCACGTCGACCGGGCGGGGCAGCTTCATGATCGGGTAGCCGACGAGCTGGCCCGGGCCGTGCCAGGTGATCTTGCCGCCGCGGTCCACGTCGATGACGGGGGTGCCGTCGAGCGGGCGCTCGCTGGGGTCGGTGCGCCGCCCGGCGGTGTAGACCGGCTCGTGCTCCACCATCAGGCAGGTGTCGTCGATCTCGTCGGCGAAGCGGGCCGCGTGGACGCGCCGCTGCTCGTCCCAGGCCTCGGTGTACTCGACGGATTCCGGCCCGAAGCCCAGATGGACAAACCGAAGCTCAGTCACCGCAGCGCCTCCTCGTTGAACCTGCTGTGTGCACGTATCCGCACCGGTCCAAGAGTACGGCGGCCCGTGCGCGACCCCTCGGGCCCCCGGTCCGGGCCCCCGGGGCCGGCGGACCGCGGCGGCGCCGCCCATGGGGGAGGGAGGGGAACGGTCCGTAAAGAGCCCTACCCATTCTGCACACGATCGGATGAATGTGGGGCAGAGAGGGCGGCACAGCCGGAGTTGGCCGCTACATTCACGCCGTTCACAGGGCCGGGACCCCGGTCCGTCACGTACGGGAACCGTGGAGCCGATGACGGAACGACCTGCCCAGCGCGTCCCCAACCGGCAGCTCGCGGCGCTGATCGCGGAAGCCGGGTTCTCCAACGCCGGGCTCGCCCGCCGCGTCGACCAGCTGGGGCTGGAGCACGGGCTGGATCTGCGGTACGACAAGACCTCCGTGACCCGGTGGCTGCGCGGCCAGCAGCCCCGCGGCACCACCCCCGCGCTGATCGCGGAGGTCTTCACCCGGCGCCTGGGGCGCAGACTCTCGGCGCAGGACCTGGGCCTGGACGCGTGCGCACCGGTGTACGCGGGGCTGGAGTTCGCCGCCACCCCCGAGGAGGCCGTGGACATCGCGAGCGGGCTGTGGCGCAAGGACTCCGGCTCGCACGCCGAGCTCCGCAAGATCGCCTTCACCCCGGCCGGGCTGGTGGTGCCCAGCCGGGACTGGCTGATCGGGCGGGCCGACGAGCGGGTGGGGCGCGGCGCGGACCCCGCCGCGCACCGGGTCCCCGCGCAGGGCCGCACCACGGTGCCCCGGCAGCGGCAGGTCGACCGCGGGCCCGGGCAGCGGGTCACCGGCGGGGACATCGCCGCGCTGCGGTCGGTGAGCGAGCTGTTCCGCACCCTGGACCACACCTACGGCGGCGGGCACGCCCGCCAGGCCCTGGTGCGCTACCTGGAGCACGAGGCCGAGCCGATGCTGCGCGGCACCTACGGGGAGACCACCGGGCGCCGGCTGTTCGCGGCCGCCGCCGACCTGACCCGGCTCGCGGGCTGGACCTCGTACGACATCGCCGCGCACGGGCTGGCCCAGCGGTACTTCGTCCAGGCCCTGCGGCTGGCGCAGGCCGCCGGGGACCGGCCGTACGGGTCGTACGTGCTGGTGACGATGAGCCGGCAGGCGGTCTACCTCGGCCACGGCCGGGAGGCGGTGCAGCTGGCCCGGGTCGCCCAGCAGGGCGTGGGCTCGGGCCCGCCGCCGGTGGTGCAGTCGCTGCTGCACGCGGCCGAGGCGCGGGGGCACGCGGTGCTGGGCGAGGTCCGGGCGGCGACCGCCTCGCTGGTGCGGGCCGAACGGGCGCTGGGCGCGGCCCGGCCCGGGGACGACGTACCGCACTGGGCGCGGGCCTTCGACGAGGCGCAGCTGGCGGACGAGTTCGGGCACTGCCACCGCGACCTCCAGCAGTACCGGGCCTCCGCCCAGCACGCGGAGCGCTCGCTCCAGCTGCGCTCGCCGGGGTACGCGCGCTCGCGGCTGTTCTGCCGGGTGGTGCTGGCGACGGCCCGGCTGGGGCTGGGCGAGCTGGACCAGGCGTGCGCGCTGGGGGCGGAGGCGGCGCAGCAGGCGAGCGAGATGCGGTCGGTGCGGGCGGTGGAGTACGTGCGCGACTTCGAGCGCCGGCTGGAGCCGTACCGGGACGCCTCGGCGGTCCGGACCTACCGGGACCGGGTCTCCGCGCTGTCCTGATCCGGCCGGGGCCCGTGGGTCCGGGCCCCGGCCGGGGTGGTCAGGCGGCGGCCGGGAGGACCGGCTCCGGGTGGCTCTGGAGGGGGATGCCGAAGTCGCGGAGCAGGGCCGTGGCGGCGCGGCGGGCGGAGTGCAGGGCGCCCTGGACGGTGTTGGAGTCGCGGTGGTCGCCGCAGACGTAGAGCCCGGCCAGGACGCGGACGGGCCGCTGCCGGTCGTGCGGCGGGGGCATGGCCGGGACGGCCTCGGGGGTGTGGTGGACGGCCAGCAGCTCCCAGTCCCGGGTCGGGGTGTCGTAGAGCCGGGCGAGGCGGGCCGCGACCGTGCGGGCGGGCGGCGGGGGGCCGTGCACGGTGGTGGTGACCAGGCCGCGTCCGGCGGGGGCCCGGGTGGGGTCGACCGCGCTCATCACGGTGGTGTGGGCGACGGGCCACTTGGGGTCGGCGTCCAGGAGCAGCGATCCGTCCCAGGGCAGCGGCCCGGGGGTCGCGTGGTGGATGACGGTGACCTCGTGGAAGGCGGGCACCCGCAGTCCGGGGAGCAGTTCGGCGGCGGCGCGGGCGCCGGTGGCCAGCAGGACGGAGCGGCAGCCGAAGCCGCCGTGCTCCTCGGTGGTGACCAGGTTGGTCGCCACCGACCGCACCCGGATGCCGGTCCGTACGGTGCCGGGCGGCAGGGCCGCGGCGAGGAGGTCGGGCAGGGTCGCGGCGCCGCCCTCGGGGACGGCGAGCCGGCCGCGGGCGAAGGTGCGCAGGGCGAGGTCGGCGACGCGGCTGGAGGTGGTGAGGTCCGGGTCGCGCAGCAGGGCGGAGAGCAGGGGCCGCAGGATCCCGTTGACGGTGCGCGGCGGCAGGCCGCGGGAGCCGAGGGCGGCGTGGGCGGTGCGTTCGGGCCGGGCGAGGAGCCGGTCCGGGGGCAGCGCGGCGAGCCGGGCGAGGGCCGCGCTGAGCCGGGCCTGGTCGAGGGAGCCGCTGGCCAGGGCGCGGGCGGGGGTGAGGGCCCCGGCCCGCTGCCGCCTGCCGTCGGCGCCGTGCACCAGGACCCCGGGGGCGAAGGGGCGCAGGGTCAGGCCCGCGAGGCCCGGGGTGCGGGCGGGTTCGGAGTACGCGGTGTTGAGGAGCTGGCCGACCCGGTCGAGGCGGAAGCCGTCGGCCGAGGCGGTGGCCATGCGGCCGCCGGGGTCGTCGGCGGTCTCCAGGACGGTGACGCTGACCCCGGCGGCGATCAGGTGGTGCGCTGCCGCGAGTCCTGAGACTCCGGCTCCTACGATGACGACGTCGCTGCTGAGCACGTGCCCCTCCCCGAGGTCGGCGCGGCGGCTGTGTGGGGATCGTTCTTCCCCCAACGGACTCCGGGAGAACCCGAGTCCGGCGCGGTATTGCGCACAACTCCGGTCGCACGACGGTCGCATGCGGGTCACAACCGGTCGCACATGGACGCCGGATGCGCCCGGACCAGCGCCTCGGCCCCACGGCCCCGGCCGGCGCTCCGGCCGCCGGGCGGGCCGGCGGCCGGCCGCGTACCGGACCAACGGCCGGGCCACCGGCTAGGCCAAGGCGGCCCGGAGCGCCTCCTCGATACCGGGGTGGGCGAAGGTGAACCCGGCCTCCAACAGCCGCGCCGGCCTGACCCGCTGACTGCCCAGCACGTCCTGGGAGAACTCCCCGAGCGCGACGCGGAGCACGGGCGCCGGGACCGCGCACAGGGTCGGCCGGTGCAGCACGCGGCCCATGGCGGCGGTGACCTCGCGGTTGGTCAGCGGCTCGGGGGCGGTGAGGTTGAACGGCCCGGACAGGCCGGGGGTCTCGATCAGGAACCGCAGGGCGGCGACCTCGTCCCGCAACGAGATGTACGACCAGTACTGCCGCCCGTCGCCGAGGCGGCCGCCGATCCCGGCCCGGAAGACGGGGAACAGCCGCCCCCAGGCCCCGCCCTCGGCCGAGACCACCAGCCCGGTCCGGGCGAACACCGTCCGGATCCCGGCGTCCCGCGCGGGGGCGGCGGCGGCCTCCCACGCGACGCAGACGGAGGGCAGGAACCCGGTGCCGGCGGGAGCCGACTCGTCGACGGCCCTCGCCCCCGTGTCGCCGTAGTACCCGACGGCAGACCCGCACACGAGCACGCCGGGCGGGGTGTCCATGGCGGCCACCGCCCGGGAGAGGGCCGCGGTCCCGAGCACCCGGCTGTCGCGGATCTCCCTCTTGTACGCGTCCGTCCACCGGTGGTCCCCGACCCCGGCCCCCGCGAGGTGCACGACGGCGCCACAGCCGCGCAGCCCGACGGGGTCGACGTACCCGCTCCCGGGGTCCCACCGCGCCTCGTCCGGTGCGGCGGGCGCGCGCCGGACGAAGCGGACGGTGTCGTGGCCGTCGGCGTGGAGGGAGCGGACGAGGGCCTTGCCGATGAGTCCGGAGGCTCCGGTGATGGCGATGCGCATGGGGGCAGTCTTCCTTCTCGACGCGCCGCTCACGCGGACCGGCCGCGAGCGGCCTCCCCGGTTTCACACCGCCGCACCGGACCCCGTCCGGGGCGGGACCGCCGTCCACGGCCCCGCCGGCGTTCGGGGCGCGGAGGTCCCCGGGCCGAGCCCCGGGCCCGGTCAGCCGCCGCCGAGCCAGGTGCCCGCCGCGTAGGTGACCGCCATCGCCAGGCCCCCGCCCAGCACGTTGCGCAGGACCGCCCGCGGCACCGGCGCCCCGCCCAGCCGCGCGCTCACCACCCCGCACAGCGTCAGCGCCCCCAGCACCGCCACCACCGTCACCGGGACCCGGGCCGCGGCCTCCGGCAGGACGATGGCCAGCAGCGGCAGCGACGCCCCCACCGTGAAGGCGACCAGGCTGGCGAACCCCGCGTGCCACGGGTTCGCCAGCTCGTCCGGCTCGATCCCCAGTTCCACCCGCGCGTGCGCCCTCAGCGCGTCCCGCTCCGTCAGCTGCTCCGCCGCCTCCCGGGCCACCTCCCGGCTCAGGCCCCGCCCGGCCAGCATCTCCGTCAGCTCGGCCAGCTCCGCCTCCGGGTCCTCCGCCAGCTCCTGCCGTTCCAGGTCGAGGGCCGCCCGCTCCGAGTCCCGCTGCGAGCTGACCGACACGTACTCCCCCACCGCCATCGACAGGGAGCCCGCCAGCAGCCCGGCCACCCCGGCGGTGAGGATCTCCGTGCGCGAGGTGGTCGCGCCGGCCACGCCCACCACCAGGCCGGCCGTGGAGATGATCCCGTCGTTGGCGCCGAGCACCCCGGCCCGCAGCCAGTTCAGCCGCGTGCTGATCACCGCGCTCTGCGTCTGCGTCACGGCACCACTCTCGCGGCCCCCGCCCGCCCCGGCCAGCCCGCCGGGGCCACCCGGCGTGCGCCGCCCGGTACCCCGTACCAGGGTGGAGGGGTGAGACGACGGGCGAAAGGCGTACAGGACGAGCCCGGCGGGCTGCACGGGGCACCGCCGCCCCGCTGGGCCCGGATCGCGCCCGTGGCCGCGCTGGCCGCGCTCTGCGCCGCCCAGTGGACCACCGCCACCGCCGAGCTCGGCTACTTCCTCGCGGCCCTGCCCGCCGTGGCCGCCTTCGCCTACGGGGCCGTCGGCACCGCCGCCTTCGCCGTCGTGGTGCTGGTCCTGCTCGGCGTCCCCCAGCTCGGCGTCGGGCACGCCCGCGGGACCGACCTGGCCACGGTGGCCACCGTCGGCCTGCTCAGCGTGATCATCGCCCTGGTGCGGCGGCGCCGGGACGCCCAGCTGGTCAGCGTCCGGACCGTAGCCGAGGCCGCCCAGCTCGCGGTGCTGCCGCCGGTCCCCGCGCGGGTGGGCGGGGTGAACTGCTCGGGGCTGTACCGGGCGGCCCAGCGGGGCACCCTGGTCGGCGGCGACCTGTACGACGTACGGGCCGGGCCGTACGGGGTCCGTGCGGTCGTCGGGGACGTCCAGGGGCACGGGCTGGCCGCCGTCGGCACGGTGGCCTCGCTGCTCGGCGCCTTCCGGGAGGCGGTGCTGGACGACGCGGGGCTGGCGGCGGTCGCGGTCCGGCTGGACCGGCGGCTGACGGCCGACGCGGCGGCGGACTCGGTGGCCCACCCGGAACTGTTCGCGACGGCCGTGCTGCTGGAGTTCCCGCCCGGGCTGGACCGCGTACGGGTCGTGTCGTGCGGGCACCCCCCGGTCCTGCTGCTGAGGGACTGCACGGTCTCCGAGGTCCTCGCGGAGCCCGGCCCGCCGCTGGGCCTGGGCCTGGCCGGGCCCGCCCCGCCCGAGGTCGCCGAACTGCCCCTGCTGCCGGGCGACCGGCTGCTCGCGCACACGGACGGGGTGACGGAGGCGCGCGACGCGGCCGGCTGCTTCTATCCGCTGGCCACCCGGGTCCCGGTCCTGGCGGGCGATCCCGCGGGCCTGGTCCCGGCGCTGTGGCAGGACCTCGCGGCCTTCAGCGGGGGCGGCCCGCGCGACGACGTGGCCCTGCTGCTGCTGTCGCCCGATCAGCGGTTGTCCGGCGGTCCGGGGCACCACTAGGTTCCGGGGCCATGCACTGAGCGTACTCGTGCCGACACCCCCAGGAGCCGCCATGTCCATGCCCATGCTGGTGATCAAGGGAACCTTCCGGGCGAAAGGCCTCAAGCCCGACGGCGACACCGTCAACTTCACACCCGACGACGTGGCCGACTGGAAACGCGTGCCCGGGGCCAGACCCGTCGTACCGAGGTGGGACGGCAGCGCCTCGATCCGACTGGAGGGCATCGACGCCCTGGAGACCCACTACGGCGACGAGAACTCGCCGTCGGGCGTGCAGCACCAACCCCTGCCCCTGGCACACGCGGCCATGCAAGGGCTCCTGAAGGCGATCGGCTTCACCGCCTTCGACCGGGACGACCAGGACCAGGAGAAGATCAGCAGCACCACCCCCGAGGCCGTGGACGGCTACGTCCTCACCCGCGGCGCCGACGTCTTCGGCCGGTGCGTCGCCCTGGTCGGCCACAGGTTCCAGCCGGCCCCCAACGGCTACGCGGTCGAGGTCGACGAGCGGATGCTGAAGAACACCGCCAACTACCAGCTGCTCAAGTCCGGCTTGGTCTACCCGACCTACTACAGCGAGTTCCCCGAGCTCCTGCGCGCCTCCCTCACCGCCGCCGCCGCGGCCGCGGCAGCGGCGCCGGAGCCGGGCAAGAGCGTCTGGGAGAAGGACGTGACCACCACCGGCGTGAAGGTCACCGGACTGCAGTCCCTCACGGCCGACGACGGGGCGGTGATCCTGCCGAAGCTCTTCCGCCGGCTGAAGGACTACCTCGACCTGAACCCGTCGGACCCCTCCCTGTCCTGCTTCCGCGCCTACCTGGCGGGAGCGTCGGACGACCAGTTCTACCTCCAGGGGAAGCCCGAGGTCTTCGGCGGCATGCACCACGTCGTCGAGGTCGACGGCGACACCGTGCGGATGACCCGCGCGCCGCACGAGATCGTCTTCGTGGAGAAGTGAACGGGACGACGGCCGGCCCGCCGCCGGTGCGGCCGGCCGGCCGTCGGAGCACCCGTGCCTCAGCCGGCGTTCGCGACGATGAAGGCGCGGACCATCCGGCAGGTGAGGTTGGACGGCCGGTGGATCCCCACCCGGACGGCCATGGTCCGTATCTTGCGGTTGGTGGCGCGCTTGGCGTCGTACGTCCCCGTGTCGAGCAGGGAGATCGCCAGCCGCATGGCCTTCAGGCGGCGGTTGTGGTTCTCGTACCACTCGCGGGGCAGCCCCGCAGGCAGCGCCTTCTTCTTGGGCATCACCAAGGTCGCGGCAGCGGCCATCTACAGCCTCCCAAACGGTAGTTGGCTTCCTGTCGTTCTCCCTCGATTTTACCGGGGGGCACTGACAAAAGCCCTGGCCGGACGTGATCTGGCTAGGCTTGCGGGCATGGAGATCTGGATCAACCCCGCCTGTTCGAAGTGCCGCAGCGCGCTGACCCTGCTGGACGCGGAAGGCGCCGAGTACACCGTGCGCCGCTACCTGGAGGACGTCCCCTCCGAGGCCGAGATCCGCGAGGTGCTGGGACGCCTCGGCCTGGAGCCGTGGGACATCACGCGCACCTCCGACGCCCTGGCGGGGGAGACCGGCGTACGGGACCTCCCGCGCGAGGCGACGGGCGCGGCCCGCGCCCGCTGGATCGCCCACCTGGCGGCGCACCCGAAGCTGATCCAGCGCCCGATCATCACCGCCGAGGACGGCACCGCGGTCGTGGCACGCTCGGAGGAAGCGGTCCGCGAGGCCCTGTCCCGCAAGGGATGACGGGCCGCTGCCGCCGCCGCTAGACCACGAGGAGGCGGGCGATCTCGCCGGCCGCCGCCAACGGAAGCGCGTGGTGCGAGACCCCGCGCACCGTGCGGATCCCCGCCCCGGGCAGCCCGGCCCGCGCCGCGGCCGCCGTCCGGGCGGAGTCGTGGCAGCGGGCGCGCTCGGCGAAGAGGATGTCGAGCGGGATCCCGCTGGTCCCCGCCAGGTCCGGACGGGGGCCGGTGACGGGCTTGGCAGCCGGGAAGGCGGCGGTCTCCTCCTGGAGGCGCAGCCAGGCCGGGTCGAGCGCGGTCCCGCCGGTCTCCCAGGCGAGGAAGGACCGGATCCGCGCCGAGGTGGGCCGCACCAGCATCGGGAGCGCCCGCAGGACGTAGCCGGGGCGCAGCCCGGCGAACACCTGGGTGGGGTCGAGCAGCACCAGGCGGCCGAGCCGGCGGCGCGGGGCGGGGCGGGCCGCGCAGTGGGCGGCGATCCACGCTCCGTAGGAGTGGCCGACGAGGGTGACACCGCCCCCGGGGGCCACCCCCTCCAGGACCGCGTCGAGCCAGCCGGCCAGGTCGTCCGGGGTCCGCGCCGGCCGCCCGGCCGCCGGAACGCTCAGCCCCGGCTCCCCCACCAGGTCCACGGCGTGCACCCTGCGCTCCCGGGCGAGCCCGGCCCCCACGCAGGCGCCCCACACGGTGGAGGTGGCCCCGCCGCCCGGCAGCAGCACCAGCGGCGGCGCCCCGACAGGACCGCAGCTGTTCACGCGGGTCACCCCGTAGGGCGTGGGGACCTCGACGGCCTCGACGGGCACGGGCCAGCGGCCGAGCACCTCGTCGTAGGCGGCACGGAAGGACGTCCGGACCATTTCCCGCTCCGTTCCTCGATCGCTGGATCACCGGACCACCAAATACCTCGCCAGGCGATAATCTCGCTCAGCGAGAGATCTTAGGAGGAGATCGCGTGGACGACAACAACCTGGAACTGGTGCACCTGCTGCGGGCGGTGACCGTCGCATTCGGCATGCGCCAGGCGGAGTTCGCCGCCGCCAACGGAATGCACCCGACGGACGTACGGGCCCTGATCCGCCTCCTGGACGCCTCCCGCGCCGCCGAACCGGCCACGGCGGGCTTCCTGGGCGCCCACCTGGGCCTCAACTCGGCGGGCACGACAGCGGTGATCGACCGCCTGGAACGCCTCGGCCACGTCACCCGGGACCGCGACCCCGAGGACCGCCGCCGCGTCCTGCTGTCCGTCACCCCGGAAGCGGTGGCCCTGGGCCAGGGCTTCTTCGGCCCGGCGATCGGGACGCTGCTGGCGACCCTGGACACCCTCGCACCGGCGGAACGCGAAGCGGTGCGCACCTTCCTGACGACGGCACGGGCGGCGTTCGGCGGGGAGTGACGGGGCGCGGGCCATCCGGGCGGGGCGGCGGGGCCGTACGGCATGGCGGGGCGGGGCGGGCGCGCTCCGCGGGGGATGCTGGGGGCTCCCGCGGCAGGAGAGGTCGGTCCGTGAGCGATACGAGCCCTCAGACGGCCCGGACCCGGCCGAAGCCGGCGTCCGCCGCGGCGGACGCGGACCTTCCCGCTCCCGGGGTCATCGGCATCGGACTCGCCGCGGTGCTGACGTTCGCTCTGGCCCAGGGTTCGTGGCAGTGGTTCGCCACGTTCATCGGGGTGACGCTCCTCGCGGTGGTGCTCGCCTTCCAGCGACGGGCGAGGTGGTCGCCGGATCCGCGGTCGGCGTACCTGCGGGGACTCGTCGCGTACGCACTGATCGTCGGCCTGTGCGCGGCGATCGCCCTCGCGCCGCTGCTCCAGCGGCAGGCCCGGCTGTTCCCGATGCCGGGTGCCCGCAGCGACTGCAAGCTGGTGGGCCGCTACCAGGCCCTGGCCACGGAGGCCGCGCTGGGCGCCCTCGCCGGCCACGACGCCACGGCCTTGGCGTACGTACGGGACGCCCAGTCCCGCAAGGCCGTCGACGAATGCCTCTCGGCCACGACGACCCTCTGGCTACCGCTGTACGGGGTGGGGGTGGCGGTACTGGTGGGAACCGGAGCCTGGTTCCGCGACCGCGGCCGGGAACGGGAACGGGAAGCGGACCGGGGTCGGCCGACGCGGGGCGGGGTCGAAGGGGGCGACTGACCGGGACGGTCTCAGAGAGGTCTTGGGGGGTCGGCAGACCGCCCATCCGGGCCCGCCGGCTATGCGATCGCCCCCCCCTGCGCCCCAGATCGCTACGCGCTCCTCATTCCTCAGCGTCCGGCGGCCGCCTGGGGCTGATACCCGCACCAGACGACGACCAGATGGTCATCCGGGGCGGACCGAAGGGCGGACGGGCGAGGACGTCACAGCCAGCCGAGCTTGGCGATCACGTCGGCGGCGGCCTCGTCGGCCGAGCGTGTGGTGACGTCGATGGTGAAGTCGTCGACCGCGGCGCGCTCCAGGATCCCGGCCAGTTCGCCGGCCCTGGCCAGGTGCCATCGCAGCGCCTCGGGCTCGTTCGCGTGGCGGCGCATGAGGCGCTGGTGGACCGCAGGCAGATCGGCCTGGAGCCCGCACACCGAGAGCTCGGCGCCGATCGCCTCGCCGCACAGCGCGCGGCCCTCCAGGTCCTCGATCACACCGGCGACGACCAGCCGGACGGCACCGGCAGCCAGGTAGTTGCCGGAGACGCTGCGGAGATTTCGCAGCATCATGCGGAAGTTGAAGGGGTCGTCCGAAGTCGCGGGCCAGGACTGGCACAGCCAGTCGAGGTCGATGACGGCGTGGGGCAGCCCGGCGTCGGTGAGGAGACCACCCACGCTCTCGGCCACCGTCGTCTTGCCGACACCGACCGTGCCGTTGATCAGGAGGGCGCGGGGTTCGAGAGAGCGTTCGGGCATGCGCATGACTCTACGACCCACCCCCTGCCGCCCATCCGGTCGTCCTCCGGTGCGGATATCAGCCCCAGGCGGCCGTCGGACGCCGGGGAACGAGAAGCGCGTAGCGATCTGGGGCGCCCACCCGCCCCGGATGGCCATCCGGTCGTCCTTTGGTGCGGGGATCGGCCCCGGACGGCCGTCGGACGCTGAGGAATGAGGAGCGCGTAGCGATCTGGCGCGTGGGGCGGCCCCGGCCTCCACCGGATGTCGGCCCGGAGGGGCGGTGAGGCGACCCCCGACCACCCCGCCTCATCGCTGCTCCCGCCGCATGCCCGTCTCTGCTCCGTCCCGTTCCTTTGGGGGGTTCCCGGCAGTCTTCGGCTTTTCGTGGCGGGACGGCCTGTCAAGGGTGGCCGAAGGCCATCGCGCAGCGACGCGACGAAGGAGCGCCCTTGACAGGCCGGCCCGACACGGAAGGACGATGAGACTGGCGGGAACCCCCCAACCCTCCCTGAGACCGCCCCGCCCACATCCCGCCCCCCCGGTCCCGCCCCGCTCTTCACATCGCCCCCACCCTTCACCCCGTAGGGTGGACCGGACACCAAAGGGACAAACAGCAACAAAAGACGCTCCACTGCAAGGACCCCCACCGTGACCGACCACCACCCCCACCCCCACCACCCCCACCACCCCCACCACCCCCAGCAGCTTCACAACGCCGCCCCCACCCCCCTCCCCCCGCCCCGGCGCGGGGCCGACTGGATGTTCGGTGGGGTGTACGGGACCGTGCTGGCCAGCGGGTTGCTGGCCGCGCTCGATCAGCAGGGCGGGGAGTACACCCCGCTCTACGACGCCAGCTGGGTCCTCGTCACCGCCGCCGCGGCCGGGCTCGCGCACGGGTACTCGCACCACATGGCCAGCCACCGGGACGGCTCGGCGGCGCACCGGTGGCGGTTGCTGGTGCGGGCGCTGCGGAACGAGTGGCCGATGATCGCGGCCACCCTGCCCACGGTGCTCCTGCTGGTCCTCGCCGGGATCGCGCACTGGGAGTCGTACGGGGTGACGGCCGTGGGGCTCGGGCTGAACACCGCGCTGCTCTTCGCCTGGGGCTCCCTGGTGGCGGTCCGGGTCGGCTACCGGCTCACGACGGCGCTGCTGATCGGTCTGGCCGACGGCACGATCGGCCTGGCCATCATCGTCGCCAACGCCCTCATCAAGTAGCGGCCGCCGCGTCGGGCGGCGGCCGGCTCCTCTCAGGCGACGGGCGCGGAGACCGCCGCCCCGGTCAGCTGTTCCTCGGCCTCCGCCAGGATCTCCGTCAGGCGGGCTCCGAACTCCGCCCCGCGCGGGTCCGGTACGCCCGTGCGGGCCGCGGTGAGGACGGCGTCCAGGGCGCGCCCGTACGCGCCGGGTACGTCGCTCCAGTCGGGCAGCCTGAAGACGCCCTCGGCCCCGCGCAGCTCCAGGCCCACCCCGGCCGCCGCGCGCGGTGCGCCCAGGCTGAGGACGGCCGTACTGGCGGCGCCGGAGGCGTGCCGCAGGGCGAGCTGCACCAGGTCGGACGGGCCCCGGGCGGCGGTGACGGCGGTGACGTCGCCGAGGATCGGGATCAGGACGGACAGGGCGTGCGGGCCGACGTCCCACAGTCCGCCCTTGGACTTGCGCCAGGGCGAGTCGGCGTAGGCGCTGGGCTCGCCGCCGGGCGGGAAGACCGCGCCGAGCCAGTGCGCGGAGGCGGTGAACCAGCCGCTGCGCCCGGCCTGTTCGAGGACCCACCCGGCGGTGGGTTGGGCGAAGCGGAGCGTCAGGAAGACGACGGAGGCGACCCCGTGCGCGGCGGCGGCGTCGGCCACGGCGCGGGCGTCCGCGGCGGTCGTGGCGACGGGCTTGTCGAGCAGCAGGTGGCAGCCGGCCGCCGCGGCGCGTACGGCGAGCGGGGCCTGGACGTCCGGCGGCAGGGCGAAGGCCACCACGTCGCAGTCCGCGAAGAGCGCGTCGGGGTCTTCGTACACCTTCACGCCGTGGGCGCCCGCCAGCTCGGCCGCCGCTTCGGGCCGGCGGCCCCATACGCCGGCGAAGTCGGAGCCGGTGTGGGCGGCGAGGGCGGGGGCGTGGGTGCGGCGGGCCCAGGGGCCGGTGCCCAGCAGGCCGACGCGGGGGCGACGCCGGCCGGAGGTCCGCTCGGAGCCCTCACCGGAAGAGTTCAAATCGTACGAAATGCTCACCTGCTCAGTCTGCCCCACCCGGACGGGTGCGCGACCGTCGACCCGCACAAGCCACCCGACCTGCGGTGTAAACCCCGGTAACAAGGGGTTCACATACGGGCAACGGGTGAGAAATCGCCGAGGGGGACCCTTCCAGCCAAGACGCAGCACCCGCAGAGTCAGGATGGATGGGCCCGTGAGCTACAAGGCTGAGTACATCTGGGTCGACGGCACCGAGCCGACGGCGAAGCTCCGCTCCAAGACGAGGATCCTGGCGGACGGCGCGGAGCCGCCGGTCTGGGGCTTCGACGGCTCCAGCACCAACCAGGCGGAGGGCCACGCCTCGGACCGCGTGCTCCAGCCCGTCTTCTCCTGCCCGGACCCGATCCGCGGCGGGGAGAACGTCCTGGTGCTGTGCGAGGTCCTGAACATCGACATGACCCCGCACGAGTCGAACATGCGCGCGCTGCTGCGTCCGGTCGCCGAGGAGTTCGCCGCGCAGGAGCCGGTCTTCGGCATCGAGCAGGAGTACACCTTCTTCGACGGCGCCCGCCCGCTCGGCTTCCCGGTGGGCGGCTTCCCGGCCGCCCAGGGCGGCTACTACTGCGGCGTCGGGGCGGACGAGATCTTCGGCCGCGCGATCGTCGAGAAGCACCTGGACCACTGCCTCGCCGCCGGGCTGGAGATCTCCGGCATCAACGCCGAGGTGATGCCCGGCCAGTGGGAGTTCCAGGTCGGACCGGTCGGACCGCTGGAGGTCTCCGACCAGCTGTGGATCGCGCGCTGGCTGCTGTACCGCACGGCCGAGGACTTCAACGTCTCGGCGACGCTCAACCCGAAGCCCGTCAAGGGCGACTGGAACGGCGCGGGGGCGCACACCAACTTCTCCACGAAGGCGATGCGCGAGGACTACCGCGCGATCATCTCCGCCTGTGAGGCGCTGGGCGAGGGCAGCAAGCCGCTGGACCACGTCAAGAACTACGGCGCCGGCATCGACGAGCGCCTGACGGGCCTGCACGAGACGGCCCCCTGGAACGAGTTCAGCTACGGGGTCTCGGACCGGGGCGCATCGGTCCGCATCCCGTGGCAGGTGGAGAAGGACGGCAGGGGCTACATCGAGGACCGCCGCCCGAACGCGAACGTGGACCCGTACGTGGTGACCCGCCTGATCGTGGACACGTGCTGCACCGGGCTGGAGCGGGACGGCCTGGTCTGACCCGGGCGCGCCGTGTTGCCGAGGCGATGTCCCGCCGGGCCGCCCGGGAGGAGGGCTGGAGCGGGGCCGGCATGGGCGTGGGACGGATCCGCCCACGATGCGATACGGGTGACCGGACTGGACTGGCGGAAGCGGCTTTCCTGTTGAAGGTTTGTCGGGATTGCCACGACCTGACGAAGACGTCACGACAGAATATGAGATTCCGATCCACGGAGTGAGACGCAGCCTGCCTCGGGCCCGTTGTTTCTGCTTCAATGGCGCCCATGGCCAGCCACTCGTACACCCCGACAGGTCGCAGCGACCTGGAGCCGTTCTGGCCGTCCCGTCAGGACCACGATTTCGACCGGGTGTGTCGCCGCGCCGAGAACGCGCCGGCCCTCTAAAGCCTTCCGGGACCTCTCACCAGACCCGCCCGGGGCCTTCGGTCTGCGCGGTACGCAACGACTACGTGCATCCGCACACGTGCCCATGCACACGTACGTCTTCTGCCGACCACTCCGCGTGAAAGAGCTGACCACTCATGGCGAACACCCGCTCCATCGCTTCTGCCGCCTCCGCTGCGACCTCCGCTCCCCCGCCCTTCCCGCCCGCCCGCCACCGGCTGCGGGCCGTGGAGCGGGACGAGGTGGCCCGGGTGGTGGACCTGCTCCCGCCCGGCGCCACCTGGCTGCCCGCGCCCCAGCACGCCGTTCCCGCGCTGCCGGGCCAGCCTCCGATGGTCGGCTACCTGGTCCTCGTACCGGCCGACCAGCAGCCGATCGCCTTCGCCCCGCAGTCCGTTCCCGTACCGGTGCGCGGAGCCGGACCGGGAGCCGGAGCCGCCGTGCCGGTCCAGCCTGCGGCCCCGTCCTCGACGACGACCGGAGACGCCCTCGTGCGGATCGACACCGCGCGGCGCACGGCGGAGGTCGACGGCGAGCCGATGGACCTCACCTACCTGGAGTTCGAGCTGCTCGCCCATCTGGTGGCCCACCCGCACCGGGTGCACAGCCGGGACCAGCTGGTGACGACGGTGTGGGGCTACGGCCACGTCGGCGACGGCCGGACGGTCGACGTCCACATCGCCCGCCTGCGCCGCAAGCT
The DNA here is from genome assembly GCF_044763325.1 of Streptomyces sp. NPDC096136. Taxonomy (NCBI): domain Bacteria; kingdom Bacillati; phylum Actinomycetota; class Actinomycetes; order Kitasatosporales; family Streptomycetaceae; genus Streptomyces; species Streptomyces sp. NPDC096136. The sequence continues at coordinate 137,182 of NZ_JBIWFZ010000004.1, read as the reverse complement.
GGGCGCGGCGCACCGCGGCGCGATCCAGACCGTCCGCCGTGTGGGGTACAAGTACACGCCGTGACCAGGGCGGCGGCGGGCCCGGCCGCACCGGAGCGCGCCCGGGCCCGCCGTCGTCGCTACGCGGCCCCGGGCGCCCGCCTGCGGGCGACGAGGCCGAGGACCGCGTCCACCACGAGGAACGCCAGCAGGCTGATGCCCAGCAGCGGGACGAACCATCCGACCAGCGCGGTCACGCAGGCGAACGGCAGCAGCACGGTCACCGGCAGCCTGCGCCAGGCCCCGCGCGGCTGGGCGCGGCCGACCGAGAGGGTGCGCTCCTTGGTGGGCCGGCGCATCCACCACATCCGGTAGCCCCAGACGATCAGGAACATCACCGCGACGGCGAGCGCGGCCAGCGCGATCTGGTTGGCGATCCCGAAGGTCAGACCCATGTGCAGGTCGATCCCGAACCGGGTCAGCTTCGCGAGCAGCGGGTAGTCGGCGAAGCGGAGCTCGTCCATGATCCGGCCGTCGGCGGGGTCGACGGCGACCGCGTCCAGGTGCACCGGCAGGGTCTTGTCGGCCTCCTTGACCACGTAGCCCTTGCCCTTGGCGGGCAGGGTGACGCGCAGGCTCTCGGTGACCCCGGCGGCCCGGGCGGCGGCGACGGCCTTGTCGATGCCTATGTCGGTGGCGGGCATCGGCATGGACATCTCCGTGCCGTCGGGCATGACGTGCCCGGCGTGCTCGTCGCCGCCGTCGGCGGCTGCGGCGCCCGGCTTCAGCGCGGCGGCGACGGAGGGGGTGGCCCCGCCGAGCCGGTCCTGGAGCTGCCCGATGTTCTCACCGGCGTACTTCGACCAGGTCAGGCCGGTCGCGGAGAGGCCGACGAGGCCGACGGCGGCCCAGAGGCCGATGCTGCCGTGCCAGGAGAGGGTCTTGCGGCGGCCGGTGGCCTTCCGGTCGGGCACGACGAGCGCGGCCCTGCGGGTGCGGCGGCGTCCGATCCACAGGGCGAGGCCGCCCAGGGTCACCACCCAGAGCCAGCTGGCGGCGAGTTCGCTGTAGTTCCGGCCGAACTCCCCGAGCTGGAGGCTGGCGTGGAACTCGCTCAGCCAGGCCCTCAGGGGCAGCGCGTCACCGCTGGTGGTGAGCTGCCCGCGGACCTCGGCGGTGTAGGGGTCGACGAAGACGGTGCGGGTCTCGCCCTCCGCCAGGCCCGGGTCCTCCATGATCACCCGGGTGGTGGCGTCGGCCTCGGGCGCGGGCCACACGCCGACGACCTTGCCCTGGGGCTCGGCGGACTTCGCGGCCTTCACCTGGGTACCGAGGGGGACGGCGGCCTCGCCGACCCGGTCGACGGTCAGCTCGTGGGAGTAGAGGATCCGCTCGGCCTGCCAGGATCCGGCGTACAGCAGGCCGGTGGCGGCGGCGAGGAAGAGGACCGGGGCGACGAGCAGCCCGGCGTAGAAGTGCAGGCGCAGGAGCAGCGGCCGCAGGGCGGCCCAGCCGCCGGGGCGGCCGGCTCCGGTGTTCTCGGGCGCGGGTCCGGTGTCGGCGTCCCGCGCGGGGGCGTCCGTGAGGTCGTCAAGGGACATGTCGGTCCTAGGTTCGGCGAAACAGGGGGATCGGCCCCCGGTCCCGCCGCGCCCTCACCGAAGGAGGGTGCGCCGGTCAGACGGCGCGGGCGGGAAGCGGCCGGGGGGCCGTGGTGCGGGTGTTCCACCGGAGGGGCGGGCCGCGGCGCACGGCCGTGTGGGCGTGCACGGCTCCGCGCAGGCGGCGCGGCCGCTCGTACGAGGGGCGCTGCGCGGGCGGGCCCGGTACGGGGGCCGTCCGGGCGCGGAGCAGCGCGAGGACGCGGGCGAGCGGCCGGGCGGCCAGCAGGGCGGTGGCCCCGAGGACCCCGGCCAGCCGGAACACGGCGGCCTCGCCCCAGGCGAGCCAGACGGCGCAGAACAGGCCGGCGAGCAGGTGCGCGGCGACCATCCCGAGGCCGCCGTGCCCGGCCGCGCCGAGCAGATCGGCGAGGGCGCCGCCCATGCCGTCGGACATCGCGGACATCGAGCCCATGCCGTCGGCCATGCCCGAGACGTGGGCCGTGCCCGAATGGGCCATCCCCGCCGCCGAGCCCATCCCGTCCGCCATGCCCGAGACGTGGGCCGTGCCCGAGTGGGCCATCCCGGCCGCCGAGCCCATCCCGTCGACCATGCCCGAGACGTGGGCCGTGCCCGTGGCGGTGGCGTCGGCCATCGCGGCCGGGTCGTGCAGCCCCGCGGCGCGGGCCGTCCCGGCGGCGGCTCCGTCGGGGTGTGCCCCCGACGGGCCGGCGCCCATGGGCATGCCCGGCACCGGGTGGTGACCCGCCATCGGGGCGGAGCCGTGGCCCTGGCCGGCGGAGAAGGCGAGGTGCAGCCCCGCCTGTACCGCCAGCAGGGCCGCCGTGATGCCCAGCGGGCCGCAACGGCGGCCGGCGGCCGTCCAGGCGAGGGCGGCGGTCGCCGCGAAGGCCCCCAGGAGCAGGCCCGGGGGAATGTCGGCGCCCGACATGCGGGCGTGCCCCACGGCGGCCAGCGCCACGCACACCGCCGCGAACATCGCGGCGCGCGGGGCGCGCATCGGCACGCGGGGGCGGGGTTCGGACATGTCCCGGTCATGCTCTCACGGGGCCCGGCGCCGTGCGCTCCAGGGCCGTATCCGATCATGGACGGGTGAATCGACTGCTGCGGTCATGGTCCTCGCTCCCCCTGGGCCCGCTGGGCGCGCTCTACACCGGCGGGGTCCAGCTCGGGGCCCACGCGCTGGGGCGGCTGGCCCCGGCCGACCGGGAGCGGATGCTGCGCGACTGCTCGACCAACGTCGACAACCTCGACGGCGGCCGCTGGGAGACCCTGCTCAGCAGCGCGCTCGTCGTCGAGGAGCCGATGCCGCTGCCGTACGCCCTGCTGCTGGTCGCGGTGCTCGGCTACGCGGAGTACACGTACGGGGCCTGGTGGACGGCCGCGGTCTTCCTCTTCGGGCACGCCTCGGCGACGCTCCTCGTCTACGGGGTGCTGCGCCGCACGGCCGACCGTGAGACCCGCCGGGCCCTGGACGTCGGCACGAGCTACGGGTTCAACGCCGTCCTCGGCGCGCTGACCGCGGCCCTGCCGCGCGGGGCCGTGCGCACGACGGTCCGGGCCGGGCTGCTGGCGCTCGCGGTGCGGCCGGTGCTGCGGCGTGAGCGGACCTTCACCGACGCCGGGCACCTCGTGGCGCTGGGTCTCGGGATCGGGGTCTCGGTCGCCGTCGATTGTCTTTCCGGATCAAACCATCGGAAAATCGCTCATATCTGAGCATGGGTGCGACAGCGGCCGCCACCGCGTCGCGACCCCGTACGACCCGCACCACCGCTTGACACGCGTCACCTCACCCCGCCGGGCCGGGCCGTCCCGCCCCGCGCGCAGAAAGCTGGAGCCGCCACGATGACCGCCACGCCCTCCACCACCGTCGCCAACCTCCGCGACCTCGGTGGCACCCCGCTCGCCGGCGGCCGCACCGTCCGCCCGGGCCTCGTCCTGCGCTCGGGCGCCCTCGACCGGCTCGACCTCGACGCCGACCCGGCGGTGGCCGCGCTGGGCCTGCGCACCGTCATCGACCTGCGCAGCGACGCCGAGCGCGCCGACCACCCGGACCTGATACCGGCCGGCGTCCGCCTGCTGGTGCGCGACGTCCTGGCGGACAAGATCAGCGACGGCCGGATGCCCGCCGCCTCGCAGCTCAAGGACCTCCTGGCCGACCCTGCGGTGGCCGAGGAGCACCTGGGCGGGGGCAGGGCGCAGGTCCTGTTCGGCTCGGTCTACCGGTCCTTCGTCGCCACCGGCTCGGCGCACGCCGCGTACCGCACGCTGCTGACCGAGGCCGCCGACGCGCAGGCGGGACCGCTGCTGTTCCACTGCACGGCCGGCAAGGACCGTACGGGCTGGGGCGCGACGGTGCTCCTGTCGCTGCTCGGGGCCGACGACGACACCCTGATGGCCGAGTACCTGGCGGTGAACCCGGCGGTGAAGGCGGCCTTCGCCCCGATGATCGAGGGCTTCACCGCTGCCGGCGGGGACCCGGACATCGCGCTGGCGCTGATCGGGGTGTTCCCCGCGTACCTGGAGGCCGGCCTGGACGAGGTCCGGGTCCGCTACGGGTCGATGGAGAAGTACGTCCGCGAGGGCCTGGGCGTCCCGGACGAGACGGTCGCCGCCCTGCGCGCCCGGCTCGTCGCCTGACCGGCCGGAGCGGCCGGCCCCGCCCGGAGGGGCCCGTAGCCTGACCGGCCGAACCGGCCCGACGTCACGCCCGGAGCGCCCGATTCGTCCGAACGTGTGCGCTGGTGCGGGTGACCATCCCACCATTCGCTCGTTCTGCTGAACGTGACTGCGCCGGATACCGCCACCCGCCCCCTGCCCCCCGACGTCGAGCAGGCCGAGGCCGCCATCGTCGAGCACTACCCGCGGCTGGTGCGGCTCGCCTACCTGGTGCTGCCGCCCGCCCTCGGCCGCAACCGGCGGGTGCTCACCGCCCACTCGCTGACCCAGCGCGCCCTGCCGCGCGGGCGGCGGGCCGCCGACGCCGGGGCGGTGCAGGGCGGGGTGCCGGCGCAGCGGGGCGGGCTGGGCGGGCCCGACTCCGGGTACGCGTACGTGCGGCTGCGCGTGCTGCGCTCCGCCCTGGAGGCGGGGGTGCCGCTGACCTTCAGGGCGCTTCCGCTGCGCGGGCAGCTGCCGGCGCCGCTGCCGCAGGTGTGGGGGCTGCGGCTGTTCCCCCGGGCGGGCGGGGCCGAGGAGCTGGCCCTGGACCAGTGGCTGGCCACGCTGAACGGCCCCGGCCGGGCGGCGTGCGTGCTGCGGGCGCTGGAGGGACTGGCGGAGCCGGACGTGCTGCGGGTGCTCGCCGAGGCCGGGGTGGCCGACCCGGCGGCGGCGGTCGCGGAGTCCGGGGACCCGGCGCACGACGCCCTGTTCGCCTCCCCCGAGTTCGACCCGTGCGTACTCCAGGCCCGGCCCACCGACCTGCTGCGCCGCCGCCGCCTCGTGCGGGCTGCCGTGGCCGGGGCGGCCGCCCTCGTGGTGTGCGGGGCGCTGCTGGCGATCCCGGGCGGCGGCTGGGGCGCGGACGGGCCCGCCGCCCCGCCGTACGCGCGCAACGCGGTGGCGGAGCAGGCCCTGGACCCCGGGCAGCTGGTGCGGGTCGCGCCGGCGGTGTGGCGCACGTCCTCCCGTACGGACTACTCCGCCTGGCCGGCGCGCGGCGACCGGGCCGGGGACACCGAGCTGCTGCGGCGGGCGCTGGCCGTGTGGGCCCGCCCCGGTGCGTCGGTGGTGGTCTCGGCCACCCCCGGCACCCCGTCGGGGCCGCCCATGGGTCCGCCCCAGCTGCTGTTCGCGGGCACCGTCGACCAGGCGGTGGTGGTGCTGCTGTACGACGGGCTGCGCGTGGTGCGGTACGCCGAGCCGCGCAACGGGACGGCTGGCGCGGCCCTGGACTTCGCGCGGACCGACGGGGCGACGGCGGACACCGCGACCGCGCTGGTGCTCAGCCGGGTCGACGGCAACGTCCGCTATCTGACGGCCCCCTGGGTGACCGCGGCCGCCGTGCGCGACCTGCTGAAGCCCGGTGACGAGCCGTCCGCGCTCAAGCTCACCCCGGACGGGCTCACCCCGCCGGTCCTGGGTCCCGCGGCGAACGGCGAGTGCACCGGCTGGAACGCGCTGGCCCTGACCGGCGACGGGGCCACCCGGCTGGTCACCGACCTGGGCGAGCTGACCCCGGCCCGCCTGACCTCGGGCGCGCCGGGTGCCGCACGGGACGTGACGGAGGCGGCGGAGCTCGGCGAGTGGTCGAAGACCGCGTGCCTGCTGCCGTCGGTGCGCTCGCACGGGGTGCGTTCCGTCAACGCGTGGACCTACGCGAAGCAGCCGCTGCCGGAGGGCGACGGGGCGGCGACCTGGCTGTGCAGCCGGGCGGAGACCTGGCAGGGGACGGCGGACCGGGTGCAGGTCCAGTTCCTGGCGCCCGGGGCCGCGCTGGCGGCGCAGGCGGCCAAGGCGGAGGGGTCCCCGGCGTGCGGGCCGCGGGAGCCGCGGGTGCTGGCCGGGGTGCTGTGGAAGTCCCGGGCGGGGCAGTGGTACGTCCTGGCGTCGGGGAGCGCGCAGTTCGCCTCCGTGACGGCGACGGGCGGCGGGGTGAACGGCAGCGCGAACGGCAACCGGCTGGCCGTGAAGGCGCCGGAGGGCGCCCAGGTGGACCTGTCGGGGAAGCTGACCGACGGGAGCAGGGCGGGGGCGCTCCGCTAGGTTCCGTGCCGACCGCGGGCGGCGGGTGCGCCCTTGGGGGATTCGGCCGTGCCGGGGGGTTTTCCTCGGCCGTACCCCTCAGTACATTGACGCCATGTCTAATACGCCGCTCGCGCCCGCCCCCGTGGCGTCGGAACACATAGACCTCCAGGCGCGGAACGTCTCCTTCTCCTGGGACGACACCCCGCTGCACTGGCTGCCCGGCGAACCCTTCGCCGGGCACACCATCAACGTGCTGCACCTGCTGCTGCCCGCCGGTGAGCGCTGGTTCGTGCACGTCTACAAGCAGGTGCTCCCGTACGTCACGGACGAGCGGCTGCGGGCGGACGTCCTCGGGTTCATCGGGCAGGAGGCCATGCACGCCGCCGCCCACGACGACGTGCTGCCCCACCTCAAGCGCCTCGGCCTGGACCCGACCCCGTACACCGCGCAGGTCGACTGGCTCTTCGAGAAGCTCCTCGGCGACCGCACCCTGCCACCCGGCCGGGCCCGCAGGTGGTGGCTGATGGAACGGGTCGCGATGATCGCGGCGATCGAGCACTACACCGCCTTCCTCGGCGACTGGGTGCTCAACGCGCAGGAGCTGGACCGGCGCGGCGCCGACCCGATGATGCTGGACCTGCTGCGCTGGCACGGCGCCGAGGAGGTCGAGCACCGCTCCGTGGCCTTCGACCTGTTCATGCACGTGGACGGCAACTACCGCCGCCGGGCCCGGACCTGGGCCACCGCCTTCACCGCCCTGGTCTTCCTCTGGCAGCGCGGCGCCCGCTTCTTCATGGAGAACGACCCGCTGCGGCCCGGCGCCAAGGCCTCCCTCGGCCAGTTCGTCCGGGCGGGGCGCAGGGGGGTCCTGCCCTCGGCGGGGGCGATGGCCCGGTCGATCCCCACCTACCTCTCGCGCACCTACCACCCCTCCCAGGAGGGTTCCACCGCCCAGGCGGTGGCCTACCTGGCCTCCTCCCCCGGCGCCAACGGCGGGGTGCGGCCGTGAGGCGGGCCCTGGCCGTGACGGCGGTGGCGGGGGCCGCCGCACTGACCCGGCGGGCGCTGCGCCGGCGCATCGGCCGCTCCCCCCTGTGGCCGCTCCCCGCCCTGGAGACACCGGTGTCGGGCCACTCCCCGCGCCGCTGGCTGCGCACCCTGGTCGTCTCGCGCACGGAGCCGGCCGAGGGGGTGCTGCGGCTGGTGCTGGAGTCCGACGAGCTGCCCGCCTGGACCCCGGGCGCCCACGTCGACGTACGGCTGCCGTCGGGGCTGGTGCGCCAGTACTCGCTGTGCGGGGACCCGGCCGACTCCGGCCGCTACACGATCGCGGTCCGGCTGGTCGAGGACGGGCGCGGGGGCTCCCGCGAGGCGCACGCCCGGCTGGTGGAGGGCGCCGAAGCGGAGGTGCGGGCACCGCGCAACCGGTTCGCGCTGCTGCCCGCCCCCGCCTACGCCTTCGTCGCCGGCGGCATCGGGATCACCCCGGTCCTGCCCATGCTCCGCGCCGCGACGGCGGCGGGCGCCGACTGGACGCTCCTGTACGGGGGCCGCTCGCGCGCCTCGATGCCGTTCCTGTCCGAACTCGCCGCCTACGGGGACCGGGTGACGGTCGTCGCACAGGACGAGGCGGGCCTGCCCGACCTGGCCCCGCTGGCCGGGCTCCGGCCGGGCACCCTGGTCTACTGCTGCGGCCCGGACCCGCTGATGCGGGCGGTGCGGGAGGCGGCCCCCGACCCGTCGGCGGTGCACCTGGAGCGGTTCGGCGCGGCGGCCGCCGGGCCCGCGCGGGCCTTCACCGTCGCACTCGCCCGCTCGGGCCGTGCGGTGGAGGTCGCGGCCGACGAGTCGGCCCTGAGCGCGGTGCGCAGGGTCCTGCCCGACACCCCCTACTCCTGCGAGCAGGGCTTCTGCGGGACCTGCCGGCACCGGGTCCTGGCGGGCGGGGTCGACCACCGCGACGACCTCCTGACGGACGAGGAGCGCGCGGACTCGATGCTGCTGTGCGTCTCCCGCGCCGCCTCGGACCGGATCACGCTGGACCTGTAGCCGCCGACCGCCCCGCCCCGTCGCTCCGTTCGGCCCGGACGGGCCTGCGAAGTAGGGTGTCGGCATGACGACCGGGGTGCGGCGCAGGATGGGTGTCGAGGAGCGGCGGCAGCAGCTGATCGGGGTTGCCCTGGAGCTGTTCAGCCACCGCTCCCCCGACGACGTGTCGATCGACGAGATCGCGGCGGCGGCCGGGATATCCCGGCCGCTGGTCTACCACTACTTCCCGGGCAAGCTGAGCCTGTACGAGGCCGCGCTGCGGCGGGCCGCGGACGAGCTGGCCGAGCGGTTCGTCGAGCCGCAGGACGGTCCGCTCGGGGCCCGGCTGCTGCGGGTGATGGGCCGCTACTTCGCCTTCGTCGACGAACACGGGCCCGGTTTCTCGGCGTTGCTGCGCGGCGGTCCGCCCGCGGGCAGCAGCCGGGCCAACGCGATGATCGACGAGGTGCGGCAGGCGGCGTACGAGCAGATCCTGCTGCACATCGGCGTCCAGCACCCCCCGGCCCGCCTGGAGCTCGTGGTGCGGTCCTGGGTGTCGCTGGCCGAGTCGACGGCGCTGCTGTGGCTGGACGGGCGGCGGATCCCCCGGGCCGAGCTGGAGCTCCAGCTGGTGCACGACTTCGCGGCGCTGGCCGCCGTGAGCGCGGCGTACGACGCGGAGATGGCGGGGATCCTCGTACGGATCCTGGCGGGCGAGCCGGCCGACGGGCCGTTCGGTGAGCTGGTCGGGCGGCTGGCGGCCCTGGTGCCGGGGCCGCGCGAGGGCGGGTGAGCGCTGCGCGCCGGCTTCCGGGGGCGGGTGGGACCGGGCCGCGCGGCTGGCGATAATGCCCGCGTGATCATTGACGACGGGATCGTGTTCCGGGCGGCCGAGGAGAAGGACGCCGGAATCCTGGTGAAGCTGTACGACCAGGCCGCCCGGTGGATGCGCAAGCAGGGCATCGACCAGTGGAAGCCGGGCGAGAAGGACGCCGCGCACTTCCGCGCGAAGATGCGCGACGGGGAGGTGTGGCTGGCCGCGGACCCCGACGGCCAGGTGGTCGGGGCGTACGAACTGTGGTGGTCCGACGAGGAGGCCTGGGGGGTCCAGCCGCCGGTCGCGGGCTATGTGCACCGGCTGATGGTGGACCGGGAGACGGCCGCTCCGGGTACGGGGCTGCGGATCCTCGAACACGCCGAGCGGCGGATCGCCCGGACCGGGCGGGAGCGGGCGCGGCTGGACTGCGTGTCCACGAACCCGCGGCTGCTGGCGTACTACCAGGGCGCGGGCTACCGGGTGGTCGGCGAGTTCCCGTCGAAGCAGGGCCAGGACGGCCGGGTGTACGGGGTGATCCTGCTGGAGCGGCGCCTCGACGTCTGAGGCGCGGGCGGCACGGCACGGGCGGCACGGCACGGCCGCGGGGCGCAACCCCGCCGCGCCCGCCATGCCGGGGCGGCTCTCGGCCGTCCGCGCGGGGACCGGTTGCCCGGGTTCCCGGCCCGACGGTACTGATGGTCGCGACCAGTCGGTACCAGGAGGGGAACACCATGAGGATTTCCACGAGCAGGTCCGCGAGCGTCGTCTTGGGGCTGGCGCTGGCGGGCGTTCTGGGGGCCGCGGGCACGGCCGGGGCCCAGGCGCGGCCGTCGGCGCCGGCCGGGGGCGGTGCGGTGGCCGAGGCGCCGGCCTCGGTGGTCGCGGACGTACAGGCGGCGGCCGCCCGCCGGCACGCGCTCGCGCCCGCCGCGCGGGTGGTCTGCTACGCCGCCCACGTGCAGGACATCGGCTGGCAGCCGGCGGTGTGCGACGGCGCCGTGGCCGGCACCACCGGGCAGTCCCGCCGGATGGAGGCCCTGACCGTCGCGACCAGCGGGACGGGCGGGATCTGTGCCGACGCCCACCTGGCCGACATCGGCTGGCAGGGCTGGCGGTGCGCGGGCGACGGCACGGCGGTGACGGTCGGCACCACCGGCCAGTCCCGGCGGATGGAGGCGCTGGGCCTCCAGGTCGGCAACGGCAGCGTGGCGGCGCAGGCGCACGTGGCCGATCTGGGCTGGCTGAACGCGCTGAACGGGAATCCGGTGTACGTGGGCACCACCGGTCAGTCCCGGCGGATGGAAGCCGTCCGCGTCCGGGTCTGAGCCGGGACGGCCTGACGGGGTGGTGCCGGACCGCGGCCGGCACCACCCCGTCTGCGGGCGGGTGCGTCAGGACCGCTTGAACACCGCGACCGTGCGCGCCGGGGTGGTGAACTCCCCCGTCGCCCGGTCGTAGGCCGACGCCTTGACCGCCGGGTCGGAGCCGCCCGCCTGGAGCGGGTGCAGGGCGTAGCCGGTGCCGGCGAGGGCGGGAACGCGCTGGGCCTGGGCGGTGGGGGTGGCGTTGAAGACCACCACCAGGTCGCCGAGGGCCATGGTGAGGACGCCGGGCGTCTCGTCCCGGCCGGAGAGCGGGAAGGACAGGCGTTCCTGGACCGCCTGGGCGGTGGTGAGGGCGAAGGCGGGTTCGGCCGTACGGATCCGCAGGAGGTCGCGGTAGGCGGCCGAGGCGCCGGTGATCTCCGCGCAGCCGGGGACCGGGCCGTTCAGCAGGGGCTTGGCGTAGGGCCACTTGGCGCGGTTGTCGGCGGCCGGCGGCAGGCCCCGGCCGAAGCCGTTGCCGTCGCGGCAGTCCCAGTGCAGGGCGTTGAACCAGTCGCCGCTGTCGAAGGAGTTGCGGTCCAGGGACTTCGAGCGGAGCAGGTCGCTGCCCGCCTGGGAGAGGGCGGGGCCCTGGGAGAGGGCGGCCGTGGCCATGGCGAGGACCTGCATGCGGGCCCGGTCGGCGGTGGGGGTGCCGGCGGGGAGCTTGTAGGCCAGGGCGTCGTACAGGGACTCGTTGTCGTGGGCGTCCGCGTAGGCGAGGGCGTCGCCGGGGGCGGCCGCGTAGCCGGCGGGGGCGCCGTTGTAGTCGAGCTCGGAGCCCTTGGTGCGGCGGCCGGTGGAGTCGGTGAAGGCGTACGGTGCCAGGTTGCCGGTCAGGCCGACCTTGAGCAGGTCCTGGTCGTGCAGCAGGCGGGCGCGCTGCTCGGCCGGGGTGCCGTTGGCCGGGGAGCCGTTGGGGTCGGTGAACAGGCCGGTGGCGAAGCCCTGGACGCGCGGGTCCTCGTCGAAGGGGCCGCCGCCGCGCACGGCGTCGCGGGCGCGGTCGGAGAAGGTGGCGATGCCGGTGCCGGCCATGTTCTTCTGCGTGGCCTGGACGAAGCGGGCGTCGTCGGCGACCTCTCCGAAGTTCCAGCCCTCCCCGTAGAGGACGATCTTCTTCCCGTCGACCCCGTCCTTGGCGGGGGTCAGCTCGTCGAGGGCCTTGCGGACGGCGAGGATGTTGGCCTTCGGGTGGTGGCCCATGAGGTCGAAGCGGAAGCCGTCGACCTTGTACTGCCTGGCCCAGGTGACGACCGAGTCCACGACGAGGCGGCCCATCATCGCGTTCTCGGGGGCCGTGTTGGAGCAGCAGGTGGAGGTGGCGACGCTGCCGTCGGCGAGGAGGCGCTGGTAGTAGCCGGGGACGACGCGGTCCAGGACGGACTGGTCGGCCTGCCCGGAGGCGACGGTGTGGTTGTAGACCACGTCCATCACGGTGCGCAGCCCGGCGCCGTTCAGCGACTGGACCATCCTGCGGAACTCGACCGTGCGGGCGGTGCCGTTGGGGTCGCTGGCGTAGGAGCCCTCGGGGACGGTGTAGTGCAGCGGGTCGTAGCCCCAGTTGAAGCCGTCCTTGGCGGCGGTGGCCGCCACGCAGGCCTGCTGCGCTTCGGAGTCGGGGGCGTGGGCCTTCAGGTCGCAGGCGGGTGCGGTGCGGTCCTTCGGGTCCTCCGGGACGCTGCCGAAGTCGAAGGCGGGCAGGAGGTGGACGTAGGAGGTGCCGGCGGCCGCGAGTTCGCGCAGGTGGCGCATGCCGGCGGAGTCGGTGTCGGTGAAGGCCAGGTACTGGCCGGGGTGCCTGCTGGTGGGGTCCGCGACGGAGAAGTCGCGGATGTGGAGTTCCTGGATCTGGGCGCTGGTGAAGGGGACGGGGGCGGGCTTGCGCAGGTCCTTCCAGCCGGGCGGGGCGAGTTTCGGGTCGGCCAGGTCGACGGCCAGGCTGTACGCGGAGTCGGTGGTCAGGGCGGTGGAGTAGGGGTCGGTGACCAGGTTGCGGACGATCTGGCGGGTGCTGGGCGCCCAGACGGTGACGGCGTAGCGGTAGGGCTTGCCGGCCCAGGAGCGCTCTCCGCGCACCGACCAGACCCCGGTGGTGTCGTCGCGGTGCATGGCGACGGTGCGGCCGTCGAGTTCGAGCTCGACCCGGCGGGCGGTGGGGGCCCAGACGGAGAGGGTGGGGCGGCCGTCCTTGAAGACGGGGCCGAGGGGGGTGCTCTTGGCGTGGTCGGCGTACAGGTCGTCCAGGACGCCGGCGAGCTGGACGCCGGTGGCGGCGAGGACGGCCCCGTTGGCCGCACGGGCGCTCGCGACGAGCTGGCCGCGCAGGGCTTCGCGGACCCGGTCGCGGTCGCGGGGGTCGACGGTGAAGGCCGTGTACGGGGCCAGGTGCGGGAACTTCTGCTTCTGGGCGGCGGTGAGCTCGGAGCGGGTCAGCCGCAGCCACGCGGCGCCCGCTGCGTGGAGGACGCCGTTGTCGGCGGTGATCCCGCCGTCGCGGGAGGCGAGGAGCTGGACGGAGGCGGCGGTCGCCGGGGCGTTCCAGGCGAGGGTGTCGCGGTCGATCCAGACGGCCTGGGCCTTGGTGAGGTCGAGGGCGGCGCCGGATCCGGCGGGCTGCGGCAGGAGGTACTTGTCGCGGCCGCCGAGCATCCACACCTCGTGGCCGGTCGCCTTGAGGTCGAGGGACTGGTCGGCGGGGAGGTCCTTCTCGTCGCCCTTGTGGAGGATGTAGCTCAGGCTGCTCGCGCCGGGGGCGAGGGGGACCTCGTAGACGGCTCCGTAGGAGTCGGTGCGGGTGGGGAGCAGGGGCTTGGACCAGTCGGTGGGGGTGGCGGCCCCGGCCCACACGTGCAGGCCCCAGCCGTCGTAGGCGCCGTCGGGGCGCTGGTAGTGGAGGACGGCCTTGGCCTGGTCCTGCGGCGGGTAGGCGGGTCGGTCGGTGCGGGCGGGCTCCTTGCCCTGCTCCAGCCAGACCTCGCCGGCGCGGGTGAGGTCGAGGGTGCGGTCGGCGGGGACGTCCTTGGTGCCGTCCTTGTCGATGACGAGGTAGCCGAGGGTGGTGGCGCCGGGCTTCAGGCGGACGTACGCGAAGGCGCCGTAGGCGTCGCGGCCGGTGAAGGGGTGCCCCTGCGGCCAGGGAGTCGCTTCGCCGTCGGCGAGGTCGCCCCAGGCGTAGAGGCGCCAGTCGGCGTAGTTCCCGTCGGGGCGGTTGTAGTGGACGACGGCGTAGTCCCGCTGGGTGGCGGTGGGCGGTGTGGGCGGCGGGGTCTGCCCGGCGGTGGTCCCGGCGAGGGCGGAGGCGGTGCGGCCGGTGGAGTCGACGGCGACGGCCTTGTAGCGCAGGGCGGTGCCGGCCGGGGTGGCGGCGTCGACGGTCTGGGTGACCTTGTAGGGGGCGTGGTCGGCGGAGCCGAGGACCTTCCACGGGCCGGTGCCGGTCTGGGCGGCGAAGACGACCCGGTTGAGCGAGCCTCCCGAGGGGGCGGCGGACAGCTCGACGGTGCCGGTGGCGCCGGGGGCGGGGGGCGTGAGGGTGAGGGAGGGGGCGGTGGCGGGGGCGGGCAGGGGGGTGGTGGCCTGCAGGACGGTGGTGGCGAGGGCGGGGACGGTGACCGTGAGCTTGCCGGCCGGGGAGGCGGTGGTCAGGCCGGTGGACCAGAGGGAGCCGGGGGTGGTGGGGGCGCCGTGGAGGATGCGGTACCGGGCGTCGGCGGGGGCGTCGAGCTGGACGGTCTTCGGCTCGGTGCCGTTGTTGGCGGCGACCAGGTACTCGGTGCGGGTCTTGGGGTCGGTGCGGGCGAAGGCGTAGACGCCTCCGTCGGAGAGGCGCTCGCTCTGGATGCCGTCGCGCAGGGCCGGGTGGTCCTTCACCAGCTTCGAGAGGGCGCTGATCTGCCGGTAGAGAGGGTGCTCCGTGTCGTAGGCATCGCTCGCGGCGGTCCGGGTGGTGCCCAGTTCGTCGTCGTCGAGGTAGTCGGCGATCCGGGTCGCGAAGAGGGGCTGGCGGGCGTCCTTGTCGCCGCCGGAGCCGGTGAAGCCCTGCTCGTCGCCGGAGTAGACGACCGGGTTGCCCCGGGAGAGGAACATCAGCTCGTTGGCGAGCCGGTAGCGGTCCAGCAGCTCGGGCTCGCCGGCGCCGGGCCGGTCCTGCTTCAGGAAGGAGCCGAAGCGGCCCATGTCGTGGTTGCCGAGGAAGGTCACCTGCTCGTAGGCGTTGGCCTTGTCGGTGGTGTAGCGGTAGTCGTCGCCGAGGACGGAGGCGAGGCGTCCGGCGGGCGCGCCCTGGGAGGCGTAGGCGCGGATCGCGTCCTGGAGCGGGAAGTCGAGGGTGGCGTCGAGCCGGCCGCGGGTCACGTACGGGGAGGTGACGGCGGTGTCGGCGGAGTAGACCTCGCCGAACATGAAGAAGTCCTTGCGGCCGTGACGGGCCGCGTACTGGTCGAGGGCGGTGGCCCACTGGGTCCAGAAGTCCATGTTCACGTGCTTGACGGTGTCGATGCGGAAGCCGTCGACGCCGAAGTCCCGGACCCACTTCTCGTAGATCTTCTCCATGCCGCGGACGACCTCGGGGCGCTCGGTCCAGAGGTCGTCGAGGCCGGAGAAGTCGCCCTGCTCCGCGGACTCCCCGGCGAAGGTGGAGTCGCCCCGGTTGTGGTACATCGCGGGGTCGTTGAGCCAGGCCGGGGACTTGGCGTCCTTCTTCGCGGCGGGGACGGAGGGGGTGCGGGGGAAGGTGCGGGCGGCGTCGACGGCGGGGAACTTCTTCTTCCCGTCGGCGTAGTCCGCGTCGTCGAAGGGGACTCCGTCCTTCGTGAGGTACGGGAAGGCGCCCTGGGAGAGGTAGTCGTGGGACCCCTCCTTGTAGTCGACGACGTCGGCGGTGTGGTTGGTGATGACGTCGAAGAAGACCTTCATCCCCTTGCCGTGCGCCTTGTCGATGAGGCGGGCCAGGTCGGCGTTGGTGCCGAAGTGCGGGTCGACCTGGGTGAAGTCGGTGATCCAGTACCCGTGGTAGCCGGCCGAGGCGTTCGCCCCCTCCCCCTGCACGGGCTGGTTCTTGAAGATCGGCGCCAGCCAGATGGCGGTGGTGCCGAGCCCCTTGATGTAGTCGAGCCGGTCGGTGATGCCCTTGAGGTCACCGCCCTGGTAGAAGCCCTTGTCCGTCGGGTCCAGGCCGGTCTGCAGCCGGGTGCCGGTGAGTCCGCCGGTGTCGTTGCGCGGGTCGCCGTTCGCGAAGCGGTCCGGGAGCACGAAGTAGAACTGCTCGCGGGTCAGGTCGTGCCGGGCGGGCACGGCGGCGAGCTTCGCGTCGGAGGGCGGGGCCGGTGGCGCGGCCGCGGCCGCGGGCAGGGCCGGCAGGAGCGCCGCGGCCAGGGCGGCGGCGGCGAGTCCCGCTGCGGGGCGTGTCAAGGGGTCTCTCCTCGGGAGGTGAGGGCCGCCCGGCGCGGCAGGGTCAGGGGTGCCGGGCGGCCCTGGTCGGGGGGCGCGGGTCAGTTGCGCCAGGTGTCGGTCAGGGTGACCCTGCCGTTGGCCGGGACGGTGGCGGAGCGGTTGGCGCCGCTCTCCCAGGTGACGTTCCCGGAGCCGTCCTTGCGGACGTACTTGTAGGAGAAGGCGGTCCCGGCGGGGAGGGAGGCGTCGAGCTTCCAGACCGGGTAGGAGGCCGGGTCGAGCCTGAGGGCGGCGCCCGGGTTCCAGTTGCCGAGCTCGGGGCGGTCGCCGGTGACGTAGACGTCCTGGCCGGGGACGGTGGTGGCGTTGACGGCGAAGGAGGCGCCGGTGGCCGCGGACGGCGTACCGGTGCAGGTGCGGGCGCCGGTGTGCAGGGCGAGGGCGGTCTGGGGGGCGAGCGTGGCGGTGAACCGGCCGCTGGAGTCGACGCTCACGGCGCGCCCGCTCTGGACGTCGCAGTAGGTCCCGGCGGGCAGGGAGGTCTGGAAGGTGCGGGTCAGCGGCGCGCCCTCGTGGTTGAGGGCCGCGTACGCCTTGGTCCCGCGTCCGAAGGCGATCTGGTTGCCGCCGTTGTCCCACCAGTCGGTGACGCCCTGGCCGCGGGAGGTGTTGCGGAAGGCGACCATGGAGGAGATCTCCGGCCAGGCGTGCTGGCACTTCCACCCGTCGGTGTAACAGGCGTTGACCGTGCCCCCGTTGGGCGGCCCGGCGTCCTTGTCGGTCCACTCGTAGCCGGAGTGGACGTCCGGGGATCCGTAGGGCCAGGCCAGCATGAAGACGCTGGCGAGGGTGTAGTCCGCGCCGTTCTTGTAGGTGA
The DNA here is from genome assembly GCF_044763325.1 of Streptomyces sp. NPDC096136. Taxonomy (NCBI): domain Bacteria; kingdom Bacillati; phylum Actinomycetota; class Actinomycetes; order Kitasatosporales; family Streptomycetaceae; genus Streptomyces; species Streptomyces sp. NPDC096136. The sequence goes on along the minus strand of NZ_JBIWFZ010000004.1, from coordinate 120,412 downwards.
GGGTGTCGCCGACGCGCTCGGTGTCGTGGTTGTCGACGAAGACGCCCGCCTTGGCGGCGGCCATGTACCCCCAGGCCTCGCCGAAGTTCTTGAGGTAGGCGAGCTTCTCCCCCTGGAACACCCGCTTCAGGTCCCGGGCGTAGCGGAACTCCTGCACGTCGCCGTTGCCGAGGTACTCGGTGGGCGATACGGCCTCGCCGGCCCCGTAGATCGCCTCCTGCTTCCAGTAGGCGGAGGGGTTGCTCAGCCGGGACTTGATGTCGGCGAGGTCCGCGGCGGGCATGTGCTTGGCGGCGTCGATCCGGAACCCGTCGACGCCGAGGGAGAGGAGGTCGTTGAGGTAGCCGGCGATCCGGCCGCGCACGTACTCCTCGCCGGTGTCGAGGTCGGCGAGCTGGACGAGCTCGCAGTTCTGGACGTTGGCGCGGTCCTGGTAGTCGGAGATGGTCGCCCGGCAGTCGTCCATGTCGGCGCCGGAGTAGGTGCCGGGGTAGTCGTACTTCGTGTAGGGGGACCCGCCGGTGCCGACGCCGTCACCCGCGGCCATGTGGTTGATGACGGAGTCGGCGACGACCTTGACCCCGGCGGCGTGGCAGGTGTCGACCATCCGCTTGAAGGCGGTCCGGTCGCCGAGCCGGCCGGCGATCTTGTAGCTGACGGGCTGGTACGAGGTCCACCACTGGGGTCCCTGGATGTGCTCCTGCGGCGGCGAGACCTGGACGTACCCGTACCCGGCGGGGCCGAGGGAGTCGGTGCAGGCCTTGGCGACGGAGTCGAACCGCCACTCGAAGAGCACGGCGGTGACGTCCTTCTCGCCGGGCGGGGCCGCGGAGGCGGGCGCGGCCTGGGCCGTCAGGGTGGCGGCGAACGCGACGCCGGCCGCCAGGACGGCTCTTCCGGCGCGCGCGGATACGGATCGAGCCATGTGGGGGGCCTCCTGGCGGGAAGGTGTGGGGGGTTGCACGCGACCGTAGGGGGCGCCCAGGAGTGTTGCAAGAGCTTGCGCAAGAGATTGCAGAATTGTTTCCGGCGCAAGCGCACAGGTTTCCGGCGTAGCCGGACAAGCCGCGGCAACCTCCGCCGCGCAGTGCCGTTTTTGCAGGTGAACTCCACGGTCCAGGCGGCCCAGTCGGCGGCCCGCCCCCGCTCCGGGGACGGCGGCCGCGACTACACCTCGTGGTGTGATCGAGCACCTGATGGCGCGCGGCCTGCCCGCGCTCGCCCTGACCGCCCTGCCCCTCCTCGCCACGGCCCCGGCCCACGGCGCCAGCCCGGGTACGCCGGCGGCCGCTCTCCCTGCGGCCGCCCTGCACCGCCGGGTCTTCCCCGAACCCCCGCCCGCCGACGCCGTCCGCGCCGAACTGGACCGGCTCACCGTCGAGTCCCCGCACTCGATGGCGGGCTACAGCCGGGCCATGTTCCCGCACTGGGCGAGGCAGTTCGCGGAGTGCGACACCCGCGAGGTCGTCCTCTCCCGCGACGGGCAGGGCGTGACCCAGGACTCCGCCTGCCGCGCCGTCGCCGGGACCTGGTACAGCGAGTACGACGACAAGACCGTCGACTCGGCCTCGAAGGTCGACATCGACCACATGGTCCCGCTGGCCAACGGCTGGCGCTCCGGCGCCGACACCTGGGACACCGCCAAGCGCAAGGCGTTCGCGAACGACCTGGACCACTCCCAGCTGATCGCGGTCTCCGCCGCCTCCAACCGCTCCAAGGGCGACCAGGCCCCCGACCAGTGGGCCCCGCCCAACACCTTCTACTGGTGCACCTACTCCCGGGCCTGGACGCACATCAAGAGCCTCTACGGGCTGAGCGTCACGGCGACCGAACGGGCCAAGCTCATCGAGATGCTGAACACCTGCGACTGACCCGGACCCCTGACGCGCAAAAGGGCGGGGGGTGCGGCGATCCGCACCCCCCGCCCGTACCTCAGGGCCCGCTACTTGACGTTGACGGCCTTCCAGGCGGCCGCCACCTGCTGGTACTCCACGCCCGTCGAGCCGTACAGGTCGGCCGTCGCCTTCAGGGTCGCCGTACGGGCGCCGGCGTAGTCGGTGGTCGACGTCATGTACGTGGACAGGGCCTTGTACCAGATCTTGTAGGCCTTGGTCCGGCCGATGCCCGTGACGGTGGAGCCGTCGTACGTCGGCGAGTTGTACGCCACACCGTTCACCGTCTTCGCGCCGCTCCCCTCGGAGAGCAGGTAGAAGAAGTGGTTGGCCACGCCCGACGAGTTGTGGACGTCGAGCCGGCCCACCGTCTTGGACCAGTAGTCGGCGGAGGCGCCGTCCTTGCTGGGCTTGTCCATGTAGCGCAGCGGGCTGCCGTCGCCCCGGATGTCGATCTTCTCGCCGATCAGGTAGTCGCCCGGGTCGGAGGCGTTGTTGGCGAAGAACTCCACCGAGGTGCCGAAGATGTCGCTGGTCGCCTCGTTGAGGCCGCCGGACTCGCGGCTGTAGTTCAGCTTGGCCGTGGCGGCGGTCAGGCCGTGGCTCATTTCGTGGCCCGCCACGTCCAGCGCGGTCAGCGGCTTCTGGTTGTTCTGGCCGTCGCCGTAGGTCATGCAGAAGCAGCTGTCGTCCCAGAAGGCGTTGACGTAGGCGTTGCCGTAGTGCACGCGGGAATAGGCGGCCCTGCCGTCGCCGGCGATGCCGTTGCGGCCGAACTCCGTCTTGTAGAAGTCCCAGGTCACGGCCGCGCCGTAGTGGGCGTCGACGGCGGCGGTCTGGCGGTTCGACGGGGTGCCGTCGCCCCACTTGTCGTCCGCGTCGGTGAACAGGGTGCCCGTACCGGAGGTGCCGCCGTTCAGGTCGTAGGTCTTGTGGCCGCCGCGCGCCGTGTCGGTCAGGCTGAAAGCCGATCCGCTGGGCGCGGTGCCGAGGGTGACGGAGCCGGAGTACTCGCTGGTGCCGATGCCGGTGTCGATGGCCTCGTAGGAGTACAGCTCGGCGCCGGTGGCGGCGTCGGTGATGACGTGCCGCTCGCTGGGCGTGCCGTCGGCCTGCTTGCCGGTGACGACGGCCTCGTAGGCGAAGACCGGCTTGCCGGTCGCGGCCCACACGACCTGGCGGGCCCCGGCGGGGGCGGCCCGCAGGGCGGAACGGGCGGCGGCGGGGGCTATCTTCGCCTCGACCGCCTTGTCGGTCTTGCGGCTGCCGTCCTTCTTCTGGTGGACGACCAGGTCGCCGCCGAGGACGGGCAGGCCGGCGTAGGTGCGCTCGTAGCGGGTGTGGACGGTGCCGTCCGCGTCCTTGACCACGTCACGGGCCACGAGGCGCTCGTCGTCCGCCAGACCGATGGCCCGCGCGGTGTCGGCGGAAGCGTTCTGGGCCTCGCCGATCGCCTGGGCGCGCGCCCCGGCCGACAGCGTGAGGGCGGTGGCACCGGCCTCCCGCTCGGCGGCCGCGCTGGCGGAACCGGCCTGGACGGAGAGGGCGACCATGGCTGCGGAGGCGACGATCGCGGCGGCGCGCAGCGTCCGGGTGCGGGGGGTGGGGGAAGAGGACATGGGGGAGGTCACTCCTTGGTAGCCGTGGGGGACTGGCTGAGAGAGTGCCAGGAGATTGGCCGAAGTGACAGGTACGCAACAAGGATTTGACCTGCCGTTGTTCGTTGAGCGACGCACAAGCACCGCTCAACGAACGAAAACGCCCCATTCCGCTTGCTTCATCGGACAGTTGGGTGCCGCCGTCTCGCGGCCGGAAGGGGTGTGCCGCACCCGGATAGTGTTTCCGGTGTCGAGTCAGAACGGAGCAACAGCATGCACGCTCTCCCGCACGACCACACCGGCGCACGCATCAAGCGCCTCCGCCTGCAGCACGGCCTGACGCAGAAGGCCCTCTCCGACCTCTCCCAAGTCCCTTACTCCACCCTCACGAAGGCGGAGCAGGGCGTGAAGCCGGCATCGCCGTACGTCATCGCTCAGGTGGCCCGCGCACTCCGTGTCGACGTAGCCACGGTCCTCGGCCAGCCGTACGCCGCCGAACTCCGCGAGGACCAACTGGACGTCCTCGTCCAGCCGATCCGCGAAGCCCTGGACGTCTACGACCTCGGCGCCGACCCCGAGATCACCCCGCGCCCCCATCAACTCCTCGCCGAAGACGCCGAATCGCTCCTGATCGCCGTCCGAGCCGGAGAGATCAAGCAGGCGGCCGCCGCCGTTCCCGGCCTCATCCTGGAGGCCACCACCTCCGCGCACGCGGCACCCGGGCACGAACGCTGGCTCCTGTTGGCCAGCACCTACCGAACCGCATACGACATCACCACCAAACTGGGCTACGGCGACCTGGCCACCATCGCCCTGGCCCGCATGGACTGGGCCGCCGAACGCGCCTCCAGCGCCCCCCTCGGCGGCATCTACCGGTACATGCGCGCCCTCACCTACCTCCGCGACGGCCAGTACCGCACCGGCCAGCGCCTCACCGCCCTCGGCCTGGGCCTTCTGGAGCAGGCCGACCCGGGCCGGGAGCGCGAGGTCGTGACCGGCCAGCTGCACCTCGGCGCATCGGTCATGGCCGGCCGCTCGAAGGACAGGACGACCGCCGAGCTCCACCTGTCCGAGGCCGAACGGATCGCCGCGCGCACCGGTGAAGCACCCACCGTGCACTACCTGTCCTTCGGCCCCACCAACGTCAAGGTCCACCGGGTGAGCGTCCTGGCCGAGCTGGACGAGTACGGAGACGCCGCACGGACCGGACGCGGCGTCGAGATCCCTCAGGACTGGCCCCGGTCGAGAAAGGCCCACCACCACGCGGAGCTCGCGCGAGCGCACCTGTGGACCGGCGACCTGGACGCGTCGTTCGACCATCTGCTCCGCGCCCGGAAGGCCGCCCCACAGCAGGCTCGCTACCACCAGACGGTGCGGGACACCTACACCGGCCTGGAGGCCGCTCGCCGCCAGCTGCCCGACAATTTCCTCTCCTACGGCACCTGGCTGGGCGTGTAGCAGCACCCCGTAAGGCCTTGGCCCCGACTATCACCAACTCGTGCCAGTCGGGGCCTTCCCGCACCCCCACTCTGGTCACCTCATCCGGCTGACAACGGCAGGGAGTGGCCTGTGACCAGCCACATCGCAAACAGCTGTCCTCGCGAAGCGCTCAGTGTCGAGACCTCGGACAACTCGTCGGCCCGTGTGACGGTCATAGACACCCCCGGCACCTGCCTGCTCACCCGCGCCCACGCCGGCTGGGAGCGCTTCCTCGGCACCTTCGAGGAGCCACCCCATGAATGAGCAGTACGAGTACGTCCCCCACCGGCTCCTGCGCCGCCGCGTCCGGGACATCGCCTCCGGCGTCGAAGGGGAGCTGATGGCCGTGATCAACGAGAACGTCTCGGACTCGGACGCCTACGAGCACTGGACGGAACTGGCGTACATCCGGGGCGCCTCCGGCCGCGAATTCACCACCGCCGTCGCGAACGTCCAGCCCGCCCGTGACCAGCCCCCGGCGGGCCGCGGCCGCCGAGACCCGGGAAGCGCGTGGCGATCCGACGCGTGAGGGCGGCCCCGGCCACATCGCCAGGGGCCCGGATGGCCGGTCTGCCGACCGACGGCCCCGCCTGAGGAGGCGGGGACGGGCAGGCGCCGGCCCGCCCCCGGCCCCTCGAAGGGGGAGGGGGCGGGCCCGCGCCCCGAGCCCCCTACTCCGGCCCCGGCCCGGTGGACCCCCGTACCACCAGCTCCGGCTGGAAGACGTACTCCGTGCGCTGGACCGGGGTCCCCGCCACCGCTTCGAGCAGCGCCCCCACCGCCGCCGTGGCCATGGCCCGCACCGGCTGGCGGATCGTCGTCAGCGGCGGGTCGGTGAAGGCGATCAGCGGGGAGTCGTCGAAGCCGACGACCGAGACGTCCTCGGGGACCCGCAGCCCCCGCTCCCGGGCCGCGCGGACGACCCCGAGGGCCATCATGTCGCTCGCGCACACCACACCCGTGCAGCCCCGCTCCAGCAGGGCGATGCCCGCCGCGTGGCCCCCCTCGACGGTGAACAGGGTGCGCTGGACCAGGCCTTCGGCGTCGGCGCCCGGCCGGGCGGCCAGGAACCCCTGCTCCTTGCGCGCCGAGGGGACGTAGCGCGTGGGCCCTATGGCCAGGCCGATGCGCCGGTGGCCCAGCTCCTCCAGGTGGCGCACGGCCATGTCCGCCGCCGCCCGGTCGTCCGGGGAGACGAAGGGCGCGTGCACGTGCTCGTTGAAGCCGTTGACCATGACGAACGGCAGCCCGCGCGCGGCCAGCCGCTGGTAGCGCGCCGGGTCGGCCGTCGCGTCGGCGTGCAGGCCGGACAGGAAGACGATCCCGGTGACCCCGCGCTCCTCCAGCTGCTCGACGAGCTCGTCCTCGGTCGCCCCGCCCGGCGTCTGGGTGCACAGCACCGGCGTGTACCCGTGCCCGGCCAGCGCCTGCTCGATGACCTGCGCGAACGCCGGGAAGATCGGGTTGGTCAGCTCGGGGATCAGCAGCCCCACCAGCCCGTTGCTCCGCCGCTTCAGCCGCACCGGCCGCTCGTAGCCCAGCAGGTCCATGGCGGCCAGCACCCGGTGCCGGGTGCCGGCCGCCACGCCCGCCTTGCCGTTGAGCACGCGGCTGACCGTCGCCTCGCTGACCTGGGCCTGCGAGGCGATGTCCGTCAGCCGCAAGGGGGAACTCACCCCTGCCACCACACCGCGGTGTCGGCCGGCAGGACGTCCAGGTCGGCGCCCAGCCCACCGCTCGCCAGCAGCACCGCGCCCCGGGCACGGCCCGCCGCCGGTATCCGCACGTCCTCGCCCGTCGTGTTGACGGTGCAGACGAACGACCCGCGCCGGAAGGCCAGCACGCCCTCGGGCGCCTCCAGCCACTCCACCGCGTCCCCGGCCCCCAGGTCCTCGTGGGCGCGCCGGATCCGCAGCGCGGAGCGGTAGAGCTCCAGCGTGGAGTCCGCGTCCCCGGTCTGCGCGGCCACGCTCAGCCCCGCCCATTGCGCGGGCTGCGGCAGCCAGCTGCCGCCCGGGCCGAAGCCGTACGGGGCCTCCTCGCCCGACCACGGGATCGGGACCCGGCACCCGTCGCGCAGGCCCTCCTGCCCGTTCTCCTTGAAGAACGAGGGGTCCTGGCGCACCTCGTCCGGCAGGTCGGTGACCTCCGGCAGCCCGAGCTCCTCCCCCTGGTAGACGTACGCCGAACCGGGCAGCGCCAGCATCAGCAGCGCGGCCGCCCGGGCCCGCTCCAGGCTGCCGAAGCGGGTCCGGTGCCGGACCACGTCGTGGTTGGACAGCACCCAGGTCGTCGGCGCGCCCACGGGCCGCATCGCGTCGAGGGACTCGTCGATGGTGGCGCGCAGCGCGGCCGCGTCCCAGCCGGTGCTCAGGTAGTGGAAGTTGAAGGCCTGGTGCAGCTCGTCGTGGCGCAGGTAGAGCGCGGTGCGGTCGGCGCTCGGGGTCCAGGCCTCGGCGACGCCGATGCGGTCGCCGGCGTACTCGTCGAGGACCTTGCGCCAGGAGCGGTAGATCTCGTGGACCCCGTCCTGGTCGAAGAAGGGCAGCACCTGGTTGCCGAGGAGCTTGAGCTGCTCGTCGCGGCCCAGGTCGGGCAGTCCGGGCGCCTTGACGAGACCGTGCGCGACGTCGATGCGGAAGCCGTCGACGCCGAGGTCCAGCCAGAACCGGAGCACGGAGCGGAACTCGTCCTGCACGGCCGGGTGTTCCCAGTTGAAGTCGGGCTGCTCGGGCGCGAACAGGTGCAGGTACCACTCGCCGTCGGCCACCCGGGTCCAGGCGGGCCCGCCGAAGATGGACTCCCAGTCGTTCGGCGGCTCCTCGCCCGACTCCCCCTTCCCCGGCCGGAAGTGGAAGCGCTCGCGCAGCGGCGTGCCCGGTCCCTCGCGCAGCGCCTGCTTGAACCATTCGTGCTGGTCGGAGCAGTGGTTGGGGACGAGGTCCACGATGATCCGCATGCCGAGCCCGTGCGCGTCGCGGATGACGGCGTCGGCGTCGTGCAGGGTGCCGAACATGGGGTCGATGGCCCGGTAGTCGGCGACGTCGTAGCCGGCGTCGGCCTGCGGGGAGGCGTAGAAGGGGCTCAGCCAGACGGCGTCGACGCCCAGCTCCTTGAGGTAGGGCAGTCTGCCGCGGATGCCCTCGAGGTCCCCCATGCCGTCCCCGTTGGAGTCGGCGAAGCTGCGCGGATAGACCTGGTAGATCACCGCGTCTCTCCACCAGCCGGACCGGGTCCCGGTCGGGGTGGGGAGGGCGTCGGCGAGGTGCTGGGTCATGGTGTCCTTGGAGAGTCGGGCCGGTCGTACAGAAAGCGGGAGTCGAACGCCAGTGGCCGGGCGGGCCGGGGTGGTCAGCCCTTGGTGGCGCCCGCCGTCATGCCGGCGACGAGGTGGCGCTGGGCGAACAGGAAGAAGACGGCCGCGGGGATGGCGATGAGGACGGAGGCCGCGCTCATGGCACCCCAGTTGGAGGTGTACTGCGTGACGAAGGTCTGGAGCCCGCCGGCCAGGGTGAGGTTCTCCTCGCCGACCATGAACGCGGAGGCGTAGGCGACTTCGCCCCAGGCGGTGATGAAGGCGTAGAAGCCGGTCACGGCGAGACCGGGCTTGGCGAGCGGGAGGATCAGGCGCCAGAAGGTGCCGAAGGGGTTGAGCCCGTCGACCCGGCCGGATTCGTCGATCTCGACCGGGATGGTGTCGAAGAAGCCCTTCATCATCCACGCGCAGAACGGCACGGCGATGGTGAGGTACGTGATGATCAGGCCGAGCGGCTGGTTCAGCAGCCCGAGGTCCCCCATCAGGTTGTAGAGCGGGACGATGAGGATGGCCATCGGGAACATCTGCGTGATGAGCAGGGTCCACATCAGCGGCTTCATGCCCGGGAACCTGAAGCGGCTGACGGCGTACCCGGTGGTGGCGGCGATGAACACGCCGAGCACCGTGGTGACCCCCGCCACCAGGACCGAGTTCCAGAACCAGCTGAGGAAGTGGCTGGACTCCAGCAGGTAGGAGTAGTTCGCGAGCGTCGGTTCCTTCACGAAGTCCGTGCTGATGGCGTACTTCGCGGGCTTGAGGGAGGTCAGCAGGATCCACAGCACCGGGAAGACGGCGATGACGGACGCGACGAGGAGGGTGGCGTGCAGGCCGAAGGAGGCCAGCGGCGAGCGGCTGCCCCGGGGGCGGGCGCCCCGCCCGGAAGCGGACCCGGAGGAGGATCCGGAAGCAGTCCCGGCGGTGGTCCCGGGCACGGTCTCGGAAGCGGTCTCGGACACGGTCACCACACCTCTCCCTGCTTGCGCAGCGAGCGCCGGTAGACCAGCGCGAAGATCATGAGCAGGCCGAGGATCAGCACGCCCCAGGTCGCGGAGCCGGCGAAGTCGCGCGGACTGGCGACGAAGGCCTCGCGGAAGGCCTGGGTCACGAGGATCTCGGTGGAGTCGCCGGGACCGCCCCGCGTGAGCAGGAAGATCACCGGGAACATGTTGAAGGTCCAGATGGTGGAGAGCAGGATCACCGTCATGCTGACGGCGCGCAGCCCGGGCAGGGTGATGTGCCGGAACCGCTGCCAGGGTCCGGCGCCGTCCATCTCGGCGGCCTCGTAGAGCTCCGCGGGGATGGACTGGAGCCCGCCGAGCAGGGCGACCATCATGAACGGCACGCCGAGCCAGACGTTGACGGCGACGACGGAGAGCTTGGCCCAGGTCGGGTCGTCCAGCCACGGGATCGCGGAGATGCCGCCGCCGTCGAGGATCTTGTTGAGGATGCCGTTGTCGCGGTTGAAGAGGAACCGCCAGGCGAAGACGGAGACGAAGCCGGGCACGGCCCAGGGCAGGATGAGCGCCATCCGGTAGGCGGCGCGGCCCCGGAACTGCCGGTTGAGGACGGTGGCCAGGCCGAGGCCGAGGGCGAAGGTGATCGAGACGCAGGCGACGGTCCACGTCACCGTCCACACCAGCCGCTGCCAGAAGACGGGGTCGCCGAGGACCGCCGTGTAGTTGTCGAGGCCGACGAACTCGTAGGTGGCCTCGATGTGGCGCACGCCGATCGTGCGGGCGACGTTGCGCTCGCTGGCGTTGGTCAGCGACAGGTAGACGCCGCGGACGAGCGGCCAGCCGACGATGACGCCGAGGACGAGGACGACCGGGGCGACCATGGCCCAGGCGTACCAGTGCGTGGCGAGGGCGCGGCCGATGCCGCCGCGCGGGCTTCCGGCGGTCTTGGCAGTCGTGCGGCCGGGGCCGCGGTCGGCGAGGGTCGTCTCGCCGTCCGCGGCCCGTGCCACCGACCGGCTGGTGTCAGCAGCCATCGTTCGTACTACTTCCAGCCCTTGAGGATCTTGCGGAACTCGACGCCGGCCGCCTTGGCCGCGTCCTCGGGGCTCGACGCACCGGTGACGGCCTTGGTGTACTCGACCTTCAGCGGCTCGAAGAGGGAGCCGTTCTCCGGGATCCAGGCACGCTCGACGGCCTTGTCGACGGCCGGCTTGAAGAACTGGACCATCTCGCTGCTCTTGACGTCCGGCTGCTCGTAGGCGGCGGTGCGCGTCGGGAGCAGGCTCAGCTCCTTGGCGGACTGCACCTGGACCTCCTGGGAGGTCATGTACTCGACGAAGGCGTGCGCGGCGGCGGTGTTCTTGGAGCCCGCGTACACGGCGAGGTCGTGGCCGCCCTGCGGGGCGCCGGCCTTGGCGGAGCCGGCCGGGACCGGGGCGACGCCGAGGTTGGACTTGTCCTTGAACTGGTCGCCGGCGTAGCTGTCGGCCACCGCCCAGGGGCCGTTGATCATCATCGCGACCTCCCCGGACTTGAAGGCGGTCTGCATGTTGGTCCAGCCGTCGGTGGCGTTGGTGACCGCCGCGCCGGAGGTGACCAGGTCGCGGGCGGCCTTGAAGCCCTTGACGCCGGCCGCGTTGTCGACGGTGACCGTCTTGGTCTTGGCGTCGACGAGGTCGCCGCCCTCGCCGTAGATGAACGGCAGGAACCAGTAGGAGTCGTCGCCGCGCAGGTAGAGGCCGGTCTTGCCGCTCTTGGCCTTGATCGCGGCGGCGGCGGTCTTCAGCTCCTCCAGGGTCTTGGGGGGCTGGACGCCGGCGTCGGCGAGCATCTTCTTGTTGTAGAAGAGGCCGAGGGTGTCGATGACCTGCGGGACGGCGAAGGTCTTGCCCTCGAACTTGCCGCTGGCGGCGGCCTGCGGCAGGAACTCGGCGTCGATCTTCTTGGCCTGGTCGGCCGGGACCTCGTCGAGGTAGCCGAGGGAGGCGAAGTCGGCGACCCAGCCGACGTCGGCGCGGATCACGTCGGGGGCGTCGGCACCGCTGCTGAAGGCGTTCTTGACCTTGTTCTGGGCGTCGCCGTAGGGCACGTTGACGTACTTGACGGTCACCTTCGGGTGCTTCGCGGTGAAGGCCTCGGCGATCTTCTGGAAGCTCGCCTTCTCGGCGTCGTTCGAGGTGTCCCACCAGGTGACGGTGCCGGACAGCTCGCCGCCGGCCTTCGTCTCGCCACCGTCGCCCTTGGTGTCACCGCCGCAAGCCGTCGCCGCGAGCGCCAGGGTCGCGACCAGCGCGGTGGCCGCTATGCCACGCCGCATATGAACTCCTTCGATGATCCCGGCCGCGCCCTCGCGGTCCCGAGTTGCAGGGAACGTAACAAGACTGAAAGCCGACGGAAAGACCTTGCGGCAATTTTCTGCAAGCGGAGGGGATCGTTACATCCGTGTGTCCCTACGGTTGCCGCAGCTTGCTGTTAGTTCGAGGCCGCTTCGATTCCCCCGGCCCGCAACCACGGGGCGTGTACGCGCGTTGACTGCGGTATGAACCACGAGTTGACGGCCCTCCCGCTTGCAAGAGCTTCCAGCGACCCGTCCCCGAACGGCGGCTGGTGGCGCGATGCCGTCATCTACCAGGTGTACGTCCGCTCCTTCGCCGACAGCGACGGCGACGGCATCGGGGACCTGCGCGGGGTGCGCGAGCGGCTGCCGCACCTGGCCCGGCTGGGGGTGGACGCGGTCTGGCTGACCCCCTTCTACGTGTCCCCGCAGGCGGACGGGGGCTACGACGTCGCCGACTACCGGGCCGTCGACCCGCTCTTCGGTGACCTCGCCGACGCCGACGACCTCGTCCGGGCCGCCCACGCGCTCGGGCTGCGGGTGATCGTGGACGTGGTCCCGAACCACACCTCCGAGCGGCACCCCTGGTTCCGGGAGGCCCTCGCCGACGTGCCCGGCGCCCGGGAGCGCTACCTCTTCCGCCCGGGGCGCGGGGTCGACGGCTCGCTGCCGCCGAACGACTGGGAATCCGTCTTCGGCGGTCCGGCCTGGACCCGGGTCGCGGACGGCGACTGGTACCTCCACCTGTTCGCCCCTGAGCAGCCCGACCTCGACTGGGAGCACCCGGAGGTGGCGGAGGAGTTCGCCTCGGTGCTGCGGTTCTGGCTGGACCTCGGGGTGGACGGCTTCCGCGTGGACGTGGCCCACGGCATGGTCAAGGCCCCGGGCCTGCCGGACATCGGCCGCGGCGCGCAGGCCACGCTGATCGGCACCGAGCCCCTCCCCTTCTTCGACCAGGACGGGGTGCACGCCATCCACCGCTCCTGGCGCCGCCTGCTCGACTCGTACGGGGACGGGCGCATCGGGGTCGCCGAGGCCTGGGCGCCGACCTCGGAGCGGCTGGCGCTGTACGTGCGGCCCGACGAGCTGCACCAGGCCTTCAACTTCCGCTTCCTGAACTGCCCCTGGGACCCGGCGGCGATGCGGACGGTGATCGACGAGTCCCTGGCCGCGACCTCGGCGGTGGGGGCGCCGACGACGTGGGTGCTGTCCAACCACGACGTCGTACGCCATGTGACCCGGTACGGGGGCGGGGCGCAGGGGCTGGCCCGGGCGCGGGCGGCGGCGCTGCTGATGCTGGCGCTGCCGGGGTCCGCGTACGTCTACCAGGGCGAGGAGCTCGGCCTGCCGGAGGTCACCGACCTCCCGGCGCAGGCCCGCCGCGACCCCGCCTTCCGACGCAGGCCCCCCGCGGGGGGCGGCGGCCCGGCGGGGGACGGCCGCGGCGCCGGCCCGGCGGGGACCGGGGCCCAGGCACAGGGCGGGGCCGGGACGCAGGCCCGGACTCCGGCCCGGGCACAGGCGCAGGACGGGGCCGGGGCCCAGGCACAGGCGCAGGACGGGGCCGGGACCGGGGCGGAGGGGCAGGACGGGCTGCGGGACGGGTGCCGCGTCCCGCTCCCCTGGTCCGGCCACGAGGCCCCGTACGGGTTCGGCCCCGGCCAAAGCTGGCTGCCGCAGCCCGACGGCTGGGGCGGGCTCAGCGTCGCCGCGCAGACCGGCGACCCGCACTCCACCCTGGAGCTCTACCGCGCCGCCCTGGAGCTGCGCCGCGCCCTGCCGGGCCTGGGCGCGGTCGAGGCCGGGCAGGGCGGCCCCGCCGAGGAGTGGCCCGGCACCGGGGCGGGACCCGCGGTCCTCGCCCGGGGCATGCGGTGGCGCCCGGCCCCCGAGGGGGTGCTCCTGTTCACCCGGCCCGGCTTCTCGTGCACCCTCAACACCCGCCCCTCCGCCGTGGACATGCCCTCCCCGGGCCGTCCCGTCCTCTCCAGCGCCCCCGTGGAGACCGACGGCCGCACGGTCCGTCTTCCCCCCGATTCCTGCACCTGGTGGGCTTCGTGAGCCCGCTACCGGTACAGTCCAATCCCGTGACCGCACGGCTTGCCGACATCGCAGCCCAGGCGGGGGTCAGCGAAGCCACAGTCAGCCGCGTGCTCAACGGCAAGCCCGGTGTGGCCGCAGGCACCCGCGAGTCCGTGCTGGCCGCGCTCGACGTGCTCGGCTACGAGCGGCCCGTACGGCTGCGGCAGCGCAGTGCCGGCCTGGTCGGCCTGATAACCCCCGAGCTGGACAACCCCATCTTCCCGGCGCTCGCGCAGGTCATCGGCCAGGCGCTGACCCGGCAGGGGTACACCCCGGTGCTGGCGACGCAGACGCCCGGCGGGTCCACCGAGGACGAGCTGACCGAGATGCTGGTGGACCGGGGGGTCTCCGGGATCATCTTCGTCTCCGGACTGCACGCCGACACCACCGCCGACACGGGCCGCTACGACCAGCTGCGCGGCCAGGGCGTCCCGTTCGTCCTGATCAACGGCTTCTCCGACAAGGTGCAGGCCCCCTTCGTCTCCCCCGACGACCGGGCCGCCATGCAGCTCGCGGTGACGCACCTGACGGCGCTCGGGCACACCCGGATCGGCCTCGCGGTCGGTCCGAAGCGGTTCGTGCCCGTGCTGCGCAAGATCGAGGGCTTCCGGCTCGCCATGCAGGAGCGGCTCGGGCTCGGCGAGGCCGAGGTCGAGGAGCTGATCCAGCACTCCCTGTACACCCTGGAGGGCGGTCAGGCCGCGGCCGCGGCGCTGATCGGGCGGGGCTGCACGGCCATCGCCTGCGCCAGCGACATGATGGCGCTCGGCGCGATCCGGGCCGCACGCCAGCAGGGGCTGCGGGTGCCGCAGGACGTGTCCGTGGTCGGCTTCGACGACTCCCCCCTCATAGCGTTCACCGATCCGCCGCTGACCACGATCCGCCAGCCCGTGCAGGCCATGGGGCAGGCCGCCGTGCGCACCCTGCTGGAGGAGATCGGCGGTACGCCGGCCCCGCACAGCGAGTTCGTGTTCCTGCCGGAGCTGGTGGTGCGCGGGTCGACGGCGTCCGGTCCCGGGCAGCGGCGCGCGGCAGGGTAGCGGGTCCTCCCCGGGGTGTCCTCCGCAGGGCGGAGCACGGGCGCGGAAGACCGTCCGGAGGGATGATCGGAGGCGAGGGCGTATCTGGCAGACTCTCTCCCCATGGGTGAAGCGAGCGTGAAGACACTGGAAACTCCCCCAGCCACCGCCGGGGGCGCCCCCAGGACGGACGTCTCGTCATCCCCCGTGGCCGAGGACGGCAGCCGCCCGGGGCCCGAGGGGCCCCTCCTCGCCCGGCTGCGCGCCCCTCGCCGGCCGCGGATCTGGTTCGAGGTCCTGCTGATCGGCATCAGCTACTGGACGTACTCGCTGATCCGCAACGCGGTCCCCGAGCAGAAGGCCGTCGCGCTCGCGAACGCGGACTGGATCTGGAGCATCGAGCGGGGCCTGGGCATCGCGGTCGAGCACTCCGTCAACCACGCCGTCAACTCGGTGACGTGGCTGGTCGTCGGCATGAACTACTACTACGCCACGCTCCACTTCATCGTGACCATCGGCGTACTGGTGTGGATCTACCGCTTCCATCCCGGCCGGTACGCGGCCACCCGCCTCATCCTCTTCGCCACCACGGGCGTGGCCCTGCTCGGCTACTTCTTCTTCCCGCTCGCGCCGCCCCGGCTGATGAACGGGGGACACTTCGTCGACACCGTGCTGGTGCACCACACCTGGGGCTCGATGGCCTCGGGGAACCTCAAGCACATGTCGAACCAGTACGCGGCGATGCCGTCCATGCACATAGGGTGGTCGCTCTGGTGCGGCCTGACGATCTTCGCGGTCGCCTCGGCCCCCTGGGCCCGCATCCTGGGCCTGCTGTACCCGGCGGCGACGCTGGTAGTGATCGTGTCCACGGCGAACCACTTCTGGCTGGACGCGGTCGGCGGCATGCTCTGCCTGGCCTTCGGCTACGCGGTCTCCCGCGCCTGGTACGGCGACCTCCCGCACCGCCTGCCCCGCAGCCCCCTGGAGACCTCGCCCCACCCGGCGACGGCGGCCGTACTGAACCGGCTGCGCCGCGCCTGACCCACTCCGGCGCGGCGACGGGCGACCCGGCCGCGCCGTCCCGGGGGGGGGACCCCGGGACCCGGGATCCCCGGGGGCTCACCCCCCGTAGAAGAGTTCGTCCACCACCGTGCGCGCGCGGCGGGTCGTGCGGCGGTAGTCGTCGAGCATCTCGCCGATCCTGCCCTCCGGGTAGCCGAGGTAGCGGCCGACGGCCGCCAGTTCCCGGGCGTCCGTGGGGAAGGTGTCGCCGGCGCGGCCGCGGACCAGCATCACGGCGTTGCGCACGCGGGTCGCCAGGACCCAGGCCTCGTCGAGGGTCTGCGCCTCCTCGGTCGGGATGAGGCCGGCGGCGTGGGCGGCGGCCAGGGCCTCGCGGGTGCGGGTGGTGCGCAGGCCGGGTTCGGCCCAGGCGTGGCGCATCTGGAGGAGCTGGACGGTCCACTCGACGTCGCTGAGGCCGCCGCGGCCGAGTTTGGTGTGGAGGGTGGGGTCGGCCCCGCGCGGCAGGCGTTCGGACTCCATGCGGGCCTTCAGCCGGCGGATCTCGCGGACCGCCTCCTCCCCCAGGCCTTCGGCGGGGTAGCGCAGCGGGTCGATCAGGTCGATGAACGTGCGGCCGAGGTCGGCGTCGCCCGCGACGGGCTCGGCGCGCAGCAGGGCCTGGCTCTCCCAGGTCAGGGACCAGCGGCGGTAGTAGGCGGCGTAGGAGGCCAGGGTGCGCACGAGGGGCCCGGAGCGGCCCTCGGGGCGCAGGTCGGCGTCGATGAGCAGCGGCGGGTCGGCGGTGGGGAGCTGGAGCAGCCGGCGCATCTCGGCGATGACGGTCTGGGCGGCCTTGGCGGCCTCCTGTTCGTCGACGCCCTCGCGGGGGTCGTGGACGAACAGGACGTCGGCGTCGGAGCCGTAGCCGAGCTCGTGGCCGCCGAAGCGGCCGACGCCGATGACGGCGAAGCGGGTGGGGAGGGTCTCGCCCCAGTGGTCGCGGACGGCGGCGCGCAGGGCTCCGGCGATGGTGGCGGCGGTCAGGTCGGAGACGGCGTCGCCGACCCGGTCGACGAGGGCGCCGGAGTCCGTCTCGGCGGGGCTGTCCTCGGTGCCGTAGGAGGCGATGATGTCGGCGGCGGCGGTGCGGAAGAGCTCGCGGCGGCGGACCCCTCGGGCGGCGGCGACGGCGGCTTCCCCGCTGTCGGCGCGGCCGACGGCCGCGAGCACCTCCTGTTCGAGGGCCTCGTGCGTACGGGGCTGGAGGCCTTCGGGGTCGCCGAGGAGGGCGACGGCCTCGGGGGCGCGCATGAGGAGGTCGGGGGCGAGGCGGCCGGCGGACAGGACGCGGGCGAGGTTCTCGGCGGCGGCGCCCTCGTCGCGCAGCAGGCGCAGGTACCAGGGGGTCTTGCCGAGGGCGTCGGAGACCTTGCGGAAGTTGAGGAGTCCGGCGTCGGGGTCGGCGGAGTCGGCGAACCAGCCGAGGAGGACGGGCAGCAGGGTGCGCTGGATGGCGGCCTTGCGGCTGACGCCGGAGGCGAGGGCTTCGAGGTGGCGCAGGGCGGAGGCCGGGTCGGCGTAGCCGAGGGCTTCCAGGCGCTGGCCGGCCGCGGCCGGGGAGAGGCGGGTCTCGCCGGGGGCGAGCTGGGCGACGGCGTCGAGGAGGGGGCGGTAGAAGAGCTTCTCGTGGAGGCGGCGGACGACGGAGGCGTGCCGGCGCCAGGCCTTGTTGAGCTCGGCGACGGGTTCGGTGCGCAGGCCCATGGAGCGGCCGAGGCGGCGCAGGTCGCCCTCGTCCTCGGGGACGAGGTGGGTGCGGCGGAGCCGGTGGAGCTGGATGCGGTGCTCCATGGCGCGCAGGAAGCGGTACGCGTCGTGGAGCTGGGCGGCGTCGGCGCGGCCGACGTAGCCGCCGGCGGCGAGGGCGTGGAGGGCGTCGAGGGTGGTGCCGGAGCGCAGGGTGGTGTCGCTGCGGCCGTGGACGAGCTGGAGGAGCTGGACGGCGAACTCGACGTCGCGCAGGCCGCCGGGGCCGAGTTTGAGCTCGCGGTCGATCTGGGAGGCGGGGATGTTGTCGACGACGCGGCGGCGCATCTTCTGGACGTCGGCGACGAAGTTCTCGCGTTCGGCGGCCTGCCAGACGAGCGGCGTTATGGCCTCGATGTACTGGGCCCCGAGGTCGGGGTCGCCGGCGACGGCGCGGGCCTTGAGGAGGGCCTGGAACTCCCAGGTCTTGGCCCAGCGCTGGTAGTAGGCCATGTGGGAGGCGAGGGTGCGGACGAGGGGGCCGTTGCGGCCCTCGGGGCGGAGGTTGGCGTCGACGGGCCAGATGCTGCCCTCGACGGTGGTCTCGGAGCAGATCCGCATGAGGTGGGAGGCGAGGCGGGTGGCGGCCTGGATGCCCTTGCCCTCGTCGGTGCCGGGCGCGGCCTCGCCGACGAAGATCACGTCGACGTCGGAGACGTAGTTGAGCTCGTTGCCGCCGCACTTGCCCATGGCGATGACGGCGAGGCGGCAGGCGGCGGCGTCCTGGGGGGCGGCGGCCGAGGCGATGCGCAGGGCGGCGCGGAGGGTGGCGGTGGCGAGGTCGGCGAGTTCGGCGGCGGTCTGGGCGACGTCTATGGTCGCGCAGACGTCGCGGGCGGCGATGGAGAGCAGGCAGCGGCGGTAGGCGACGCGCAGGGCGACGGGCTCGTGGGCGTCGGCGAGGCCCTGTTCGAACTCGGCGAGGCCGGGGTGCAGGTCGGCGGCCTCGTAGGTGACCAGGGCCTGCCAGTCGTGGGGGTGGCGGGCGAGGTGGTCGGCGAGGGCCTCGGAGGCGCCGAGCACGCCGAGGAGGCGGTCGCGCAGGGGCTTGGCGCTGACCAGGGTGTCGAGGAGGAGCCGCAGGTCCTCGGGGGTCTGCGCCTCGGCGAGGCGGACGAGTCCGAGGAGGGCGAGGTCGGGGTCGGCGGTGGCGCCGAGGGCGTCGAGGAGCACCGGGTCGGTGCGGACGGCGGCCAGCGCGTCGGCGTCGAGCAGCCGGGCGGCGGCGGTGGGGTCGGTGAATCCGCTCCGCAGCAGCCGGATGAAGGTACTGCTCCTGCGTCCCGGGACTGTCATCCCGCCGCCTCCCGAGTCTGTCGCCGCCGGTCCGGTCCGGCCCGGCCGGTGATCCGATCCGGCGCTGCCGGTGATCCGATCCGGCCCTGCCGGTGGTCTGGTCCTGTCCGTGAGCGAGCCTAGCCGGAGCAGGCGTTCGACTCACCGGGTGTCGTGGCCGATATCATGAGGCGGATTATCGGATTATCTGCTTACTTATAGCTCTCTAGATCTGTGCGTCAGGGGCCGCCGGTCCCCGCCCGACCGGCCGCGAGGAGCCCCATGTCCGACGGACCCCCGTCCTCGCCCGCCGTCGCCGCGCCCGCGTCCGAGCCCGGCCCCACCGCGCCTGGGACGTCCTCCGAGGCCTCCGCGACCACCCGGCACGGTCACCACCACGTCGGACACCCGCGCGCCCGCGCCGTCGTCAAGGCCGTCGCCCTCCTGGCCGCCACCGCCGCCGGCGGCATGCTCATCCTCCGCGGCAACGAGGCCCTCACCGGCCTCGACGCGCCCACCGCGCCCGATTCCCGGGCCACCACCGCCACCGCGGCGGACTCCCCCGACCCCGGCCGGGTGCTCCAGATCGTCGCCCACCCCGACGACGACCTCTACTTCATGAACCCGGACCTCGGGTACTCCATAGCCGCCGGCCACCCGGTGACCTCCGTCTACCTCACCTCCGGTGAGGCCGACGGCATCAACGCCTCCGCCGGCAAGGCGGCCACGACCCCGCCCGACAAGCCCGCCTACGCCGAGGCCCGGCAGAACGGCATCCGCGCCGCCTACGCCAAGATGGCCACCGGCGACCGCAGCAGCGCCTGGAAGCGCAGCGTCATCCCCACCAAGGGCGGCGGCCACGCCGAGGTCGACGTCCTCGTCGCACGGCCCCAGGTCAACCTCGTCTGGCTCCAGATGCGCGAGGCGGGCAACGTCTACCAGGACGTCCCCGACAGCCTCCACGGCCTGTGGGACGGGAAGGTACCCCACCTGGAGTCGGTGCTCGCCTCCGGGACCCCCGTCCGGCACGGGTTCACGTACACCAAGGACCAGGTCGTCCAGACGATCGTCGGCATCCTGGAGCGGTACCGGCCCACCACCATCCGCACCCAGGACCCGACCCCCGGCCGCTTCCGCGACACCAAGCGCTACACCGACCACCAGGACCACTTCTACGGCGCCCGGTTCGTCCAGATGGCCACCGCCGCCTACGCGGAGCAGTTCAAGGACCGGCCGCACTTCACCGTCCAGAACTACGTCGGCTACTTCAACGGCTCCCTGCCCCGCGCCCTCGGCCCCGGCGAGGCCAAGGAGAAGCTGGACATCCTGGACACCTACGCCTGGCTGGACAAGGAGAACCACTGCGGCAGCGAGGCCGGCTGCGGGGACCTCAAGGTCGCCGAGCACCCCTCGGGCAACGGCTGGACCCAGTCCATCAACTACGCGCGCGGCACCGGCACCACCTGGCTGACCTCCGACGCCGAGCACGGCCTGTGGGCCTTCAAGGTCCTCGACGGCCAGGTCGCCCTCTGGCACCGCAGCGGGCTCATAGGCCGCTGGACCGGCCCCCTCCTGCTGCCCGGCACCGGGATGGACCAGGGCATCTCCACCGTCACCCTGAAGGACGGCCGGATAGCCGCCTTCGGCACCCGCACCTCCTTCGGCGAGAAGCCCGCCGACTACCGGCGCGAGGTGGTCTACGCCGTCCAGCAGGCCCCCGGCTCCGAGGAGTTCGGCGCCTGGCAGTCGCTCGGCACCCCGGAGGCCTCCGACGCCGACTGGACCTCCGACATCAGCGCGCCCGCCGTCTCCGTCGACGGGACCGGCGCCCTCGCCGTGTACGTGCGCGACGGCGCCTCCACCCTGCGCGGCCGCGTCCGGCACCCGGACGGCACGTGGGGCCCGTGGGAGGCCCACGGCGGCGCCGACCTGCACGGCACTCCCGTCACCGCCACCGACGGGACCGGGCGGCGGATGGTCTTCTCCGCCACCACCAAGTCGGTGACCGGCTGGCTCCAGCCCGGACCCGGCGCCCCCCTGGGCCCGGCCACCCCCACCGGCCTGCCCGAGACCACCCTCCCCCTCACCGCGGAGGGCCGCGAGGGAGGCGTACGGGTCTGGTTCCGCAAGCCCGGCTCCGGCAACGTCCGCACCGCCCTGATGACGGACGAGGAAGGCCTGAAGGCGACCGGCCTCACCGACCTCGGCGGCCTCCAGGGCTTCGGCTCCGTGACGGCGAGCGGGCACCTCCTCGCCGGCCGCTCCGCCGGCGGACTCCTCGGCGCGGACGTCGGCGAGGGACAGCCCTGGCAGCGCTCGCCGCTGATGTTCGTGGGCGCCCCGTCCAGCACCATGACCGGAAAGAACCTGGTCAGCCTGGCGGTGGTGGGCCTCGACGCGCGGCTGTACGTCACCTCGTCGGCGGACGAGCCCGACGCCTACCTGGCGCCCTGGCAGCCGGTGGGCCCCCGCAACACCGCTCCATAACCCGCCCTTACCCAGGCATAGGCGACGCACCGGGTGGACAGACACCATCCGTGCCACACCAGCCCCAACACCCCGCACCAGGACCGTCCTTGCCCCGCGCGGGGGACGGCGCGCGTCCACGATCCGGGCGGACGCGCGCACCGGGCCGCCGACCGTGCACCACCACACCCGGTCGTTTTCGGAAAACGCGCGTCATCGGTGGAATCGGTGAACCAACCCGCCCGATTTCGCCTCTCAGTGACTACACAGCGGTTCTTCCCGTCCGGAACGACCCCAAGGCGTAACCGATGCCCGTTTCCCGCCGCCGCTTCCTCCTCGCGGCCGTCGTGCCCATGCTCACCCTGGGCGCCTCCGGCGTGCTCTCCATCGCCTCCGGGCAGCAGACGTCGGCCGAGGCCACCCAGGGCAGGGACCCCTCCGCCCTCCTGCCCGCCAGCACCACCTCGGGCACGGTCGTCCAGATCGTCGCCCACCCCGACGACGACCTGTTCTTCATGAACCCCGACCTCAGCCGCTCCCTGCTGGCCGGACTCCCCGTCACCACCGCCTACCTCACCTCCGGCGAGGCCGACGGCCGCAACGAGGCCAACGGGGGCCAGGCCAAGGACCCCGAGCAGCCCGCCGACCGCGCCCGCTACGCGGAGGCCCGGCAGAACGGCATACGCTCCGCCTACGCCCAGATGGCCACCGGCGACCGCACCA
Source organism: Streptomyces sp. NPDC096136 (assembly GCF_044763325.1). Lineage (NCBI taxonomy): Bacteria > Bacillati > Actinomycetota > Actinomycetes > Kitasatosporales > Streptomycetaceae > Streptomyces > Streptomyces sp. NPDC096136. The sequence goes on along the minus strand of NZ_JBIWFZ010000004.1, from coordinate 98,460 downwards.
GCGCCTGGAAGCGCACGGTCATCCCCACCGCCGGCGGCGGCCAGGCCGAGCTCGACGTCCTCGTGGCCCGGCCCCAGGTCAACCTGGTCTGGCTCCAGCTGCGCGAGGCCCGCAACCCGGCCGCCGCGAACCCGGACAGCCTGCGCGGCCTGTGGAACGGCGACATACCGGCGCTGGGCGCCCAGCTCACCACCGGAACCCCGGTCAAGCAGCAGTTCTCGTACACCAAGGACCAGGTCGTCCAGTCCATATCGGGCATCCTGGAGCGGTACCGGCCCACGACGATACGGATGCAGGACCCGACGCCGAACCGCTACGCGGACACCGGCAAGTACACCGACCACCAGGACCACATGTACGGCGCCCGCTTCGTACAGGCCGCCACCGCCGCGTACGCCGAACGGGTCGCCGACCGGCCGCGGTTCTCGGTGCAGAACTACCTCGGCTACCACAACGGCACCCTGCCGCACGCCCTGGACCCGCAGACCGCCGAGACGAAGATCGGCTACCTCAAGACCTACGCCTGGCAGGACCACGCCGACTACTGCGGCTCCCCCGACGGCTGCGGCGACCGCAAGGTGGCCGGCAGCCCCACCGGCCGCAACTGGGCCCAGTCCCTGCGCTACGCCCGCGCCGACAACGCCTCCTGGCTCACCGAGGGCACCCCCGGCCGGCTCTGGGCCTTCGCCGCCCTCGACGGCCGGATGGCCGTCTGGAGCCGCGACCGCTCCGGCACCTGGACCGGCCCCGCCCTGCTCCCCGGCACCGGCATCGACTCCGGCGCCACCACCGCCCGCCTCCCCGACGGCCGCGTCGCGGTCCTCGCCACCCGCACGGTCCTCGGGCCCCGGCCGGCCGAGTACCGGCGCGAGGTGGTGTACGCCGTCCAGGCCGCCCCCGACGGCGCGTTCGGCGCCTGGCAGTCCCTCGGCACCCCCGAACCCGGCGACGAACCCGGCACCTCCGCCATCAGCGCCCCCGCGGCCGCCGTCGACCCCGAAGGCCGCCTGACCGTCTACCTGCGCGACGCGCGCCGCACCCTGCGCGCCCGCGTCCAGCAGCCCTCGGGCGCCTTCACCGACTGGCAGGAACTGGGCGGCGAGGACCTCCAGAGCGACCCGGTCACCCTCACGGACTCCGCGGGCCGCCGCCACGTCTACGCCACCACCACCAAGTCCGTCCTGGCCTGGACCCAGCCCGCCCCGGCCGCCCAGCTCGCCGGCCCGTACCCCACCGGCCTCCCGGCCACCACGGTCCCCCTCACGGCGGCCCGCGACGGCGCGGGCGTCCGCCTCTACTTCCGCCGCCCCGACTCCGGAGTGGTCCGCAGCGCCCTGGTCACCGCCGGCCCGGGCGCCCCGCAGGTCTCCAGCGTCTCGGAGTCCGGCGGCCGGGCGGGCTACGGCGCGATCGGCGTCGCGGGCCGCCTCCTGACGGGCCGCGCCGACGCGGGCACGGTCTCCACGAGCACCCTCGGCGGCCCCCCGGCCTGGACGGAGTCCCGCATGCTCTACGCGGGCGCCCCTTCGGCGGTCCTCGACGCGACGGGCACCACGACCACAGCCGCCCTCGGCCTCGACGCCCGCCTCCACACCGCCACACCCCGCCCCACCAGCCCCACCCCCACCTGGCACCCGGCGATCCTCCCGACCCCCACCACCTGACCCCGACACGCCCGCGGCCCCGCCCCCCTCGTCGGGGGCGGGGCCGCGGTCGCCGTGGCGGGGGCTCGGAGCCCTACAGCACCGGCAGGTTCTTGCGGAGTTCGAAGGCGGTGACCTCGCTCCGGTACTCCTCCCACTCCTGCTTCTTGTTGCGCAGGAAGTCATGACGCCGTTGACGCACCAGGAAGACCCCGCTGCAACGCCGTTCTGACCACCATCCAAGCGGTCGTCATCGGTTGTCCATGGTGACCCCCGGCCGCCTTCGGACGGCCCAGAGACGGCCCAGACCGGTCGCACAGGGGGCCCTCGGGGGAAGTCCGGACACGGCTCCGGAGGGCCCGTGCGTCTGACGCGTTCCAGCAGGTCAGAGGCTAGTAGACCGGCTGAAGGCACTCGGCAGTCCACGAATAGGCCGCGGCCAGCAATGGACTACGGGTGAGGGAAGCTTTGCTTGAGCCACTCCCGAACGGAGTCCACTGTTGTCCGCCCGTGCTGCCGCAGCACATCGATGATGTCCCGCCCGCAGACCAGTGCAATCGGATGGGCATCTTCGTGAACCTCGTCCTGCACCTGCTTGTTGAAAAACGAGGTCGTGACCAGCACGCCGAAGTTGCGGTGCCGGAGCCGTGAGATCAACCGGGAAACCTCGCGTACGCCGACCGAGCTGTCTGTTGCGTAGCACTTGGCTTCAAGTGCGAAGTCGATTGCGATGGGGTTCGCCACCGGGCCCAGCACGTAGATGCCCACCGCGTCTCGCCCACCGTCCCGGCTCGGGCGGGTGACGTCTACCGCTCCCGTGCTCGGGGCGATCAGGCGCCAGATGGCAACTGCGCAGGCCTCGAAGTCGTGCTCGCGTCCGCGGAAGTACTCGCGGATCTCTTCCAGGATGGCCTGGCCGACGGGGTCATCAGGGAGCTGGTTCGCCTTCGAGCGGATGACAGTGGTGGAAGGTGCCAGCAGGGGCCGGTAGACGCGGCTCTCGACCCACGTCCGCCACACGGCGGGGCAGTCTCCGCCCAGAGGGCCTCCTCCATCAAGCAGCTGCTGGATCCAGGTGCGGGGGATCAGGTTGTGGTCGAGCACGGTGAAGCGCGCCCGGTAGTTCTGGAACCGCTTGTCGCCGGTCGCTCTCCAGATCGCTGCCAGCTCTTCGTCAGAGGTCATAGTTGGCCCACCGGGAGCCAACAGGCCACGGAATCTGACTGACCGGCCTGAGGTGCCCGATTTCTCGAAGAGGAGAAAGGGCGGGACGTTAGCGCGTTCCGCAGGGGTCCCGTGAGACGCCTTGAACGCGTCCCGCATCAGGGCGTTGCCCAACCGCTTGGTCTCATGTAGCCCCTGCCCCGGCTTTTTGTTGTCGCCGTAGTAGGTGAAGGTGCCCGTCTGCACGTCAAGGTGGTCAGGCCAGTCCACGTCCTCGCCGCTGGTGTACAGCACGACCAAGCGCACTGTTCCCTTGGCTGGCGAGCCGGCGTACCTGAAGCCGCCCTGGTTGCCAACACCCTTTATCAGCTTGGACATCGGGTCGTCGCCGGTGTTGCCCTTCGCTCCACCTGCGTAAAGCTTGTCGACCACAAGGTCAGCGGACGGCAGGTCGGCGAAGGGCACGTGGGGTTCAGGAGCGACAGGGAGGGTCATGCTCCATGATCTATCACCCTGCGCTGACAGTCCCGCGGTCGCTGGCTCGCCTGCTGCGGTGTCTGGCGAAGGCGAACCGGCCCTAGCAGTCGGGGCTGTTGCGTAGGATCCCCTCGATACCGCCGGGTGATCTTGAGGGATGGTTGATGCGACCGCTGCGTGTGATGGACCTCTTCGCAGGCTGCGGGGGGTTCAGTGAAGGGTTCCGCTCGTTCTCCGCTGTGGGGCACGCCCGCGAGCACGCGTTCACTACCGTTGCGGCTGTGGAATACGCCCCTGCGGCAGCAGCTACCTTCCAGGCCAACCACGTGGGCGCCAATGTGATGTGCCTCGACATAGAGAAGTTCGACGCGTACGACTTCGAGGGTGGCGTCGACGTCATCACGGGTGGGCCGCCCTGCCAGGGTTTCTCGGGCCTCGGAAAGGAGGATCATTTTGATCCGCGTAACGCCCTCTGGGAGCAGTACGCCAGGATTGTGAGTCAGGTGCGCCCGAAGGCCTTCGTCCTGGAGAACGTCGACCGATTCTTTAGATCCATTGAGCATGAGCGACTCCTGGAGGCTGTTCGGCCGGGAAATCATCTCGCTGACTATACCCTGGCCGAGGGAATTCTGAATGCGGCGGACTACGGAGTTCCGCAGGCGCGCCGACGCGCTATTGTGATCGGAACGCATCGTTCGGCTGGGAAAGCGATTGCGCTCCCCGCTCCGACGCACGCGAAAGATCCGGACCGATCCGACAGTCTGCCTCTATTTGATGCGGAGCCCCCACTCCTGCCTTGGGTTCCAGTCGACCCAGTCTTCGAGAAGTCTGCGGCACTTGAGATACGTGGAACGCATCTCCCTGAGGGCCGCGAAGTCGAAAAAATCGCGGGGCCGTACTCCACACGAGAGCTGCATATTGGGCGCAGTCCCACGGCTCTCTCTCTGGCTCGATACCAGGCCATCCCGCCAGGAGGTAACCGGAAGAACCTCCGCGATAAGGAGGCTGAGGTCGATGGCAGGCTTATGTACCTCAGTACAGAGAACTGGGACAGACATCATCATGGCTCAGGGGATGTGATGGGGCGCCTGCGTTTGGGGCAGCCGTCTGTCACAATCCGCACCGAATTCTATAAGCCTGAGAAGGGCCGCTACCTTCACCCAGTGGAGCACCGCCCCATCACACACTATGAGGCCGCACTCATCCAGGGATTCCCTGAGGATTATCTTTGGCGTGGGACGAAAATTGAGATCGCGCGACAGATTGGCAACGCGGTACCTGTGGGGCTGGCGCGTGCCGTGGCCGGCGTCCTCCATCAGCGGCTCGCTACCTGAGCCTGGAGGGTTGCGTGGCCCAAGCGGAGCGTTTCTCCTGATTGGTGAAGTCGTGGGTTGATCGGGCCGCGGTCTGGGCAGTTCGAATCGTGTAGCTAATCACAGTCAGTGGCCAGGTCGGGGAGGCGCGGGGGGGCACATGTTCGGGACCCCCGTCGTTTAACCGCCGCTCCCCCACCTGATCCGGCGCGTGACGCGGTGTTGCCGACGACAGTGTGGCGTACGTCGAGAATCGAAAGCTAGATGACCTCTTGCTGGCCTTGGTGAGGTTGGTCGAGTTGCTGCTCCCGCTTCCTCTGCTCAACTCGCATATTCTCTACATTGTTTGCGAAGAGCTCTAGGTTCGCAGCCTCTTCCTGGACGTAAGGCGCGATTCCTAGATCAAGCGCGGTGACATGCTGTTCGATGTTATCCGCCGTCTGCTGCAAGTTGAAGGCGCGCTCGCGAGGTTTGAAATATCCGTTAGCGGCGGTGATTACCGTAATGGTGAAGCCCAGCGCGATCAGGACCCCTTTGCCCGGCTGTGGGGGGTCGTACCAGGCGGTGATCGCGGTAACGCCGGCCGAGCTGAAGAAGAGCAGCCATTGCATCCAAAGGTGTACACGGCGATAATGGCGGGATTCTCGCCGCAGCCGTTCCACCTCCGCAGGGGTTCTCTCCTTGTATGATGCTTGACGCTCCACGGGTGAGGGAGTAAGCCGCCTGGCTTCCAGGATCCGGCGTTCCTCCGCAAGTTCCAGGTCGAGGCGGAGCTGAGAAACCGACTTCCCTTCGTCCTCCCACTCCCAGAATTCATTGCTGAACTCAACGGCGAACTGAAGTGCGGTGGCAGCAGCCAGAATCGCTGACACTGCAAGGAACGCCACGTTGGCGGACCCGGGCATGTCCTGGCCTAACCAAAACAGATTCTTTGTGGCGATCCATGAAATGAGTGCAGAAATGAGCATCAGAGGGGTTCCGTAGAGCCCAAGGACCTGAATGCGTCGATTTCTAATGCGCCGCTGCAAGTCGGCGACGTCGCGGCGGTATTCAATCAGCTCGTTGGTCCTGGAGTTGGGCATGGGTCGCGTACCACCTCCGGCGTGATTGCAGACAATGCGCTGATGGCGTAGCTCTTCATCTGCTTCGATCTTTCGCCTCTGAGGCGACGTGGTGCAAGTTCGAGGCGAGTCTGCCAGCTGTGGACACTGAGCGTGTCAGCTTTCGTCACATTCCCGGCTGTGCCTACCTAGGGATATCGGCTCCCGTGGTGCCGTTGACGAACAGCACCGCTCCCAACTCCCATCCCGTCTGCCGTCGACCCACACGTATGTGGAGCGGGCGCGGTGTCGTGGCTGCTCGGCTTGTCCTGGGCGGACGGCAGACGGGATGGGAGTTCCCCCGCCTCAGCCCCCTTCGACCGGCACTCACGAGCGGCGCCCCCGCCATCCTGGTGCTTGTTGCGCCCCCGCCCGAAGGCATGTCGGTAAGAGTGGGATCCTGCGGCCCGTATGGGCTCGACTCATGCCTTGGGCCTATCCCGCCGTAGGGGCGGGCGCCGCCGCAGCGCGCGCGGAGCGGCCCGAAGGCAGGAGCGGCGCGCGGAGCGGAGCCGGGAAGCCCGCCCGGCGGAGCGGGCGCAGCAGGGTGCTTGATGAGGTAGAGAAACCTGTAACAGCTGACCGAGGCAGCCACAGACGGGCAGGAGGGCCTCGGTAGACGACTTTCGACGTGCGAAGCTGGGGAGGTCAACTGTCGCCACCGAGTCCCAGGAGAATGAAGCCGCGTGCCGCAGGCCAGTCCGCGAGGAACCTACCTGCTCATCTCGGAGGCGCTGCGAGCGAGGATCGCCGAGGGTGCCTACGCCGACGGCCTTCCGTCTGAGGCCGAGATCGGACGTGAGTTCGGAGTGGCCCGTACGACCGTGCGTCGGGCCCTGCGCACCCTGGAGGAGTCCGGGGACGTCGCCACCGTCGCAGGAGTGGGACGGCAGGTCCCTGGGGGCACCCGGCAGGCCCCTTACGAGCGGATCATGGCCGACCTGCTGCGCCAGATCCAGGAGGGAGCCCTCCCCGCCGGCTCCCGTCTGCCCAGCGAGGCTGAGCTTGCAGCGACCTACGACGCTGCCCGCGGCACCGTCCGCCGGGCGGTCCGAGAACTGGAGACAGCCGGTCACGTCAGGGCTCAGCAGGGAGCGGGGAGATTCGTCAGCCCTACCCCCTAAGCCGCGAGACTCCCTGAGGCGGGGTCGGGGGATCGCCGTCGTTCGCGGACGTTGCCGTCACGTACTGCCGTCAGGCCGCAAGCAGTCGAACCCCGTCGTGTGACCGGACGTGCGGCGCCGAGCCATCCAGCGCGTCCGCCACGCGAACGGCGAACACTTCCTTCATGGACTGCTCCACCTCGTCGGGCGTCAGCCAGCGGACCGCCGTCGATTCCTCGGACAGCTGCTCCACCCCTCCGACCGGCCGGCATCGGAAGACCAGGGCGATCACCCCGAGCGTGAGGTTCTTGTAGACCCCAGTGAGCCGCTCCACCTCGACGGCGATCCCCGTTTCCTCGGCGACCTCGCGCAATACGCCCTCCTCCGGCCGCTCATCCCGTTCGAGGATGCCGCCCGGCGGCTCCCAAGCGCCGTTGTCGGCGCGCTGGATCACGAGTACGCGCCCGTCCTCCCGGACGACGATTCCGGCAACCGAGACGGAGTGCAGCGGTCTCTCAGCGGTAGCGTTGGTCATATACATGAGTCTAGGAGAATCAGCAGAGTATGCCTCTATCGCCAGCACGTGACGCAGGTCGCCCGCGCTACCTCCAGATCGCAGACGACCTCAGCCAGCAGATTCAGGAAGCCCTCCGGGACCCTCAGGCCAAGCTCCGCCCCGGAGAGAAGGTGCCGAGTGAGTCCGAGCTCATGGAGCGCTACTCGGTCGCACAGGGGACCGTCCGCAAGGCGATGACCGAGCTCCGGGTTCGCGGTCTGATTGAGACGCATCACGGTCGCGGCAGCTTCGTGCGCAAGGCCCCGCCGGTGCAGCGGAAGTCCAGTGACCGCTTCCGCCGCTCGCACAGGAAGGCCGGCAAGGCCGCCTATCTGGCCGAAGCCGAGCAGTCGGGGGCGAAGCCCAGCGTCCGCGTCCTTTTCGTAGGTCAGACCGAGGCCCCGGCCGAGGTCGCCGCCCGGCTTGGACTGGACCCTGGCGCCAAGGTGCTCGCGCGTCGTCGCCTGTACTACACCGACGGCATCCCCACCGAGGAGGCGACGTCGTACCTCCCGTGGGACCTCGCCGAAAGCATCCCGCTCCTCAGGGAGGAGAACCCGGGGCCGGGCGGGATCTACGCCCGCATCGAGGAGCGCGGGGACCTGCTGGTGGAGTTCCGGGAAACCGTGCGGGTTCGTCTCGCCACCAAGGAGGAGCAGGGTTCGCTGAGTCTGAGCCCGGGGGCGCCTGTCATCCACCTCATGAGGGACGCTCAAATCGAGACAGGTCGTGTGGTTGAGGTCTGCGACACCCTCATGAGCGCTGACCAGTTCGTTCTGGAGTACCGGATCCCCGCCGGAGACTGACGACCTACCACATTCAAGTCAGCCCGCAGCCCGACTTGCTGCCGGACGAGTTGACTCCTCTACATGAGTACAGCACTCTCTTACTCGTAACTCCTGCACAGGAGTGCATGACTGTAGGAGATCTGGATGGCCCTTCTTTGGGCTGTCCAGGTGCAGAGGGCGGGGACGCTGCAATCCCGCTAAAGGCCAGGTAGGACGCAAAGGGCTTCGGCCCGACTGGCGAGGTGGCCCGGCGACCGCGAGCAACGGCCGGAGAGTGGGGACTCGGTCCCCCTTGCAGTGCTTCTACAGCCGCCGCCATAGGAGGTCATCGTGATCCGCTTAAGACTCTGGGCCCGTTCGTGCTGGACCGGTACGTACGGATAGCCCTCCGCGTCACCCGCCGCCATCAATCACACCGGGATCCCCGGTCGGCGGCCTACCCCCGCAGCCCTACCCGGCTGCGGCCGACTGCCTCCCTCGCCCGTCCGCCGCTCAGGCGGTGTACGGGCGGGGTGGTGGGGAGCCGGAGAGTCCTGCCCCGGAAGGGGTTCGAGATGGACAAGAAGCTCGCCGCCGCAATCAAGCGTGACAACGCGCTGGAGGACGCCGGATCAGAGCTGGGCCGCCGACTGCGCGGACCAGCCGTTCCACACCCAGCCGAGCGCGATGCACTACCCGCGTCCGGCCTGATCTTCCGCCCCCAACGGCGTGCGGCCCCGGTGCTCGAACACCGGGGCCGCTGTGAGCCGTCCACCTGCTAGGGAGAACACGACTCATGAAGCACATCGCCGCACTTCAGAAGCTCGTCACCTCGTGGTCCGACGGCCTGGAGCCGTCGGACGCGGAGCTGGACGCGATCGAGACCGAGATGCCGCTGGTCCTGGCCGAGGTCGAGCTGCTGGACGCGCTGATCGCCCAGCTCGACCGGACGCCGAACGACTTCGACGCCCGCAGGATCCGCCGGGCCCGCAACCGCGTACTGGACGCCCGCCGGGACCTCGCCAACCGCGCCGCCGACCTGACGGTTTCGGGGGACGCGGCATGAACAAGCAGATCTTCCGCGCGCAGCTGTCGCTGCGCTGCTGCGGCACCACCACCCCGGACGTGACGGCCGGCCCGTGCTGGCAGCTGTACGTGGCCAGGACGGGTCTGGTCTGCGAGTGGCCCACCTACACGTGGCCGCCGTCGGCGGAGATCCCGACGCTCGCCGAGCGGGCCGCGGCGCTGGCGGACCTCGGGTTCGCGCCGGCCGAGGACATCGAGGACGTCGAGGGTGCCGGGTGGGAGTGGATGGAGATCGCCAGCCCGGAGTACCACCCGCACCCGGTGCGGGTCCTGCTCCTGGGCGCGGTCAAGGTCCGGCTGTTGGACGGCGGTGCGGCATGACGTACAGCGCCCGCCTGGCCAACTCCTGCTTTGGGGAGTGGGAGATCTACATCGTCACCGACGGCCCCGCCCACAACTGGCCGGCGTGCGACTTCCGCCGCACGCAGCCGATCCCGACGCTCGCCGAGCGGACCGCCGCTCTGGCCGACCTCGGATTCGGGGCGGCCGACGGGGCCATGTGGGAGTGGATCGAGATGGACAACGGCGACACCGGCGACGTCGCCCTCCTCGCCGCGTTCGACGTCCGCCCCATTGCCCAGGGGCCGGAGCGGTGACGGCGCGGCCGCCGTTGGAGCAGATCGCGGCCCTCGAGGCCATGCTGTCGAAGCTGACGAAGGTCCTGGTGGCCGTCGCGTTCGTGGCGCTGGTCTTCACCGCCTCGAACGTGACGCTCTTCGCCATCGACCACCACGTCTCCCCGTGGATCGCCTGGCTCCTCGACCCCATGGTCGCCGTCGCGCTTGGCACCGTCCTCATCTTCGACGGGCGCCTCTCCGAGTACGGCCTCTACCCGTCCGGGTGGGCCACCGCCCTGCGCTGGTTCACCGGCCTGGGCACTTGGGTGATGAACTGCTGGACGTCGCTCTGGCCGGCGGGTTCCACCTTCGGGATCCCCCGCGAGGTGGACCCGGCCGGGCTCGTCCTCCACTCCGTCCCCCCGGTCCTCCTGATCGTCCTCGCCGAAGCGATCAACCACTACCGGCACCAGATCCTCGCCAAGACCGCCGCCCTTCGGGCCCTAGTGGACGGCGCGGTGGACGAGGTGGACACCGCCCCCGTCCCCTCCCCTTCCACCCCCGCGTTCACCCCGGCGGTGATGGAGGCCCCGGCGGAGCCCGCACTCGGGCCGCAGCAACGGAAGCCGCTGGTCATCTGCGGTGACCGGCAGGTGTTCCACCCGCACGTCCCCCGCCTGTCCACCCCCGTCCCCCGGGCGGAGCTGGAGCCGGTGCGCCTGTCGGCGGAGGAGGCCGCGAACGTGATCCGCGCTTGCTGGACGCAGGGCAAATCCCTCCCTGAGGCGGCCCGGCTTTCCACCCGTTCCACCTCCTACGTCCACAAGATCTACCAGCGCCTCGCCGAGACCCGCGAGGCCCTGCCCGCCGGGGTGGGTGGATGACCACCCTGCCCGTCTACCGGTGGCGCCTGGCCCCCGATGGCCTGGCCACCCGCCGACAGCTCCGCGCCGCCGGGCTCCGGCCCGGCGGCCAGGAAGTCGTCGCCCAACTGGAACGGCCCCCGCCGCCGGCGGGGGCCGCTGGTCGCCTACCTCTACCGGCTCGACCTCGCCAAGCCCGTCCGGCCCATGACTCCGGCCCGGCGGGCGGCCCTGGCCAAAGCCAACGCCGCCCGGCGTCTTTGCCCGGCCTGTGGGCGGGATGCCGGGTACGTGATCCCGGCCTCGCTCGGCATGTGCGTCCCCTGCGCGGACGCCCCGCGCCTCGCCGCCTGAACACCCCACCTCTTCAAGGAGTTCCAGTGACCTCCACGACCTCTACCGCCACGTCCCACATCCCGACCGCCGCCCAGGGCTCCCACATGTGGGTGCTGACCCTGGAGATGCCCGGCCGGGGGATGAGCACGCAGTACGGGACGTGGACGCCGCCCGCCGGCGCCACCCGCTACGACGTGTTCATCGTGCTCCGGGACCACATCGTGGCCCAGCAGCCGCAGATGGCCTCCGCCAACTGCGTCTTCTTCAGCCTGGAGCCCAACCAGCTCTGACCAGTGTCTTTGGAGGTTCGGTGTTCTTCACCAAGACCCGGCACGCTCCGGGCGTCATCACAATCCCCCGCCAGCGCGGTACCGGCCGGGGTCGTCAGCCGCTGATCGTCGTCGTCGAGCAGCCCCCGCCGTCGCTGTCGGCCCGTGCGGGCCGGGCGGCCGGCCGGTGGGTCTGGCGCCACCGCCGCCACTGGGCCCCCACCGGCCTCGCCGTCGCCGCGTGGCTGGCCGCTGGGATCGCGCACCTGATCGCCCCGGCCGCCGCGTCGTGGCTGTCCCCGCTCCTGCTGGCCCCGGCCGGCGTGTGGGCGTGGGCCCGTCTGCGGCGCCGGACCACGTTCCGCAGCACGCAGCTGTGGCGGGCCGCGCTCGCCGCCCTGGGCACCGCCCTGATCGGATGGCTCCTCGCCGCCGTCCTCGTCGGTCCCGCCCGCCCGGCCCTGGCGCTGGCCTGGCTGCTGCTGACCGGGCTGGTGCAGGCGCTCTGGCTCCTGCTCCGCCCTTCCAACTCCGCCTCGTCCACCGTCTCTGGTGAGGAGAGCAGCCGATGACCACTCCCCCTCAGCCCGGCTACCGCCCGACCGCCGGGATGCCTCCCGGCTGGACCGGCGGCACCTTCGGGCCCCCGCCCCCGCGCCGCCAGCAGCAGCCCCGCAGCGCGCCGAAGAACGGGGCGAGCGGGGCGCAGGCCAAGTCGAAGGTCAACAACAAGAGCTTCGCGCCGGGAATCACGTTCAACGTCACGACCGGCTCCCACAACACCACCGGAGGCGGGCAGGGCCGGGGCGGCGGGAACGGCGGCCGGTCGGTCGAGTCGCTGCTCCCGCCGCCGGAGTTCACCTCGCCGGCACAGATCAGGGACTACTGCAACAGCCTGCGGGCGGCGGCGGTGTCGCTGTCCATCGAGGTCGCGATGGGCGCCGAGATCCTCAAGGGGATCCTGGCGACGGTCCCGGACCCGGAGGGCCGTATCGGCGCCTCCCGGATGCGGGCCGCCCGCGTGTCCCGCAAGCTCGCCCGCAGCGCGGACGCGCTGCGGGACGCGGCGAAGAACGCCGCCAGCACGTACGCGATGTTCCAGCGCGAGTACGAGGAAGAGATCGGCCGCGTCCGCCACCGGGCCCGGCGTCCGCAGGCCCCGCGCATGGACTGGGCCCAGCAGTAACAGGGGAGGGATCGTGATGGTCGAGAACCACGTTGAGCAGCAGTACGAGGTCCAGCTCCAGGGCGGATCGGACGCGGCCGGTGTCGGCGGCTACCTCCTGCACCGGGCCAAGCCCCACATCCCGCCGTGGCTGTGCGCCGGCGGCGTCGGCGCGGCCGGCGTCCTCGGGAATCTCGCCTGGGCCAACAGCGCGGCGGCGGGGGTCGGGCTGACGCTCGCCTCGATCGCCCTGTCCGGGGTGACCTGGTGGGCGGGCAAGTCCACGTCGGCTCAGCGCAGGCTGCACTCGGCCATCACGGTTGCCGGCGGCTCCGCGTGGGTTACCGCCGCCGCCCTCGCCGGGCCCACCGCCGGGCCGCTCGGCGACCTCTACCTGATGGGGGCGCCGGCGTTGGCCCTGTCGTGGAACATCCGCTCGGTGCTGCGCCGCAACACCGACGGGGCCGCGGCCGGTTCGGACAGCGGCCTGCTGGAGAAGATCGGCCTGGCCAAGGCGCAGATCGGCCGGACGACGGTGGAGCCGAACCGGGTCACGGCGAAGGTGGCGTTGGAGCCGGGCGAGCAGACCAACGAGGACGTCTCCAAGAGCCTGGCCCGCCTGGCCTCGGCCCTGGACCTGCCCACCTCCGCCGTCCGCTACATGCCCTCGCCCGACTCGGCCCGGCGGGGTGAGCTGGTCATCGTCCCGGAGGACATGCTGGCCCAGCCCATGGACTGGCAGGGCCCTTCCAATCTGGGCGGGTCGATCGCCGATCCGCTGGTCATCGGCCGCTACGACGACGGCGCCCCGCTGATGCTGTGGCTGCCCGGAGACCCGGAGATCAAGCGCAACAGCACGCACCTGCTGATCGCGGGCGGGACCGGCTCCGGCAAGGGTGAGACCGCCCTGAACGTCATGCTGGAGATCCTCTCCCGCCGCGACGTGTTGCTGTGGCTGTCGGACCCGAAGATGTTCCAGGACTTCCGCCCGCTCCTGCCCGGCCTGGACTGGTCCGCCGAGGGCGGCACCTCCACCGAGGTCATGGTCGAAGCGATCCGCGCGGTCATCCCCGCCCGTACTCGCTGGCTCGGCGAGCACGGCTACCGCCAGTGGATCCCCGAAGCGGCAGGACGGCAGAGCAGCCGGGAGCACACCTGCCGCCCCGACGGCCGCCCCTGCGGCTGCCCCGGGATGCCGTTCGTCGTGGCGTGGGCGGAGGAGGCCGCGAACACCCTCCGCGCGATGGGCGACGACGCGTTCACCGGCATCGCCCAGGAAGCCCGCTCGGCCGGCGTCTCCCTGATCGTCTCCCTCCAGCGGCCCTCCTACGACCAGATGTCCACCTCCACCCGAGCCTCGCTCCCGTCGGTGGTCGCGCTGGGCTGCGACCCCCGCGACGAGGGGTTCTCCCTGCCGGATTCGGTGCTGGACGCAGGCGCCCACCCGGGCGCGTGGGGCAACCGCAAGCCCGGCTACTGCTACGTCGTCTCCCCGGGCATCCCCGAGGACCGCTACCCCTCCCCGGCCCGCACCTTCGCCGTCCCCCACACCGTCACCGACGAGATGGCCGCGCTGGCCGAGTGGGCCCAGCACCACGGCGCGGCCGCCGACCCCATTACCGCGGGCGCCGCGCGTTCGGTCGCCGGGAACGCCTACACCGGCCGCCCCGCCCCCGGCCAGACCACCACCCCGGCCCCGCTCCGGCAGGTGCCGGGTGGGCACGACGAGGAGGACGAGATGCAGGAAGCGGAATACACCGGGCCCCTCGTGGACCCCGAGGACGACGGCATCGACCCCGAGGCCGAACTCCCCGCTGGCGACCCCGGGGACGACACCCCGCTGTGGGAGTCGCCCGGCTACAAGCCGTCCCCGGAGGAGGCCCGCGAACTCCTCGCGCACGCCCTCGCCGAGTTCGAGCACGCCGGACAGATGGTCGTCGGTCCGAAGGACTTCACCGACTGGTGCGACCGCCACAACCTCTCCCGCCCGTGGGTCTCCGCCCGCCTCAAGGAAGCGGCCGCCGCCGGCCGTCTCGCCCCGACCACGGCCGCCGGCCGGTGGCGGATCGTGCCGGTCCCGGTCGCGGCCTGACACCTGACACCCCCTGACACCGTCAGGGCCCCGTGACACCCAAACCCTTAGGCAGACCCGCTGTCAGAAACCCGTGACACCGGGCCCTGACACTGCCTGACACCCGCGCCTGACACCTCACCCACGGGCCCGCGCCACCACCGCGCGGGCCCGCCCCTCTTCCCCGGAGGCAGTCATGCATCACCCCACCCAGCCCGCCCACACCCCGGTCCCGCTCCACTACGGGGACGCGCTCATCCACCCGCCCGCCATCCCCGGACCCCGGGCCCTGCCCGCCGAGATACCGCCCGGGATCCAGCTCGTCACCCTCCCCGACGGGACCCGCACCCTCGCCTACGCGCCCCTGCCCGAGCCGCTCCCGGCCCAGGGGATCCCGAGGTGGGCGAAGACCACCGCGCTGCTGACTCCGGCCATCGGCGGGGGCATCGCCGCCGCCGGAATCGGAATCTCCTACGCGGCCCCGGGACTGGCCGCCCTCAGCCACGCCCTGTGGGCCGTCGTCGCCCTCGTCGCCACCGGCGCCGCCGTCACCCTCGCCCGCCCCCGGCGCGCTGCGGCCCGGCCGACCACCCACATCACCCAGCACATCACCGCCACCGGCTGGTTCGGCAAGGCCACCGGCACCATCCACCACCGCTGAGGAGAAGCCCATGCTCCGACTCCGCATCCACCGCGCCAGCTGGCCCCGCCCGGCTCTGATCCTGATGGACACCCCCCGCCCGGCCTGCCCGGACTGCCGGGGCGAGGGCGGCCACAACCACGACTACGGCGATTACGACACCGGCGAGTACGCCGGCACCGAATGGGAGCCCTGCACCTGCTGGGACGAGAACCGCCGCTGGACCCTCCTCCCGCTCCCGCGCCTGCCCCGGCGCCCCCGCAGCAGCCCCGACCCGTGGGGCGGCTACAGCGACGAGCCCCCGTTCTGATGGACGCGGTCCCGCTCCTGGACTGGGGCGACAGCAGCCACTTCGACGCCCGGACCACCCGACCGTGCTGCCTGTGCGGCAAGCCCACCCCGATGCGCTCCCACGCCGACGAAGCGGTCCACAAGGTGTGCGCGGAAGAGTGGAACACCGCCCACCCGGACGAGCCCCGCCGCTACACCCCGCCCGCCCCGGGCCGAGAGCAGCACGACGTCGGCACCTGGCGCTTCCACAACGACGGCCCCACCGTCGAGACCTTGCGGCGCCCGGCCGCCGTCGCCCGCCGCTCCCCTCAGCGCCCCGCCGCTCCTCGGGCCGGGGACCAGGACGGCCTGTTCGCCGCCTGAACAGCACGAAAGAGGGCGGCCCCCGTCTCGGCGAAGTCCGGGGCCGCCCTCATCCAGCACGCCAACAACGACTGGAGGCATCCAGCATGACCCACACCACCCCCATCCGGCGAGGCCGCACGCTGCGGCTCCTGGACGCGTTCTGCTGCCAGGGCGGCGCCGGCATGGGCTACCACCGCGCCGGATTCGACGTGACCGGCGTCGACAAGGACGCCCAGACCCGCTACCCCCTCGGCTTCCACCAGGACGACGCCATCGACTTCATCGCCAAGTTCGGCGCCGGATTCGACTTCATCCACGCCTCGCCGCCCTGCCAGCGCTACTCCCGGGCGCAGAAGATCCGGGGCCGCCAGCACCCGGACCTGATCGGCCCGGTCCGCGAGGCGCTGGAGGCCACCGGCCGGCCGTGGGTCATCGAGAACGTGGTCGAGGCCGCCCCGGAGCTGCGGAACCCGGTGGTGATGTGCGCGGCCGTGTTCGGGATGCGCACCTACCGCCACCGCCTCTTCGAGACCGGCGGCGGCTTCACCCTCACCCCTCCCGCCC
Organism: Streptomyces sp. NPDC096136; assembly: GCF_044763325.1. Taxonomy (NCBI): domain Bacteria; kingdom Bacillati; phylum Actinomycetota; class Actinomycetes; order Kitasatosporales; family Streptomycetaceae; genus Streptomyces; species Streptomyces sp. NPDC096136. The sequence continues at coordinate 82,150 of NZ_JBIWFZ010000004.1, read as the reverse complement.
ACCAGCCGCACACCGCGCCGCTGACCAAGATGGGCCGCCCGCTGCGGGAGGGCGACTGGTACCACGCCGTGGGCAACTTCTCGGGCGTTCCGTACGTCCGGGCCGACATGGGCGTGCCGTGGATGGACCGGGACGGGATCCGCGAGTGCATCCCCCCGGCCTACGCCGAGCACATCGGCCGCCAGGCCCTCGCCCACCTGACCGCCGGGGCGGTCGCCGCATGAGCACCGCCACCGGGCACCTGCGTACCGCGCTCCAGCTCGCCACGTCGGGCCTCCCCGTCATGCCCCTGCGCCGGGGCAAGATTCCCGTCGGCAACTGCCCGGCATGCGCGGGCTCCTTCTGCGGGGACCGGCCCCACATGAAGGCCGCCGGCCCTTGCCAGTGCCCTGCCCCCTGCCACGGCTGGGCCGCCGCCACGACCGATCCGGCCGTCCTCACCTCCCCGGCCTGGGCCCGGGCCTGGCGGCACGCCGAAGCTGTCGCCTACCACCCCGGCGGCGCCGGGCTCACCGTCGTTGACCTCGACACCCCGGACGCGGTCGCGTGGGCCCGCCAGGCCCTCCCTGCAACCATGACCGTGGCCACCACGCGGGGCGAGCACTGGATCTACCAGGGCGCCATGCGGTCCGTGAACGGCGTCCGCGAGGGCGTCGACCTGAAGTCCACGATGTCCTACGCCCGGTGGCGCGGCCTCGGCATCAGCCCCATGGCGCCCCTGCCGGACACCATCCGCGCGCTGGCCGTCAAGAACTCCGCTCCGGCCCGGCCCGTGCTGTCCGCCGCCGTGCCCGCATTGGCTGGGGGTGGGGAGTGCCGTCACCGCTCGCCCGCCTACCTGGAACGCGGCATCACCATGGCCGAACAGCGCATCACCACCGCCACCAGCGCGATCCACCACACGGTCTACCGGACGTTCCTCGCGGTCCTCTCCACGCACGGCCGGTGCGGCTGCCTGACCGAGGCACACGTCGAGCGGCTCTTCACCGCCGCGCAGGCCAAGGGCGAGTCGCTGCGGCACTGCACCACGGCCTGGACGAACGCCCGCACCGCGCTGGGGATGTGACCGTGACCGACGAGGACAAGACCCCGGCCCGTCAGATCATCACCGGTTACGCCCAGGCCCACTTCCGGTACTTCCGCACCACCGAAGGCACCGTCTACGCGCAGCGCAACGGTCACCCCGTCGCCCGGCCCATCCGCTCCCAGGGCACGACCGGCAGCCACCGCCAGGAACTCATGGTCGGCCTCTACAACGACGGGCACGCCTCCTTCAACGGCTCCGCCCTCAGGGAGGCGTTGGACTTGATCGAGGCACTCGCGCTCAGCGAGGACGTCCAGGCCACCCACATCCGAGTGGCTCCGGGGTTCGACGGTGCGACCTGGCTCGACCTGGGCCGCGACGACGGCCGATCGGTCCGCATCCACCCCAACGGCTGGGAGATCCTCACCCCGGACCCGCGAGAGGTGTGCTGGCGGCGTACCCAGCTCACCGGGGAACTCCCCCTCCCCGAGAAGGACACCGAGGGCAAGGGCATCGACCGGCTGCTCAGGCTGTGCAACTTCGCCAACGCCGAGAGCGAATGCCTGGCCGTCGCGTGGCTGATCGGCTGCCTGGAGCCGTCCGTGCCCGTCCCCGCCCCGTTCCTCACCGGCCCCCAGGGCGCCGGCAAGTCCACCGGCGGCCGGATGCTGGTGCGGATCATCGAGGGCATGACCGGTGACCTGCGCCGGGCCCCGAAGGATGAGGAGAACCTGATCACGGCCGTGGCCGCCGGATGGGTCACCGCCCTGGACAACCTCTCCCACCTGCCCCCGGACCTCTCCGACCTGATGTGCTGCATCGTCACCGGCGCCGAGAGCATCAAGCGAGCCCTGTTCAGCGACGGAGACGTCTACCGCTCCCGCTACCGCCGCCCCCTCCTGCTGACCGGCATCGACGTGGGCGTCATCCGACCCGACCTCGCCGAACGCCTCCTGCCCCTACGGCTGGAGCGGCCCAAGGTGCGGCGGACCGAGGCAGAGCTGTGGGCGGACTACGCGCAGGCACTGCCCGTCATCCTCGGCTCCCTCCTCGACCTCGCCGTCAAGGTGCGGGCCACCGAAGCCGACATCCCCACCGACCTGCGCATGGCCGACTTCGCCCACCTCTGCGCACAGCTCGACGCGACCACCGGCTTCGGAGCGCTGAACGCCTACCGGGCCAGCCTCGACGACCTCAACGACGACGTCATCGAAGGAGACCTCCTCGCCCAGACCGTCCTCAAGCACGCCGCCGGCATCGACCCCGGCGCCGAGATCCGCATGACCTCCGCCGAGTGGCTGCACACCCTCACCCAGCTCTACACCGGCGAGGACTTCCGCCCCCTGCCCAAGGGCTGGCCCACCACCGGCAAGGTCCTCTCCGACCGCCTCAAGCGACTCCAGCCCACCCTCGCCGCCCGCGGCGTCCTCATCGACTGGGGCCGCACCAAGACCGCCCGCTACATCGAACTGACCCGCCCCGGCGCCCCGCCGCCGGAACAGCCGGACCCGATGTTCTGACCGGCCGCGCCACGGCGGGACCGGCACAAGCAAGAGGAGCACCCGCCCCCGGCGGGGCGTGCTCCTCTTGCAGTTCCGGCGGAACGCCGGCCCAAGGAACGTGCCGCGCAGCGGCTCCGCATTCGCGCTCTAAGCCGCGCACAACAACAGACACACCCCCCTCTTTTTTCCTAAGAGAAGAGACGCTGCGTCACCCGCGTCACCACCACCCCGCATACCGCACGTGACCTGCGCATACGTGGGTGACGCAGACGGCCCACGGCTGCGTCATCCCGCGTCACCTGCGTCACCGTCCTACGTCACCCGATGACGCGGTGACGCAGGACGGTGACGCACGCCCGCACCCCACGTCACCGAAAAGCGCAGGTCAGAGGGTCGAGTGACGCGAATGACGCGGTGACGCAGAAATCCCAGGCTCGGACAGGTGCAGCCCCGAAAGGACTCGCAATTCGGCCCTGAGGACCCCAGTCGAATCGAGGGATCACCCTGAACACACTCCCTGCCCAGTTCCTCAGCCCGGACGACGTGGCCACCCTCTTCAAGGTCCCCGTCGAAACCGTCTACCAGTGGCGCAAGAAGCGCACGGGCCCGCCCGGCTTCCGCGTCGGCAAGCACACCCGCTACCACCCCCAAGCGGTCCTCGACTGGGCCGCCCAGCAGATGGCAGACGACATCAGCGCCGCCGCCTGATCACACCCCACCACCACGAGGGCGGGCCCGCTCCGGGCCCGCCCTCTCCCCATTCCTCAGGAAGGCTCCTCAGTGGCAGGGCACATCCAAGACCGCTGGTACAAGACCGAGAACGGCCCCGCCGGCAAGGCCCACCGGGTCAAGACCGACCGCTACGGCAGCGGCATGCGCTACCGCGCCCGCTACATCGGACCGGACGGCACGGAGAAGTCGAAGAGCTTCCCCGACCGGCAGAAGCGCCTCGCCGAGAAGTGGCTGGCGCACATCGAGGCGGACATGTCCCGGGGGCAGTACATCGACCCGGCCGCCGGACGGATCACGTTCCGGGAGTACGGAGAGAAGTGGCTCGCGTCGCTGACGACGGACGTGACCACGCGGTCCTCCGTCGAGGTGCAGATCCGCAAACACGCGTTCCCGTACCTCGGGCCGCGGCCGCTCGACTCGTTCCGGCCGGAGCACATTCGCGACTGGCTCAGCGAGTTGGAGCAGGTCCTGCCGGTCTCCTCGTACCGGCGCGTCATCTTCGCGAGCGTCTCCGCCGTGCTCGCCGCCGCCGTCGATGACGAGCTACTGGCGAAGAACCCCTGCAAGGCCCGCACGGTCCGGGCGCCCGCCCCAGTCCCTCCGCGGGTCAGGCCGTGGACGCCCGAGCGGCTCTTCGCCATCCGGGCCGCACTGCCGAAGCGGTACCGGGCGATGGCCGATGCCGGCGGCGGTCTGGGGCTCCGGCAGGGCGAGATCTTCGGTCTGTCTGACGACCCTGACGACTTCCGCGGTGAATGGCTCCGGGTGGCCAATCAGGTGAAGGTGGCGAACGGGCACCTCGTCTTCGGTCCGCCGAAGCGGGAGAAGGAGCGGGACGTGCCGCTCCCCCGTCGCATCGGTCAGGTGCTGCGGGAACACCGCCAGGAGTTCCCGCCGGTGGACGTGACGCTTCCCTGGCTGAAGCCGGACGGGCCGCTCGTCACCAAGCGGCTGGTGTTCTCCCTGCCGGGCGGGGGCGCGGTACGGCGCACCGACTTCAACACCCGGGTGTGGAAGTTCGCCCTCGTACAGGCCGGCGTCATCCCTGAGCCGCGGCCGGGCGAGCGCCACCAGGCAGCGCGCGAGCACGGGATGCACGCGCTGCGGCACTTCTACGCGTCCGTGCTGCTGGACTCCGGGGAGAACATCAAGGCGCTCAGCACCTACCTCGGACACGGCGACCCCGGGTTCACGCTCCGGGTCTACACGCACCTGATGCCGAGCAGCCACGAGCGCACGCTGAGGGCCGTGGACGAGGTCTACAGGGCCGCCGATCCGACGGCCGACGGCCCACAGGCGGCCCAGGAGGGGTAAGACGGGTCCGGGCCGGCGGCTGTCTGCCGCTGGCCCGGAGTGCCGTCTGACTGGGGTACTGCCTCTGACCTGTGGTTACAGCACCGGGAGGTTCTTGCGGAGTTCGAAGGCGGTGACCTCCGAGCGGTACTCCTCCCACTCCTGCTTCTTGTTGCGCAGGAAGAAGTCGAAGACGTGCTCGCCGAGGGTCTCGGCGACCAGTTCGCTGCGTTCCATCAGGGAGATGGCCTCGCCCAGGTTCTGCGGGAGGGGTTCGATGCCCATCGCGCGGCGTTCGGCGTCGGAGAGGGCCCAGACGTCGTCGTCGGCGCCCGCCGGGAGTTCGTAGCCCTCCTCGATGCCCTTGAGGCCCGCCGCGAGGAGGACGGCGTACGTGAGGTAGGGGTTGGCGCCCGAGTCGATCGAGCGGACCTCGACCCGGGAGGAACCGGTCTTGCCCGGCTTGTACATCGGGACGCGGATCAGGGCCGAGCGGTTGTTGTGGCCCCAGCAGATGTACGAGGGGGCCTCGCCGCCGGAGCCGGCCGTGCGGGAGGAGCCGCCCCAGATGCGCTTGTAGGAGTTGACCCACTGGTTGGTGACCGCCGCCGTCTCCGCGGCGTGCCGCAGGAGGCCCGCGATGAAGGAGCGGCCGACCTTCGAGAGCTGGTACTCGGCGCCCGACTCGTAGAAGGCGTTGCGGTCGCCCTCGAAGAGGGAGAGGTGGGTGTGCATGCCGGAGCCCGGGTACTCGGAGAAGGGCTTCGGCATGAAGGTGGCCTGGACGCCCTGTTCCAGCGCGACCTGCTTCATGACCAGGCGGAAGGTCATGATGTTGTCGGCCGTCGAGAGGGCGTCGGCGTAGCGCAGGTCGATCTCCTGCTGGCCCGGGGCGCCCTCGTGGTGGCTGAACTCGACCGAGATGCCCATGGATTCGAGCATCGTGATCGCCTGGCGGCGGAAGTCCATGCCGACGTTCTGCGGAGTGTGGTCGAAGTAGCCGGAGTTGTCCGCCGGGACCGGGCGGGTGCCGTCCAGCGGCTTGTCCTTCAGCAGGAAGAACTCGATCTCCGGGTGGGTGTAGAAGGTGAAGCCCAGGTCGGAGGTCTTGGCCAGGATGCGCTTGAGGACGTAGCGCGGGTCGGCGAAAGAGGGGGAGCCGTCCGGCATCAGGATGTCGCAGAACATCCGGGCGGTCCCGGGGGCCTCGGCACGCCACGGCAGTATCTGGAACGTGCCCGGGTCCGGCTTGGCGATCATGTCGGACTCGTAGACGCGGGCGAAGCCCTCGATCGCGGAGCCGTCGAAGCCGATGCCCTCGTCGAAGGCCTGCTCCAGCTCGGCGGGAGCGACCGCGACGGACTTCAGGAAGCCCAGCACATCGGTGAACCACAGGCGCACGAAGCGGATGTCGCGCTCCTCGAGCGTCCGGAGGACGAATTCCTGCTGCTTGTCCATGCCTTCATCCTCGCAGTTCAGACGACCTGTGCACCACCGACCCGAGGGACCGGCGGCACAGCCGGGCCCGTCCAGTATCCCTAGTGGTGGTTTCCGCCACATTACGCACCCCCCAAGGCCGATGGCACCCCCGCTCTGACCTCATGCCCGTCATGAGCATTACCATCTGCGGCCATGGGGGGCTGGGAGCACACGCGGAGCGGGCGTCACGGACGTCCCGCCCGTCGCGGCGTCCTCCTGCTGCTGCTCGCCCTCGGCGTGGCGGCCGGAATGGGGTTCCTGTGCGTGCGGGGCGCGGCGGTCGGCCAGGGTGCCGGGGCCGCGGAAGGGCCCGTACGGGCGCACGCCGCGCACGGGCCGTACGCCGGGCACGCCGCGCACGCCGCCTGCGTGTCCCCGTACGAGCTGCCGGGCTGCTCCCCCCTCTCCCATGTGACCCCGGCCGTGCTGCCCGCCCCTCCGCCCGCCGTGACCGCGGCGCGGCCCGGGCCGGCGCCCCGCGCCCTCCCGGCGGCCACGGGCCCGGCTCGGCCGCCGGGGACCCTCGCGCGCGCCCCCGACCTGCACGCCCTGCAAGTACTGCGGACCTGACGGATCCGGCGCGGTACACGGCACCACTGCACCACCCGACACCCCCCTCAGCAGAAGGAACCAGGGCACATGGCCAGCAGGACGTCCGACCAGAACTCCCGCCAGAACCGCATAGCCGAGATGCGCCGCGCCGAGAAGGCGCGCGACCGGCGCAACAAGATCATCGCGATCAGCGTCTCCGCGGCGGTCGTCGCCGGTCTCATCGGCTTCGGCGCGTGGGTGATCATGGACCAGAAGCAGAAGGACCGGGACGCGGAGGCGGCCCGCAAGGCGCCGGTGAACGGCGAGCAGACCTGGGACGCGAAGAAGCTCGGCCGCAACCACGTCGAGACCCCGGTCAAGTACGAGATGAACCCGCCCGTCGGCGGCGACCACAACCCCCGCTGGATGAACTGCAACGGCGACGTCTACAAGAACGCGATCCCCGAGGTGAACGCCGTGCACTCGCTGGAGCACGGCGCGGTCTGGGTGACGTACAACGAGAAGGCCGCCAAGGCCGACGTCGACGCGCTCGCCGGGAAGGTGGGCAAGACCCCCTACACGCTGATGAGCCCGGACAAGGAGCAGGCGGGCGCGATCATGCTGAGCGCCTGGGGCAAGCAGCTGACCGTCGACAAGGCGGACGACCCGCGGGTGGCGCAGTTCTTCACCAAGTACGTGCAGGGACCGCAGACCCCCGAACCGGGCGCGGCCTGCACCAACGGGCTGGGCGAGAAGTGACCCGCGGCGCGACGAACCGGACGTACTGGGCCGCGGGCGCCGCGGTGGTCCTGGCCGCGCTGTTCGCGGCGGGGGCCGCCTTCGCCACGGCGGACGGCCCGGACGACGCGGGCGGGTCCGCCGCGCGGACGCCGGCGCTGTACTCCCCCGACGCGGGCTTCGCGCGGGACATGGCCGTGCACCACCAGCAGGCGGTGGAGATGTCCTTCATCGTCCGCGACCGCACCCAGGACGAGCCGGTCCGCGGTCTCGCGTACGACATCGCCAACACCCAGGCCAACCAGCGCGGCATGCTGCTGGGCTGGCTGGACCTGTGGGGGCTGCCGAAGGTGGTGGCCGACGAGCCGCCGATGTCGTGGATGGAGTCGGCGGAGTCGACGAAGTCCGCGGGGGCGACGGACTCGATGGGGTCCATGGGGCCGATGGGGTCCATGGGGCCGTCGGAGGGGCATGCGGGGCACGGCGGGCACGCCACCAAGCCCGGCGCGCTCATGCCCGGCATGGCCACCAAGGAGGAGCTCGACCGGCTCGGCAGCAGCAGCGGCCGGGACGCGGAGGTGCTCTACCTCCAGCTGATGACCGACCACCACAAGGGCGGCGTCGCCATGGCCCAGGGCTGCGCCAAGCAGTGCCGGACCCCGGCGGAGCGGGCGCTCGCCCAGGGCATGGTCGAGGCCCAGCAGTCGGAGCTGAAGCTGATGGCGGACATGCTCAGGCAGCGGGGGGCCGCGCCGCGCGAGTGAGGCGGCGGCCCGGCGGGAGCGGGGCCGCCGCGTACCGGACCGCCCGCGCCACCTGGTGCGGGCGGTCCAGCATGACCAGGTGCCCCGCCGGCTCGGCCACCTCGAAGCGGGCGCCGAGCCGGTCGGCGAGGGCCGCCTGGCGGGCCAGCCAGCGCAGCGCGGCCCGGTCGCCGCCGCCGTCGTGCGCGACGAGGACGGTGGCGGGGGCCGGCAGGGGGTGGCGGGCCCGCAGGGCGAGCAGCTCGGCGGCGGTGTCGGGGTAGCGGGAGTTCTCCAGCAGGATCCCCCGCCAGACCCGGCCGGTGCGGTAGCAGCGGCGTACGAGGTCCCGCGCGGCCGGATCGCCGGCCCGGCCCCCGGCGCGGGAGGCCCGTACGGCGGCCCTGCGGGCGGCCGGCCCCAGCACGGCCGGGAGCCCGGCGGCGGTGAGGGCCCGGCCGAGAACGCGGGCGGCGCCGGTGCGCAGCGCGGCGGGCAGGAGCGCACGGGGTGCCTCCTCGACGCTGGAGTCGACCAGGACCAGGGCGGCGGTGCGCGCGGGGTGGAGGCGGGCGAAGGCCTCGGCGTGGAAGCCGGCGAGGGAGTGCCCGACGACGGTGACCGGCTCAACGACACCGAGGGCGTCCAGCAGGCCGGCGATGCGGCGGGCCTCGCCGGCGGCGGTCGGCGGGGCGGTGGCGGGGGCGCTGAGGCCGTGGCCGGGGCGGTCGAAGCGGATGACGGTCCGGCCGGCGGCCACGAGCAGCGCGGCGACCTCGTCCCAGTCGAACCAGGCCATGGCGAGCCCGGCGCTCAGGACGACGGGAGGGCCGTCGCCGCCCGCCCCCTCGACGAGGATGTGGAGGGGGGTTCCGTCCACCCGGACGAAGCGGCCGGGGGCGTCCGGTCGGGTCATGTGCGGTGCTCCTTGTGGACGGAGTACGCCAGCAGGCCCAGCCAGAGCGCCACGAGGAACACCTGGAGCCGCTGCCCGGCGCCGAGGGCCCAGGTGCCGTGCCCGGCGGTGAACAGGGAGATGGCCGTCAGGGTCCAGGCGGTGGCGAGCAGTTCCAGTACGACGAGGGCGGGGCCGTAGCGGGCGAGGGGGGCGAGGCGGCGGTAGCGGCGGGCGGCGACGGTGAGGGCGACTATCCCGACGAGCGCACCGGTCATGGCGAGGCTGCTGCTGACGGCATGGGCCTGGTGGGTGGCCGGGACCAGGCCGGCCGTCTCGCGGGCCGCGCACTCGGGGTCGGCGGTCGGCCGGCAGCTGAGCGGCAGCCAGGCGTCGGCGGCGGTGGCCGCGCCGAAGAGGGTGACTCCGGCCCAGCCGGCGACGGCCCAGGGGCGGCGGGCCCGCGGGTACCGGACGAGGCGGACGAGGGCGAGCAGCCCGCCGAGGAAGACGAGCAGGCCGGCGGTGAAGTCGGTGGCGCGGAAGAGGCCGCCGAGGGGCTGGTCCTGGGCGGCGAGTTCGCTGACGTACGCCTCGATGGGGTCGAGGCCGGTGGAGAGGACGACTTCGAGCACCCAGGCGGTGTAGGCGGCCCCGCCGAGTCCGACCAGTCCGGCGACGGCCCCGCTGCCGCTCTCGTTCTCGTTCTGGTCGGGGTCGGCTGGTGTACCCATGGAGTGAATGATCCTCAGCAGATCCGGCGTGGGCGCGCGGCGGCGCGCGCGGCGCCGCTGCTGGGGATCACCGGGGGCCGTTCGGCGGGGTCCCTCACCCGGCTGAACGAGGCGGCGGCCCCGCGCGTTCCCCGCCGGGCGGACGGGATTCCGGCAGATCGGCCGATTTCCGCCGGTGCGGGGAGGTCGGTGGCCGAATCCGGTTGGAGGGGGCGGGTCGCCATGGCAGGCTGCCCGCATCTCCGTACGCCGCACTTCGCAAGGACGCCGCCAGGTATGAGCACGCCGCCGACCCCGCCCGACCAGCCGACCCAACCCGGGGAGACGCCGATACCCGAGGCGACGGCACCGTCCGGGCAGCCCGCGGCCGCCGACACCGCCCGTCATCCGCTCGACCGCTCCGGCACCGCCCGGACCCCGTCGACCGCGGCGGACCCCCTGGCCGAAACGGCACGGCTGTCCCTCGACAAGACCCCGGTCCCCCCGGCGCCGAAGCCCACCGCGGCCGCCGCGGCGGATCCCGTGGCCGAGACCACCCGGCTCTCGCCGGAGGAGGCCCCGCCGACCCCGGCCGAGGACCTGGCCGAGACCGCGCGGCTGTCGCTCGACAAGGCCCCGCCGACCCCGGCCGACGACCCCGCCGAAACCACCCGGCTCTCGCTCGACGAGCCCACCGCCCCGGCCGGGGAACAGCCCGCGGCCCCCGCCCCGCCGGACAAGGCCCCGCCGACCCCGACCGAGGACCTGGCCGAGACCGCGCGGCTGTCGCTCGACGAGGCCGCCGCCCCGGCCGGGGAGCAGACCGCTGACCCGGCCTCGCCGGACGGGAGGCCGGCGGTGGAGCCCGCGGCGACCGTCACGGCGGAGGGGCTCGCCGGGGCCGCGCGGGTTTCGTTCGACAAGGCCGCGGAGCCGGCCGCGCCCGTGGTGGGGAGCGTGCCTGCGCCGCAGGCCGGGCCGCCCGCGCCTCAGGCGCACGACCCGTGGGCGACGCCCGCGCCGGGGGCGTTCCCGCCGCCCGCCGCCGGTGCGCCCGGAGCGTTCGCGCCGCCCGGGGCCGGGGCGTTCGCGGCACCCGCCGGGCCCGCGTACGGGGTGCCCGGGGGTTCCTGGGGGGCGCCCGGGCCCGGCGGGTATCCGGGGTACCCCGGATACCCCGGCGTGGCCGGGTACTACCCCGCCCCGCCGCCCCGGACCAACGGCCTGGCCGTCGCCGCGCTCGTCCTCGGGATCCTCTCCGTCCTCATCGGGCCGATCCCGTTCCTCTTCTGGATCGGCACCTGCCTCGCCCTCACCGGCATCGGGCTCGGCGGCGGCGCACTGGCCCGCGCCCGCAAGGGTGCCGGGCGCAAGGCGATGTCCGTGGCCGGCGTGGTCCTCGGCGTCGTCGGCCTCGGCGCCTCCGTCGGCGGCTGGTTCCTGACCTCCGCCGTCCTCGACAAGGCCCGCGAGCGCATCGCCCACGAGCGGGTGAACGACCCCCAGTGGGGCGAGGACCCCGAGGACTGGCAGGACGAGCCCTTCCCCGGCCCCACCCCCACCGTGCCGCGCTTCTCGATCCCGCCCACGGCCCCCAAGGCCCCCAAGGGGCCGGGCATCAGCACGCCCGTCCCCTTCGGCCGGACGGTGTCGTACCCCGACGGCATCAAGGTGACCCTGGCGCCGCCGCGCAAGTACGTCAGCAAGGCCGACTGGATGGACGTGGGCAACGCGGTGGAGGTGTCCTTCACCATCACCAACGACGGCGACAAGCCCCACAAGGTCATCTACGCCATGCCGGCAGTGAAGGACGACAAGGGCGGCTCCGCCAAGCTCGTCTTCGACGGCGACACCCCGAAGCGGATCGAAGGGGTGATCCAGCCCGGCCAGTCCGCGACCGGCGTCGCCGCGTTCGAGGTTCCCGAGGGGACGAAGAGCATCAGCGCCGAGCTCTCCCCCGGCATCCTGATGGACCCCGCGAAGTTCAGCGGACCCGTCGAATAGCCCGTCGGACAGCGGCGGATCGGCACGGGCCCAGGACATCGCGTCAGAAAGACGATTAGACTGGGCCCGTGCCTCAACTTCGCCTCGCGCTGAATCAGATCGACTCGCACGTCGGCAACATCGCCGCCAACGCCGACTCGGTCGTGCACTGGACCCGGCACTCCGCCGAGCAGGGCGCCCACCTCGTGGCGTTCCCGGAAATGGTGCTGACCGGGTACCCCGTCGAGGACCTCGCCCTGCGCGGTTCCTTCGTCGACGCCTCCCGCACCGCGCTGGTGGACCTCGCCCGGCGCCTGGCGGACGAGGGCCTCGGCGAGCTCCCCGTCGTCGTCGGCTACCTCGACCGCGCCGAGCGGGCCGCCGCCCGCCTCGGCCGCCCGGCCGGCTCCCCGGAGAACGCGGCCGCCGTACTGCACCGCGGCCGGGTGGTCCTGCGCTTCGCCAAGCACCACCTCCCCAACTACGGGGTCTTCGACGAGTTCCGGTACTTCGTGCCGGGCGACACCCAGCCGGTGATCCGGGTGCGGGGCGTCGACGTGGCCCTGGCGATCTGCGAGGACCTCTGGCAGGAGGGCGGCCGCGTCCCGGCCACCCGCTCCGCCGGGGCCGGTCTGCTGGTCTCGATCAACGCCTCCCCGTACGAGCGCAACAAGGACGACGTACGCCTCGAACTCGTCCGCAAGCGCGCCCGGGAGGCCGGCTGCACACTGGCCTACCTGGCGATGATCGGCGGCCAGGACGAGCTGGTCTTCGACGGCGACTCGATCGTCGTGGACGCCTCCGGCGAGGTCGTCGTCCGGGCGCCGCAGTTCTCCGAGGGATGCGTCCTGGTGGACCTGGAGCTGCCGGCCGCGCGGCCCGACGCCCCCGAGGGCGTCGTGGACGACGGCCTGCGCATCGACCGCGTCGTCCTCTCCGAGGAGCCGCTGGAACCGTACGAGCCGGTCGTGACCGGCGGCTACGCCGAGCGCCTCGACGACGACGAGGAGGTCTACGACGCGCTGGTCGTGGGCCTGCGCGCGTACGTGAAGAAGAACGGGTTCCGCTCCGTCCTGATCGGCCTCTCCGGCGGGATCGACTCCGCGCTCGTCGCCGCGCTCGCCTGCGACGCGATCGGCGCGCAGAACGTGTACGGCGTGGCGATGCCCTCGAAGTACTCCTCGGAGCACTCCCGGGGCGACGCCGCCGACCTCGCCGCGCGGACCGGCCTGAACTTCCGCACCGTCCCGATCGAGCCGATGTTCGACGCCTACATGGGCGCGCTGGGCCTGACCGGCCTGGCCGAGGAGAACCTCCAGTCCCGGCTGCGCGGCACGCTGCTGATGGCGCTGTCCAACCAGGAGGGGCACATCGTGCTCGCCCCGGGGAACAAGTCGGAGCTGGCCGTGGGCTACTCCACCCTCTACGGGGACTCCGTCGGCGCGTACGGGCCGATCAAGGACGTGTACAAGACGGACGTCTTCCGGCTCGCCCGCTACCGCAACCGGGCGGCCGTGGAGCGGGGCGAGACCCCGCCCATCCCGGAGAACTCGATCGTGAAGCCGCCCAGCGCCGAGCTGCGCCCGGGCCAGGTGGACACGGACTCGCTGCCGGACTACCCGGTGCTGGACGCGGTCCTGGAGCTGTACGTGGACCGCGACCAGGGGCTGGAGGCGATCGTGGCGGCCGGCTTCGACCGCGGGCTGGTGGCGAAGACCATCCGGATGGTCGACACGGCCGAGTACAAGCGCCGCCAGTACCCGCCGGGCACGAAGATCTCCGCGAAGGGCTTCGGGAAGGACCGCCGGCTGCCGATCACGAACGGCTGGCGCGAGCACCCGTAGCCCGCACGGCGGAAGGGCCCCGCCGCGGCCGCGGCGGGGCCCTTCGGCATACCTGCCCCGTCCTACTTGCGGATCGTGAGGCGCGCCGCGACCGGGAGGTGGTCGCTGCCCGTGCGCGGCAGGGTCCAGGAGGCCTCCGGCTTCACCCCGCGGACCATGATCTGGTCGATGCGGGCCATCGGGAACTGCGCGGGCCAGCTGAAGCCGAAGCCGTTGCCGGCCGCGCCCTGGGTGGAGCGCATCTGCGAGGTGACCTCGGAGAGGGAGCGGTCGTTCATCGTGCCGTTGAGGTCGCCGAGCAGGACCACGTTCTTCAGCGGCTCGGCGGCGAGGGCCGCGCCCAGCGCGTCGGCGCTGTTGTCGCGCTGGTTGGCGGTGAAGCCGGCGTTGAGCTTGACGCGCACCGACGGCAGGTGGGCGACGTAGACGCCGAGCTCGCCGAACGGGCCGGCGACGGTGGTGCGCATGGCCCGGGTCCAGCCCAGGCGGATGTCCACGGGCTTGCTGGAGGTCAGCGGGTACTTGCTCCACACCCCGACCGTGCCCTCGACCGCGTGGTACTTGTACGTGCCCCCGAGGACTTCCTCGTAGACGGGGACGGCTCCGGCCTTGAGCTCCGTGAGGGCCAGGATGTCGGCCCCGGACTTGGCGACCGACCGGGCGGTGCCGCGCGGGTCGGGGTTGTCGGCGTCGACGTTGTGGGCGGCGACCATCAGGTTGCCGCCGGGGCCCGACTTGTCGTTGACCAGGCCACCGAAGAGGTTCACCCAGACCGCGGCCGTCAGCAGTATCGCGAGCAGGGCGGTGGCGGACCTGCGGACCACCGCGATGACCAGCAGGACCGGCACGAACACGCCCAGCCAGGGCAGGAACGTCTCAGTGAGGCTGCCGAGGTTGCCGACGTCGTTGGGCAGCTCCGCGTGGAAGACCATGATCCCGGAGATCAGCAGCGCGACGGCGGCGGTGACGACGCCCCGCTTCCAGATCCCGGGGTCGCGGCGCAACTCGGCCAGTTTCCGGCGCAGTGCGGCCCATCGGCGTCGCAGACCGGATCCGGAGGGCCCGGGCTCTGAGCCGCCGTTCCCCGTCTCCGTCAGGTACGCCTGTGCCATGCCATGTCCTCGCTGCCGTGCTCGCGCTCCGTCCCCGCCCCTTGACCCTAGGCGATGTCGGGAGCCTTCCGCGCCGTCCTTCACGGACGTACGACCGGGAGGACGAACGGCCGTGCGGCCGGGGTTCCGCTTGTCACGAAACGCGCACATTGGCTCCCGCGCGCCTCGAGGCGGGCCAGGAGTGTGACGGACCGGTCAGCGCGCCGCGGCTGCGCCACTTCCGTCCGCGGCCGCCCGGGTGCCACCATGGTGGGTGAGTCCGGGGACGCCGTGAGGGCGCCTCGAGATGACACAAGGAGCAGTTGCAATGACGCATGCCGTTTCGCCTGCCCGCGAAGCCTCCTCCCCCACCCTGTACGGAGGCACGGGCACCCGGCGGATCACCGTCCGCGACCTCACCCTCGCCAAGGAGCGCGGGGAGAAGTGGCCGATGCTCACCGCCTACGACGCCATGACGGCGTCCGTGTTCGACGAGGCCGGCATCCCGGTCATCCTCGTCGGCGACTCGATGGGCAACTGTCACCTCGGCTACGAGACCACCGTCCCCGTCACCATGGACGAGATGACGCTGCTGTCGGCGGCCGTCGTACGGGGCACCGGCCGGGCCCTGGTCGTCGGCGACCTGCCGTTCGGCTCGTACCAGGAAGGCGCCGTGCAGGCGCTGCGCAGCGCGACCCGGCTGGTGAAGGAGGCCGGTGTCGGGGCGGTCAAGCTGGAGGGCGGCGAGCGCTCGCTGCACCAGACCGAGCTGATCGTGCAGTCCGGCATCCCGGTCATGTCCCACCTGGGCCTGACCCCGCAGTCCGTGAACGCCATGGGCTACCGGGTGCAGGGCCGCGGCGACGAGGCCGCGCACCAGCTGCTGCGCGACGCGAAGGCCGCGCAGGACGCGGGCGCCTTCGCGGTGGTCCTGGAGCTGGTCCCGGCCGAGCTGGCCGCCGAGGTCACCCGGTCCCTGCACATCCCGACCGTCGGCATCGGGGCGGGCGCGGAGTGCGACGCGCAGGTGCTGGTGTGGACCGACATGATGGGCCTGACCGGCGGGAAGATGCCGCGGTTCGTGAAGCAGTACGCGAACCTGCGCGCGACCATGGGCGACGCGGCGAAGGCCTTCGCCGAGGACGTGGTCGGCGGCACCTTCCCGCAGCCGGAGCACGCCTTCCACTAGGGATCCGGCCTGCCGGTCCGCCGGCACCGAAGGCCCGGCGACGGCCCTGACGACGGCCCGCCGACAGCCCGCCACGGGGATGTCGGCGGGCTGTCGGTCCGCTGTCGGAGGTTTGTCGGCGGCGGCTGGTCCCATGGTGGACATGACGCGAAACGACAAGAATCCCCACGCCGTCGAAGTGCGGGGGCTGGTGAAGCACTACGGCGAGACGAAGGCCCTGGACGGGGTCGACCTCTTCGTCCGCGAGGGCACCGTGCTCGGTGTCCTCGGTCCGAACGGCGCGGGCAAGACCACCCTGGTGCGCTGCCTGTCCACCCTGATCGTGCCCGACGCGGGCACGGCGACGGTCGCGGGCTACGACGTGGTCCGCCAGCCGCGGCAGCTGCGCCGCACCATAGGCCTGACCGGCCAGTACGCCTCGGTCGACGAGAAGCTCTCCGGCTGGGAGAACCTCTACATGATCGGCCGGCTGCTGGACCTGTCCCGCAAGGAGGCCCGGTCGCGGGCCGACGAGCTGCTGGAGCGGTTCTCGCTCACCGAGGCCGCGAAGAAGGCCGCGATGCACTACTCCGGCGGCATGCGCCGCCGGCTCGACCTGGCCGCCTCGATGATCGGCCGCCCGGCCGTCCTCTACCTGGACGAGCCGACCACCGGTCTGGACCCCCGCACCCGCAACGAGGTGTGGGACGAGGTGCAGCGGATGGTCGCCGAGGGGGCCACCGTCCTGCTCACCACCCAGTACATGGAGGAGGCCGAGCAGCTCGCCAACGAGCTGACGGTCATCGACCGCGGCAAGGTCATCGCCAACGGCAAGGTCGACGAGCTGAAGGCGCGCGTCGGCGGCCGCACGCTGCGGATCCGCCCGGTGGCCTCCGCCGACCTGCCGGACATGGCCCGCGCCCTGTCCGAGGCCGGTCTGGACGGGGTGGCCGGCTCCCAGGCCGTGCCGGACGAGGGCGTGCTGCTCGTCCCGATCCTGAGCGACGAGCAGCTGACCGCCGTCGTCGGCCTGCTGGCCGGCCGCGGGTACGCGATCGCCGACCTCGGCACCTACCTGCCCAGCCTGGACGAGGTGTTCCTGTCCATCACCGGACAGCGGCCGGCCCCGTCCGAGGACTCCGTTCCCACCGAGAAGACCGAGGAGGTCGCGGCATGAGCACCGTCACCACCACCAAGCCCGCGGCCGCCCGGGGCGGCGCGGCACCGGCCCCGTCCGACGACGGCCGGATCGGCCTGCGGGGCAACCTGCGGCACATCGGCGCCCTGGTGCGCCGCAACGCCCTCCAGATCAAGCAGGACCCGGAGTCGATGTTCGACGCCGTGTTCATGCCGATCATCTTCACGCTGCTGTTCGTGTTCGTCTTCGGCGGCGCGATGTCCGGCAAGGGCAACCAGGAGCAGTACGTCAACTACCTGGTGCCCGGCCTGATGGCGATGATGGGCATGAACATCGCCATGGGTGTGGGCACGGGCGTCAACGACGACTTCAAGAAGGGCGTGATGGACCGGTTCCGGTCCATGCCGATCGCCCGGTCCTCGGTGCTCATCGCCAAGATCGTGGTCGAGCTCGGCCGGATGATGGTCGCCATCGCGATCCTGCTCGCGGTGGGCTTCATGCTGGGCCTGTCCGTCCACTCGGTGGTCGACCTGCTGCTGGCCATCGGGCTGTCGGCCGTCTTCGGCGCCTCCCTGATGTGGATCTTCATCCTGCTGGGTCTGACGATGAAGACCGCGCAGGCCGTCCAGGGCATGGCGATGCTGGTCCTGATGCCGCTGCAGTTCGGCAGCTCCATCTTCGCCAAGCCGACGACCATGCCGGGCTGGCTCCAGTCCTTCACGGACTACAACCCGCTGTCGAACCTGGCCGACGCGGCGCGCGGCCTGATGAACGGCACGCCGCTGGGCCACTCGGTGTGGATCACCCTGGCCTGGTCGGTGGCCATCACCGCGGTCCTCATGCCGCTCGCGGTGCGCAAGTTCCGCCAGAAGACCTGATCCGGGGCCGGTCCGTTCCGGATCGCGTCCCGGACCGGGCCCGGCACGGGGGCGGGTCAGTAGAGGGCGGCGGCCTCCTCCATCGTGAGGCCGCCGCCTTCGGCGTGCGCGGCCTCGTACGCGGCGTCCCCCAGCACCGCCCGCGCCAGCTCCTCGGCGCGGGCGGCGTCCTCGCGTTCCGCGGTGACCGGGACGTGCCGGGGCGGCAGGTGCGCGCGGTAGGCGCCGACCAGCCGCGCCGCGTCGTACGCCCGCGGCCGGCCGCCGAGCGAGGCGAGGGAGACGGCGGCCGTCACCAGGAACACGGCGGGCAGCTGGGGCGCGACCATCATCGCGAGCGGGTGGCGCATGGCCGCCCGGGCGTCGCGGACCCGGTCCAGGGCGTCCGCGTACGCGCCCTCCTGGTTGTCCAGCCAGGCCGTCGTGGCGTGCAGGAACACGTCGAAGACGGCGAACGCGCCGAGGGCGAACTCCTCGCGCAGGATCGCGATCTGGGCGCGGGCCTCGGGGATCCGACCGGTCCGGCCGAGGAGGCCGGCGTAGAACATCCGGGCGGCCGGCATGGCCTCGTTCCCGAACCGCTGGTCGCTGGCGGTGATCTCGCCGAGGATCTTCTCGGCCTCCTCCAGCCGGCCGCTCTCGACGAGGGAGCCGGCCATCCGCACCCGCAGCACCGTCACCTGGGCCCGGGCGCCCAGCCGTTCGGCGTAGGTGACGGCCTCCAGGTAGTCCTGGCAGGCGAGGTCGTAGGCGCCGCTCTTCTCCCGGGACTCGGCGCGCGCGGACAGCGCCTCGGCGCAGCCCCAGTCGTCGCCGAGCCGGCGGAAGAGGGCGAGGCTCTCGTCGGCGTCGCGGGAGGCGTCGCCGGCCCAGTCGGCGCGGTTGGCGAGGATGTTGGCCCGCAGCTGGAGGGCGGAGGCGAGCTCCCAGTCGTAGCCGAGGGTGCGGGCGGCGGCGACGGTCTCGTCGACGACCCGCTTCAGCAGTCCGGCCTCCCCCGCGATCATGACGGCGTAGATCCACAGCAGGCCGGGCGGGCGGCAGGTCTGCGGGAGGCCGGGGCGGTAGGTGGCGAGGACGCCCTCCACCGCGGCACGGACCTTGGGGTCGTCCCAGGTGTCGGCCGTGTGGTCGCGGGAGGAGAGGCGCACCAGGTACAGGGCCCGCCAGGCCTCGGCGAGGACCTCGCCGGAGTAGGGCGGCGGGGAGTCGAGCAGCCGCTCGTAGACGGGCTCGGCCGGGACGTGGGGCGCCGCGAAGGGGTCGGGACCGAGCAGGGTGGCGGCGTCGGTCCAGTGCCGGGTCTCGGCACGCAGGTCCTGCATCTGCCAGTACCAGCACAGGGCGTGGACCAGGCACAGAACCTCGCCGGCGTCGCGGGTGGCGAGGGCCCGGCGCAGGGCGGTGCGCAGGTTCTCGTACTCGGTGTCGAGGCGGTCGGCGGCCGCGCGCTGGCCGTGGCCGCGCAGCAGGGGCTCGGTGGTGCGGGCGAGTTCGCGGTAGTGGACGAGGTGGCGCTGCTCGGTCTCCTCGCGGTCGCGGCCGGCGGCGGCCTCGCCGAGGCGCTCGGCGGCGTACTCGCCGACCGTCTCCAGGAGCCGGTAGCGCATGTCGCCTGCCGGGCCGGGGGCGGCGACGACCAGGGACTTGTCGACGAGGGCCGCCATGACGTCGGCGACGTCGAGCCCGCTGCCGTCGCCGCAGACGGCCTCGGCGGCCTCCAGGTCGCAGCCGCCCGCGAAGACGGACAGCCGGCGCAGGACGGCCCGCTCGGCGGCGTCCAGCAGGTCCCAGGACCAGTCGACGACGGCGCGCAGGGTCTGCTGGCGGGGCAGCACGGTCCGGGCGCCGCCGGTGAGCAGCCGGAAGCGGTCGTCGAGCCGGTCGGCGATCTGGCGGGGGGTGAGGAGCCGCAGCCGGGCGGCGGCCAGTTCGATGGCCAGCGGCAGCCCGTCGAGCCGGCGGCAGATCTCGGCGGCGGCCTCGGGGTCGTCGGCGGCCCGGAACCCGGGCTTCGCGGCGGCGCCGCGCTCGTCCAGCAGCCGGAGCGCGACGGGGTCGGGCAGCGGCTCGACGGGCCGCAGGAACTCCCCTGGCACCCCGAGCGGTTCCCGGCTGGTGGCGAGGATCCGCACTCCGGGGCACCGGGTCAGGATCCGCTCGGCGAGCTCGGCGGCGGCCCCGATCACGTGCTCGCAGTTGTCCAGGAGCAGCAGGAGCCGGCGGCGGGCGCAGTGCTCGGCGAGCCGGTCGAAGGGCCTGCCGCCGGTCCGGTCGGTCAGCGCGCGCAGTTCCTCCGCGGCGGCGCCGCGCAGCTTGGTCTCGCGGGCGCCGACGGCGGCGAGGGCGGCCTCGGCGACGTCCTCGGGATCGTCCACGGGCGCGAGTTCGACGAGCCACACCCCGTCGGGCCAGCCGCCGTCGGCGTGCGCCTCGGCGGCCTCCTGGGACAGCCGCGTCTTCCCGGCCCCGCCGGGCCCGAGCAGGGTGACGAGCCGGGCCCGCGCGAGATCGTCCCCGATGACCCGGATGTCCTCCTCCCGCCCGACGAAGCTGGTCAGCCGCGCCCGCAGGTTCCCGGGAGCGGGAGCGGGGCGGCCTGAGGCGGGAAGCCCAGGGCCCCCGGCCCCGGCGGCCGCGGCCGGCCCGGGCGGGGCCGTGGCGGCGGGGTACGGGGCGAGGTACGGGGGCTGGCCGGGCGGGGCCGTGGCGGCGGGGTGCCGGGGTGTGCCGGGGGCGGTACCGGGCCACGGGTGGGCGGGCGCGGGCGCACCGTCGACCGGGCCGGACGAGACGCGCCGGCCCGGGTCCGCAACGGGGTACGGGGGCGTGCCGGAGGCGGCACCGGACCAGGGATGGGCGGCGTCGGGCCCGTCGGAGGCCCGGGCGGCGGGCGCGGGACCGGCGGGGGCGCCGGCCGGGTGCGGGGCCGTGGGGCGGGCCTCCGGGCGGCCCGCGGACGGCCCGCCCGGGTGCGGGGACGGGGCGTCGGCGGTGCTCTCGCCCGCCGGGGCCGGGGTGCCCGCGAGGAGTTCCGCGTGCAGGGTGCGCAGGGCCGGGCCCGGGTCCGTGCCCAGGCGGGCGGACAGGTCGCGGCGGACCGTCTCGTAGGCGGCCAGGGCCTCCGCCGGGCGGCCCACCGCGCGCAGGGCCCGGATGCGGAGCGCGTGCAGGGGCTCGTCCAGGGGGTGGCGGGCGCACAGTTCGGTGAGCTCCGGCAGGGCCCGTTCCGCCTCGCCCAGCGCCAGGGCCGCGCCCAGCCGGCCCCGGCGCGCGTCCAGCCGTACGGCCTCCCAGCGCACGGCCTCGGCCGCCGGAGCGGGCAGGGAGGCCAGCGCGGGGCCCCGCCACAGCGCGAGCGCCTCGTCGTACAGGGCCGCCGCCCGGGCCGGGTCCGGATCGGCCGCGGCGGCGCGCACGAGCCGGTCGAAGCGGTACAGGTCGACGTCGTCCCGCTCCGCGTCCAGCCGGTAGCCGCCCTCCGCCGAGCGGACGGCCTCGTGCCCCAGCGCCCGCCGCAGCCGGGCCACGAGGGCCTGGAGCGCGGCGACGGCCTCGGCCGGCGGGTCGGCGTCCCACACCTCGGCGACCAGCAGTGCGGCGGGCACGCTGCGGCCCGGCCGCAGCGCGAGCGCGGTCAGCAGCGCGCGCAGGCGCGCTCCGCCGACGGCGACGGGGGTCCCGTCGTCGCGGATGGCCTGGGCGGTGCCGAGAATCGCGTAGCGCACCGGCCCATTGTCCCCGGCCCCCGCCCCCCGCCGGCCCGCGAGCCCGGGATAGGTTTCCCCGCATGGTTCACCAGGGCGGCCGCGGCGAGCGGCGTATCAGTTCCGTTTTCCTCGGCATCGTCGCCGTCATGGCGGTCACGGGCTGGGCGGTGTGGACGGGGTACGCGTCGAGCCCGGGGCTGGCCGTGTTCCTCTTCGTCACCTCGGCCTGGGTGGTCTCGCTGTGCCTGCACGAGTACGCGCACGCCCGTACCGCCCTGCACGGCGGCGACTTCACCGTCGGCGCCAAGGGCTACCTCACGCTGAACCCCCTGAAGTACACGCACGCGCTGCTCAGCATCGTGCTGCCGGTGGTCTTCGTGATCCTGGGCGGGCTGGGCCTGCCCGGCGGGGCCGTGTACATCGAGCGGGACCGGATCCGGGGCCGCTGGCAGCACAGCCTCGTCTCGGCGGCGGGTCCGCTGACGAACGTGGCCTTCGCCGTCATCTGCACGGCGCCGTTCTGGCTGGACGCCCTCGACGGGGTGCCCCTGCCGTTCCGCTTCGCGCTGGCCTTCCTGGCGCTGCTCCAGGTCTCGGCGGCGATCCTGAACTTCCTGCCGGTCCCGGGCCTGGACGGCTACGGGGTCATCGAGCCCTGGCTGTCCCACCGCGTCCGCCGCGAGCTGGCGCCGCTGGCCCCGTTCGCGCTGATCGGGGTGTTCGCGCTGCTGTGGATCCCGGAGGTCAACGAGGTCTTCTTCGACGCGGTGCGGGGCATCCTGCGCGCGCTCGGCGTCTCGGACCTGGAGACGTACTGCGGCCACGACCTGTACCGCTTCTGGGAGGACCAGGACGGCTTCTGCGCCGGCCCGGCCGACTGACAGGCTGACCGGCACTGACCGGCTGACCGGCTGACCGGCCGGACGACGGCCTAGGCGGCGCTGCGCTGCTTCTCCGCCCTGGCCTTGCGGATGTAGAACCAGGCCATGTTGGACGTCACGCCGGCCAGCAGCACCCACACGATCCCGAGGAAGCTGCCCTCCACGAAGGCGACCACGGCGGCGGCCACGGCAAGGACGCAGACGACAACGGCGAACACGGCAAGGCGGGGCATCCGGAACAGCTCCTCGGCAACACGGGACGGGGTCGAGCCCCTCCAGTGTCCCCCATCCCTCCCGGGCCCCGCGTCCGCGGCACGGGGTCCGGGGCGGGGTCCGGGAGCGGGGTCCGGGGGCCGGGGCTCAGACGTCCGTGAGGCGCAGGCCCGCGTGGGCCTTGTAGCGGCGGTTCGTGGAGATGAGGTTCGCGACCATCGCCTCCACCTGGTGGGCGTTGCGCAGGCGGCCCGCGAAGACGCCGCGCATGCCGGGGATGCGGGCCGCGAGGGCCTGGACGAGGTCGGTGTCGGCGCGGGACTCGCCGAGGACCATGACGTCGGTGTCGATCTCCTCGACCGAGGTGTCCTGGAGGAGGACCGCGGAGAGGTGGTGGAAGGCCGCGGTGACCCGGGAGTCGGGGAGCAGGGCGGCGGCCTGCTGCGCGGCGCTGCCCTCCTCGACCCGCAGGGCGTACGCGCCCTGCTTGTCGAAGCCCAGCGGGTTGACGCAGTCCACGACGAGCTTGCCCGCGAGGTCCTCGCGCAGGGCCTCCAGGGTCTTGGCGTGGCCCTCCCACGGCACCGCGATGATGACGATGTCGCTGCGGCGGGCGCACTCGGCGTTGTCGGCGCCCTCGACGCCGAGGCCCAGTTCCCGCGCGGCGGTCTCGGCGCGGTCGGCGGCGCGGGAGCCGATGATCACCTTCTGGCCCGCCCGTGCGAGCCGGTAGGCGAGGCCGCGGCCCTGGTCTCCGGTGCCGCCGAGGACGCCGACGACCAGGCCGGAGACGTCGGGGAGGTCCCAGGGGTCCTTGGCCGGCGGCTTCTGCGTGCTGTCTGAGGAAGTCATGGGGGCGAGCGTACTGCCGGGTACGCCGGGGTCGAAGGGGTGGGAGACGTGGCGAAGTGCTCCCCGGCGCCGGGCGGGTGCGGCAGGATGCGGGCCATGGATGCCGTGAGGGTGGCTCTGTTGCGGGAGGTGCTCGCGGGGACGCCGTGGCCGGGTGAGGCGCGGAGGTTCGCCGGGACGCTGCGGCGGGCGGTGGTGCCGGCCGGCGGGGGCCTGCTGCTGGTGGGGACGGAGCAGTACGAGCCCTGGCACCTGGCGGCGCACCTGGTGGACGAGGCCGCCTGGTCGGGGCGGCCGGAGCTGGCGCCGACGCTGGTCCGGCACCGGGTGCCGCCGGACGGGCCGCCGCACCTGTCGGTCGGGCTGGGCCGGCTGGAGGCGGCCCGGCGCGGGCACACCCTGCTGGTGGTGGCTCCGCAGCGGCCGGGCGGGGGGCTGCTGGAGCGGGTCCACGACGCCCGGCGCGCCGGGGCGACCGTACTGTCGCTGGACGGCGGGGACCCCGATCTGGGCGCCCTCGCCCACGACGCGCTGTCGGTGCCGGCCGAGGACTGCGTCCTGGACCTGGACACGGTGCAGCACCTGGTCGGCGCGGCCGCCGGCGAGAACGCCCTGCCGGCGCGGCGGGGTGGCGGTACGGGCCGGCCCCGGCTGCGGGACCGGCTGGCGCGGCTGGCCGACCAGCTCACCGCGCCGCCGCCCAGCGGCTGGTAGGGCGACTCGTCAGGGGGTCGCCGTGCCCGTGCCGTCCCCCTCCTCCTCACGGGTCCTGTCGTTCCAGTTCGGGTCGTTCTGCCATTCGAGGTTGCGCTCCTGGGCCGTCTCCATGGCGTGGGCCGCCTCCTCCCGGGTCGTGTACGGGCCGAAGCGGTCCTTGGCGGGGCACTCCGGGCCCTCCTCGACCTTCTTGTGGACCAGGCAGTAGTACCACTCGCCCGGTTTGCCCACCTGACGCTTCTTGAACAGGGCCATCGTCCCCAGGCTCCTCTCGGTCCTCTCGGTCCCTCTCGGTCCTCGCTACAGCGCCATGCTGCCCCACGGCCGCTCGATACACTCGCTTGCATGTCTGGCCAGTCGCTGCTCGTACCAGGCGAGCTCTCTCCCGCCCGTTCCGTTCCCGGAAACATCCGCCGGCCCGAGTACGTGGGCAAGCCCGGCCCCAAGCCGTACACCGGCCCCGAGGTGCAGTCCGCCGAGACCGTCGAGGCCATGCGCGTCGCGGGCCGCATCGCCGCGCAGGCGATGGAGGAGGCCGCGAAGCACATCGCGCCGGGGGTGACCACAGACGAGCTGGACCGCGTCGCGCACGAGTACATGTGCGACCACGGCGCCTACCCGTCGACGCTCGGCTACCGGGGCTTCCCGAAGTCCCTGTGCTCCTCGCTCAACGAGGTCATCTGCCACGGCATCCCCGACTCGACCGTCCTGCGCGACGGCGACATCGTGAACCTCGACGTGACCGCGTACATCGGCGGGGTGCACGGCGACAACAACGCCACCTACCTGTGCGGCGAGGTGGACGAGGAGTCGCGGCTGCTCGTGGAGCGCACCCGCGAGGCGCTGAACCGGGCCATCAAGGCGGTCAGGCCCGGCCGCCAGATCAACGTCATCGGCCGGGTCATCGAGTCCTACGCGAAGCGGTTCGGCTACGGCGTGGTCCGGGACTTCACCGGGCACGGCATCAACTCGTCCTTCCACTCCGGCCTGATCATCCCGCACTACGACAGCCCGCACGCCACCACGGTGATGGAGCCGGGCATGACGTTCACGATCGAGCCGATGCTGACGCTCGGGACGCACGAGTACGACATGTGGGACGACGGCTGGACGGTCGTCACGAAGGACCGCAAGCGGACGGCCCAGTTCGAGCACACCCTGGTGGTGACGGACACGGGGGCGGACATCCTGACCCTCCCGTAGCCGCGGCCGTGGGCGGCGGGGGATCTTTTTACCGACAGCATGTCGGGAACACATTGACTTAGGTATGCCTAAGCAGGAGGATCGGGCGTGGCGGCGGTGTCGCCGCGCCCGATTCCTCTTTCCCGGAGGTCCGCTTTGGACGCCTTCTCCACGGCCATCCGCCTCGCCTCGCACGAGCAGCACACCGAAGCCGAGACCTCCGCGTTCATGGGCGACCTGCTCGGCGGGCGGCTCGGCGTGGACGCCTACACGCGCTACACGGAGCAGCTGTGGTTCGTGTACCGGGCGCTGGAGGACGCCGCCGACGCGCTGCGCGGGGACCCGGTCGCGGGGCCGTTCATCCGGCCCGAGCTGATGCGCGTGGCGGAGATCGAGCGCGACCTGGCGCACCTGATCGGCCCGGACTGGCGGGAGGGCGTGACGGCGCTGCCCGCCACGGAGGCCTACGCGGCACGGGTGGCGGAGTGCGCGGCGCGCTGGCCGGGCGGGTACGTCGCCCACCACTACACCCGCTACCTGGGCGACCTCTCCGGCGGCCAGATCATCCGGGACCGCGCGGAGCGCGCCTGGGGCTTCGAGCGCAAGGGCGACGGGGTGCGGTTCTACGTGTTCGCGGACATCGCCAATCCGGCCGCGTTCAAGCGGGTGTACCGGGAGCTGCTGGACGCGATCGCGGCCGACGACCTGGAGAAGCAGCGGATCATCGACGAGTGCAAGCGGGCCTTCGACCACAACGGGGCCGTCTTCCGGGAGCTGGGCGAGGAGTTCCCGCTCAGCGCGTAGGCCCCGGCGGTGCGCGGGGAGGGGGCGCGGGACGTCGCCCCTCCCGGTGCGTCAGGCGGCGAAGCGGACCCGCCCGCCGAGCTCCACCGTGCCGTCCGGGCCCGGGGCCGTGAGGAGCTGGGAGCCGGCGCCCTGGGTGATGTTGAGGGCGCGGTTCAGTTCGGCGGTGAGCAGGATCGCCGCCGAGCCGGTGGCCTCGTCCTCGGCGACGACCCCGTCGGGGCGGCGCGGGAAGCCCCGGGCCCGGATCCGGCCGGCGGGCTCGTCCTCCCAGGCCCAGGCGTAGAGCCAGCCCTCGCCGGGCGGCGGGGTGGGCAGGGCCTCGACCTCGGCGGCGGTGGCGTACTGCCGGGTGTGCTTGCCGGTGACCCACTCGGGGCGGGCCGTGATCCAGGTGAACTCCCCGTCGCCGCGGGCCCATACGGAGCCGACGGGCGGCTGGAGCTCCTCGATGTCGAGCAGCCAGGCGAGTCCGACCAGCGGGTGCCCGGCGAAGGACATGCGCGTGCCGGGGGTGCGGATGTCGACGACGCCGCGCTCGGGGTCGTCGACGAACACCGTCTCGCTGTATCCCAGTTCGGCGGCGAGGGCCTGCCGGGCCGCGTCGTCCGGGACGGTGCGGCCGTCGCGGACGACTCCGAGCAGGTTGCCGTACCGGCCGTCACCCGCGCAGAACACCTTGATCACGTCGAGATCGTTCACGTCGGCATTCAAGCACGGCGCGGGACGGGCCCGGTTCCGCACGCGGACCGGGCCGCCGCCCCGCACGGCGGGCGGATCGCGGCGGCGGCCGGAGCCCGGGCAAAAACCGGACGGTAACCCCGTTCCCGCACGACATCCGAGCGGGAACTTGACTCCCTCTTGACCTTCGCTTGAACCGGCCATGGAGGTGCCGTGACGGGCCCGTGTCCGGGGCCGGAAGGTGAGAGCTGAATCACTGGACGAGCGGGCATCGGTCAGGTAAGCCTCGGTTAAGTTAGGTCCGCCTCACCAGGCCGCCCCACGCCTCCACCCTCGCCAGGAGCCCTCATGCGCCCCGCCCGCCTCACCGTCTTCACCGCGGCCGCAGCCGTCGCCGCGCTCGCCGCCGTCACCGGCTGCGCGCAGAAGAGCGACAAGGGCGAATCGGACGCGATCCGCGTGAACGCGACCGACAGCGCCTGCGAGGTCTCGAAGACGGACTTCCCGGCGGGCAAGGTCTCCATCGAGGTCGAGAACAAGGGCTCCAAGGTCACCGAGCTGTACGTGCTCTTCCCGGACGACCGCATCGTCGCCGAGCGCGAGAACATCGGCCCCGGCACCAAGGCCACCATCACCGCCGAGATCAAGGCGGGCGACTACCTCTTCACCTGCAAGCCCGGCATGAAGGGCGACGGCATCCGGACCAAGGTCAAGGCCACCGGCAAGGGCGCCGCCGAGAAGCGCAGCCCCGAGCTGGACGCCGCCGTGGCCGCGTACCGCAAGTACGTCCAGGAGC
This sequence comes from Streptomyces sp. NPDC096136, assembly GCF_044763325.1. Taxonomy (NCBI): domain Bacteria; kingdom Bacillati; phylum Actinomycetota; class Actinomycetes; order Kitasatosporales; family Streptomycetaceae; genus Streptomyces; species Streptomyces sp. NPDC096136. The sequence continues at coordinate 54,562 of NZ_JBIWFZ010000004.1, read as the reverse complement.
AGGCCGACGAGACGATGCCGAAGGCCCAGGCCTTCGCCGACGCCGTCAAGGCCGGGGACCTGGAGGCCGCGAAGAAGGCCTACGCCCCCTCCCGCCTGGGCTGGGAGCGCACCGAGCCGGTCGCCGAGTCCTTCGGCGACATCGACCCGAAGGTCGACGTCCGCGAGGACGGCCTGGAGGCCGGCCAGGACCCGGCGAAGGACTGGACCGGCTGGCACCGTCTGGAGAAGGCCCTCTTCCAGGACGGCAAGATCGGCGACGACGAGAAGAAGCTCGCCGACACCCTGATGACGGACCTCACCGCCTGGCAGAAGAAGGTCGGCGAGGCGGAGATCACCCCCACCTCCATGGCCAACGGCGCCAAGGAGCTGCTCGACGAGGTCGCCACCGGCAAGGTGACCGGCGAGGAGGAGCGCTACAGCCACACCGACCTGGTCGACTTCAAGGCCAACGTCGAGGGCGCCGAGAAGTCCTACGAGCTCCTCAAGGCCGTCACCGCGAAGAACGACCCGGAGCTCGCCAAGCAGCTGGACACCCAGTTCACCGCGCTGAACACCCTCCTGGACAAGTACCGGGCGGACAAGAACGGCTACGAGTTCACCTCGTACGACAAGGTCGGCGAGACCGAGCGCAAGGAGCTCTCGGACGGCGTCAGCGCCCTGGCCGAGCCGCTCTCGAAGCTGGCCGCCGCGGTCGCCAAGTAGTCCACAGCCAGGCAGAGCGGGAGATCCCACCATGACCGACGCCCAGGAGCCGCAGGTGACCGAGGCCCCGGAGTCCACCGAAGGCGCCGCCGCGCCCTCGCGCCGTGCCGTCCTCGGCTGGGGCGGGGCCGGGCTCGCGCTCGGCGCGGCCGCGGCCGGCGGCGCCGTGGCCGCCTTCAACGGCGGCTCGGACATCACCCCGGCGGCCTCCGCCGGGGCGGCCGTGCCGTTCCACGGCGAGCACCAGGCGGGCATCGCCAGCGCCGTCCAGGACCGGCTGCACTTCGCGGCCTTCGACGTGAAGACGAAGGACCGCGGGGAACTGGTCAAGCTCCTCAAGGACTGGACGGCCGCCGCCCGGCTGATGACGGCCGGCCTGCCGGTCGGCGACGTGTACGAGGGCGTCCCCGAGGCCCCGCCGACCGACACCGGCGAGGCCCTGGGCCTCAAGCCCTCCCGCCTGACCCTGACCTTCGGCGTCGGCCCGGGCCTGTTCGCCAAGGACCGCTTCGGCCTGGAGGGCAGGCGCCCCGAGGCCCTGGTGGACCTGGAGGCCTTCCCCGGCGACAACCTGGACCAGGCCCGCTCCGGCGGCGACCTGTGCGTCCAGGCCTGCGCCGACGACCCGCAGGTCGCCGTGCACGCCATCCGCCAGCTGGCCCGCATCGGCTTCGGCAAGGTCGCGGTGCGCTGGTCGCAGCTCGGCTTCGGCAAGACCTCCTCGACCACGCCCGACGAGCAGACCCCGCGCAACATGATGGGCTTCAAGGACGGCACCCGGAACATCGCCGGCACCGACACCGCCCGCCTGGACAAGCACGTGTGGGTCGGCGCGGGCGACGGCAGCGACTGGATGACCGGCGGCTCGTACCTCGTCGCCCGGCGCATCCGGATGCACATCGAGACCTGGGACCGCACCTCGCTGCGGGAGCAGGAGGACATCTTCGGCCGCGACAAGGGCGAGGGCGCGCCGGTCGGCAAGTCCAAGGAGCACGACGAGCCGTTCCTGAAGGCGATGAAGCCCGAGGCGCACGTGCGCCTCGCGCACCCCGACAGCAACGACGGGGCGACCATCCTGCGCCGCGGCTACTCCTTCACCGACGGCACGGACGGCCTGGGCCGCCTCGACGCGGGCCTGTTCTTCCTGGCCTACCAGCGCGACGTCCGCAAGGGCTTCGTCGCGATCCAGCGCCGGCTGTCGAAGAACGACGCGCTGAACGAGTACATCCAGCACGTGGGCTCGGCCGTCTTCGCCGTCCCGCCGGGCGTCCGCGACAAGGACGACTGGTGGGGCCGGGCGCTGTTCGCGTAGGACCTTCCGGAGAGGAAACGCCGTGTTCGGCAACTATCTGATCGGCCTGCGCGAGGGCCTCGAAGCCAGCCTGGTCGTCTGCATCCTGGTCGCCTACCTGGTGAAGACCGGGAACCGGGCCGCGCTGCGGCCCGTGTGGCTCGGCATCGGGATCGCCTGCTCGATCTCGCTGGCGTTCGGCGCGCTGCTGACCTTCGGCACGCAGGAGCTGACCTTCGAGGCGCAGGAGCTGCTCGGCGGCAGCCTGTCGATCGTCTCGGTCGGCCTGGTGACGTGGATGGTCTTCTGGATGAAGAAGACCGCGCGGCACCTGAAGAGCGAGCTCCAGGGCAAGCTCGACGCGGCGCTCGCCATGGGCACCGGCGCGCTGGTCGCGACCGCCTTCCTGGCGGTGGGCCGCGAGGGGCTGGAGACGGCGCTGTTCGTGTGGGCGTCGGTGCGGGCCAGCGGCGAGGGCTCGTCGGCGCCGCTGATCGGTGTGCTGCTGGGCATCGGGACGGCCATCGTCCTGGGCTGGCTGTTCTACCGGGGCGCGCTGAAGATCAACCTGTCGAAGTTCTTCACGTGGACCGGCGGAATGCTGGTCGTCGTGGCGGCGGGCGTCCTCGCGTACGGCGTCCACGACCTCCAGGAGGCCGGGTTCCTCGGCGGCCTGCAGAACAAGGCGTTCGACATCAGCGCGGCGATCCCGCAGGACAGCTGGTACGGGGTGCTGCTGAAGGGCGTCTTCAACTTCCAGCCGGACCCGACGGTGGTGCAGCTGGTGGTCTGGAGCCTGTACCTGGCGGCGGTCCTGACCCTGTTCCTCCTCCCGGCCCGCGTGCGCGGCGCGGCACCGGCCCCGGCCCCGGCCGCGGTGAAGTAGCCCGCAGCAGCCCGCCCCCTCATGACCCGGCGCCCGGTTCGCTCCCCCCTCCGCGGGGGCGAACCGGGCGCCGGCGCGTGCGGGGCGCGGCTACCCGCGGCCGATGTACGGCATGGCGGTCGCCATCACCGTCGCGAACTGGACGTTCGCCTCCAGGGGGAGCTCCGCCATGTGGAGGACGGTCCGGGCGACGTCCGCCGCGTCCATCACCGGCTCCACCGCCAGCTGTCCGTTCGCCTGGAGGATCCCGGTCTGCATCCGCGCCGTCATGTCCGTCGCCGCGTTGCCGATGTCGATCTGCCCGCAGGCGATCCGGTACGGCCGCCCGTCCAGCGAGAGCGACTTCGTCAGGCCCGTCATGGCGTGCTTGGTCGCCGTGTAGGCGATCGAGTGCGGCCGCGGGACGTGGGCCGAGATGGAGCCGTTGTTGATGATGCGCCCGCCCTGCGGGTCCTGCTCCTTCATCACCCGGAACGCCGCCTGCGCGCAGAGGAAGGACCCGGTGAGGTTGACGTCGACCACCCGGCGCCAGTCCTCGTGGGCGATGTCCTCCAGCGGGACCCCGGCCGGGCCGAAGGTGCCGGCGTTGTTGAAGAGGAGGTCGAGGCGTCCGTAGCGGGCCCGGACCGTCTCGAACAGCGCGGTCACGTCCGCCGGGTCGGCGACGTCCGCCCGGACCGGCAGGACGTCCGCGGTCCCGCCCGCGGCGGCGGTCTCCTCCAGGGGCTCGGTCCGGCGCCCGGCCACGGCCACCGACCAGCCGGCCCCGGCGAGGGCGAGGGCCACGGAGCGGCCGATCCCGGATCCGGCGCCGGTCACTACAGCGATCTTGTTCCCACGTGCGCTCATGGGGCCGCAGAGTACGTCACAGCGGACATCCGGCCCGGAACGTTCCGACAGCTGAGAGCATGGGTCGGTCAGGGGTGCATAAAAGCAGATGAAAAGACTGGAGTTCCGTATGTCGGAGAGAGGCCCCTCCGCGGCCCCCTCGCACGAGCACGACCCCTCACCCGCCACCGCCCCTCCCGCAGCCCCCCTGACGGCCGCGCGCCGTACCGGCCTGCTGGTCACCTTCATCCTGGGCGGCCTGACCGCCCTCCCCCCGCTGTCCATGGACATGTACCTCCCGGCCCTGCCGGAGGTCACCGCCGCCCTGCACAGCCCGGCCGCGACCATCCAGCTCACCCTCACCTCCTGCCTCGCCGGCATGGCGCTCGGACAGCTGGTCGTCGGGCCCATGAGCGACAAGTGGGGGCGGCGCCGCCCCCTGCTGACCGGGATGGCGGTCTACGTCCTCGCCACCGCGATATGCGCCCTCGCCCCCTCCGCCGAACTGCTGATCGGCTTCCGGCTGCTCCAGGGCCTGGCCGGCTCGGCGGCCATCGTCATCGCCCGGGCCGTCGTCCGCGACCTGTACGACGGGGTCGAGATGGCCCGCTTCTTCTCCACCCTGATGCTGATATCCGGCACCGCCCCGATCATCGCCCCGCTGATCGGCGGCCAGGTGCTCCGCTTCGCGGACTGGCGCGGGGTCTTCGTCGTCCTGACCGCCGTCGGCCTCGCGCTGACCCTGGTGGTCTGGCGCGGGCTCGGCGAGACGCTGCCGCCCGAGCGGCGCCAGACCGGCGGCGTGGGCGCCGCGCTGCGGACCATGCGGGGGCTGCTCTCCGACCGGGTCTTCGCCGGGTACACCCTGGCGGGCGGCTTCGCCTTCGCGGTGCTCTTCTCGTACATATCCGCCTCGCCCTTCGTCGTGCAGGAGATCTACGGCGCCTCCCCGCAGGCCTTCAGCCTGCTCTTCGGCCTCAACTCCGTCGGCCTGATCGTGGTCGGCCAGGTCAACGGCAAGCTGCTGGTCGGCCGGGTCAGCCTGGACAAGGTCCTCGCCGTCGGCATCGCCGTGCTCACCACGGCCTCGGTTGCCCTGCTGCTGATGTCCACCGGGGTGTTCGGGGAGGTCGGGCTGGTCCCCGTCGCCGCCGCGCTGTTCGTGCTGATGTCGGCGATGGGCCTGGTCCTGCCGAACACCAACGCGCAGGCGCTGATGCGCACCCCGCACGCCGCCGGATCGGCGTCCGCCCTGCTCGGCACCTCCTCCTTCCTCGTCGGTGCGGTGGCCTCCCCGCTGGTCGGGATCGCGGGCGAGCAGACGGCCGTGCCGATGGCCCTGGTCCAGCTGAGCTGCTCGCTGCTGGCGGCCGGCTGCTTCCTCGCCCTGTGCCGCCCCTGGCGGGAGCGGGAGCCCATGGCCGCACCGGCCGGGCGGGCCGCGCCGTAAACTTCGCTGGTGAACGCCACCGCCCCCACCACCGCCGAAACCCTCCGCAGCGCCCTCGGCGGGCTGCTCGACGGACTCCCGCAGAAGCAGGCGGCGGCCGCCGTCGAGCGGCTCATCGCCAACTACCGGGGCACCACCCCCACCGACGCCCCCGTGCTGCGCGACCGCTCCGACGTCGCGGCGTACGCGGCGTACCGGATGCCGGCCACCTTCGAGGCCGTGCGCTCCGCGCTGGACGGGCTCGCGCAGGCCGCGCCGGAGTGGGTGCCGGGCTCGCACGTGGACGTGGGCGGCGGGACCGGGGCGGCGACCTGGGCCGTGGACGCCACCTGGGACGGGCCGCGTTCGACCACGGTCCTGGACTGGGCGGAGCCGGCGCTGGCCCTCGGCCGGGAACTGGCCGGCCGCTCCTCGTCCGACACCCTGCGCGCGGCCGAGTGGCGGCGGGCCGTGATCGGGACCGGGATCGCCCTGCCCGACGCGGACCTGGTCACCGTCTCGTACGTGCTGGGCGAGCTGACCGGGCAGGCCCGCCGGGCGGTCGTCGCCGAGGCGGCCCGCGCCGGCCGGGCCGTCGTCCTGATCGAGCCGGGCACGCCCGAGGGGTACCTGCGCATCCGCGAGGCCCGCGACCAGCTGATCGCCGCCGGGTTGAAGGTCGCCGCGCCCTGCCCGCACGACGGGGCCTGCCCGATCGAGGTCGGGCAGGACTGGTGCCACTTCTCGGCGCGGGTCAGCCGCTCCTCCCTGCACCGGCAGGTCAAGGGCGGCTCCCTCCCGTACGAGGACGAGAAGTTCAGCTACGTGGCCGCGACCCGCTTCCCCACGGCGCCGGTCCCCTCCCGGATCACCCGGAGGCCGCAGATCCGGAAGGGGCTCGTCCTGCTGGACCTGTGCGGTCCCGAGGAGACGGGGCTGGGCCGGGCCACCGTCACCAAGCGGCACGGCGGCCTCTACAAGGCGGCCCGGGACGTCGAGTGGGGCGAGCAGTGGCCCCCCGCCGACCCGGGCCGGCAGCTCTAGGCCGGTCGGCCCCGGGAGTCGCGGCCCAGGGCCTGTCGGCGCCCTAGGGCCGCAGCTCCTGGGTGCAGCACTTCACGCTGCCGCCGCCCTTGAGCAGCTCCCCCAGGTCCATCGGGATCGGCTCGAAGCCGCGCTCGCGCAGCGGCGCCAGCAGCCCGGTCGCGGCCTGCGGCAGCAGCACGTGCCGGCCGTCCGAGACGGAGTTCAGGCCGAAGGCGGCGGCGTCCGGGGCGTCCACGAGCAGGGCGTCCGGGAAGAGCCGGCGCAGCACCGCCTGGCTGCCCGGGGAGAAGGCCGGCGGGTGGTACATGATCTCGTCGCCGTCGAGCACGCACAGCGCCGTGTCCAGGTGGTAGTAGCGCGGGTCCACCAGGTCGAGGCCGATGACGGGGCGGCCGAAGAACTCCTGCGCCTCGTCGTGCGAGAGCGGGCTGGAGCGGAAGCCCCGGCCCGCGAGGATGAAGCCGGCGGTGACGGCGAAGTCGCCCTCGCCCTCGTTGACGTGCGAGGGCTCGTGGATGTCGGTGAAGCCGTTGGCGCGGAACCAGTCGAGGTGGATCTCCGCCTCGGCGGTGCGTTCCGGATAGGCGAAGCGGGCGCCGAGGACCCGGCCGTCGACGACGAGGGCGCCGTTCGCGGCGAAGACCATGTCGGGCAGGTCCGGTGCCGGCTCCAGGGTCTCGACGGTGTGCCCCAGGGAGAGGTAGCGGTCCCGCAGGTCCTCCCACTGGGCGAGTGCGAGGGGCAGGTCCACCGGTTTCGTGGGGTCCATCCACGGGTTGATGGAGTACGTGACCTTGAAGTGTGCGGGTGCGCACATCAGGTAGCGCCGGGGTGTGGCGTCTCTGCGCAAAGAAGGCTCCTCACGACTGCGGACTCACGGTACGGGTGTGTACGGAGAGAATCGTCTCCCCTCAGGGTGCGGCCGCACAGTGAACCGATCGGGTGATTTACCACAACGGCCGGGAGACGAGACGTCTCGGCCGGGTTGGTACGTTGGGCCGATGAGCAAGCCTCCGGACTCCAGCCGCCGCAGCGAACGCTCCCGGCGCGCCATCCTCGACGCCGCCCTCGCCCTCGTCGGGGAGGTCGGCTACGACAAGCTGACCATCGAGGCCATCGCGGCCCGCGCGGGCGTCGGCAAGCAGACCATCTACCGCTGGTGGCCCTCCAAGGCCGCCGTCCTGCTGGACGCCTCGCTGGCGCTGTCCGGCGAGGCCTGGGCGGACTCCGGCTGGGCCGGGTTCCCCGACACGGGCGACCTGGCGGCCGACCTGAAGACCGTCCTGCGGGCCACCGTGGACGAGTTCGGCGACCCCCGGTACGAGGCCCCCACGCGCGCCCTGACGGCGGCCGGGGCGACCGACCCCGGCCTGGCCGCGCGCTTCACCGAACAGCTGCTGGAACCCCAGCTCGCCCTGTACGAGGCGCGGTTGCGGGCGGGACAGGAGGCCGGGCAGCTCGCGGCGGACGCCGACGTCCGGCTGGTGGTGGAGATGCTGGTGGGGCCGCTGACGTACCGGTGGCTGATGCGGACCGCTCCGGTGACGCACGCCTTCGCGGACGCGCTCGTCGACGCCGTGCTGGGCGGCGTGGCAAAAGTCACCGTCCGATAGCCGGACGCCCGGTGACCTCGGCAAGGCCGAGAACATATGGCCGGATTGAGCCGTTATCGGGGGAAGTAGGCCCCGGGGCCCGATCGGGGGTGCGGTCACCGGGCCCCCGGGATGGTGGGACCATGGAATGGTCTGCCGGGGCAACGGTGAGGTGAGGGGATAGATGGGGTCTGAGTCCGGCCGCGTCAAACGCGGCGAGCAGAGCAGGATCTCCCAGTGGCTGCGCCGCCGCGCGAAACCCGCTCCCGAGGACCCCGGCAGGGAACGCGAAGCGCTCCTCCTGGCCGTCGCCGCCGCCGGACTCCCGGTCGCCCCCGCCGCCCATCCCGTCGGGTACCGCTGTTCGTGCGACCGCATCGGCTGTCCCACGCCGGCCCGGCACCCGGTCTCCTTCGCCTGGCAGACCCAGTCGACCACCGACCGCGCCCAGATCGAGCGCTGGGCCCGCAGCCAGCCCCAGGCCAACTTCATCACCGCGACCGGCATGGTCCACGACGTCCTGGACGTCCCCCTCGAAGCCGGCCGCAGCGCCCTGGAGCGCCTCCTCGCCGCCGGTGTCGAGGTCGGCCCGGTCGCCGAGTCGGGCGGTACGGGCGACCACGCCCGGATGCTCTTCTTCACGGCCACCCGCGGCACGCCCGAGGACGAGGACGAGTGGTGGCCCTGCGAGCTGGACTGCCACCCCGAGACCATGGACGAACACCCCGGCCTGCGCTGGCACTGCCGCGGCAGCTACGTCCTGCTGCCCCCGGCCGCGCTCCCCGGCGACTTCTCCGTGGCCTGGGTGCGCGACGTCCGCCAGCCGCTCCCGGACCCCCTGACCCTCCTGGAGACCCTCACGGACGCCTGCGCCCAGTACGCGGGCGCGGCGGACCAGACCCCGTCGGCGGTCGCCTGGCCCCTGGGCCGCTGACCGCCCGCTGCGCGGGGGCTCCCTCCCCGCGCAGCGCCGGCCCGGTCAGTGGATCCGGCTGACCACCACGTCCAGGGACCAGGCCCTGCCCGCCTTCGCCGGGGCCTCGGCCTCGACCACGTACCCGAGGTCGCGCAGCGCGGCGACCAGCTCCGCCGGCCCCGCCGGCTCGGCTCCGGCCAGGAGCAGGTCCCGGACCAGACGGCCCTTCGTGGCCTTGTTGAAGTGGCTCACCACCGACCGCTTCTCCACGCCGTCCACCATCTGCGCGTGCAGCACCCGCACCGTGGCCGTGCGCCCCGCCGTCTCGCCCTTCGGCTTCCACGCCGACGCGTACGCCGACGAGCGCAGGTCCAGCACCAGCCCGTCCCCGGCCGCCTCCGGCATCACCTCGGCCATCGGCGTCCGCCAGTACGCGCCCAGCGCGCCCAGCGCCGGCAGCTTCACGCCCATCGAGCACCGGTACGAGGGGATCCGGTCGGTGACCCGCACCGCGCCCCACAGCCCCGAGAACACCAGCAGCGTCCGCTCGGCGATCGCCCGCGCCGACGCGGACAGCCCCGCCAGGTCCAGGGCGTCGTACAGCACCCCGGTGTAGACCTCCCCCGCGGGCCGGGCCGGCGCCGAGCGCAGTGCGGCGTTCTTCGCGACCTCGCCGCGCAGGCCCTCGCTCAGCCCCAGCACCTCGCGCGCCTTGAGCTCGTCGCCCGCGCACAGCTCGGCCAGCTCCTCCAGTACGGCCGCCCGCGCCCCGGCCAGCCCGGGCAGCGACAGCGACGCGGGGTCGAGCGGTGCGCCGGAGCCGCCGGCGGCCTTTCCCTCGGAGGGCGGCAGCAGCACGAGCACGGTGGTTCTCCTATCGGTGGCACGACGCGGGGGGTGCGGCCCCCGAGCCAGGGTAGACGTCCCGCCGTCGGCCGGTCACGGGCGAACGGCCACGGCGGCGCCCCCGGCCGCCGGGGCCGGGGGCGGGCCGTGGCCGCCGGTGGGGGGTCGTGGTGGGCGGTGCTGCGTCGCCCTTCCCTGCTGTGGTGCAGGACGACTGTCCGGCGCGCCGCCGGTCCGCGTCCAGCTGTTTCGAGGAGGTTCGAAAGACCTGGACACCTCCTCACCCGCTCAGTAGGAGGGAGCCCAGCGAGGTCGCCGTGTGCAGGACCGAGTTCCGGTGCCGGGTCGAGCTGATCAGGCCCGCCGCGCGCAGCACGGAGGTGTGGTGGCTGACCGAGGCCTGCGACATCCCCACCAGCCGGGCGAGCTCCGATGTGCTGCGGGAGCCCTCGCAGGTGTGGTGCAGGATCTCCGAACGGGTCCGCCCGATCAGCGGCACGAGCTTGCGCCCGGCGGAGTCGCCCGGGGCGCGCGTGCGCCGGGCGGGATAGGTGAGCACGGGCGGGAGCTCGGGGTCGAGGAGCGACACGGGGGTGCGGGCGCGGAACAGGGTGGGGACCAGGAGCAGGCCCCGCCCGTTGAGGTGGAGTTCCTGGTCCACCGGGTACTGGACCTCCAGCACCGGCGGCCTCCACCGCATGCCCGGCCCCAGTCCCGACAGGACGCCCTCGATCCCCGATTCGGCGGCCGTCTTCGCCTGCGCCGCGTACTCGGCCCGGACCGTCGTCCTCATCGTCTGCTCCAGCGGCGCCACCGCCGCCGCGTGGTAGCCGCGCAGGGCCGCGGCGAGGTCCCGCAGCGCGTCGGGGCGGCCCGCGGCGAGGTCCCGCGTCCAGGGCGGGAGGGTCCCGCCGGCCCCGAGGACCTCCAGGTCGCCGCGCAGGTGGCGGGCGGGGGTGGCGGTCAGGGCGTCGAGGCCCTGCTCGATCTCCGGGGACCCGTCGGAGGGGGTGAGGAAGTCGGGGAAGTAGCCGAGCGGACGCACCAGGGGCAGGAGGACCCGCAGGCTGGCGGCCTGCCGGGCCAGGACCGCGCGGCCCCAGGCCTCGGCCGCCGGGTTGCCGCTGCGGTGCTGGAGCATGCGCAGGCTCAGCACCGTCTCCCACAGCGGGTCGGGCCGGCTGGCCACGCTCGTGCGCGCCAGGTCGGCTCCCGTGAAGTGAATCCGCAACAACATGCGCCGCCCCGTGAATGAGTTCCGATCGGTTCCGGTGGGTTCGGGCGATCCGCCCCCCACATTGCGCCCCGGCCGGGCGCCTCGTTCCAGGAGGTTTCACGCCGTCGTGCGCGGCCGTTTCCGCGCCGTGTTCCGGTGAGCGGACCCCGGCGCGGAATTCCGGACACCCGCGTACCGGGCCCCGTCCCGGGCGGCCCCGTGCGCGGCCGCCGAGAAGATCTCCCGGGCAGGACATACGCTCGGTCCATGCCACGCCGCCACATGCACATGGCCGGTGCGGACGGTGCCGCCCTGGGCGCCGCGCTCCGGGGGCTGCGGACGCGACTGGACGTGCCCGACGCCTTCCCGGCGGAGGTGCTCGCCGAGGCCGAACGGGCCGCCGCCGCCGCGCTGCCGCCCGCCGAGGACGCCACCGGCATCCCCCTGTTCACCATCGACCCGCCGGGCTCCGTGGACCTCGACCAGGCCATGCACCTGGCGAGACGGCCGGGCGGCGGCTACCGCGTCCACTACGCCATCGCCGACGTCGCCGCCTTCGTCGCCCCCGGCGGGGCCCTCGACGCGGAGGCGCACCGCAGGGTCACCACCCTCTACTTCCCCGACGTCCGGGTACCGCTGCACCCGCCCGTGCTCTCCGAGGGGGCGGCCAGTCTGCTGCCGGACCGGACCCGCCCGGCCCTGCTGTGGCGGCTCGACCTGGACTCCGACGGCCGGGTGGAGGACACCGACGTCCGCCGCGCCCTGGTCCGCAGCCGGGCCCGGCTCGACTACGAGGGGGTCCAGAAGGCCGTCGACACCGGCACCGCCGAACCCGCCCTGGCGCTGCTGAAGGACATCGGAACGCTGCGCGAGGCCCTGGAGACCGAGCGCGGCGGGATCTCCCTGAACGTCCCCGAGCAGGAGGTCGTGGCGCAGGACGGCTCGTACCGCCTGGCCTACCGGGCCCCGCTGCCGGCCGACGGCTGGAACGCCCAGGTCTCCCTGATGACGGGCATGGCCGCCGCCGACCTGATGCTGGCCTCCGGGACCGGGATCCTGCGGACCCTGCCGCCCGCCCCCGACGGCGCGGTGGGGCGGCTGCGCCGGGCCGCGAAGGCCCTGCGGATCGACTGGCCGCACCACGTCCCGTACGCCGCGCTGGTGCGCTCCCTGGACCCGCGCCTGTCGGCGCACGCCGCGTTCCTCCAGGAGTGCACGGCCCTGCTGCGCGGCGCCGGGTACACGGTGTTCACCGGCGGCGAGCGGCCCGACCCCGCCGTCCACGCGGCGGTCGCGGCGCCGTACACGCACTGCACCGCCCCGCTGCGGCGGCTGGTCGACCGCTACGCCGGAGAGCTGTGCCTGGCCGCGGCGGCCGGGGTGGCGGCCCCCGCGTGGGCGGTGGAGGCGCTGGCGGCGCTGCCGCGGGAGATGCAGGCGGGGGCCCGGCTGGCCAACTCCGTGGAGCGCGAGTGCGTGGACCTGGTCGAGGCGGCCGTGCTCAAGGACCGCGTCGGGGAGACCTTCGAGGCGACGGTCATCGACGTGGAGGAGCGGGACCCGCGGATCGGGACGGTCCACCTGGAGGAGCCGGCGGTGGTGGGCCGGGCCGAGTCCCCGGCCGGGCCCCTGCCGCTGGGCGACCGCGTCCGGGTCCGCCTGACCCGGGCCGACCCGGGCACGGCCAAGATCCTCTTCGCGCCGGCCTAGGTAGGGCCCGGCGCGGCCTGGGCGGCCGGCTGTCGCAGGGCCGTGACCAGGGCGCGGGGGTCGTCGGCGTGGAAGCGGACCGTACGGGCCCGCGCGCGGGCGCCGAGCGGGCGGCGGAAGTCCAGCGGGCGGTTCAGCTCCAGGGTGACCGTCGTCTGGCTGCCCACGATCAGGTCGAGCACCCCGTCGTCGGAGAGGCTGACCAGCCGGCCCTCCGGGTAGCGCCGGTCGACCCGGGCCGAGGCCACCGCGTCCGGCGGGACGGTGAGGTCGAACAGGGCCCCGTAGCGGATCCGCAGCGTCCCGTCGGGCCGCACGACGTGCGGGCGGGTGACGCAGGCGGCGTGCAGGGCCAGCACCAGCAGCACCCCGTAGACGTCGAGCACGAGCACCACCCGGTCCAGGGCGGGCCAGGGGATGAGCAGGGCGAGCCCGACGGTCTCGATCAGCGACACGAAGAGCAGCCCGTACACCATCGCCGTCTGCGGTCCGGTGTAGGCGGCGGCGAGGTCCCCCGGTCGCACCCCGTGCGGCCGGCGCGCCACCCACCGCCCCAGCGAGGCGCAGGCCCGCAGCTCGTGCAGCAGCAGCCGGCGCACCGGCTCCGGGACCACGGCCCGTGCGGCCTCCCGCCAGGAGCCGGTGCGCCGCCGCAGCGCGTACAGCACCCCGGCCTCCAGCAGCAGCACCCCGATCACCAGCGCCTCCGCCCCGGCGGTCACCCACCCGGGCGGCCGCACCCCGGCCGCGAGGCATCCGGCGAGGGCCGGCTCGCCCGGTACCGCGGCGGCGGCCGCGATCCGGGCCGCGCGCACGGCGCTCACGCCGGCCCCTTCCCGGTGAAGGCCGCCGTCACCCGGCGGACGACCTCCGCCTGCGCGGGGGTGTACTCGGCGAGCAGCGCCTCCCCGAACCCGGGGACGACGGGCCCGTCGGACGGGATCGCGGCGAGGGCGGCGGCCGGTACGGCGTCGACCATCGCCTCCGCGAGCGGGCCGATCCGGGGGTCGTCGGCGGGGGCGTCGGCCAGCTCGTCGAGCCGCTCGTACAGGGCGAGCACGGCGGGGTCGGCGGCCAGCGGCCCGAGGGCGGCGTACAGCTCCTGCCCGGCGGCGCCGGTGGCGTCGAGCAGGGTCAGGTGTTCCCGGTCCTTCGCGGCGGCCGGGGAGTCCGTCGGCGGGGCCTTGGCCAGCAGCGCGGCGAGGGCCGGGGAGACCGGCTCGCCCTCGCCGGGCCCGGCGGCGAGCAGCGCCGCGAGGCGTGCGCGCCGCCCGGCCAGTTCGGCCTGCTGCCGGGCGAGGTCGGCGTCGAGCTCCCCGAGCACCTCGGCGAGCTCGCGCCCCGCGTCGTCCGCGAGGACGTCGCGCACCTCGTCCAGGCCCAGTCCGAGCTCGGTGAGCCGGCGCACCCGCGCCAGGTGCACGGCGTCGCGCACGGTGTAGACCCGGTAGCCGTTGGCCCGCCGCTCCGGCTCCGGGAGCAGCCCGACATGGTGGTAGTGCCGGACCGCCCGGGTGGTGACCCCGACCAGTGCGGCGATCTCTCCGATCCGCATGCCCCTCAGTAGAAACCCTGCCGCTGCGTCAAGGTCAAGCCGCTCCCGGCAGCCGGTAGCATGGTCGGCACGACAGACGAGTCGGCCGGGCGGCCGCGTCGGGGTCCCCGGACCCCGCCGAGGAACGTCCGGGCTCCACAGGGCAGGGTGGTGGGTAACGCCCACCCGGGGTGACCCGCGGGACAGTGCCACAGAAAACAGACCGCCGGGGACTTCGGTCCCCGGTAAGGGTGAAACGGTGGTGTAAGAGACCACCAGCGCCTGAGGTGACTCAGGCGGCTAGGTAAACCCCACCTGGAGCAAGGTCAAGAGGATCCGTCCCCGGACGGGTCTGCGCGAACGCTTGAGGGCTGCCCGCCCGAGTTCGCGGGTAGACCGCACGAGGCCGGCGGCAACGCCGGTCCTAGATGGATGGCCGTCTCCCCGGCGACCGCGAGGTCTCCGGGCGACAGAACCCGGCGTACAGGCCGGCTCGTCTGTTGTTCCCCCTCCGTTCGGAGTACCGCGAACGCCCCTCGCAAGGGCGCGCGATGGTGCACCCTCGCACCCATGACGGATCACCCCGCTCTCGCGGCCTGCGCGGCCGCGCACATACGCGACCTCGCCGCCGCGACCTCCGACCCCCGCAACGCCTACGCGAGCCACGCCGACCTCGCCTCCGTGACCGGGAGCCTGCTCGCCCTCGCCCAGCACCTCGAAGACGCGCTGCGGCACCTGGCCCAGCACGTCGAGCGGCACGACAGCGACTGGGACACCGCGGACGCGGAGCGGCGGCTGCCCCGGCAGGTGGCCCGGGCGGCGAGCGACAGGGCCCGGTCCGCCGAGGCCGAAGCCCGCAACATGGCCCGCGCGCTGGGCCGGGCCGTCGAGGAACTCGGGCGGCTCAGGCCCGCCCCCTGACCCCGGCGCGGTGGACGGCCGGGCCCCCGCCCCCGGAACTTCCGGTGACGGGGGCCTTCCGGGCGGGCGCCGCCCTACCGCAGGTGCGAGGTGTCGTTGAGGAGCCGGACCGAGGCGTTGCCGTCGGCGTAGTAGGCCACCGCCGAGAGGGAGGCCGCGGAGAGCTCCATCTTGAACAGGGCCTCCGGCGGGGCCCCCAGGGCGAGCCGGACCAGCGTCTTGACCGGGGTCACGTGGGTGACCAGCAGCACCGTGCGGCCCGCGTACGCGGACAGCAGCCGGTCCCGGGTGGCCGAGACCCGGCGGGTGACGGCCGCGAAGCTCTCCCCGCCGCCCGTGGGGGCGGCCTTCGGGGAGTCCAGCCAGGCCTGGAGGTCCTCCGGGAAGCGCTCCCGCACCTCGGCGAAGGTCAGGCCCTCCCAGGCGCCGAAGTCCGTCTCGCGCAGGCCCTCTTCGACGGTGACCGGCAGCCCGAGGCGGTCGGCGACCGCCTGGGCGGTCTCGCGGCAGCGGCGCAGCGGTGAGCTGACGACGGCCTGTACGGTGCCCCGCGCGGCCAGCGCCCCGGCGACGGCGGCGGCCTGCCGCCGGCCGGCCGGGGACAGCTCCGGGTCGGTGCCCCCGCTGCCGGAGAACCGCTTCTGCGGGGTCAGGGCGGTCTCCCCGTGCCGCAGCAGCACGAAGGTGGCCGGGGCCCCCATGTCGGGCCCGCCCCAGCCCGTTCCGGTGCCTCCGGCGGTGCTCGGGGGCCGCTCGGCGGCGGCCGGACCGGATCCCGGTACGGGCGCACCCGCCGGGCGGGCCGGGGCGGGGGCGCCCGCCGGTGCCAGGGCCTCGGCACCGCCGAAGAGGGTCCCCGCCTCGGACACGGCCGCACCGCGCGCCGCGCGCGCGTCGGAGGCGTCGCCGGCCGTCGCGGATCCGGACGCGCCGACGGAGGACGTCCCGGCGGCCCCGGAGGCACTCCGCGCCGCCCGCAGGTCGGCGCCGGAGGCCGTCGCGGAGGCCGTCCCACCCGCTTCCGCCGCACTGCGCGCCGCACCGGCGGCCCCGGAGCCCGGCGCGCCGGACCCCGTGCCTGCGCCGGAGGCCAGGGCGGCCCGGACCGCGGCCGCGCCCTTGGCCGCGTCGCCCGGGGGGCCGGCCGGGGCGAGGTCGGCCGTGGAGGCGGAGGGTTCCCACTGCTTTCCGCGGTGGCCCGCGTCCATCGCCTCGTTGGCGAGGCGGTCCGCGTGCTTGTTTCGCTCGCGCGGGATCCACTCGTAGGTGACCTGCCCGCGCGGCAGGACCGCCGCGGCCTCGGCCGCCAGCGGCTTCATGTCGGGGTGCTTGATCTTCCAGCGGCCCGACATCTGCTCCACGACGAGCTTGGAGTCCATCCGGACCCGGACCACCGCGTCGGGGTCCAGTTCACGGGCGGCCTTCAGCCCCGCGATCAGCCCCCGGTACTCGGCGACGTTGTTCGTCGCGATGCCGATGAACTCGGCGCGCTCGGCCAGGGTCTCCCCCGTGACCGGGTCCAGGACGACCGCGCCGTAGCCGGCGGGGCCCGGGTTGCCCCGGGAACCGCCGTCGGCCTCCACGACGAAACGCGGCATCAGATGCCCGAGTCCGCCGCACGGACGAGGATGCGGCCGCAGTTCTCGTGGCGCACGACCTGGTCGCGGGCGGCGGCCTTGATCTCGTTGACCTCGGCCAGGTCGAGCTCCAGGCGGCAGCCCTCGCAGCGGCGCTGGTACAGGCGCGCGGCGCCGACCCCGCCCTGCTTGACGCGGATCTTCTCGTACAGGGCCATCAGGTCGGCCGGCATGGAGCCGACGATGACCTCGCGGTCCTTGGTGACCTTCGCGGCCTCGGCGTCGAGCTCGCCGGTGGCGGCGTCGCGGCGGGCGGTGGCGTCGGACAGCTTGGACTCCAGCGCGGAGACGCGCTCGGTGATCGCGGTGACGCGCTCCTGGGCGCCCTCCAGGCGCTCCATGACCTCCAGGACGACGTCCTCCAGGTCGGCCTGCCGCTTGGCGAGCGAGGCGACCTCGCTCTGGAGGTTGGCCAGGTCCTTGGCCGAGATGCCGGCGCCCGACTCCAGGCGCTGCTGGTCGCGGGCCGCGCGCTGGCGGACCTGGTCGACGTCCTGCTCCGCCTTGGTCTGCTCGCGGGCGGCGTCGCTGGCCTGCGTCTGCGCGGCGACGAGCAGGTCGCGCTGCTGGCTGAGGTCCTTGGTCAGGGAGTCGACCTCGGCGTGCTCGGGCAGCGACTTGCGCTTGTGGGCCAGCTGAGACAGCCGGACGTCCAGGGCCTGGACGTCGAGGAGTCGGATCTGGTCGGCGGGCTCGGCGTTCAGTTGGGGGCTCCAGAGACACTAGAAGGGGTGGTTTCGGACGGCGCGTGCGCCGTCCACGGGTCGGTGACCGTGCGCGAGACGTGGGTCCGAAGACCCCAGCCGTGGCGCTCGGAGACGGCGTCGAGCTGGGCCGCGGCCTGCTCGCACCAGGGCCACTCCGTGGCCCAGTGGGCGGCGTCGACGAGGGCGAGCGGGCTCTGCTCGCGGGCCTCGGACACCGGGTGGTGGCGCAGGTCTGCGGTGAGGAAGGCGTCCACGCCGGCGGCGCGGACCTGCGCGAAGAGGCTGTCGCCGGAGCCGCCGCTGACGGCGACGGTGCGGATCAGCGCATCGGGGTCGCCGGCCGCGCGGACGCCCTGGGCGGTGCGCGGGAGCCGGGCGGCGGCGCGGGCGGTGAACTCGCGCAGGGTCTCGGGGTGGTCCAGCTCGCAGATCCGGCCGAGGCCGCGGCGGCCGGACGGGTCGGTCGGGTCGGGCACGAGCGGGCCGGTGACGCGCAGGTCGAGGGCGCCGGCGAGGGCGTCGGAGACCCCGGGGTCGGCGGTGTCGGCGTTGGTGTGGGCGACGTGCAGCGCGATGTCGTTCTTGATCAGCGTGTGCACGACGCGGCCCTTGAAGGTGCCCGCCTCGACGGTGGTGGTGCCGCGCAGGTAGAGGGGGTGGTGGGTGACGACCAGGTCGGCGCCGAGCTTCACCGCCTCGTCGACGATCTCCTGGACGGGGTCCACGGCGAACATCACCCGGGTGACCTCGGCATCGGGGTCGCCGCAGACGGTGCCGACGGCGTCCCACTGCTCGGCCCGCGAGGGGGGCCAGAGAGCGTCCAGCGCGGCGATGACTTCAGAGAGAGAGGGCACGGGCCAAGGCTACCGTCCGTGGCGACCGCCCAGCCTGTCCCCCGGGCTGGGGGCGGACGGGGAGCGGGAAGGACGGACGGGGTCACCGGGCGCCCGGTGGGGCGCCCGCCGTCGCACCCTGAGGCAAGGCTTACCGCATCTGCCCCCAAACGCCCCGATATCAACAGCACAGTCACCCCCCGCGGCACCGGAGAACCGCGGGGGCGCCACCCGTACGTGTGAAGCGTGCGAGGTCGTGTTGTCCGGCCGGAAGCGCGAAACCTAGGTTCCTCCCCGGAGGTGACGGCCCGGATGACTGTCTGTGCCACCGAGATGACCACGACCGCCCCCCTCACGATCACCGCCGACGGGGCGTACGCCGCGCGGCTGGCCGGGGAGGGCGAGGCCCGCTATCCCGAGCGCTGGACGCTGGACGGGCCGGAGCCGTACGCGGTGCCGCTGCCGCTCGCGCAGCCGGAGGAGGCCGACAGCGAGGTGCTGCCGCTGTCCGACGGGCGGGTCCTGATCCACCGCCGGATCGCGGACCGGCACGCGTTCTCCCTGCTCTACCCCTCGGGCACCTACACGGGCCCGCGCCCGTCGGGCCCCGGCGCCGGCCCCCGCACGGGGGAGCTGCGGCTCGGCGGGATCGACGCCGCCGAGGGGCTGCTGGTCCGCCTGCTGCCGCCGTCCCCCGACGGGTCCGCGGCCTACGCGCTGGCGGTGGCGGGCGGGGAGACCACCGTCTGGCAGGTGGCCGGGCAGGGCTCCGACGGGCCGCGGCGGGCCGCCGTGCTCCCGGGGCGCTGCTCCGGCGGGGTCTGGCTGGACCGCTCGGGCCGGCTGCTGTCCCTGGACCGCGAGCAGGACGGCCGGGTCAAGGCCGTCGCCGTGGACCTGCTCCGGGGCGGGGTGGTCACCCCGCTGCTCCAGATCGCCGAGGACAGCGACGACCGGCTGCTGATGGCCGCCCCCGACAGCGGGCTGCTGCTGATCCGCTCGGACGCGCCGGGCGAGCCCCGGCTCGGCTGGGGCGTGCTGGGCAGCTCCCGCCCGGTCCGCTTCCCGGAGTGCCTGCGGCTGGAGGACGCCCGGCCCTTCGCCGTGCAGCCGGGCCAGATCCTGATGCCGGAGACCTGCGGGGTCGCGCTGCGCGTCGGCGGGACGGGCCTCGCGCTGTGGCGCCCGGCCGACCGGTACGTGTTCCGCTTCACCGCCCCGGCGGGCTGGCTCGGCACCGGCCTGTGGACCCCGGAGGGCCGGCTGCGGCTCCCGTACGCCGTCCCCGGGGTCCCCTGCGGCATCGCCTCCCTGAGCCAGCCGGCCGCGCCGCCCCCACCGGTCCACCTGGACCCCCCGCCGAAGCAGGCGGCCCGCCCGGTCCCCCTCCAGCAGGCCCCGCTGGGCTGATCCGGGCCCGGCGGGCCGGCCACCCCGGTCATCCAGGCCGGGACGCCGGGGCCGCGGCGGGCCCGGTGGCGGGGGCCGGTCCTACCGGACGACCGCCACCCCGGTCAGGAAGGTGAACTGGCCGCCCGAGGCGAGCACCTTCTGGGCTCCGGTCACCGGGTCCACGCGGAACAGGGTGCGGTCGCTGCCCCCGGGGTCGCTGTCGGTCACCAGCAGGCTGCCGTCGGCCTCGATCGCGATCGCCCCGGGGGCGACGAAGCCGCCGCCGGAGGACACGGTGGTCTGGGCGCCCGTCACCGGGTCCACCCTGATCACACCGCCGCCGAAGCCGGGGAAGGCGTTGGCGTCGGCGACCAGGATGCGGCCCGCGGCGTCCACCACCACATCGGTGGGACTGCGCAGGTCACCGCCCGAGGTGACCGTCGTGCGGGCGCCGGTGACCGGATCGACGCGCACCACCCGGGACGAGAGGTCCTCGCCCCCGATCATGTTCTGCTCGACCACCAGGACGGACCCGTCGGGAGCCACGCACAGCCCCACCGCCCGCACCGGCGGGTCGGCCCCCGCCCCGTCGCCCTGGGACAGGACCGTCTGCCCGCCCGTGGTGCGGTCGACGCGGACCACGGCCCCGAACCCGCCCGCGGAGCCGTCGGCGACGAGGATGCTCCCGCCGGCCTCGACGGCCACGCCGAGGGGGGCGGAGAACTTCCCGCCGGAGGAGACCTCGGACTGGTGCCCCGTCCCCGGGTCGAGGCGCAGCACGCTGCCGGTCCCGGGGAAGTGCCGGTCCTTGCTCACCAGGATGCCGCCGCCGGCCTCCACGGCGATGCCGGTTCCCCCCAGCAGCTCGCCGCCCAGGGAGAACTGTCCGACCTCGCCGGTCGACGGGTCGACGCGGAACACCGCTCCGGAACAGCCCAGGGCCTGGGAGTCGACGATCAGGATCGTGCCGGCGGGGAGGTGCTCCTGAACGGTCATGGCGGGGTACTCCTCTGGGGGAGGGGGCGATCCCCCCACTCAACCGCAGCCCCCGCACCGCACCCCGCCCCGCGAGCCGCCACGCCGACCGCCCCCGCGGCGAACCGCCCGTTCGCAGCACCGGGGCCGCTGGGGGCGGACGGCGGGCCGGCTCAGCCGTGTCTGAGGCCCAGGACCTCGGCCGCGGCGAAGGTCTCGTCCGCCGGGCGGGAGTCGTAGTGCGGGCTGAGGAGGGAGTCGAGCTCCTCGAAGGTGAAGGCCTCCTTCGAGGTGTCGAACTTCGCCGCCACCCGGGGCCGTTCCATGACGACGACGATCCCGCCGTGGACCACGAGGAGCTGGCCGTTCGCCTTCGCCGAGGCGGGCGAGGCGAGGTAGCCGACCAGCGGGGCGACGTGCTCGGGGGCGAGCGGGTCGAGCTCGCCCTCCGCCGGGACCTGGAAGCCGGCGAAGACGTCCTCGGTCATCCGGGTACGGGCCCGCGGGCAGATGGCGTTGGCCGTCACCCCGTACTTGGCCAGGGCCAGGGCGGTGGAGGTGGTCAGGCCCACGATGCCGCCCTTGGCCGCCGCGTAGTTCGGCTGGCCCGCCGAACCGCCGAGGAAGGCCTCGGAGGAGGTGTTGACGATCCGCCCGTACACCGGGCCGCCCGCCGCCTTGGAGCGCTCCCGCCAGTGCGCGGAGGCGAAATGGGTGGTGTTGAAGTGGCCCTTGAGGTGGACCCGGATCACCGAGTCCCACTCCTCCTCCGACATCGAGAAGACCATCCGGTCGCGCAGGATCCCCGCGTTGTTGACCAGGACGTCGAGCTTCCCGAAGCGCGAGACGGCCAGCTCGACCAGGTCCCGCGCCTGCGCGAAGTCGGCCACGTCCCCCAGGTGCGCCACCGCCTGCCCGCCCGCCGCGCGGATCTCGGCGGCGACCTCCTCCGCCGGGGCGGCCGAGGCCTCGCCGGAGCCGTCGCGGCCGCTCTGGCCGAAGTCGTTGACGACCACGCTCGCGCCGAGCCGGGCCAGTTCGAGCGCCTCGGCCCGGCCGAGCCCCCGGCCGGCGCCGGTGACGATGGCGCTGAGCCCCTCAAGTGGCAGTGACATGTGCCGGATTCCTCTCAGATCTCAATGCAGGTGCGCAGGGCCGTGCCCGTGCGCATCTGGTCGAGGGCGTCGTTGATCTCGGCGAGCTGCACCCGGTGGGTGATCAGGCCCGCCAGGTCGATCCGGCCGGCCCGCCACAGCTCGATGGTGCGCGCGTAGGAGCGGAGCACGTCCCCGCCCCCGTACATCGAGGGGAGGATCTTCTTCTCGTCGAAGAACAGCGAGAACATGTCGATCTGGAAGTTGTCGTCGAGGGCGCCCGCGCCGACGATCACGACCGAGCCGCCGCGCCGGGTCATCTGGTAGGCGGTGCGGGCGGTCGCCGACTTGCCGACGACCTCGAAGACGTAGTCGAAGCCCTCCCCGGAGGTGATCCGGGCCTTGGCGTCCTCGAAGGCCTCCGGGGCGACCGCCTCCGACGCCCCGAAGCGCAGGGCCGCCTCCCGGCGCGACTCCACCGGGTCGACGGCGACGATCCGGGCCGCGCCCTGCACCTTGGCGCCCTGGATGACGGAGATGCCGACGCCGCCGCAGCCGATGACGGCGACGGAGGAGCCCGCCTCCACCTTGGCGGTGTTGACGGCCGCGCCGAGTCCGGTGGTGACCCCGCAGCCGATCAGCGCGGCGATGTCGAAAGGCACGTCGTCGGGGATCGGGACGGCGCAGTTGGCGGCGACGACGATCTCCTCGGCGAAGGTGCCGGTGGCGGCGAAGCCGAAGACGTCCCCGCCCGCCCTGCGGAAGTTGGGGATGCCCGCGTTGACCAGGCTCTCCAGGCACAGGTGCCCCTGGCCGCGCTTGCAGGCGGCGCAGTGCCCGCACGGCGGCAGCCAGCAGACGAGCACCCGGTCGCCCTCCTTGTGGCCGGTGACCCCTTCACCGACACCGGTGATCACCCCGGAGCCCTCGTGGCCGGGGACGAAGGGCGCGGGCTGCGGCAGGACCCCGCTCATCGCGGAGAGGTCGGAGTGGCACAGGCCGGTGGCCCTGATGCGGATCCGCACCTTGCCGGGGCCCAGGCCCACGGCTTCCATGTCGTCGACGACCTCGAGCTTGTCCTGACCTATCTCGCTCAGCAGTGCTGCGCGCACGGTGCGGCTCCTTAGGGGCGTGTGCCTGGTGCGTGGGCCTGTGGTTACGCGTGCTCGACGACGGTGTCGGCGAGGACCTGGGCGTCGTCGCGTTCGGCGGCGGTGACCGCGACCAGGACGCGGCCGGGCTCCTGCCACATCCGGATGCGCAGGGTCTCCCCGGGGAAGACGATCCCGGCGAAGCGCGTGCGGTAGGCGCGGACGCGGGAGACGTCCCCGCCGAGGGCGGTGTCGACGACGGCTTTGAGGGTCATCCCGTACGAGCAGAGGCCGTGCAGGATCGGCCGGTCGAAGCCGGCCAGCTTGGCGAACTCGGGGTCGGCGTGCAGGGGGTTCCAGTCCCCGGAGAGCCGGTAGAGCAGCGCCTGCTCCTCCCGGATCGGCCGCTCCTCGGTGCGGTCGGGCGCGCGCTCGGGCAGCTCGCCGCGCACGGAGGGCCCGCGTTCGCCGCCGAAGCCGCCCTCGCCGCGGACGAAGATCTGGGCGTCGCTGGTCCACAGCGGCCCGTCGGCGTCGGCGACCTCGGAGCGCAGCACGATCACGGCCGCCTTGCCCTTGTCGTAGACGGCGGCGACCTTGGAGGAGGAGGTCGCCCGGCCCTTGACCGGGATGGGCCGGTGCAGTTCGAGGGAGTGCCCGCCGTGCAGGACGTTCGCCAGGTTGACCTCGATGCCGGGGGCCGCGAGCCCGCCGAGCATGGCCATGCCGGCGCCGGCGACGGTCGCGAAGCTGGGGAGCACGTGGAGCCTGGACTCCAGGGTGTAGCGCAGCTCGTCGGGGTCGGTGGCCAGGCTGCGCCCGTGCAGGGACGAGCCGGCTCCGAGGCCGAGGTGGTAGAGCTGGATGTCCTTGTGGTCCCAGTCGATCTCCCCCTGGCGGGGGTCGGCGGCGAGGGCCCTGGCGGCATCGATCGGCATTCGGATGCTGCTCCTTCTGCTCTCTGGAAGACCTCGGCGCGGCCGTCCGCACCGTCGGCCGCACCGAGGTCGCATGCGGAGCCGCTTCTAGAACGCGTTCTAGGAAGCGGCTGAGGGAATGTATAACGCACGCCCCTCGGGTTGGGAAGAGCGCTGACGACACGTCAGATGATCGTGGTGCGGGGCGTGTTGCCGGACCCGGGGAGGGCCGGCCGATAGCCTGCGGCGGTGGAAGAGATGCCCGTGGCGCACCGGCCCGCCCGCTCCCTGCGCGTCCTGCTGGACCCGCCCAACCCCCCGCTCGCGGTCCGGCTCGGCCTCCAGCCGGACATCGAGGTGGTGGCCTCCCTGACGGAGCGGCCGGCGGTGGCGCTGGTCGAGGATCCTGGATCGGTGGCGGTCCTGCTGGCGGAGGACCCCGAGTGCCGGGTGCTGGTGGCCACGGGCTCGGCGCACCCGGGGCTGCGGGAGGCCGTGCTGGCGGCGGGCGGGGCGGGGCTGGTCCTGCGGGACGGGCCGGTCGGGGAGCTGGCGGAGTACCTGCGGCGGGCGTCGACGGGCGAGACGGTGGTGGACCCGGCGCTGGCCCGGCCCTGACGCCGCACCGGGGGCGGGTACGGGCGCGGGTGGTCCCGTACGCGTACGGAAGCCCTCCGCCGGTCAGTCGCGGAGGGCTCCCCTCGGGGCTCGGGCCCCGGTCAGTCGCCCGCGGTCCAGTCGTCGACCGTCCGCGAGGGGTCCAGGGCGACGGGCAGCTTCTCCAGCCCGCGGAAGGCCGGGAAGGGGCCCTTGAGCCAGTCCCCCTCCGCCGGCGTCGGCATGGCCAGGACCATGTCCGGGAAGCGGTCGAGCAGCGCCGTCAGGCAGATCTCCAGCTCCAACCGGGCCAGCGGGGCGCCCAGGCAGTAGTGGGCGCCGTACCCGAATCCGAGGTGGCTGCTCTGCAGTCCTTCGCGGGTGAAGTCCAGGGTGTCCGGGTCGGGGAATTTCTCCGGGTCGCGGTTGGCCGAGTTCAGCGCGATCTGCACGACCGCGCCTTTCGGAATCACCGTCCCGCCGATTTCCACGTCCTCCAGCGCGTACCGGAAGGTGGAGGTTTCCACCGAGCCCTCGAAACGCTGCATTTCCTCGATCGCCTGCGGCAGCAGTGCCCGGTCCTCCTGGACCGCCCGCAGCTGGTCGGGGTGGGTGAGCAGGCTGAAGACGCAGTTGCCGATCTGGAGGGTGGTCGTCTTGTGCCCGGCGAAGAGCAGCACCCAGATCATCGACACGAGTTCGTCGTCGGTGAGCGGCTCCTCCTCGTGCGGGGTCTGCACCAGCATGCTGAGGAAGTCGTCCGTGGGGCGGAGCCGGGTGCGGTGGATGTGCCGGGCGAAGTAGTCCCGCAGCCAGATCTCGGCCTCCTCCAGGTCGCCCTTGAGGTCCTTGCTGAACCGCGAGCGCGTCACGACGGCGAACCAGCGCAGGACCTCGGTCCGCTCCTCGCCGACGATCCCGAGGAGCTCGCAGATGACCATGACGGGCAGGGGCAGCGCGAAGGCCTGCATCAGGTCGACGGGCCGGTCCGTGGGGCAGCGGTCGAGCAGCCCGTGGGCGAGCTCCTCGATGTGCGGGCGCAGCGCGTGGATGTGGCGCGGGGTGAAGGCGGTCTTGGCGATGTGGCGCAGCCGGGTGTGGCGGGGCGGGTCGGCGAAGAGGAGGTTGTCGTCGAGCGCCTCGCACAGGTCCCCGAAGAGGGCGTGGTAGAGGTCGATGCCCTCGTGCATGTCCTTGCCGACGCGGGGGTCGGCGAGGAGGGCGTGGGCGTCCTCGTAGCGGGTGACCAGGTACGTGTCCACGCCGTGGCCCGGGGTGAGCCGGGCGATGGGGGCCTGTTCGCGCAGGGTCCGGTAGACGGGGTAGGGGCACTGCCGGTATTCCGGCGTGCTCTTCGTCGCGGCCGCCACCGCTTCGTGCAGCGCGAGACCGTCACCCGCCGCGGTCGTCGGTTCAGTCGTCACGCGCCCAGACCTTTCGGATACACCTGAATTGACAGTCGGCTCCTTTCCCGTGCCGGTTCGAGGGCGAAACCCGATACACCCGTTCGGAGCCGAAACCTCCCCCGGCGGAATGTCCGGCGGGCGGATTCCGGAAGCCGACCTAGGGTGTGCGGTGGATTTCCGTTCACGGTCGACGAGAGGGAAACGCGCACATGCCGGAATTCGGTGCGGGCGGCCTGGCCGTCGGCGGGGCGGCACACCCGGGCGCGGCGAGCGGGCGGGAGGACGACGGGAGCCGCGCGGTCATCGACGTCCACCACCACTTCTGCGCCCCGGCCTGGCGCCGCTGGGCCGAACGGCAGGGGCTGGTGGGCCCGCGGTCGCTGCCGCCGTGGGCGGGCTGGGAGGCGGAGGCGGCGCTGGCCCTGATGGACCGGGCGGGGATCGCCCTCGCCGTGCTCAAGCCGATGCTGCCCGCGCGCTACGAGAGCTCCGCGCAGCTGCGGGAGGCGGTCGCCGTCACCCTGGACGCGGCGGCCGAGGTGGTGGAGGCGTACCCGGGGCGCTTCGCGTTCCACGCGCCGCTGTTCCTCGACGAGGAGGAGGTCTCCTCCTGGACGCTGCGGCGCGGCCTCGACGAGCTGGGGGCGGTCGGGGTGAACGTGACGGCGAACTACCGCGGGACCTACCTGGGGGACCCGGCCTACGACCGGATCTTCGCCGAACTCGACGAGCGCGCGGCGGTCGTGGACACCCACCCGCACGTCCTGCCCGACGGCCCGGGCGGCGGACGTCCCACCGTGGCGGCCGGGCCGCCGGAAGGACCCGGCCACGCGCCCGGAGGA
Organism: Streptomyces sp. NPDC096136; assembly: GCF_044763325.1. NCBI lineage: Bacteria > Bacillati > Actinomycetota > Actinomycetes > Kitasatosporales > Streptomycetaceae > Streptomyces > Streptomyces sp. NPDC096136. Next base: position 28,151 of record NZ_JBIWFZ010000004.1, on the reverse strand, counting down.
AACCCGGGCGGCCCGGGCGGTCCCGGGGGGCCGGCGAGCGTGCCCGGGCTGCCGAACTTCCTGTGCGACTTCCTGCTGGACACCACCCGCGCCGCCGCGAACATGATCCGCACCCGGACCCTCGACCGCTTCCCCCGCCTGTCGGTGGTCCTGCCGCACGGCGGGGGCTTCCTCCCGCAGATCGCGACGCGGATGGAGGCCTTCGCGGGCGCCTTCGACCCGCCCGTGGACCCCGCGGCGGTCCGGGACCACATGCACCGCTTCTACTACGACACCGCCGGCCCGCTCTCCCCGGCCGGCACCCTGCTGGCCACCGTGGACCCGGGCCGGATCCTGTTCGGCAGCGACTGGCCGGCCTGCCCGGCCGGCGTGGTCGCCGATCTGGCCGTACCCGCCCTGGCCGCCGATCCGGCACTGACCGTGGGCCAGCGCCGGGGCATCAACCGGGAGAACGCGCTGCGGCTGATGCCCGGCCTCGTCCCCGCGTAGGAAGCCGCGCGGGGCCGCGTCAGCCCTCCTTGCGCAGCAGCGTCACCACCGCCGCCCCGCCGAGCCCGATGTTGTGGGCCAGCCCCACCCGGGCGGCGGGGACCTGCCGCGGTCCCGCCTCGCCGCGCAGCTGCCACACCAGCTCCGCCGCCTGCGCGAGCCCCGTCGCCCCCAGCGGGTGGCCCTTGGAGATCAGGCCGCCCGAGGGGTTGACCACCCAGCGGCCGCCGTAGGTGGTGGCGCCGCTCTCGACGAGCCCGCCGGATTCCCCGTCCGCGCACATGCCGAGCGCCTCGTAGGTCAGCAGCTCGTTGACCGAGAAGCAGTCGTGCAGCTCGACGACGTCGACGTCCTCGATGCCGAGCCCGGAGTCCTCGTAGACCCGCCGGGCCGCGGCCGCCGTCACCGGCTTGCCGACCACGTCGATGCAGGAGCCGCCGAAGCTCTCCGCGGTGTCCGTGGTCATGGCCTGGCCGACGATCTCGACGGCCTTGCCGTGCAGCCCGTGCGCCACGACGAACCGCTCCGATACGACCAGCGCGGCGGCCGCGCCGTCGGAGGTGGGCGAGCACTGGAGCTTGGTCAGCGGGTCGTGGATGGTCTTGGCGGCGAGCACCTCCTCCACCGTGTAGACGTCCTGGAACTGCGCGTTCGGGTTGTTCGCGGAGTGCCGGTGGTTCTTCGCGCCGACCGCCGCGAGCTGCGCGGGCGTGGTCCCGTACCGCTCCATGTGCTCGCGGGCCGCGTTGCCGAAGATCTGCGCGGTGGGCGGGGACATCTCGAAGCCGTGCGCGGCCGCCATGATCCCGTAGTGCCGGGCGACGGGGGACGTCTTGAAGTCCCCGCCGTCGGCCCCGCCGCCCAGCGCGCCGCGCTTCATCTTCTCGAAGCCGAGCGCGAGCACGCAGTCGGCGATCCCGCCCTGCACGAACTGGCGGGCCATCATCAGGGCCGTCGAGCCGGTCGCGCAGTTGTTGTTGACGTTGTAGACCGGGACGCCGGTCAGGCCCAGTTCGTACGCCGCCCGCTGGCCGGCGGTGGAGGGCTGGAAGCAGTAGCCCACCGGCACCTGCTCGACGAGCCCGTAGTCCACGCCGGCGTCGGCGAGCGCCGCGCCGCCGGCCTCCCTGACCATGTCCCAGTACTGCCAGTCCCGCGACTCCGGCTTCTCGAACCTCGTCATGCCGACGCCCACGATGTACGACTTCATCCGCCCTGACTCCTAGTCCCTGGGAAGGCCGAGGATCCGCTCGGCGACGACGTTCAGCTGGACCTGTGTGGTGCCCCCGGCGATGGTCAGGCAGCGCGACATCAGCATCCCGTGCACCGCCCGCTCCCCCGCCCCCTCCCGCACCGCGCCCGCCGGGCCCAGCAGTTCGAGCGCGAGCTCGGCGGTCCGCTGCTGGTGGGGGGTCTGCACGAGCTTGCGTACGGAGGCGCCCGCGCCCGGCTCCAGCCCGGACACCTGCTGCAGGGTGGTGCGCAGCCCGATGCAGGCGAGGGCGTGGGCCTCGGCGGCGAGCGCGCCGATCCGGACCCCGTAGGAGGCGTCGAGGCCGGCGGAGCGGGCGATCAGCGCCTCCAGGCCGGTACCGAAGGCCATCTGGTCGGCCATGTGGACGCGCTCGTTGCCGAGGGTGTTGCGGGCGGCCTTCCAGCCGCCGTCGGCCGCGCCGACCAGGGCGTCCGGCGGCAGCAGGACGTCCTCGAACCAGACCTCGTTGAAGAGGGAGTCGCCGGTGATCTCCTTCAGGGGCCGGATCTCGATCCCCGGGGTGTTCTTCATGTCCACCACGAAGTACCCGAGGCCGCGGTGCTTGGGCGCCTGCGGGTCCGTCCGGGCGAGCAGGATCCCGAAGTCGGCGGTGCGGGCGGAACTCGTCCACACCTTCTGGCCGTTGACCCTCCAGGAGCCGTCGGCGGCCCGTTCGGCCCGGGTGCGCAGGGAGGCCAGGTCGGAGCCGGCGCCCGGTTCGGAGAAGAGCTGGCACCAGGTCGCGTCCCCGCGCAGGGTGGGCAGGACGTAGGCCTCGCGCTGGGCCTCGCTGCCGAAGGCGATCAGCGAGGGCACGATCCAGGTGGCGATCCCGAGGTCGGCGACCTTGACGCCGGCGTCCTCCAACTCCTGCTGGATCACGATCTGCTCGGCGGGGCCCGCGCCGCGCCCGTACGGGGGCGGGAGGTAGGGGGCCGCGTAGCCGGTGGGCGCGAGGGCCCGGCGGGCGGCGGCCGGGTCGAGGCCGCGCGCGGCCCCGATGGCGGCGCGGGCCGGCGCCCGGTGGGCCTCGGCCTCCGCGGGGAGTTCCAGGCGCAGCTCGCGCCGGGCGCCGGCGGCCGCGAGGCGCACGGCGCGCAGGCGGTGGGTGTCGCCGGGGCCGAGGAGCTGGCGGGCGACGAGTGCGCGGCGCAGGTGGATGTGGGCGTCGTGCTCCCAGGTGAAGCCGATGCCGCCGAGGATCTGGATGCAGTCCTTGGCGCAGGAGTACGCGGCGTCGAGGGCGGTGCCGGCGGCCAGGGCGGCGACGAGCGAGCGGGCGGCGGGCTCCTCGTCCGCGGCGTTGGCGGCGTCCCAGGCGAGGGCGCGGGCCTGTTCGAGGCGGACCAGCATGTCGGCGCACAGGTGCTTGACGCCCTGGAACCTGCCGATGGGGCTGCCGAACTGCTCCCGGGTCCCGGCGTACTCGGCGGCCGTGTGGACCGCCCAGGCGGCGGTGCCGCAGGCGTCGGCGGCGAAGAGCACGCAGGCCAGGTCGCGTACGAGGGCCTCGTCCAGGTCCAGGAGCCGTCCGGCCGGGACGGCCACGGCGCGCGCCCGCACCTCGGCGGTGGGCCGGGTCGGGTCGGCGCTCTCGTGCGGCCGGACCTCCAGCGCGCCCGCGTCCACCGCGAACCACCGGGTGCCGGCCGCGCTCCCGGCGGCGAGCAGCACCCGTTCCGCCTCGGCGGCGCCGAGCACGGGGGGCGCCACCCCGTCCAGCAGCCACCCGCCCCCTTCGGCGGCGACGGCGGTGACCCCGCCGGCCCCCAGGGCGACCGCCCCGACCCGCCCGCCGAGCGGTTCGGCCGCCGCCCGGTCCAGGAGGACGGAGGCCAGCGCGCTCGGCAGGAAGGCCCCGGGCAGCGCCGCCCGGGCGGCCTCCTCCACGACGACGGCCAGATCGAGCAGGGTCCCGCCCTCCAGGTGGGGCGCCATCAGCCCCTGCGCACACATCCCGTCCCAGTAGTCGGGCCGCGCCCCGGTCCGCGGCGGGGCGTCGAGCACCTTGCGCACCGCCTCCGGCGGCACGGCCCGCGCCACCCACCCGCGCACGGCGCCGGCCAACTCCCGCTGCTCCTGCGTGATTCCGATGCCCATGCGCGGCAGACTAGAACACGTTCCAATCTGACGGAAGGTCAGATGACGGTGTTCTTCGCCCCGTCCGGCACGGCGGCCGGCCCGCCGCCCCCGTAGAGCTCCGCCAGCTCCCCCACGGCCTCCGCCACCGCCGCCCGGAGTTCCGGCGGGCCGAGGACCTCCGCCTCCGCCCCCAGCCTGAGCAGGTCCCCGACCGCGACCGCCCGCGACTCCACCGGCAGCGCCACCTCCACCCAGCCCTCTCCGTCCGGCGGCCCGGCCCCCTCCAGGGCCTTCGCCCCCGGGGCACCGAACTGCATGGGCAGCAGCCGCCGGGCGCGCGGGGAGATCCGCAGGCGGGCCGTGTCCTGGTGCAGGGCGGCCGCCAGCCGGCGGGAGGAGGCCTCCCAGTGGGCGGCCAGGTCGAATCCGGGCGGCCGCTCGAAGGCCTCGCCCGTCTCCTCCACCCCCAGGAACCGCGACACCCGGTACGTGCGCGGGCTCCCGTCCGCTGCAGCGACCAGGTACCAGATGCCCCCCTTGAGGACGATGCCCAGCGGATGCAGCTCCCGCCGCCGCACCTCGCCCGACCAGCGGCGGTACTCCGCCCGCACCACCCGCCGCTCCCACACCGCCCGGGCCGCCGCCGCCAGGAGCGGGACCGGGTCGGCGTCTCGGAACCAGGCCGGGGCGTCCAGGTGGAAGCGGTCCTGGACCAGCCGGGCCCGGTCCGCCCGTGCGGCGGGTAGCGCGGCCTCCAGCTTCAGCCGGGCGGTGGCCAGAACCGCGTCCAGGCCGAGGTCGCGGGCGGGACCCGGCGCCCCGGCCAGGAAGAGGGAGCCGGCCTCGGCGTCGGTGAGGCCGGTCAGCCGGGTGCGGTAGCCGTCCATCAGGCGGTAGCCGCCGGCGGGCCCCCGGTCGGCGCAGACCGGCACGCCGGACGCGCCGAGCGCCTCCACGTCCCGGTACACCGTGCGGACGGACACCTCCAGCTCCGCGGCGAGTTCGGGGGCGGTCATCCTGCCGCGGCTCTGGAGCAGCAGGAGCAGGGAGAGGAGCCGGTCGGCGCGCATGCCCCATTGTGGCCGCGTACCTGACAGAAGATGTCAGGTACGCGGCCGAGGCTGGTCCCGAACCGCGGGGGAACCGCCCCGCAGCCCCGAAAGGACCGCCATGCCCACACGCACCTCCACCGGCCGCTTCACCTACGCCCAGTGGGAGGAGCAGGCCGCCGGCCCCGCCGGCGCACCGCCCCGGCTCGCCCGGGCCTCGGTCGTCAACTCCTTCTCCGGCGGCATCGAGGCCGCCGACACCGCCTGCACCTACGCGATCGCCTACCTGACGGCCACCTCCGGCACCTTCACCGGCCTGGAACGCGTCGAGGGCACCCTCGACGGCCGCAGGGGCGGCTTCGTGCTCGAGGAGCGGGGCTCCTTCCAGGAGGACGGCACGACCCGCTGCTCCTTCGAAGTCGTCCCGGGCTCGGGCACGGGCGAGTTGGCCGGCCTGCGCGGCAACGGCGGCTTCGTGCACCGGCGGGGCGAGGGATCCGTCCCCTACACCTTCGACTACGAACTGGACTGAGACCGGCCGGCGGTCCGGCCCGCCGGCCCCCGCCACCGGCACGGACCCGGGACCCCGGCATGGTGCCCTACCGGGCGGTAGGGCACCATGGGCCGCCACGCCCGCACCGCTCACGCCGGAGGACCAGCCATGGCCGCCACCCCCAAGCCGGAGACCCTCGCCGCCTTCGAGGCCGCCAAGGGGTTCATGCCCGTCGGCGAGGGCCTCGCGCTCCACGAGGCCGCCTCCGCCGCGGCCGCGCTCGGGCTGCCGCTGCTGGAGGTCGGCACGTACTGCGGGCGCTCCACCATCCTGCTGGCCGACGCCGCCCGCGAGGCGGGGGTCGCCGCGATCACCGTCGACCACCACCGGGGCAGCGAGGAGCAGCAGCCCGGCTGGGAGTACCACGACCCGACGGTCGTGGACCCGGAGGTCGGGCTGATGGACACCCTCCCCGCCTTCCGCCGCACCCTGCACCGGGCCGGCCTGGAGGAGCACGTCATCGCGGTCGTCGGCCGCTCCCCCCAGGTCGCGGCGGCCTGGGGCGGCCGGCTCGGCCTCGTGTTCATCGACGGCGGCCACACCGACGAGCACGCCACGAACGACTACGAGGGCTGGGCCCCGCACCTGGCGGTCGGCGGGACCCTGGTCATCCACGACGTGTTCCCCGACCCGGCCGACGGCGGCCAGGCCCCGTACCGGATCTACCTGCGCGCCCTGGCCTCCGGGGCCTTCGAGGAGGTCTCGGTGACCGATTCCCTCCGCGTCCTGCGCCGCACGGGCGAGGGGATCTAGAGCCCGTCCGCGGGACCCGCGCTCCCGGCCGGGCGCTCCCCGGACGGGGCGTCCGGCCCCGGCGGCCGGGGCCGCCTCAGGCCCACCGGAACGACTATCGGACCACGCCCTCGGATGGCGCAGGGTGCGGAGGGGTGCCGGCCGGGCGTTCTAGCATCGCGACGTGCGCTACGACGACAGCCCCCCGCCGCCCGAGTCCGCCTCCTCCGTCAGCCCCGACCGGCCCTGGTTCGCGCGCCGGCCCGCCCTCGCGGTGGCGCTCGCCTCCCTGGCCCCGACCTGCCTGGCGGTCTGGGTGCTGACCCAGGTGCTGGCCGGCCCGGGCTCCGACGCCCCGCGGCCCGCGGGGGCGCGGCTCGCCGGCGCCTCCCCCGGCGCCGCGGCGGACGCCAAGCCCAGCGCCTCCGCCGGCGGGCCGTCCGCCGCCCCGGCGGCGGCCCCCGCCAAGGGCCCGCTGACCGGCCGGACCGTCGTCATCGACCCCGGGCACAACACGGGGAACTTCAAGCACGGCCGGGAGATCGACCGGCAGGTGGACATCGGCACCCACCGCAAGGAGTGCGACACCACCGGGACCACCACCAACTCCGGTTACATGGAGGCCGAGTTCTCCCTCGACGTCGCCCACCGGGCGCGCGCCCTGCTGGAGGCCAAGGGTGCCAAGGTGGTCCTCACCCACGACGGCGAGCGCCCCTGGGGCCCCTGCATCGACGAGCGGGCCCGGATCGGCAACGAGGCCGCGGCCGACGCCGTCGTCTCCGTCCACGCGGACGGCGTGTCCTCCGGCAACCGCGGCTTCCACGTCATCCTCCCGGCCCGGGTCAAGGGCGGCGCGGCCGACACCGCGAAGATCGTGGGCCCCTCCCGCGACCTCGGGGAGCGCCTCGCCTCCAACTTCGCCCGCACCACCGGATCCTCGCCCGCCAACTACCTCGGCAGCGGCACGGGGTTGGTGGTCCGCGACGATCTGGGCGGGCTCAATCTCTCGACCCGGCCCAAGGTGTTCATCGAATGCGGCAACATGCGTGACGACAAGGACGCGGCGCAACTGACGAGTCCGGAGTGGCGACAGAAGGCGGCCCAGGGCATCGCGGACGGCATCACCGGCTTCCTCGGCGGGTAGTCCGCGGGGGCGGCCCCGCCGCCCCGTTCCTCTCGGCCGCGGAAACCTCCGTACCATGGGGGCGCCCGATCCGCCCTGCCAAGACCGAGAAGGACACCAGAGACGTGAACATCCGCTCCCTCACTCGAGGCGACGGCGTGGTGATCGGAGCAGCGGTGCTGCTGTTCATCGCCTCGTTCCTCGATTACTACTCCGTCACCGGCGCCGACCTCCCGAGTGCGTGGGACACCGATGTCTACGGGCTGGCCCTCCCGGCCGTCTTCCTGACCGGCTTCATCGCGGCGGGCCTGCTGATCGGCGCCCGCTTCCAGCCCGAGGGCCGCAAGCTCGGCGGCCTGCCGCTGACCGCCTGGGGCACGGTGCTGGCCGTGGCCGCCGCCTGGAACGCCCTGTGGTCGCTGATCACCACCCCCACGCGGGCCGACCTGGGCGCCGGCAGCATCCTGGCGTTCCTCGCCGCGCTCGCCCTGGCGGGCGTGGCCGTCGCCGGCGCGAAGGTCCCCGCGCTCGCCGGGCCGCTGGTGCCGGAGCCCAAGCCCGTCACCGCCCAGCCGTACGGGGGCCAGCCCGGCACCGGCTACGGCTACCCGGGCGGCCAGCAGCCGCAGGGCTACGGGGCCACCCCGCAGCCGGCCCCGCCGTACGGGGGCGCCCCTCAGGAGTCGGCCGGCGCCGGTTTCCCCGCCGGGGACTTCACGCCGTTCTGGTTCGCGGTGCCGGTGGCCCGGCCCCTCTTCCCCGAGGACGGCTCCCCCACCCCGATCGCGGAGCTCGCCCCGGGCACCTGGTACCTGGCCGTCGACCAGCGCGGCCCGTCCACGCTGATCGCCCAGACCCAGGACGGCCGCCGCGGCGTCCTGAACGACACCGCGGGCATCCAGCGCGGCTGACGCCCCCGCGCGTCCGCGCACGTCCGCACGCCTACGGCCCCCCGCCCCCACGGGCGGGGGGCCGTCGCACTTCCCGGCGGGCCCCGCGTGCCCTACAGTCGCCCGGACACACGGATCTGATGTAGTGTCAGATATGCCGTCGGCCATCGCGGAGGGGACCGTACATGCGCCTCGGACTCGCACTCGGCTACTGGGGCCGCGGACCCGCCCCGTCCCACCTCGACCTCGCCACCGAGGCCGAGCGCCTGGGCTACGACTCGGTGTGGACCGCCGAGGCATGGGGCTCCGACGCCTTCACCCCGCTCACCTGGATCGCCGCACACACCTCCCGCATCCGCCTGGGCACCGCCATCGCCCAGATGGCCGCCCGCACCCCCACCGCCACCGCCATGCACGCCCTGACGCTGGACCACCTCTCCGGCGGCCGGATGATGCTGGGCCTGGGTCTGTCCGGGCCCCAGGTGGTGGAGGGCTGGTACGGGCGCCCGTTCCCCGCGAGCCCGCTCACCGCGACCCGCGAGTACGTCGACGTCGTGCGCCAGGTGCTGCGCCGCGAGGGCCCGGTGGCGCTGGACGGCCGCTTCCACGCCCACCCCTACCGCGGGGAGGACGGCACCGGCCTCGGCAAGCCCCTCAAGCCCATCACCCACCCGCTGCGCGCGGACCTCCCGCTGCTGCTGGGGGCGGAGGGGCCGAAGAACATCGCCCAGACGGTCCGGATCGCCGACGGCTGGCTGCCGCTGTACTGGTCCCCGACCCGCACGGACGTCTACCAGGCCTCCCTGGCCGGCCTCCCCGAGGAGTTCATGATCGCGCCGATGGCCCGGGCCCACGTCTGCGACGACGTCGCCGAGGGCCTGCTCCCGGTCAAGGCGATGCTGGGCTTCTACATCGGCGGCATGGGCCACGCGGCCCGCAACTTCCACGCCGACCTGATGGCCCGGATGGGCTACGAGGCCGAGGCCCGGAGGATCCAGGAGCTGTTCCTGGCCGGGCGCCGGCAGGAGGCGGTCCTCGCCGTCCCGGACGCCTTCGCCGACGAGATCTCCCTGGTCGGCCCCCGCGAACGGATCGCGGAACGGCTGGAGCTCTGGCGCAAGGGCCCGGTCACCGACCTCCTCGTCACCGCCCCGGACCCGCACACCCTCCGGGTCCTGGCCGAGCTGAACGGCTAGGCCGGGACCCGGCGGTCAGCAGCACACCCGGCGGTCAGCCGCCCAGCTGGGAGACGCTCGGCACCTGGTCGGTCACCGGGGCGCCCGCGCTCTTGCCGGCCTCCTTCACCCCGGTGATCACGTTCTCGAAGGAGCTGATGTCGGCATCGCCCGCGGCGCCCTTGCGCAGCTTGGTGCCCAGGTTCTTGAGGGAGTCGATGCCCGCCGTCAGCGGGACCATGGCCTTCGACAGGAGCGGGTCGCCCTGGGCGTTCTGGGCCGCCGCCTTCAGCCGGTTGTACGCGAACGCCCCCGCGAGACCCGCCTTGATCAGCGCGAAGGTACGGCCCTTCGCGCCCTTCTTGAACTTGCCCGCCCGGTACGGCTTGACGATCCACTGGTAGGTGGCCCCCGCCGCGAGCCCGGCGTTGGCGACGAAGCGCGTCTTGGCGAACTTCTGCCGCTCCGCCGACGTGCTCGGCTCCGGCGTCGCCGCGGCCAGCGCGTCGGCCTCGGCCGCCTCCGGCTCCGCCACCGCGAGGGCGGCCAGTTCCGCCGCCGTCGCGGCCGACGAGGCCTCCTCCCGCCGGCCCCGGTCGCCACCGGTGCCGCACGCGGTCGCGCCGGCCAGCAGCGAGGTGGACAGGACCACGGCCGCCACGGCGCGGCGGAATCGGACGGTGCTGGGTACGCGCACGGCTGCCTCCGGGGCTGGGGTGTCCCCCGCAGCCTCACCCGGCCGCCGCCGCCCCGCCACTCGGGTCACCCGTTCGGAGAGGGCGGGGAGGGCGGGAAGGACTCCTGCGACCGTACGGGTTTCAACCGCGCCGGAGCGGCAAGACGCCCGGCATGCACGGAGACAGCATCGCAGGACGCCGGGCCGGCTGGTCGGCCGGCCGGATCGTGGCACTGGCCGCCGACGCCGTGGCGCTGATCATCATCGTGTGGATCGTGATGGACCTGCTGGGCGCGAACCGCTCCAGCGAGGTCGTCCAGTGGTTCCACGACGCGGCGACCTGGCTGGCGGGCTGGTCGCTCGACATCTTCCACCTCAGCCGCCACTGGGCACAGGTGGTCGTCGGATACGGCATCGCCGCCGTCGTCTACCTGGTGGCGGGCCATGCCCTGGCCCGCCTCCTGCGCCGCGTCTGACCCCGCCCCCGGGCGGGGCCCTACGCGTCGGTGGGCCTCTGCGGCCGGCGGGGCCCTACGCGCAGCAGCCCGGGTCCATGCCCGGCGGGAGGCGTTCGCCGCCGAAGACCTCCGTGGTCGCCTCGTCGCCGCCCAGCGCGGCCACGGCCAGCAGCAGCGAGCCCGCCGTCCAGGCCGTCTGCTCCACCGGCCACACCGCCCGGTCCTCGAAGACGTAGCCCGTCCAGTACATGCCGTTCTCGGCGCGCAGGTGGCCGATCGAGCGCAGGATCTCCAGCGCCCGGTCCGACTCCCCCATCGCCCACAGGGTGAGCGCCAGCTCGCAGGACTCCCCGCCCGTCACCCACGGGTTCGGCAGCACGCACCGCACCCCCAGGTCCGGGACGACGAACTCGTCCCAGCGCTCCTCGACGCGCGCCTTCGCCTCCGCACCCGTCAGGGCGCCGCCCAGCACCGGGTAGTACCAGTCCATCGAGTAGCGGGACTTGTCCAGGAACCGCTCGGGGTGCCTGCGTATCGCGTGCGCCAGCGCGCCCGCCGCCAGCTCCCAGTCGGGCTGCGGGTCGCCGCGGTGGTCGGCGATGGCCAGGGCGCAGCGCAGCGCCTGGTGGATGGAGGAGGAGCCCGTCAGCAGGGCGTCGGTGACGGCCGTGCCGTCCGGCTCCCGCTTCCAGCCGATCTCGCCGCCGGGCTGCTGGAGGCCGAGGACGAACTCGACGGCCGCCACGACCGCCGGCCACATCCGGTCCAGGAAGGTGTCGTCGCCGGTCGCCAGGTAGTGGTGCCAGACGCCGACGGCGATGTACGCGACGAAGTTGGACTCGCGGCCCGCGTCCTGCGGTTCCGCGGTGTCCACCCCGTCGGGCCGGTCCGCGTAGGCCGCGTACCAGGAGCCGTCCGGGTTCTGGTGGCGGGCCAGCCAGACGTAGGCCCGCTCCGCCGCCTCGTGCTCGCCCGCCGCGTCCAGGGCCATCGCGGCCTCGGTGTGGTCCCACGGGTCGAGGTGGTGGCCCCGGAACCACGGTATGGCCCCGTCCGAACGCTGTACGGCGAGTATTCCGGCCACCGTCCGCGCCGCCTGTTCGGCGGTCAGCACGCCGTCCAGGACGAGGTGTTCGGGCACGGTGCGCCCCGGCGAGCTCACTGGGCCGCGCCGACCGGGAGGTGGGGCTTGGTCGCGTACGCCACGAAGCTCTTGCCGATGACCGGGTTGAGGGCCTGCTCGGCGAGGCGGGTGGCCAGCGGCTTCTTCATGATGTCCCAGACGAGGAGCTTGTGGTACGCCTTGACCGGCAGCGCCTTGTCGTTGTCCACGCCGAAGGCGCACTTGAGCCACCAGTACGGGGAGTGCAGGCCGTGCGCGTGGTGGGTGCCGTACGGCTTGAGGCCCGCGGCCTCCATCTTGCCGAGCAGCTCGTCCGCCTTGTAGATGCGGATGTGGCCGCCCTCGACCTCGTGGTAGGCGTCGGACAGCGCCCAGCAGATCTTCTCCGGGCCGTAGCGCGGGACGGTGACCGCTATGCGGCCGCCCGGCTTGAGCACGCGCACCATCTCGGCGAGGACGCCCTTGTCGTCGGGGATGTGCTCCATCACCTCGGAGATGATGACGACGTCGAAGGACTCGTCGGGGAAGGGCAGGGCCAGGGCGTCGCCCTCCATGGCCGTGGCGGTGGCGCCGGCCGGGGCCTCGCCGGCCTCCTTCATGGCCGCGAACCACTTGGCGACCTCGCGGATCTCCTCGCCGTTGCGGTCGACGGCGACGACCTGGGCGCCGCGCCGGTAGCACTCGAAGGCGTGCCGGCCTGCGCCGCAGCCCAGATCGAGCACTCGGTCGCCGGCGGCGAGCGGGAACCGGGAGAAATCGACGGTCAGCACGGGGTCCTGCCTTCGCGGTCACGGGGGTGAAGGGTGGTGCGGATGGAGCGGATGGAGCAGCTGATGCGGATGGGATGACGTTCGTACGGCGCTCGCGTGCCCGGTGGGGCGCCGCTCACCGGGTCCGGGCGGCGGCGGAGCGCGCGATCGCGGCCCGGTAGTGGGCCGCGGTGCCCTCGGCGGCTCTGGCCCAGGTGAACCGGGCCAGGACCCGCTCCCGCCCGGCCGCCCCGAGACGGGCGCGCAGGCCGGCGTCGCCCAGCATCCGGCCCAGGGCCGCGGCCAGCGCCCCCGCGTCGCCGGGCGGCACGGCCAGGCAGGTCTCCCCGTCGGGGCCGGCCACCTCGGGGATGGCCCCGCCGGTGGTGGCGACGAGGGGGGTGCCGGTGGCCATGGCCTCGGCCGCCGGGAGCGAGAAGCCCTCGTAGAGGGAGGGCACGCAGGCGACCTGGGCGCTGCGCACCAGGTCGACGAGCTCGGCGTCGGTGATGCCCTTGACGAAGCGCACCGCGTCCTGGAGGTCGTACTTCTCGATCGCGCGGGCGACCGGCCCGCTCTCGGCGCGCTTGCCGACGACGACGAGGTGCGCGTCGGGCCGCTCGGTGCGCAGCTTGGCGAGCGCCTCGACGAGGTGGACGAGGCCCTTGAGCGGGACGTCCGCGCTGGAGGTGGTCACGATGCGGCCGGGGACCTCGGCCACGGACGGGTCCGGCGACCACAGGTCGGTGTCGGCGCCGATGTGGACGACGTGGATGCGGTCGTCGCGGACGCCCAGGTGCTCGGCGATCTCCTGCCGGGAGGAGCCGGAGACCGTGAGGACGGAGGGCAGGCGGCGGGCGACGCGGCCCTGCATGCGCGTGAACGCGTACCAACGGCGCACGGAGGCCCGCTTCTTGCGGTCCTTCGCGGCGGCGAGGTCGAGCTTGCGGTCGACGGTGATGGGGTGGTGGATGGTCGTCACCAGCGGCGCCCCGAGGTCGCCGAGCAGCCCGTAGCCGAGGGTCTGGTTGTCGTGGATGACGTCGAACTCGCCCGCGCGGGCCAGGAGATGGCGCCGGGCGCGCAGCGAGAAGGTCAGCGGCTCCGGGAACCCGCCGGTCCACATGGTCGCGACCTCGAGGGCGTCGATCCAGTCCCGGTACTCGTCGCGCTTGGGCGTGCGGAACGGGTCGGGGCTGCGGTAGAGGTCCAGGCTCGGCAGCTCGGTGAGCGTGGCGCCGGTGTCGAGCACCGGGTAGGGCTGCGCGCCGATGACCTCGACGGAGTGTCCGAGCTTCACGAGCTCGCGGGAGAGGTGCCGGACGTAGACGCCCTGGCCGCCGCAGAACGGGTTCCCCTTATAGGTGAGCAGTGCGATGCGCAACGGCCGTTCGCCGTCGGTGGCGGAACCCGCGAAAGGGCTCGTCACCATGGCCTCTGCGGTCACTCTCGGCCCCCTTCTCCCTGCGCTGTCGCCGGAGCGTAACCGCTCGGATAATGTAGAACAAGTTTCAGACTTGATCCGTCGAAGACCATTGAATCTACCGGCCGGAAACCACACCGTAAGAGGCGGAGCAGGTGATTCGCGCCACGGCTCGGACGCCCGGCGCGAGGCCTGACATGCTGGCTTCCGGAGCGTCTGCCACGGGGGCGGAACGGGTCCCGTTCCGGGCCCGTGGACGGGTCCCGTTTCGGATGGGTCCCGTTTCGGATGGGTCCCGGAAGCCAGCCCCGCAACGACACGGAACGCCAGGAACGGGACAGATGAGAACGGAAGCGAAGGCCGTCACGACACCGGCGACCACGACCGGGCCGGCGTCCCCTCCCTTGACGGAGCGCCAGGAGGCGCGCCGCCGCCGGATCCTGCACGCGAGCGCGCAGCTGGCCAGCCGGGGCGGCTTCGACGCCGTGCAGATGCGGGAGGTCGCGGAGTCGTCGCAGGTCGCGCTGGGCACGCTGTACCGGTACTTCCCGTCCAAGGTGCACCTGCTCGTCGCGACCATGCAGGACCAGCTCCAGCACATGCACACCACCCTGCGCAAGCGGCCCCCGGCGGGCGAGGAGCCGGCGGAACGGGTCGCGGAGACCCTGATGCGCGCGTTCCGGGCGCTCCAGCGGGAGCCGCACCTGGCGGACGCCATGGTCCGCGCCCTGACGTTCGCGGACCGCAGCGTGAGCCCGGAGGTGGACACGGTCTCCCGGCTGACCACGGCCATCATCCTCGACGCGATGGGCCTGGACGCCCCGCCGACACCCGAACAGCTCTCGGCGGTCCGCGTCATCGAACACACCTGGCACTCGGCCCTGATCACCTGGCTCTCGGGGCGGGCGTCCATCGCGCAGGTGAAGATAGACATCGAGACGGTGTGCCGCCTGATCGACCTGACGGCCCCGGAAACGTCCTGATCGGGTTGTCGGGCGGCGGCGGTTTGCCACCGCCCGCGGGTCAGGCCGGGGTGGGGCGGAGCAGGAGGGTGGCGAAGCCCCAGGTGTCGCGGTAGGTGCGGAGCCATTCCGTGCGGCGGGCCGTGGCCCAGGCGAGGACCTCGGGGCCGTCCGGGTGGGCGGGGTGGTCCAGGGCCCAGGAGGCCAGGGTGCCCCAGTTCGCCCACTCGTAGTCGTCCAGCTCCCGGCGGGTGCTGACGTGGCCCTGGACGGGGGTCCAGCCGGCGGCGGTGACGCGCTCGATGGTGGTGGGGAGGTCGGCGAAGTCGCCCAGCACCTCCACCGCCTCCGGGGAGGGTTCGCGTTCCCAGATGCCGTCGCCGACCAGGACGCGGCCGCCGGGGGCCAGGTGGTCGCGGGCGGCTTCGAGGGTGGGGAGCAGGCCGCCGAGGGCGTGGGTGGAGCCGATGCACAGGACCAGGTCGAAGCGGTGGGGGGCGGAGAACTCCTCGGCCTTGCGGCAGTGGAGGGCCAGCCGGTCGTCGAGGCCGAGGCCGACGGCCTTCCGGCGGGCCTCCGCCAGGTCGGACTCGGAGATGTCCACGCCTTCGGCCCGCAGGCGCGGGTGGGTCGTCAGGGCGCGCAGGAGCCATTCGCCGCCGCCGCAGCCGAGGTCGAGGACGCGTTCGTCGCCGTTCGGGAGGGCGTGGGCCAGGAGGCGGCTCACGGATTCGTCGTCCAGGGGGGATTTGATGGGGTGGTGGGTATGGGCGATCTTGGACATCTGTTCGCGGTTCACCGGCGCAGCCTCGCAAGGGGAAGGCGTGCGCGCACCCCGTTTTTCCCGGCGGTGTCGGTGGGTGTCGTTAGCCTCTGCGGATGATCGATGAAGCCGAGGTCTGGGACCGTTTCGCCGCCCTGCTGCCCGACGCCGACGCCGAAGAGGTGCGGACGTGCTGGGAGGTCGGTGAGCAGGAGGCGGGCGTCGAGTACCTGGTGGACGCCCTCCTGCGGCACCGGGTGCGGATCGGCGAGGACAGCCGGGCGGAGCTGTCCGTGGTGGCGGAGGCGTGGGGGATGCGGCAGGCCGTCGCCGGGCGGCTCCTCGCATGTCCCGGTGACGGGCTCCCGGCGGGACTGGAACTGGTCGAGCGGCCGGACACCCTTGCGCTCGACGGCCCCGGGCTCATCGACCCCGCGCTGGCCGACTGCGTCCTGATCCCGTGGATCCGGTCCACGGGATCAGGGCGGCTCCTGGTGCGGGCACACGTCGAGGAGCCCTGGGGGGACCTCTCCCTCGTGCCCGAGTACTACGGCGTCCTGGCCTCCGCGCAGGGGCCGTCGCTGGCCCTCTTCGAGTCCTTCACCGCGCGCGCGGCACTGGAGGAACTCGTCCGGCCGTCACACCCCTGAGGTCACCTCGGGCTTCAGCATGCCGCGCAGCGCGTCGCGGAACTCCTGGGTGTCCTCCTCGCCGTGCACGGCGACCGCGTGCTGGACGGCCGCGCCCATGACCTCGTCCTCCTCGCCGATGATCGTCAGGGTGCACCCGATCTCGCTGGGGTACTCCCTGCAGTCCATGACCTTGCGCATGACGCACCTCCCAGTGGCGATGCCTACCGGTCACACCTCCTACGATCCTCCGGTCACCGCCGGGAGGAAAGCCGGGGCTCCGGTCAGCTGCCGCCCGGCTGGAGGGTGCCGTTGACGGTGAGGCGGTAGGGGGCGGCGGACTTGATCGTCTCGGTGGGTTCGTAGTGGTCGACGATCGCGAAGACCGTCCTCGCCCGTGTGCCGAGGAGGCGGCGCAGGCGGCGTTCGTCGAGGGCCGCGTGGTGGTCGGCGTCCAGGGGGACGTCGGCGGTCCAGGCCCGCGCGTGGTCGTCGGTATAGGCGACGAGGCGCAGGCTGATGCCGGGGATCTTCCGGATCTGGTGGTCGCTGATCGTCTGCCAGCCGGTGAGGGAGGACCCGTCGGAGATCAGGGTCGGGCCGGATGCGATGTTGTCGATCCACAGGCCCGGGTCGGTGGTGAAGGAGTCCGCCCGGTAGCGGAAGGCCACGAGTACGGTCCGGCCCGCGAGGTCGGAGAGGTCGATGCTCTGGTGGGTCCAGCCGCCGGAGTCGCCGTTGAAGCCGGGCAGCAGGCCGAGGACGTCGCCCTCGGCGTCGGTGTTCAGGCTGGTGGCCATGCCCGCGCTCTTGCGCGAGGTGAAGGTCGCGCCGCCGTCGGTGGACACCTGGACCACGCCGAGGTCGTAGCCGGGCTCGATGTCCCAGCGGGCGTCGAAGGAGAGGGTGGGGTCGGCCGGGTCGACGGTGATCGGGCGGACGATGCTGCGGTCGAGGTTGACCTCGTCGTTCACGGGGCCGGAGTAGAGGGCGGGGTCGCCCGCGGCGTGGCCGTCCGGCTCGGCGGTCCACTCCACCGGGCGGGTCGGGTACACGGCGGGAGCGTCGAAGGTCAGGGACTTCAGCGCGCCGGCGGGGAGGTACGTACCGGCGCCGTCGCGCAGGCGGACGAAGTCGGCGCCGTTGGTGGGGGCTCCGGGCCGTGCGGAGGCGAAGGGGGTGTCGGGGTTGATCGTGGAGTGGAGCGGCTTCGCCCGGAAGCGGCGGGGGTCGGCGCCGGTGAGTTCGGCCCCGTCGTCGAGGATGCCGTCGAGGGCCGCGGTGGCGGACCAGTCGCGCAGGAGCGCGAAGGCGTCCTCGTGGGCGCCGCGGCGGGCGAGGACCCTGGTGAGGCGTTCGAAGCCGGAGCCGTCGCCCTCGTAGAGGAAGTCCCTGACGAAGCCGTGCCCGTACCGTTCGGCGAGGGTGTGGATCATGACCTCGGCGGCCCCGTAGTCGCACAGCACGCTCTGGCCGGGGTCGCCCCAGATGGTGAGGGAGTTCTCCGGGCCGCCGTTGCGGTCGTTGTACGCGTCGGTGTAGCCGGCGGGGAACATGGCCCGCTGGCGGCCCTGGAAGCAGCCGATCTTGAGGTTCTTCAGGGCGTCCTGCCTGCGGTCGTCGTAGCCGACCAGCCATCTGGCCCATTCGGCGACGCCCTCGACGGCCCAGGTGGCGCTCTGGGCGTCCTTCGCCCTGCTGTACCAGAGCACGTGGTTGTACTCGTGCGCGAGCAGGCCCTCGATGTAGTGCGGCATCGGGAAGCCCTCCCAGATGCGGCACGGGGTCCCGCCCAGGTCGGCCGGCTCGGCTCCGAGCATGGTCTTCCAGCCCGCGGCCTGGACGATGAGGAGGTTGCGGTCCACCGCCTCGACGTCGTCGCTGATGAACTGCCCGCCGGCGGCCATGTTGTCGACGAGGACGACGACGCGGTCGCCCCTGCCGCGCCAGGCGTCCGCCGGGATGCCCGGGTCGAGGAGTTCCGGCTTGGCGCGGCTGCCGTCGCGGGGCCTGGGGACGCCGAAGACCTCGGCCTCGCGGGGGCGGATCACCCGCTCGAACTGTTCGCCCAGGTAGCGCAGTTGCGGGTCGGTGATGACCAGGTCGTCGGCGTTGGAGGTGGCGCAGTCCTCGGTGTCCACGCGCAGGTCGCCGGTGGGGACCCAGATCTCGGTGTGCGGGGTGAGGGTGCGCAGCTTGAACTCGCGGAGCACGGTCTGGCCGGACCAGTCGATGGTCGGCCAGCTGCGGAGGGTGCCGATGGCCTCTCCCCCGCCGCCGTAGCGGCCCGCCTTCGCCTGCTGGGACAGCCGGGGGTGGTGGCGGTGCTTGTGGTGGTCCGCGTGGTGGCGGTCGTGGTTCGGCCGGGGCTGGGGCTGGGGGGCGGCCCGGGCCGGGGCGGGGGGAAGGGCCCAGGCCAGGAGGAGCGCGGTCAGGACCAGGGGCCACCACGCGGCGCGTGCGCGCGCGGTGGTGGGGGCGGGCTGGCGCATCGGTCTTCTTCCGGAGCGGTGGAAGTGGATGATGCGACAAGTTAGCGAGATGCGATATTTCGTCCGGGCATGTCGGGCGGGGCGTGTCGGGCCGTGCGTGTCGGGCCGGACCGGAGCCGGTCGGCTCCGGCCCGACCGGGCTCAGTCCTCCGGCGGGAACACCGGCTCCCCGGTGGCCGCCAGGGTGATCAGGATGGCCTCCACCGGGCAGCCCTCCGCCGCCGTGAGGGTGGGTTCGTTGGCGTCCGTCTCCGGGGAGCGGGGGTGGGACTGGCGGGCCGCGTCGAGGGTGAAGGCGTCCGGGGCGTGGTTCACGCACATGCCCGAGCCGATGCAGACGCCCCGGTCCACCTCCACCTGCCAGCGGTCGCCCATCAGGAGCCCGCCGGCAGGTGGATCATCTTGTGCTCCAGGTACTCGCCGAGCCCCTCCGGTCCGAACTCCCGTCCCACGCCGCTGTTCTTGTAGCCGCCGAACGGGCCGAGCATGTCCAGGCTGAAGGTGTTGACGTTGAAGGTGCCGGTGCGGATGCGGCGGGCGAAGTCGACGCCGTGGCCGGTGTCGGCGGTCCAGACGCTGCCGCTGAGGCCGAACTCGGAGTCGTTGGCGATGCGTACGGCCTCCGCCTCGTCCCCGTAGGGGATCAGGCAGACCACCGGGCCGAAGATCTCCTCGCGGGCGATCCGCATCGTGTTGTCGACGTCGCCGAACAGGGTGGGTTCGACGTACCAGCCGCGTTCCAGGCCCGCCGGGCGGCCGCCGCCGGCGAGGATCTTGGCGCCCTCCTCCTGGCCGATGCGGATGTAGTCGAGGGAGCGCTGCTGCTGGCGCCGGGCGACGAGCGGGCCGACCTGGGTCGCCGGGTCGAGGGGGTCGCCGACGACGAGGGCGCCGGCCGCCGCCGCGAGGGCCTCGGCCACCTCCCCGTAGCGGCTGCGCGGGGCGAGGATCCGGGTCTGGGCCACGCAGGCCTGGCCGTTGTTCATCCAGGCGGCGGGGACGATCCCGGCGACGGCGGACTCCAGGTCGGCGTCGGGCAGGATCACGGCGGCGGACTTGCCGCCGAGTTCGAGGGTGACCCGGGTCAGGTTGCGGGCGGCGACCTCCATCACCCGCCTGCCGGCCGCGACGGAGCCGGTGAAGGCGACCTTGTCGATGCCGGGGTGTCCGACCAGGTACTCGCTGACCTCGCGGTCGGCGGGCAGGACCGACAGCACGCCCTCGGGCAGCCCGGCCTCCCGGGCGATGTCGGCCAGGATGAAGGAGTCCAGCGGGGCTTCCGGCGAGGGCTTGAGGATGACCGAGGAGCCGGTGAGCAGCGCCGGGGCGAGCTTCGCGGCGGCCACGAACTGCGGGACGTTCCAGGGGATGACGGCGGCGACGACCCCGACCGGTTCGCGGCGCACGAGGATGGGGCCGAGGGCGCCCTGGCGGCGTTCCTCGTACGGGTAGTCGCGGGCGACGGTGATGGCGGCGTCGTAGACCATCATCGTGCCGAGGGCCTGGGCGAGGACGCTCCAGGAGTACGGGGAGCCGTTCTGGGCGCTGATGGAGCGGGCTATCTCCTCGTGCCGGACGGTGATGGCGTCCTTGATGCGGGAGACGACGGCGATGCGCTCGTCCAGGGTGAGCCGGGGCCAGGGGCCCTCGTCGAAGGCCTTGCGGGCGGCAAAGACGGCCCGGTCGACGTCGGCCTCGGTGGCGTGCGGGACGCTGCCGATGACCTGCTCGGTGTGGGGGGAGACGACCCGGATGGTGCCGGTGCCCAGCGGATCGGTCCATTCCCCGCCGATGAACAGTTGTCCGTGTTCCACGAGCTCGGTCATGTCCGATGCCTCCAGGGGCTGCGCACGATCTCACCGATGTCGCAGAACTGATACCAGTTCTAGTTCCAGGAGTCCACGGTGCGGACGGGGGCGCCGGAAGATCCGACGGCTGGTCAGAACGGCCGCCACATGGTCGACTTGGGCTACCAATGGAACGTGTTCTCATCGGAGCGGGACCGAGTCAGCCAGGGAGCCCCCATGTCAGAGGTCATGTCACCGGTCACCGACCACGGCGGGGGCGTCTGGGGCATCAAGGTCCCCATCCCCGACAACCCCCTCGGGCACACCCTCGTCCACGTCCTCGACACCGGCTCGGGCCCGGTCCTCGTCGACACCGGCTGGGACGACCCCGGCTCCTGGGACGCCCTCGCCGCCGGGCTCGACGCGCTCGGTCTCGCCGTCGGCGACGTGCACGGCGTGGTCATCACCCACCACCACCCCGACCACCACGGCCTGTCCGGGAAGGTCCGGGAGGCCTCCGGGGCGTGGATCGCCATGCACGCCGCCGACACCGAGGTGGTGCTGCGGACCCGCTCGGCCGAGCCGGGCGTCTGGTTCGACTACATGAGCGGGAAGCTGGCCGCCGCCGGAGCCCCCGAGGCCCACCTCGCCCCGCTGCGGGCGGCCCGGGAGAGCGGCCGGATGCGGACCCTGCCCGGGCTGCGGGCCGCCGTCCCCGACCGGGAGATCGTCCCCGGCGAGCTGCTGCCGCTGGCCGGGCGCCGGCTGCGGGCGATCTGGACCCCGGGACACACCCCCGGCCACGTCTGCCTGCACCTGGAGGAGGCCCACCCCGCGCGGCTGCCCGGCAACGGCCGCCTCTTCTCCGGCGACCACCTGCTGCCCGGGATCTCCCCGCACATCGGCCTGTACGAGGCTCCTGAGGACACCCGGGCCACCGACCCCCTGGGCGACTACCTCGACTCCCTCGAACGCGTCGGGCGCCTGGAGCCCGCCGAGGTGCTCCCGGCGCACCAGCACGCCTTCACCGACGCCCCCGCCCGCGTACGGGAGCTCCTGGCGCACCACGAGGAGCGGCTGACCGGGCTGCGGCGGCTGCTGCTGGCCGAGCCCCTGACCCCGTGGGCGCTGGCGGAGCGGATGGAGTGGAACCGGCCCTGGGAGCAGATCCCGTACGGCTCCCGGAACATCGCCGTCTCGGAAGCGGAAGCCCATCTGCGGCGGCTGGTGAAACAGGGCCGGGCGGAGGCGGTGCCCGGGAGCGACCCGGTGGCGTACCGGGCGGTGTGAGCGGCGCGGCCCGCCGCCCTGCCACGGCCCGCCGCCCGGCCACAGCCCGCAGCCCGGCCGCGGCCCCGCCGGGGCCGCGGAGGCCCGGTGCCCCGGGGCCCGCGGGGTACGGGCCGGTAGAGTGAGGCCGTCGTCCACACCTCCGTACGGGGGGAAGCCGGTGCGAATCCGGCGCTGACCCGCAACCGTGACCCGGCCCGCAGCACGCGGGGCGGGAAGCCGGAATGCCCCGTACCGGAAGTGCGCGGCTCGTGCCGCCGGGGCCTCCGGCGGCCGGCACCGTCGAGGTAAACGGAGCCGGAGCCCGGTGCCCGCGCGTGCCCGTCTCCCGCTCCCCGCACGAGAGGCACCCGCCCCGCCATGAACGTCCGCCGCAGCGCCGCCGCGCTCGCCGCCTCCGCCGTGCTCTGCGTGGGCGCCGCCCCCGCAGCCCTCGCCGACACGCCGCCGCCCGCCCCCTCCGCGCCGCCGGTCGTCCCGTCGGGCCTCTTCGGCAAGGCCGACCCCTCGTACGACGGGGTGTGGCGCCAGTCCCTCGCACTGCTCGCCCAGCAGACGGTCGGCGAGAAGCCCGCCCCGCAGGCCGTCGACTGGCTGACCGGCCAGCAGTGCGCGAACGGCGGCTTCGCCTCGTTCCGCGCCGACGCGACGAAGGCCTGTGACGCGACGACCGTGTACGACACGAACGCCACCGCCGTCGCCGTACAGGCCCTGAAGGCGCTCGGCGGCAAGGACGCGCAGGTCAAGAAGGCCACCGACTGGCTGAAGTCCGTCCAGAACGAGGACGGCGGCTGGGCCTTCGCCCCCGGCTCCCCCAGCGAGGGCAGCTCCACCTCGATCGTGATCAGCGCGCTCGCGGTGGCGGGCGAGAAGCCGGCCGAGGTGAAGTCGAAGGCCGGGAAGTCCGCCTACGACGGCCTGCTCGCCTTCCAGCTGGGCTGCTCCGCCGAGCCCGCCGGGGACCGGGGCGCCTTCGGGTACCAGCCGGCCGACGGCAAGCTCCCCGCCAACGCCGACGCCACCGCCGCGGCGGCCCTGGCGGGCCTGGGCAAGGGCATCCTCGTCGAGCCCGCCGCCACGGACACCCCCGCCGCCACGCTGGCCTGCCCGGCCGGCGCCGCCGACCCGGCGGGCGCCGCCCAGGCCGCCGCCGGCTACCTGGCGGAGGCCCTGAAGAAGGACGGCCACCTGACCGCCGTCACCCCGGGCGCCGACCAGCCGACCCCCGACACCGGCAACACCGCCGACGCCGTGATCGCCCTGGCCGCGGCCGGCCACCGGCAGGCCGCCTCCGGCGCGCTGGAGTGGCTGAAGAACAACTCGGCGTCCTGGTCCAACCGCAACCCGGCCGCCCTGGCCACCCTGGTCCTGACCGCCCACGCCACGGGCGCCGACCCGAAGGCCTTCGGCGGCGTCGACCTGGTGGCGGCGCTGAACGCGACGGGCCCGGCCCCGCAGCAGCCGGACGCCGAGGCGCAGAAGGTGGAGAACAAGAAGGACGGGAGCGGCTCGGGCGGCCAGAGCCTGTGGTGGATCATCGGCGCGGGCGCCGCGGCCGGCATGGGCATCGGCATCCTGCTGAGCGGCCGCCGCAAGAAGAACGAGCTGTGAGCCGCCGCCGTTCGCGGGCCGCGGTCGGCCTGCTGGCCGCCCTGGGCCTGCTGCTGACCCTGTTCGCGGCCTCCCCCGCCCTGGCGGCGGGCTACCGCTACTGGTCGTTCTGGCAGGGCTCGGGCGGGACCTGGGGGTACGCGACCGAGGGCCCCTCGACGGCCCGGCCCGCGGACGGCGCCACGCTCGGCTTCCGCTTCTCGGTGAGCAAGGACGCGGCCGCCGAGGCCGCCCGGCCCCGCGCCGCCGCCGACTTCGAGGCCGTCTGCGGCGGGACCCCGGCCGCGGAGGGCAGGAAGCGGGTGGCCCTCGTCGTCGACTTCGGGGTGGCCGAGGACGCGCCCGCCGGCGACGCCCCGCCGCAGGACGCCCCGCGCACGGCCTGCGCCCAGGTGGCCCCGGACGCCACGGCGGCGGAG
Source organism: Streptomyces sp. NPDC096136 (assembly GCF_044763325.1). Taxonomy (NCBI): domain Bacteria; kingdom Bacillati; phylum Actinomycetota; class Actinomycetes; order Kitasatosporales; family Streptomycetaceae; genus Streptomyces; species Streptomyces sp. NPDC096136. Next base: position 4,421 of record NZ_JBIWFZ010000004.1, on the reverse strand, counting down.
GCCCTGGCGTCGGTGGCGAAGCCGCTGCGCTACAACGGCGCGGCGCTGCTGTGCGCGATCTCCGGCTATCCGAAGTCGGGCTGCGGCGAGCCGATCGCCGACGCGGAGGCGAAGGCGTCCGCTCCGGTGCCCTCCGCCTCCTCCGCCCCCGCGCACTCCCCGGGCGGGGGCTCCGGCCCCTCGGCCGGGCTGGTCGTGGGCGCGGCGGCGGTCGCCGCCCTGGGCGCGGCGGCCGTCTGGCAGTCCCGCCGCCGCCGGCGATGACGGACGCCGCGGAGCCGGGAGCACCCGGCGGGACCCCGCGCGGGACCCGCGGCCCCCGTGGCCCGCACGGCCCGCACGGCCCGCAGGCCGCGGTCGTACCGCCGCCGCGGGCCGGTTCCGGCGGGGTCGTCGGGGCCGACGGGGCCGGCCGGGGGCCGCGCGGGGCCGCGTACACGAAGGAACGGCCCTGGCGGGCTCCCGAGGCCCGCCGGAGCAACGCCCTGCACGCGGGTGCCTGGTGGCTGTGGGCCCTCGGGCTGGCCACCGCCGCCTCCCGGACGACCAACCCGCTGCTGCTCGGGCTGGTCGTCGGCGTCGCCGGGTACGTGGTCGCGGCCCGCCGCACCGAGGCGCCCTGGGCGCGCTCGTACGGGGCCTTCGTCAAGCTCGGGCTGTTCGTCGTCGGACTGCGGCTGCTGTTCTCCGTGCTGCTGGGCTCCCCGGTCCCCGGCGCGCACACCCTGTTCACGCTGCCGGAGCTGCCGCTGCCGGCGTGGGCGCAGGGCATCCGCCTCGGCGGCCGGGTCACCGCCGAGCAGCTGGTCTTCGCGTTCTACGACGGGGCGAAGCTGGCGACCCTGCTGATCTGCGTCGGCGCGGCGAACGCCCTCGCCAGTCCGTCACGGCTGCTGAAGTCGCTGCCCGCCGCCCTGTACGAGGCGGGCGTGGCCGTGGTCGTCGCCATGACCTTCGCGCCGAACATGGTCGCGGACGTGGCCCGGCTGCGGACCGCACGCCGGCTGCGCGGCCGTCCCACGGGCGGGGTGCGGGCCGTCCTCCAGATCGGGCTGCCGGTGCTGGAGGGCGCGCTGGAGCGCTCGGTGGCCGTCGCCGCCTCGATGGACGCCCGCGGGTACGGGCGTACGGCGCAGGTCCCGCGGGCCGTGCGGCACACCACCAGCGCCCTCACGCTGGGCGGGCTGCTCGGCATGTGCGCGGGCACCTACGGGCTCCTCGCGGCCGAGGGCGCCGCGTTCGGGCTGCCCCTGCTCGGCATCGGCCTGGCCCTGGCCCTCGCGGGGCTGCGGCTGGGCGGGCGGCGCAGCATCCGCACCCGTTACCGGCCCGACCGGTGGGGGGTGCGCGCCTGGCTGGTCGCCGGGTCGGGGGCGGCGGTGGCGGCCCTCCTCGTCCACGCCGGGTCGGTGGACCCCGAGGGGCTGCGGCCGGGCGTGGTCCCGCTGGTGGCGCCGGGCCTGCCGCTGTGGCCGGCGGCGGCGGTCCTGATCGGCCTGCTCCCGGCGTTCGTGGCCCCCGTACCCTCCCCCTCTTCCAAGGAGCCGTCCCGTTGATCCGCTTCGACCAGGTCTCGGTGACGTACGACGGCGCCGCGCACCCGTCCCTCCGCGACGCGGACTTCACCCTCCCGGAGGGGGAGCTGACCCTGCTCGTGGGCCCGTCGGGCGTCGGCAAGTCGACCCTGCTCGGGGCCGTGTCCGGGCTGGTCCCGCACTTCACGGGCGGCACGCTGCGGGGCCGGGTGACGGTCGCCGGGCGCGACACGCGGACGCACCGGCCGCGCGAGCTCGCGGACGTGGTGGGCACGGTCGGACAGGATCCGTCGGCCCACTTCGTGACGGACGTGGTCGAGGACGAGCTGGCCTACGGCATGGAGTCGCTGGGCCTGGCGCCCGCGGTGATGCGCCGCCGGGTGGAGGAGACCCTCGACCTGCTCGGCCTGAACGAGCTGCGCGACCGCCCGATCGCGACCCTCTCCGGCGGCCAGCAGCAGCGGGTGGCGATCGGCTCGGTCCTGACGACGCACCCGAAGGTGCTGGTCCTGGACGAGCCCACCTCCGCGCTGGACCCGGCGGCGGCGGAGGAGGTCCTGGCCGTGCTCCAGCGCCTGGTCCACGACCTGGGCACGACGGTCCTGATGGCCGAGCACCGCCTGGAGCGGGTCGTCCAGTACGCCGACCGCGTCCTGCTCCTCCCGGCCCCCGGCGAGCCCCCCGTCCTGGGCACCCCGTCCGACATCATGGCCGTCTCCCCGGTCCACCCCCCGGTGGTCTCCCTGGGCCGCCTGGCGGGCTGGACCCCCCTCCCCCTCTCGATCCGCGACGCCCGCCGCGCGGCCGCCCCCCTCCGCGCCCGCCTGTCCGGCCGGGCCCCGGCAGCCACAGATACAGCCCCACCGGCGCTTGAGGCTCTTCCGGCCCCGCCGGTGCTCGGGGCTCATCCAGCCCCGCCGGCGTCTGAGGCGCGGGGGTCCGGGGGCGGAGCCCCCGAAACGGGGTCCGGGGCAGCGCCCCGCACCCTTCCAGCCCCGCCGGCGCTTGAGGCGCGGGGATCCGGGGCAGCGCCCCGGGGAACGGCGGAAGGGCGGGGCGGGGAGCGGCTCCGCGCAGCGGCACCCACCGCACCGACCCCCCGCCCCGGCCTGCTGGCCCGCCTCACCCGGCGCCGGCCGGCCGGCACGACGCCCACCACCCCCACGCCCACCAGCAGCCCCGCCGCCACCGCGGCCACCGCCGCCCCCGCGGCCACCGCCACCCACCTCGGCATCCGCCGCGCCCGCGCCGAGGTCCTCCACGACATCGACCTCACCGTCGCCCCCGGCGAGACCATCGCCCTCATGGGCCGCAACGGCGCCGGCAAGTCCACCCTCCTCGCCGCCCTCACCGGCACCCTCGCGCCCACCACCGGCCAGGTGGCGGTCGGCGGCCTCGCCCCCCACCGCACCCCGCCCGCGGAGATGGTCCGCCGGGTCGGCCTGGTCCCGCAGGAGCCCCGAGACCTCCTCTACGCCGACACCGTCGCCGCCGAGTGCGCCGCGGCCGACGCCGACGCCGGGGCCGCACCCGGGACCTGCCGCGCCCTGGTCAGCGCCCTGCTGCCCGACGTACCGGACGGCACCCACCCCCGGGACCTGTCCGAGGGCCAGCGCCTCACGCTCGCCCTCGCCCTGGTCCTGACCGGCCGCCCCGCCCTGCTCCTCCTCGACGAGCCCACCCGCGGCCTGGACTACGCCGCCAAGGCCCGCCTCGTCGAGACCCTGCGCGCCCTGGCCGCCGACGGCCACGCCATCGTCCTCGCCACCCACGACGTGGAGCTCGCCGCAGAGCTGGCCCACCGCGTCGTCATCCTGGCGGGCGGCGAGATCGTCGCGGACGGGCCGACGGCCGAGGTCGTGGTGTCCTCCCCCGCCTTCGCCCCGCAAGTGGCCAAGATCCTGGCCCCGGACCACTGGCTCACGGTCCCCCAGGTGGCCGCGGCCCTGAACTCCACGGAGACCGCGAAGGAGACCGCGGAGGAGCCCACGCCATGAGCACCCGCCCCCGCACCCACCCCCACGCCCGCACCCACCCCGTCCGCATCGGCCCCCGCGCCGCCGCGGCCCTGGTCCTCGTCACCCTGATCGGCATCGCCGCCTTCGGCTGGCCCCTGCTCGCGGACGCCCGGTCGGGCCTGGCCCACTCCCAGGACGCCCCCTGGCTCTTCGCCGCGCTGCTCCCCCTCCTCGTGGCCGTCGTCGTCGCGACGATCGCCGACAACGGGATGGACGCCAAGGCGGTGGCGATGCTCGGCGTGCTCGCCGCCGTCGGGGCCGCGCTGCGCCCGCTGGGCGCGGGCACGGCCGGCCTGGAGCCCATGTTCTTCCTGATGGTGCTCAGCGGCCGCGTCCTCGGCCCCGGCTTCGGCTTCGTCCTCGGAGCCGTCACGATGTTCGCGTCCGCCCTGCTCACGGGTGGGGTGGGGCCGTGGATGCCGTTCCAGATGCTGGCCCTGGGCTGGTTCTCGCTGGGCGCCGGGCTGCTGCCCGGGGCGACGGGGATCCGGGGGCGGGCGGAGCTGGCGATGCTCGCGGCGTACGGGTTCCTGGGCTCGTTCGCGTACGGGACGGTCATGAACCTCCAGGGCTGGGTCCTGCTCCAGGGCATGGGCCAGGGGGTCTCCTTCCATCCGGGCGACCCGGTGCCGGAGAACCTCGCCCGCTTCCTCGCCTACTGCCTGGCGACCTCGCTGGGCTGGGACCTGGGGCGGGCCGCGCTGACGGTCGTCCTGACCCTCACGCTCGGCAGCACCCTGCTGCGGGCGCTGCGCCGGGCGACCCGGAAAGCCGCGTTCGACGCACCCGTTTCCTTCGCCCGGGCGGGCGGGAGTGGCCCGGGTCACGCACCCGAGAGGCTCGGGGCGGACACGGAAGGTGAGATGGG